>NZ_QLZD01000004.1 GCF_008636115.1 Candidatus Tokpelaia sp. | reverse complement strand
TCTATAAGCTGCCCGCCCAAAACGGGCAGGTTTGGGCATGAGGGCAGCGGGGAGAAAAGCGATAGAGCCTGATGAGCAGAGCGGCGGCGCTATTGGCCTGATGGAGAATAAGGGCGGATAATGATAATTTTGGGGCTGACAGGGTCTATAAGCTGCCCGCCCAAAACGGGCAGGTTTGGGCATGAGGGCAGCGGGGAGAAAAGCGATAGAGCCTGATGAGCAGAGCGGCGGCGCTATTGGCCTGATGGAGAACAAGGGCGGATAATGATAATTTTGGGGCTGACAGGGTCTATCGGCATGGGCAAAAGCACAGTGGCCGGTTTTTTTGCTAAAGAGGGTGTGCCTGTTTACAGCGCTGACAAAGCGGCTCATGCTCTTTATAAAAAAAAGGAAATTGCGGCAGAAATTGCCAAAATTTTCCCACAGGCAGTGGCAGACGGCGCGGTTGACCGGCAAAAACTGGCGCAGAGCCTGTTTGCCGGCAAAAAGCCGGCAGAGCAAAAACAGGCCGTAGCGCGGCTGGAGGCAATTATTCACCCTTATATTCGGGCAGAAGAGGAGAAATTTGTGCAAAAAGCGCGCGAACAGAGGCATTGGCTGGCGGTTCTGGACATTCCGCTTTTATTGGAAACGATGGCTGAAGACAAAACCGCACTTTGTGAGCGCGGCAAAACCGGTTTGGCCAAAGACAAACGGGTAGATTATATTGCTGTTGTTTCTGCCCCTTATGAAGTGCAAAAAGCGCGTGTGCTGGCGCGCCCCAATATGAATGCGGAAAAATTTGCCGCGATGCTGGCGCAGCAAATGAGCGATGCGGAAAAGCGCGGCAAAGCTGATTTTATTATTGATACGGCGCAGGATTTGGCGCAAACACGCCGCGCTGTGCAGGCGCTTATGCGGCATTTGGTGCTTTTGCCCCGGCCATCGCTAAAAGCGTAAAGCACAGGGCAGCGACAATACTTTACAGGAACAGGCATTATTATGCGCGAAATTATTTTTGATACGGAAACAACCGGGCTGGACAGCAGCAAAGATCGCATTATTGAAATCGGCGCGCTGGAATATGATGATAATCGTTTCCCCACCGGCCGCAAATTCCACCATTATATTAACCCGGACGGTATGAAAGTGCCGATGGAAGCACAGAAAATCCACGGCATTACAGACGCTATGCTGGCTGATAAGCCGTGTTTTGCCGATATTGCTGACGAATTTCTGCATTTTACCGATGGCGCTTTGCTGATTGCCCATAATGCCATGTTTGATCTGGGTTTTATCAATGCTGAGCTGGTGCGCTGCGGCAAAAGGCCGATAGAGGTTGACCGTATTATTGATACTTTGCCAATAGCGCGGCGCAAGCACCCGGGGGCGCAAAATAACCTGGACGCTTTATGCAGGCGTTACGGCATTGACAATAGCAAGCGTGTTTTGCACGGCGCGCTGCTTGATGCGGAAATACTGGCCGATGTTTATGTGGAATTGATTGGCGGCCGTCAGGGTGCTTTGGGTCTGGGCCGGCAAAGCGCCGATAGTGAAGATAATGCCGCTCTTTATCGCTTGAAGCCGCGGCCGCAGGCTTTGCCGCCGCGTCTCTCGGCCGAAGAAGAGGCCGAGCATGAGCAGTTTTTGCAAAAAATGGCGGAAGGCGGCACCCGCGCTTTATGGTATGGCGGCGCCGGCGGCAAACAGGGCTGATTGGCTGCCGGGGCAGAAGAGGGGGATAGCATAAAAGCAGAATATGGTATAAACGGCTTAATTTCCGGGGCAGTCTGGCAATCAGGCAAAATATTTCGGGGGCAGGGACTCGCCTTTTGCGCTTCTTTTGTTTGTGCCGCGGGCTGTGGCTTTGCTTTGCCGGTTTGGGTAGTTTATTGTCGGCGGATTGCAGGGCGATTACAATATAATATTGCCTTGATTGCAGTTTTTCTGCCGGGCATTTTCTGTTTTGCAATCAAAGGCAGGTGAAATTTTATGAAACAGGGTGATCATGTTTTCCTTGTTGACGGCTCGGGCTATATTTTCCGCAGCTATCACGCGCTGCCGCCCTTGACCCGCAAAAGTGACGGCCTGCCTTGCGGGGCGGTGGCCGGTTTTTGCAATATGCTGTGGAAGCTCTTGCGCGAGGCCCGTGATGACAGCCATAAAAGCCTGGCCGTGCCCACGCATTTTGCCGTGGTGTTTGACCATTCGGCCCAGACTTTCCGCAAGGAGATTTACCCTGCTTATAAAGCCAACCGCCCGCCGCCGCCGGCAGATTTAATCCCCCAATTCGGCCTTATCCGCACAGCGACCCGCGCTTTTAACCTGCCTTGCATTGAAAAGGAAGGCTATGAGGCCGATGATATTCTGGCGACTTTGGCGCGCCGGGCAGAGGCGGCCGGGGCTGAAGTTACCATTATCTCTTCCGACAAGGATTTGATGCAACTGGTCGGCTCGCATATCGGCCTTTATGATCCGATGAAAAATAAAGCCATAGGCCGGGCGGAAGTAATCGATAAATGGGGGGTGCCGCCTGAGAAAATGGTGGATTTTCAGGCTTTGGTCGGCGATTCTACCGATAATGTGCCGGGTGTGCCCGGCATTGGCCCCAAAACTGCGGCTGAATTATTGCAGCAATCCGGCTCATTGGCAGCGGTTTTGGCCGGCGCCGGGGAGATAGCGCAAAAAAAACGGCGCGAAACTCTGACTGAAAATGCCGATAAAGCGCTTTTGTCGCGCAAGCTGGTGGAGCTGTGCGCCGCCGTGCCGCTGGAGCAGGATTTAGACAATCTGGCGCTGGTGCCGCCGGACAGGCCGGCCTGTGGGGCGCGGCTTATCGGCTTTTTAAAGGCGATGGAATTTAACAGCCTGACCCGCCGGGTGGCGGCCGAGCTGGATATGGACGCTGCCGCTATTGACCCGGCTTTTATCGAGGTGGAATGGCCGGGGCGCGCAGCGGCTGCGGTGGAAAAACCGCCCGCCGGCGCTTTTGGAGCTGCGGCGGGTGAGAAAGCAGAAGCCGGGGCCGGCAAGGTTGCCGCCGCTTTGCCGCCGGCGGTCAAAATTGACCGCAGCGCCTATAAAACCCTGTCGCGGGCAGAAGATTTGCAGCAATGGCTGGCGCAAGCGCGTGATCAGGGGCTGCTGGCTTTTGATACGGAAACCAGCTCGCTTGACCCGCTTACAGCGGAGCTTATCGGGTTTTCTCTGGCTTTGGCGCCGGGTAAGGCGGCCTATGTGCCGCTGGGGCATTATGCGCCCGGCGGGGGAGAGGCTGATTTATTGGGCGACAGAGCGCTGCTGCCGGGGCAAATGCCAAAAGCGCAGGCGCTGGCTCTGCTCAAACCGGTGCTGGAAGATGAATCCGTGCTGAAAATCGGCCAGAATATCAAATATGATATGCAGATTATGGCCGGTCTGGGCATTGGCCTGCGCAGTTTTGACGATACTATGCTGCTTTCTTATGTGTTGCAGGCCGGGGCGGTAAACAGCCACGGGCTGGACGCGCTGGCTGAGCAGTGGCTTAACCACCGGAATCTGACTTATGCTGAGCTGATGGCCGAGGTGAGGGGCGGCGCGCGTGCAGGCTTTGGGCGCAGTGCCCCGTCTTTTGCTGAAGTAGGTTTGGCACGCGCAACGGAATATGCGGCTGAAGATGCCGATGTAACCTTGCGCTTATGGCAGGCGCTCAAGCCGTTTTTGTTAACGCCTGATGCTGTCTTTGCCGGTGGCCGCCCGGGCTTTGCTGCGCCGCAAAGCCGGCGCGGCTTAAGCCGTGTTTATGAGCGGTTAGAGCGGCCGCTGGTGCCGGTGCTGGCGGCTATGGAGCGGCGCGGTGTTCTGGTTGACAATGCTATATTGGCGCAGCTTTCGGCTGAGTTTGCAGCGCAGGCGGAGGTAATGGCGCAAGAAATTTATGCTCTGGCGGGAGAGGAATTCAATATTGGCTCACCCAAACAGTTGGGAGAAATTTTATTTGGCAAATTTGCTTTGCCCGAGGGGCGGAAAACCAAAACCGGGCAATGGTCTACCTCCGCCCAGGTTTTGGAAGATTTAGCGGCGCAAGGGCAGGCGGCGGCTGCCGCCGGCGGTGCGCTGGGGCAGGGCTATGCGCTGGCGGGCAAAATTGTCGCCTGGCGGCAGGTAAAAAAGCTGCAATCCACTTATACCGATGCTTTGCCCAATTTTCAGGACGCGCAAGGGCGGGTGCATACGAACTATGCGCTGGCCGCCACCACCACCGGGCGGCTTTCTTCCAGCGAGCCAAATTTGCAGAATATTCCGGTGCGCAGCCGGGAAGGGCGGCAGATTCGCACCGCCTTTATTGCTCCGCCGGGCAAATTACTGCTTTCCGCTGATTACAGCCAGATAGAATTGCGGCTTTTGGCGCATGTGGCCGATATTGGCGCGTTAAAGGCGGCTTTTGCCGATGGGGCGGATATTCACGCTATGACGGCGGCCGAGATGTTTAATGTGCCGCTCTCTGAGATGACGGCCGAGATAAGACGGCGTGCCAAGGCGATAAATTTCGGCATTATTTATGGCATTTCCGCCTTTGGCCTGGCTAATCAGTTAGGCATAGGCCGGAAAGAGGCTGATGATTATATTAAAACCTATTTTGCCCGTTTTCCCGGCATTCGCGACTATATGGAAGAAACCAAGGCTTTTGCCCGCGCCCATGGCTATGTTGAAACCATTTTTGGCCGGCGCGTGCATTACCCGCAAATTACCGCCAGCAACCCGGCGCTGCGCGCTTTTAATGAGCGGGCGGCGATTAACGCGCCGCTACAGGGCGCGGCAGCCGATATTATCCGCCGCGCCATGATTCGCATGGAAGACGGCCTGGCCCAGGCCGGGCTGGCACATGACGGCGGTGCCGGTGATGCCGGCGCAGGAGATAAAGCGCAAATGCTGCTGCAAGTGCATGATGAGTTGATTTTTGAGGTCGAGGAAGATGCGGTAGAGCAAACCATTGCAGTGGTGCGGGAAATTATGGAAAATGCCGCTTTCCCGGCGGTTAATCTTTCTGTGCCGCTAAAAGTTGATGCCCGCGCCGCCAAAAACTGGAATGATGCGCATTAACCGGCCGGAAAGGATTCGCCCCTTAAAGACGGCGGATAACACAAGCGGAGCAGGGCAAATGGAAGCGGATAATAAGCCGGCGGATAGGCTGGCGGGTGAAGAGACAGCCAGGAGCAAACCGGTAGGGGTGCTGGAGCGGCGGCGGTTTAATGCCGATTTCAAGCTGGACTGGCATGACGAGCAAGAAGCGCATGACGGTTATCAGCTCAAATGGGTAGGCAAATCTTATGCCCGGCTGGAAACGGGAACCGCGCCGGATACGGTGCTTATCCCTAACGCTCAGCATAATAGCGCGCCGGAAAATAGCGCGGCCGAAAATCTGTTTTTCACCGGCGATAATTTGCAAATGTTGAAGCATTTGCGCAGCGCTTATAAAGGCGCGGTGAAAATGATTTATATCGACCCGCCCTATAATACCGGCTCAGACGGTTTTGTTTATAAAGATAGATTTGAGTTTTCTGATGAGCAGTTAAAAACCATGTTAGGCCTGAGCGATGAAGAGGTAAAGCGCCTGCATATTATCAATGGCCGCAGCTCCCATTCTGCCTGGCTGAGTTTCATGTATCCGCGTCTGAAAATCGCCAAAGAGCTGCTGCGTGATGACGGCGCAATATTTATCAGTATTGACGATAATGAACAGGCAAACCTGAAACTGCTCTGCGATGAAATTTTCGGCGAGGGGAATTATATTGGTGATGTGATACGCAAAACAAAATCGGCAACAAATGATGCGGGGACGGGGCTTAACTATCAGCATGAATTTGTTTTAATTCACGCAATAAACTGCGCGCAGATTTCTATTGTTGGTGATAAAAAAGATGTATCACACTATAAAAATCCTGATAATGACCCTGCGGGCGCTTGGGTCAGCGACAACCCAAGCGCCCGCAGCGGTAGTGAAAATTCCAGATTTGAAATTACTAATCCTTATACGGGGGCGGTTGATTTGCCGCCGCAGGGGAGGTATTGGGCTTTTGCACAAGCGACTTTTGAAAATTGGGTTAAATCGGGAAAAGTTAAATTTCGTGAGAAAATCCTGGAGGGACAACGCGGTTTTATTGTCAAGAAATATTTGGCTGAATTGAAAAGTAATTATAAGCTACTGGATTCCTTGTTTGGTGTCGATAATCGCTATATGAATCAGGTGGCAACGAAAGAGTTGAATGCTTTGCTGACCGACGGCTCTTTTATTTACCCCAAGCCTGTTGCCTTTATAAAAAATCTTATAGCTTCTATTACCCCCCCCCCCCAGAAAATGGGCAGGCGTCTGTTATTCTTGATTTTTTTGCCGGCAGTGGCACGACCGCGCAGGCAGTTATGGAGCTTAATGCGGAAGACGGCGGCAACCGCCGCTATATTTTATGCCAGCTTGATGAGCCGGTTAAAGCCGGCAGCGAAGCAGAACGCGCCGGCTATCAGACGATTGATCAAATTGCGGTTGAGCGCATAAAACGCGCTGCCATGAAGCTGGGCGATAAAAGCGGTTTTAAGCATTATTATATCAAGCCGCCAGAAGCGCAAACCATTGAAAAAATTACCGAATTTGACCCCGATAAGCCGGCTCTTATTGCCGATGATATGGTAGCGGAATTTGCTGCCCCGTCTGGCTTTGGCGGCGCTAAAGGCGAAGAGGTGCTGCTTGCCACCTGGGCAGTGGCAGACGGCTACAGGCTGACCGAGAGCATAGAAAGACTGGATATTGCCGGTTACCAAGCGCATTACGCTGGCGGCAGCCGCCTTTACCTCATTGCGCCGGGCTGGGGGGCAGAGCAGACAAAAGCGCTGTTAAACCGTATCGGCACTTATAGTCTGAATGTTAATGCGCTTATTCTCTATGGCTATTCCTTCACTTTTGAAAGCCTGCGTGAGCTGGAAAATAATGTGCGGCAAAGCCTCGATAAGACCGTGCAAATTATCAAGCGCTACTGAGGCTATGCCATGCAGATTTATCTGGAAGAATTGCCGCATCAAAGGGAAGCATTGGACGCGCTGCTGCAAGCCATGCCGCAAGCCGGCTGGGGCGGCGATAGTCTTTATGCTAATCCGGAGTTGAAATATGCCGGAGAGGAAAAACATTTTATCGATATAAAAATGGAAACGGGAACAGGCAAGACCTATGTCTACACGCGTGCTATGCTGGAATTGCAGCAAAAGCTTGGCCTGTTTAAATTTATTATTGTCGTGCCCAGCCTGGCCATTAAAGAGGGAACAAAAAACTTTATTGAATCGGCCTATGCAAGGCAGCATTTTGCCCAATTCTTCCCCAATACAAAAATTGCCTTGCACACTATCAATAAAGGGAGTTTTGACGGCAAAAAAGGCCGCAAACATATCCCCGAAGCGTTGCGCCAGTTTCATGACGCTACCATAAATGACCGCAATACAATCCAATGCCTGCTGCTAAGCGATAAAGGCTTTCTCGACAGGGAAGACAGCGCTTTGTTTAAAAGCGATTATGAGCAGAATTTTTTCGGCGGTTCCAACTGCCCGGCCGAAGCTCTGGCTGATACGCGCCCGGTGGTGATGATTGATGAACCGCACCGGCTAAAGCGGGACGGCAAGAGCTACCGCAATGTTATGGCGCATATAAAGCCGCAAATGATTGTGCGTTTTGGCGCTACCTTCCCCGCAATAAAAGGCGAAACGGATTATTATCAAAGCCAGCCGCAATTTGATTTAGGCGCGGTGGCAGCTTTTAATCAGGATTTAGTCAAGGGGGTTAGTGTGCAATTCCCGCTTTTGCCAGAATTGAGCCGCCGGATTTTTAAGGTAAAAAGTGTTACCAATAAAGCCCTGATATTGGCGCATGAGGGCAGGGAATATGAGATAAAAGCGGGGGGAGATCTGAGTGAAGCCGGTGAGGCTTTTGAAGGCGGGGTGCGTTATGAAGGCGGCAAAAAACTTTCCAATGATTTGGAGCTGGTGCCGGGCATGAAGCTGGCGGCCGGAGTTTTTAGCAATTCCTACCAGGAAATTTTGCTGCGCCAGGCTTTGGACGCTCATTTTGCTACGGAAAGAGAGAATTTCCACCGCGAGGGCTATCGCGTCAAGACCAATGCGCTGTTTTTTATCGATTCCATTGCTTCTTACCGCGAGCAGGACGGCTGGCTGAAGCAGATTTTTGAGCGGCTCTTGCGGGAAAAGCTGAAAACTTTGCTGCAAGAGCATTCGGCAGGGGACTATCATGCCTTTTTAAGTGCTACCTTGCGCGATATTGCCGGCGCCCATGGCGGCTATTTTGCCAAAGACTGGGGCGAGGCCGATAGCAGCGCCATAGCCGAAGAAATGCAGGATATTTTGCATAAAGAGCGCACCTTGCCGTTTAAAAAAGCGGGCGGCGGCTGGAATATTCGCCGGTTCTTTTTTTCCAAATGGACACTGCGGGAAGGCTGGGATAATCCCAATGTCTTTACAATCTGCAAATTGCGCAGCTCCGGCAGTGAAATAAGCAAGTTGCAGGAAGTAGGGCGCGGCCTGCGCCTGCCGGTTGATGAAGAGGGTAACCGCTTAAGCGGTGAAGAATGGCGGCTAAATTTTATTATTGGCTGGAATGAACAGGATTTTGCGCAAAAGCTGGTGGGGGAAATTAACCGCGATGCGCCGGTGCCGCTAGATACAGAAAAACTGACCGAGGCAATGATAAAGATTATTTGCGAGCGGCGCAAAATAAACGCTGAGGTTTTACTGGAAAAGCTTGATGCGGACGGCATTATAACGCGCAGCAATGCTTTTAAACCCGGCGGCTATGACAAGCTGCTGCAAACCTACCCGGAACTAACGCAAAGCCGCTTGAAGAGCGGTAAAATTACCGCTCAGGGCGAGCGGCAGGCTATAATTAGCTTGCGCCGCGAAAACTGGCAAAAAATAGCCGCCTTATGGCAGGAGCTGGCGCAGCGCTATATGCTGGAATTCACGCGGCTGGGAGAGGGGGCGATAGATACGCTCTTTGCTAACGCCCTGCACCAGCCTGATGTTTTTGATGATAATCAAACGCTAGAGATAAGAGCGCAAAGCACGCAAAAAGCTGAGGGAGAGATAAGCCTGAGCGAGCAAAAAACAGCGGCCGTTAATAAAACCGGCTGGGGGCAGATGCCCTATGCGAAGTTTGTTGAAACTCTGGCGAAGCAGACGTCTCTCCCCCTGCCGATTATTCATCGGCAATTATGGCGGCGCTTGCAGGAATTGAGAAAAGACGGGCTGGATAAAGCGGCGGTTAATGCCCGGCTTAACCGGAAGTCTTGTGATGCTGTTATTGCCGCCTGGCGCGCCGCCTTTGCCCGGGAATTTGCCCAGCTTTACCAGTATAAACGCCTGGATTTCAGCGGCAAGACTTCCGTTTATGAAAAAAGCGGCGCTTTTGTCAGCGCTTTGCCGCAAAATGTGGTCGGAACACAAATTGCTTATGATATTAGCAATGATGCGCGTAACTTATATGAAGAGCCGGCCTTTGTTTATGATAGCGAAACCGAGCATGAAGTAGAAAAAATCAAAGTGCCGGAACAGATAAGCGTTTTTGGCAAAATCCCCCGCCGCGCTATAAAAGTGCCGACTTATACCGGCGGCTCTACCACACCGGATTTTATCTATGTGATAGAAAAGGGAGAGGCGGCGCATTTGGTGCTGCTGCTGGAAACTAAAGCCGAATATCGGCGCGATAACGAAAATTATGCCATAGTGGCGCAGCAGCAATTTTTCAAAGAAAGGTTTGAAATGCAATGGGTGCTGGTAACCGATCCCGGTAAGGTAATGACTTTATTGCGTAATTTTGTCAAAACCGGCTGATGATGACAGGTAATGGAAGGGTAAAGCCGCTATTGAGCAGAAACCCGGGATTGAGCCGAAACCCAAAAGAAAAACCGCCGGACAAAGTCCCGGCGGTTCTGGTAATATCAGACACTGGCCGGCAGACGAAGCTCCGGTATCGCCCAGGCAAGGAAACAGGCCAGAACCGTTATACTAACGGCACTACAGGCCTTGTATCAGCGATGAAGCTCTTTCAACCCGCAGGAATAGGCGATCCAGCCAATACCCTGGAAGATAAGATCAATCGCGATAAGAATACCAAAAGTCCAGAACCCGCTGAGCGGCCATTGAATAATGACAATAATGCCCAGCAGCGTTGTGACAATACCGTTGACGATAATCCACGCTGCACCGTTAATATAATGAACGCGAAAGCCGATAATCATACGCAAAACACCGGCAATAATAAAAAAGGCGGCGAGCAGCAAGGTCAAAATCGGCAGGGCAGTGAAGGGATTGATAATGCACAAGGCACCGGCGGCGGTGTAAATAATGCCGGCAGTCAGCCACAGGAAAAACTGCCCCCAGCGAATAACGGTAAAGGCGTGAATAATCTGGATAATGCCGGCAAAGGTAATAAAAAAGCCGATAAACATGGCCGCAACAATGGAAGTCGGCACAACATAAATAGCGGCCAGAATACCCAGCAGAAGCAGGATAATGCCTAGAGCCAGAAACCAGCCCCAATTTCCATAATGGACAGCATGAGCCGCATGTCTTACAGTTTGTTTTCCACGCATTGTCGTTTCCTTTCCATTTTGCCCGGAACGAAGATATTGTTCTTTTTTTAACGCTTAAAGTAAATATAAATTAAAATTTTTTAAAAATTTTCAACAATATTTAGCTTTGTAAAAGTATTTTTAACCATAAATACCGCTTATTTAGCAGGCCTCTGCTGAAAATACTGCAAAAGACACAGCGTTTACTTTAAATTGAGCGGAATAGCCGCCCGATTAAAGCCGGCTTTGCGCGCCGGCGGTTTAAAGTGATTCGCCTTATTTTAGCAATCCTGTTCTATTTTGGGAATAAATTTATATTTTTTAACAATTTTATAAAATCAACCTGTTATTTTGCCGCCTGGTCGGCGCTGTCAGAGCTGTAAGCAGCGGGGATTCCTCCGCTCGCTTGCAGAAATACTGATAAATCTTTATCAGGATTGTCGCATGATAAAACGGGCTTTCCGGCACAGGCCGGTAATTGCCGGTTTGAAAACAATAATAAAAGCCGGGCGGTGAGAGGCCCGGCCACGCCAGACTCAGGGAGCAGAGAGCTAAAATGGGATTTTTTGATATAATGCGGGAGTATTGGCCGCATATTCTGATTTGCCTTTCGGTTCTTTTAGGTGTTCCCGCCGCACTTCATGCCGTTATGACCAAAGATGATGTGCGCTCGGCCATAGGCTGGGTTGGTGTGATTATTCTTTCCCCTATTTTGGGCGCGGTGATTTATGATATTTTGGGCGTTAACCGTATTCGCCGCAAAAATATTGATATTCGGCGTGAAAGAGTAAATCTGGCTGAGCATTATCACCCTGATGATTATGATATTGCGGCGACAAAAATAAAAGAGAAATTCGGTAATGGCTGGGCTTCCATGCGCCGTTTGGGCGATAAAATCAGCCCCTGCCGGCAGGCCGGCGGCAATGCTGTTACTATATTGCGCGGCGGTGATGAGGCCTATGCTGCCATGTTGCAGGCACTTGCCGCTGCCAGGCACAGTATTTTGCTGGAATCCTATATTTTTGACAATGACCGCATGGGCGAAAAATTTGTGCAGGCACTGGCAGCGGCGCGCGCGCGCGGCGTGGCTGTGCGCGTGTTGATTGATGCTGTCGGAGCGCGCTATTCTGTCCCCAGTATTGTGCACAGGCTGAAAAAAGAGGGCATTATTGTTGATGTATTTAACGGCAATATTATTATGGGGCTGCGCCTGCCTTATGCCAATTTGCGCAGCCACCGCAAAATTTTGATTATTGACGGCGCGCATGCTTTCACCGGCGGTATGAATATTCGCGAAGGTTTTTGTGCCTCGCTTTATGGTGCAAAAGCATTTTGGGATACGCATTTTCATGTGCAGGGCCCTGCGGTTTATGACCTGTTTCATGCGGCAGCGGAAGACTGGGCTTTTGCCGCCAAAGAAAAACTGGATTATACAAAGGATAATGGCGCCTGGGGGCTGACGGCGCCGCGCTTAAAGCCGGCGGAAGGGCTGGTGGTGCGTATTGTGCCTTCCGGCCCGACTGACAGGCTGATGGAAAACAATCAGCAAATGCTTATTGGCGCTTTTTCAGTTGCGCAAAAGCATATTTTAATCAAAACACCCTATCTTTTGCCGGATCGCGAATTGATAAGCGCCTGTGTCACGGCGGCGCGGCGCGGCGTGCGGGTGGATATTATTATCCCTGAGCATAATAATCTGCAACTGGTAGACAGAGCCATGCGGGCGCAGTTTTATCCGCTTTTGCGCGGCGGCTGTCATATATGGCGGGCGACCGGGGCTTTTGACCATTCCAAATTAGTGGCGGTTGACGATATTTGGGCTTATGCCGGTTCTTCCAACCTGGACGCGCGCTCTTTGCGCCTGAATTTTGAGATAGATATGGAAATAATGGATAAAAAATTTACCGCCAATATTGCCGGGCTTATCCGGGCGGAGCTGGCCAATGCGCGTGAAGTGACCATGGCTGAAATAAAAAAAGCGCCTTTTCCCGTGCGCCTTTATAATCGCATTATCTGGCTGGCTTCCCCTTATTTATAGGTCTGTCAGAGGCTTGCAAGTTATAATAGTGCCATAAGGAGTTAATAAATGACAGGGGCTGGATTATTCGCTTTAGTAATAGGATTAGCCATTGGTATACCGCTTATAGGCCTTTATATTTATGGCGTAGTTCTGGCGATCAAACTTATGTGTAAGGGAGAATGGCAGTGGTTCTGCCTGCCTTTTATTGCTATCCCTATATCCTTGGCAGGCAAAGCGGTTGAGAATATGCCTTTTGCCTTTATGGCACCTGATGAAGTGCTCAGTAATGTTATTTGGGCATTATTTTCCTTGATTCTGGTGGCGTTTCTTTCCGGCTTTGCTGTCTATTGGCTCATGTGGCGCTACCGCAAGGAAACGGCATTTGTTCATTTTTATGCCGCTAATTATCTCCTGGCCGGTATTGGGTTGTTAATCGGGGCGGGCCTTATCTTTACCGGTGATTATGCCGGTATTGAAGCATTTTTTTCAGGCGTTGCGGCGATTCTGGCTCTTTACGGCTTTATTACCGGGCTTGCCGGAATTGCGGCAATGCGCAAGCGGGTGAGGCGCTATAAGAAAAACCACCTGAATATGCCCCATAACAGCACGGCTGCCGACACTGTTGACGCTATGGCAGAGTAGCGCCGATTGGCCTGTGCTGCCGGCGGGCCGAGGGGCGTATTATGATTTTAAGGCGCGTTGTGTGCCGGTAAATCACGATAGGAGCGGCGGCTCTGTTGCTGTTTCGGCTTGCTGTGTTTGCTCAGGCAGAGGCTGCAAACAGATAAGCGCCTGAATGGGCAAATGGTCGGAAGCACGCCGCGCCAGCGGCGTATCACAGACAGTCAGCGAGCGGACAAGATTATGCGGCGCGGCAAAGACTCTGTCCAGCGCCAATAAAGGAAAACGCGAGGGAAAACTGGGGGAAGTTGCCGTTTTCTCAACAAAAAAATCTCTCAGGCGATTAAGGGAAGAGTTTTTGCCGATGCGCCACTCATTTAAATCGCCCAGCAGCACTGTCGGCATATTTTGCTTGGCCTTTAAAAAAGTTAAAACAGCCTCTGCCTGCAAAGTTCGGGAACGGCGCAGCAAGCCGAAATGAGCGGCAATAATACGCAGCGGCCCTGCTTTGAAATAAAAATCGACAATCAGCGCGCCGCGCGGCTCTACCCCCGGCAGGGCAATCTGCTCAATAGAACAAATATTGCCTTCGCGAAAAAACAGGGCATTGCCGTGCCAGCCTTGCCCTTGCGGCGCAATAGAATGAATCGGCACCGGGCGCAGCCCTGTCTCTCTTTCCAGCTCAGCCAGATCAAGCAGGCCATGACGCGTGCCAAAACGTTTATCCACTTCTTGCAGCGCCAGAATATCGGCCTTTAACCCGGCAATAACTTCAACAATGCGTTGCGGGTTGAAAATTTTATCTGTGCCGACACATTTATGAATATTATAGGAAGCGAGAATAATTTCACCGCTCAAAGGCTGTGTTTGCTGCGTTTGGGCCGAGGCGGAAATTTCAGCTTCAGCCGCGGCCGCACCGTTTTGCGCGGCTTTATGCGCTGCGCGTCTGTCGCGCAATGTTTTGCCCAGATTACCGCGCAAAGCGCGTAAATCAGCCAAAGGAGCAGGGCCGGTATTGTTATTATCGTGAGCTGCCATGACGCCGAATTCCTGCTCTGAAGCCTGTTATAGCAAGGTTTGTGCCTGCTGCCGCGCCGGCGGCGAGTGAGTATAAAATAAAACTGCCGCAAGATAAACAGAATTTATAAATCTGCGTCAATATATGTGCGCGGCAAAGCGGGCAATGATGAGCGTTGCCGGCTCTATCGCAGGCAGCAAAAAGCCCCGCTCACACCAGGCAAGCAGGGCTTTTCTGAATAATCAAAGGCGTTGCGGCCAAGGGCCGCCGGATCCTCAGGAAGAAGTGCGATTGCCGAGCAACTGCAATAACATCATGAACATATTGATAAAATCAAGATAAATCGTCAGCGCGCCCATCACCACTTTGCGCCCCATAGTGTCACCGCTGTCGCCTTCATAATACATTTCCTTGATAGTTTGCGTGTCATAGGCTGTCAGCCCGGCAAAGAGAAATACACCAATCACGGAAATGAGATAATTAAAGCCACCGGAATGAAAAAACAAATTAACCAGGCTGGCCAGAATCAGGCCGATAAGGCCGATAAACAAAAAAGTGCCCAGCGGCCGCAAATCACGTTTTGTCGTATAGCCGTAAAGCGACAGGGCACCGAAAGAAGCAGCCGTGATAAAAAACACCTGGGCAATGCTGGCTTTGCTGAACATAAAGAAAATGGAAGAAAGCGACAGGCCGACCAAAGCCGAATAGACAATGAATAAAAGCCTTGCCGCGCCGGTGCTGAGCTTTTGAATGCCGAAGCTTAAAAACAGCACGGCAATGAGCGGGGCAAAAATCAGAATATAGGCCACAGGCGAGGCATAAAATGTCTGCATTAATTGTGCATTGCCGGCAGCAAGCTGCGCCATGCCCATAGCGGCCAAAGCGGTGATAACCAGCCCGATAGCCATAAGATTGTAAATGCCCAGCATATAGCTGCGCAAGCCCTGGTCGATTGCCGCATCGGCGCGGCCCTGCATTGCTGTGCGCATATTATGTGAATCAGCCATGTGATTGGTGCTCCTTGGAAAGCTTGCCGCGATAATTATCGTAAATCGCGGCTTGTCTCGGCCTGCAGATTTCCGGCGGAAACAACGCTTTGCCGGCGCTGCTGTTCCGCCCTTCCATGCCTATTATGATAGTGCCGCCGCCTTTATACAAGAGCTGTATGAAAATTTCTTGCATAATTTCCGGCCAAAGCGGGCAGGTGCCGGCAGAGTAGCCCGATTTTCCTGCTGCTGCGGCTGATTTTCCTGCCGCTATTGCCGCCGGCGGCGGCCGGGTGTGAGCCGGTAAATCTATGCGTCAATCAAAGCGCAAGACTTGCTTGCGCGGCGGCCGGAAAAAGGGTAAAACGGCAGCGAGGCTGTCGGCGCGCTGCTTTACTCCCGCCGGCGGTTTGCGTTTGTTAAGGCTTGTGCTTTTGCGCTTGCGCTGCCGGGTTTGAGAAGTGATGAGAGAAACTGAAATGCACGAGGCCGAAATATCGCCTGCCGGCGAGATTATGGTGAATAAGCAGAATATCGGGCGGATAGAGGGTTTTCGCCTGGCTTTGACCGGCGAAAATCCGGCCGGATTGCCGGCGATAAAAGCTGAGCTGGCGCCGCTTGTGACGGCCTGGTATGAGCAACAGGCTGAGCGTTTTGCTGCTGCCGCCAATGCCGATATGGCTGTTGATCAAGACGAATTTGTGCGTTGGGCCGGCTGGCTTATTGCCCGTCTGATTCCGGGGGAAGATGTGCTGCACCCGGGATTTGTGCTGCTGGCTGATGATGAAACCGGCGCACAGGCGCGGGAGAAAATGGCGCAGCGTGTGCGGCGTTTTATTGCTTTTTATTGTGAGACGACGTTAAAGCCTTTGTTTGATCTGGCCGGGGCAGAGGCTTTGACAGAAAAGCCGCGCTTTATTGCCTTGCGGCTGGTGGAGCAGCTAGGCGTGGTACCGCGCCGTGAAATTGCCGCTGAGCTCAAAGAGCTGGATCAGGAATCACGCGCGGCTTTGCGGCGTTTCGGTGTGCGTTTCGGCGTTTATCATGTTTTTCTGCCGGCTTTGTTAAAGCCCGCCCCGGCGCAGGCTTTGACTCTGTTATGGGCGTTGAAAAACAATGCTCAGGCGCGTGCCGGCAAGAGCGATATTGTGGCGCAGCTCATGGCGGGGCGCACATCTTTTGCGGTTGAAGAGGGCGGAGACCGCGCCTTTTACCGTTTGGCGGGATACTGCTTATTGGGCAAAAGAGCAGTGCGCATTGATATGCTGGAGCGCTGTGCTGATTTGATTCGCCATGCTCAGACATGGCGGCCGGGAAAGGCGGCAGCGCCGCGGCCTGACGGCGCTTATGACGGCAAATATTTCACCATTAGTCAGGCTATGCTTTCTATTTTGGGAGCAAAGCCGGAAGATATGGAAGAAATTTTGCGGCAATCAGGTTATAAAGCCCGGCCGGTGAGCAAGGTGGATTACCGGGCTTTTTTACAAAAAAACGAAACCGCCGCTGAAAAAGCGGGTGAAATCAATCGGCCGGCCGCTGAGCCGGTGGGGGACTGGCCGGCTCAGACAGCGGCGATTATCCCCCGGCAGTCAGATGAAAATGCTTTTGTGCCGGCGGCTGAACCGGTAGGATCAAAATTTGCGAGCAGTGACAAAGCGGCCGGTGAAATTATCCTTTTATGGCGTTATCAAAGGCGCCCTTACAAAAAGCCGCATAAAAAAGAGCAAAAACGACCGCTGTCTTCTGCCCCTGATAAAGCAGGTCAGGCACTGCGTGATAATCGGGGCGGTGTTGCTGCGGCGGCCGGCAAGCGCTTTGCCGGACAACAGCAAAAAGCAGCAGCAACCGGTAAAGCAGCCGCGGCCGGAAATAGCGCTGCGCCGCAGCAAGAGCAAAGGGCGGCGGAGAGGACGGGCAGCCCCGGCAGCAATCAGAGACGCAATTTTGGCAAACCGCGTAATTTTGACGGCAGGAAGCAAGGCAAACCGGTGAATATTGAAGATTCGCCTTTTGCTGCTTTGGCGGCATTGCGTGATAAAATGCGCCAATAGAGCGGGTCGCGTTAAAGCCTGAAAACCGGGGTAAAATAGCCTTTGCTGCGCGTTTTTCTTGCCTTTCCCCGGCTCCGTTTTGGTTTATCTGCAATATGGGATATTTCTTTTAACTTTCTGTATATTATAGTTAATTTTATATAAAATCTGCGCCGGATTATAATGCTGTCGCTAAATTAAGGGATTACAATCAAATTCTGTTTGTATCGGCTAAAAATAAGAGCGGACAGGCGGGGAAATAAACGGAGCCAGTGTGGCCTGCCGGGGAAAAATTATTTTACGCCAAGGCAGTTTTGTTTTAAAACGGGCACCTGATTTTTTCGGAATTGATTCCGGTGGCGGCGGTGCATTTTGCACGGCTTACGCGCGCCCCTGCGGTTTGCACGCTTGCGCGCGCCCCTGCGGTTTGCACGCTTGCGCGCGCCCCTGCGGTTTGCACGCTTGCGCGCGCCCCTGCGGTTTCTGACAGGCTATAATATCGCAGCCTTTTTCCGGCCTCATCTGTGCTGCGGCTTGACCGCGTTTCCTGATTAGTTATACTGGCGGCGATTTTGCTGCGCCCGCGTTTTCATTGTGGCGGTTTGACGGCATTTTCTGATACGCTATTATGGGAGCTAAGGCTGATGACCTATATTGTGACTGATAATTGCATTCGCTGTAAATATACGGATTGTGTAGAAGTTTGCCCGGTTGATTGCTTTTATGAAGGCGAAAATATGCTGGTTATCAACCCGGACGAATGTATTGATTGCGGCGTGTGTGAGCCGGAATGCCCGGCCGAGGCAATCAAGCCGGATACCGAGCCGGGGCTGGAAAAATGGCTGGAGCTGAATGCCGAATATGCCGCCAAATGGCCGAATATCACCGTTAAAAAAGCCGAATTGCCGGAAGCGCGGCAAATGGACGGGGTTGAGGATAAATTCGCCCAATATTTCTCCCCCAAACCCGGCAGCGGCGACTGATTTTCCTTGCTGTTTGTCTTCATAGCTATACTCGGCGCCTATGAAAGCCGCAAAGGTCTTAGGTTGCAGTTTGGCTGCGTTTCCCGGCAAAATCTTTTTCAGCGCCCGGCTTGAACTGCTATAGGGATAAGCGGTATTCTCTTTTTTCACATAATTGAGCTTTTTCATATAGCGGGCTGTCTTCCTCAGGGGCGGGGCGGCTTGTCTCTCTTCGCTTGCTTGCATGAGCAAACCGAAATAAGGGCTGACGGCGGCCGCGCCTGAGTGAAATCCGCCCATCGGATTCCTCGATAATGGCCTGGTGTCGTTTATGGCAGGGGAGAATACGGCAATCAAGGTGCCTCAAGCAAATGATTGGAGGCCTGCCTTGCCTGCTTTATTTGCTGCGGCGTCAATTTCGCCATCATATCTTCCAGATCATCAGAAGGATAATTGGCCTTTTTGGCCGCCATATACCAGGCGGCGGCTTTTACTATATCGGCTTTGGTGCCGATACCCTGTTGATAATAACGCGCCAGGGTGACTTGCGCCGGCGGCACCCCGGCTACGGCCACCATTTTCATCAGATCAAAAGCCTGTTCTTCATCTTTGGCGCCGCCGCGGCCTTCT
This sequence comes from Candidatus Tokpelaia sp., assembly GCF_008636115.1. Lineage (GTDB taxonomy): Bacteria > Pseudomonadota > Alphaproteobacteria > Rhizobiales > Rhizobiaceae > QLZD01. Next base: position 56,864 of record NZ_QLZD01000004.1, on the reverse strand, counting down.
ACCAGAAACCCGGCCAGCTCAATCTGCGCGGCTACGCTGTCACTATTGGCTGCGGCCTCCAGCAATAAGCGCGCCTGGCTGTCATTGCGGGCAATTTTGGCCGTGCCTTCGGCCAGAATTTTGGCGGCAGCATAAGCGGCGCTGCTGTCACCCAAAGCCGCACCGCGCAAAAACCATTCCAGCCCAATATCCGGGCGTTCGTCAGCCGGGGCATTATCCATCATAATTTGCCCGTAATAAAAATAGGCCTGCGGCACACCGGCCTGAACCGCGCGGCGAATATAGGCCTCTCCCTGTTGCTGGTCTCTTATACCGTGCAGGCCGTTAAATATGTCAATGCCGTAGCGTAATTGCGCTGTCGGATCGCCGCCTTTGGCAGCGCGGCCATACCAGTAAACGGCTTTTTGCGGGGAAAGCGGGACATTGCGCCCTTCCATATAGAGTATAGCGATTAAAGTCTGGGCGTAAATATCGCCTGCCTGGGCACGCGGCATGGCATTTTGAAAGGCGGTTTTAAAATGGCCGGAGCTATAAGCGTCATAAGCAAAATCATAATCACCTTTTTTTAACCATTTGCCGGGATCCGCCGGCGCCGGCGGATTTTCGTCTCCGTCGGTTCCTGCATTATTGCTCGTATCGGCCGCTGTCTCGCCAGGCTGCACTGTTACCGGCAGGGTGACATTATTGATACCGAAAGCGGTATGGGCGCCAAAACCCGAAAGGCCGGCATAAAATACCAGCAAGGCTGCACCGAAAAATTTGTGTGACATATATAACCCCTGTTTGCTGCCTCTTGACAGGCCCGTTATGCCGGCTGATGAATGCCGGAAGCCCTGACCGTTTATATTTCCTGCCCCGTTTGCACCCGGCGCGCCAGCAGATTTTGCGCTTGCGCCAAGGCTGCTGGCGGGTCAGACGCGGCAAAAACAGCTTCCTCCACGGCAATAAAATCAGCCTGTGTTGCCGCCAGCCCGGCCAGACTGGCCAAAGCGCTGCCTGCCTGAATAATGCAATCAATCTGCACAATGGCTGCCCACCATGCCCCCAGCGCCACATTGCGCGGATGCGGCGCCGGATTTTTATCTTTGCCCAATTTGCCGAAAAACATATAATCCGGCCGCTCTTCTCCTGCTTCCAGCGCATTATGGCGATTATGCGGATTGCCATAACCGAGCAGGCGCTTTTCCCCATATTTCCGGCGCATATCGGCCAGAATTTCCGGGCTTTGGGCGTCTTGTTCTTCTATATGCACGCCGTCAGCCTTCAGGCGGCCGCAAAGGCTGCTATTTTCGGCTATCAAGACCGGCAGGCCGCAATTCCGGATAAGCGGCACCAGCGGCTCAGCGGCTTTTTGAAAAACGGCTTCTTCGGCTTTATCGCCGGAATCATAAAGAATAATGGCGGCGCAGGCCTCAATAGCCAGCATATCGGCCAATAAAGCCGGGGCAAGGCGGCGCCTTATATCATAAGTCAGCATAAGGCGGGGAAAGCGGTCATAATCTGTCGCGGCCATGATAATTTCCTGTTTGCTGTCCTGCCGGTTTTGCTGCCGGCTGCGGCACTATAAAGCCGGAGCAGAGAATATTTCAACAGGCAAAATAAAGTGAAAGCAAAATTGCAATTAAGACTCTCAATTTCAGGCCAAAAGCCGTATAATGCCTGATAGAGAAGCAGTTTTTCGCTTGTAAAAACAGTTACAGAGGCAAAATTCGGCGCATCGGAGGGAAAACAGTGTATTTATCTGCGGCAAAAACAGATAATAAAATACCGGCGGCTGAGCAAAAAGCGGCAGTGGGCAGCCGCCTGGCGGCGGCTGCCCTTGCGCATAATACGGCCGGTCTTCGGGATACGCGGCTTGATGTATTGCGTGCGCTGGCGCTGTTGACCATTTTTATCAATCACATTCCCGGCACAATATTTGAATATATCACCCATAAGCATTTCGGGTTTTCCGATTCTGCCGAGGCTTTTGTGCTGGTTTCCGGCCTGGCTGTGGGTTTGGCCTATGGTCACAAATTTACCTTTGGCCGGCGCCTGCCGCTAATGTTTAAAATGTGGAAGCGCTCTTTCACGCTTTATTGCACCCATATTATGCTGACTCTGGTCAGTCTTGCCGTATTTTGCGGCGGTGCGCTTTATCTGCACCGGGCCGGCTTGCTGGCTGAGATCAATATTGCCCCGATTATGGCCGAGCCGGCCAGAGCCTTTATCGGTATTGTGACTCTGGGGCACCAGTTGGGCTATAATAATATTTTGCCGCTTTATATGGTGCTGATGTTGTGTGCGCCGCTAATGCTGTATATGGCGCATAAAAATATGCCGCTTTTGCTGGTGCTTTCCGGCGCGCTTTATGTGTTTGCTGCTGTTTGGGGCATTGCACCGCCTAATTACCCCACTGAGGGCGTGTGGTTTTTAAATCCGCTTTCATGGCAGTTTTTGTTCATTATCGGCCTGTGCGCCGCTATCTGGAGCAAAAAGGGCGGGGTTTTGCCGCGCAGCCCTTATTTGCTGGCGCTTGCCATTGGCTATCTGATTTTGGCGCTGGTTTGGGTGCGGTGGAATTTGTGGTGGATTGACCCGACTTTCGGCCTGCCTTATAACCTGGCCGGGTTTGACAAAACATTTTTATCCTTGCCGCGTTTGCTGCATATTCTGGCTATTGCCTATGTGATTATGGCAATACCGGCTTTGTCCAGGCTGGCGCGCACCGGTGCGCATCACCCTCTGGCGATTTTAGGCAAATACAGCCTGCCGGTTTTTGCCTGCGGCACAGTGCTGGCCATGATCGGCCAGGTGTTAAAACAGGCAAATCCGGCGGGCGGCCTTGCTTCAGACAGTTTGCTGATAGCTGCCGGCATTACGGCACAATTTGCTTATGCCTATTATCTGGAATGGCTGTCCGGTTTCCGCAAAGGGACGCCGGCTCCGGCGGCTGATAGTGTTGCCCCAGCCGCTGTTATTGCCGCTGATAAGGCTGCTCCGGCCGCGGCTGAAGCAGCTTTTAGTGCCGGCGGAATAGAGGCTTTGCAACCGGCGGCGCTCAAGGTCTGATTGCGCTGAAATTTGTTTTCTGCCATTTGGCTGACAGGCCGGACAGTGAGCAGATCACTGTCCGGCCTTTATTGTGTCCTTACCCTGTTTTGACGAAGGGGCGTTAACTTTAACGGCAGGCTTCTTTGCATAAATGAAAAAATTCATAGGCCGGTCGGCGCCCCTGTTTTATAATGAAAATACTGATAGAAAGCACCTTCGCGACCGGGACAACCGGCCGAACAGTGGCGTTTTAGCCTTTATTGACAAATAGATTCGTTAAGATTGGCGCAAATATTGGGGTGCAACCCCGGGGAAGCAGAATAATGGCGAAAAGAGCGCCGGCGAAACATAATTTGCCCAAACAGGCGGCCAATATGGTAATTATGGCGGAGCATCAGGCCTTTGCTCGCGGCTTTGATATATTATTTGCCGGCGGTCTGGCCCTGGCAGATAAAGTCAGCCGCTATTTTAACGGCGCCGGCAGTGAGGGGGCAGAATATTTTTCCCCGGCTTTAGCGCGATTTTATGAGCGGGAAAGAAAAAAACTCGGAATAAAAGTCATGCAAATGGCCGCCTGGTTATGGCTGGAGCGGGCGCTGCGTGATGGCGAGATGAGTGCCGAACAGGCGGCGGCAGAAAAAAGGAAACTGGTATTTGTTGCTCAATTCTCCCCGATTCATGAAAATACTGCCTCTCAGCCGGCAGACTCAGCCGATTATGACACATATTTTGCCCAATTACCGCCGGCCTATCGCCTGCTGGCGCAGGAAGTAGAGTATTTTGTCAGCCGGCTGCCTTATATGGATAAGGAAACCGCGCCGGCCGTGGCCCGGCAGCAGCTCCGGGTGCCCAATCCCGTCACCCTGCAATGGCAGAAATTGCACCGCAGTTTCGGCAGAAAAAAGTGAAGAGCGATTTTTTCGTTTTTTGCATTGTTTTATTTGTAAGCAAGCGCTAAAAAAGCAGTAAAGCGCGGCATTATTGGCTGTATTGCCTTAGCGAGCAGGGTAATTTCCAGACAAAACAGTGCCGGCGAGATAGGCTGCGGCGGCGGGAGTTTCAGGGTGTATGCTTTTCATATAGGCGCAGCAGCTTTTGCGCCGGGGCGCAAGACTCGCCATCGCGCTTTTGCTGAAAAACTCTGCGCTGTCGGCTGTTAAGGGCGGCAGGCGGGCGCAGGTTTTCAACTGAAAACAGGACAAAACAAGGGCAAGCGGCAGGCTGCCCGGATAGCGGCGGCGGGAGTTTCAGAGTGTCTGCCTCTTATACAGGCACGGCATTTTGCGCCGCATGAGAGCCTTGCCGCGGGCTGTGGCCGGAAATTATGTGCGGTGGCAGGTCAAAGGCGTCATTAAAATAATTTTTCGGGTAATAATAGCGCCGGCGGAAGAATCAACAGGCAATAAAGTGTTTGGAGGAGTTTCAGGGGTCGTGGTTTCTCATATAGGCACTGTGGCTTTTAGTGGCGTGGAAGCCTTGCCTGTTGATGTGCAGGTGATGATTGCTCCGGGGAAAATGAGCATGTCGATTGTCGGCCTGCCAGATAAAACTGTCGCTGAAAGTCGTGAGCGGGTGCAGGCGGCCTTGCATGCCGCTGCTTTGTCTATGCCGGTGAAGAAAGTCACTATCAATCTGGCACCCGCCGATTTGCCCAAAGAGGGTTCGCATTATGATTTGCCGATAGCAGTCGGCCTGATGGCGGCTATGGGGGTTTTGCCGCCGCAAATCGGCGAAGATTATATTATTCTGGGTGAGCTGGCTTTAGATGGCTCAATCAGCCAGGTCAACGGTGTGCTGCCGGCAGCCATGACAGCTATTGCCATGGGTAAAGGGCTTATTTGCCCGGCCTCTTGCGGTTCGGAAGCAGCATGGGCGGGTGAAGAGCTGGATATTTTAAACCCGGAAAATTTGCTGGCGCTGGCCAATCATTTTAAAGGTGTGCAAATTTTGACACGTCCAAGGCCGCTGGCGCGGGAAGTGCAGGCTGAACCGGCAGATCTGGCAGATATTAAAGGGCAGGAAACCGCCAAAAGGGCGCTGGAAGTGGCGGCCGCCGGGCGGCATAATATATTATTTGTCGGCCCGCCCGGTGCCGGCAAATCCATGCTGGCCAGCCGCCTGCCTTCTATTTTGCCGCCTTTGGCAGCGCGGGAATTACTGGATATTGCCATTATCAATTCTATTGCCGGTGAAAATACGGACGGCATGATTTCGCTCAAGCGGCCGTTTCGCGCTCCGCATCATTCGGCCAGTTGCGCCGCGCTTATCGGCGGCGGGCTCAAAGCCCGGCCGGGCGAAATTTCGCTGGCGCATAATGGGGTGCTGTTTTTAGATGAATTGCCGGAATTTTCTCCCCGTGTGCTTGATAGTTTGCGCCAGCCGCTGGAAAGCGGCCAATGTGTTATTGCCCGCGCCAATCATCATGTGACATATCCGGCTGCGGTGCAACTGGTAGCGGCCATGAATCCGTGTCGCTGCGGCATGGCCGGGGAAGACGGGCGGGGCTGCGGTCGCCAGCCGCGCTGCCGTGCCGATTATCAGGCGCGTATTTCCGGCCCGCTGCTGGACAGGATTGATTTGCGCATTGATGTGCCGGCTCTGACGGCGGCTGAATTGCTACAGCCGGCGCAAGCGGAAAGCAGCGCCGCTGTGGCGGCGCGGGTGCTTGCCGCGCGGGCGCGGCAAAAGCAGCGCTTTATTGCTTTGGGAACCCATAATATTATTGCCAATGGCGATTGCCCGGCCGCTTTGGTAGAAAAAATGGCTGTGCCGGATAAAGGCGGTGCGGAACTGCTGCGTAATATTAGTGAAAAAAGGCATTTTTCCGCTCGCGCTTATCACCGGGTGCTAAAAGTGGCGCGCACCATTGCCGATCTGGATAAAGCGGAAATTATTAGCCGCAAGCATTTGGCCGAAGCGCTTGCTTACCGTCTGGGCAGCGAAAATCTGGCCGGCTCTGCCTGAGCGCGCCGGTCATATTGCCTATCAGGCCTGATAGTATATGATTACAGGACAGCCTGCCGCAATGTGGCGGGCCTTGCATGCCAGACCGGCCAGGCTGTGAGCGGCCTTGTTGCCCGTGCAGGAAATTTCGATCTTTATTGTTTTGCATAGTAAAGCAAAGCGCGTTTATTTCCGTTTTAGTGTTTCTTATTCACAGAAAATACTATTTATTTATAAAATGCACCCTGTGCCGCATTATATTGGCGCTAGTTACCAGATATAAATTATGGCTTTTGGTAAAGAGCATATGAGACTGTTATTGATAACAGGAATTTTTACACAATTTCCGGAAAACAGTTCTCACATTCAGTAAAATGTTTTACAAGACGGATTCTTTTCAAGAAAAAACAGGGCTTCTCGTGACCGAAAAAATCTTATCTGTGATAAAAAGCGGGGTGACCCGCCGTCATTTGCTTATTGGCGCGGGCGCTTGCGCCGCCAGTGCGCTGTCGGCGCGCCATATTGCCGCTCAGCCGGCCGGGCCGGTGCCGCTTGAACACTATCAGCGCGTTTATTTTAACGGGCAGGAATGGGCTTTTATTATGGCGGCCGTGGCGCGGCTTATCCCCTCAGACGGCCGCGGCCCCGGCGCTATTGAGGCAAGGGTGCCGGTTTTTATTGACCGGCAAATGATAACGCCATGGGCGCGCGGCGAAGATTGGTATCATCAGGCACCGTTTAATTATGATGCCCCGCATTATACCGGCTATCAGGGGCGTTATTCCCCCGCAGAGGCCTATCGCATTGCTATTCCCGCCATTGATAAATGGGCGCAGGAAAATTATGGCAATATTTTTGCCCGTTTGTCTGCCGCCAGGCAAGATGCGGTGCTGGAACAGGTGCAAAAAGACGGGGTGCCGATAGATGAGCTGCGCTCCGGCGATTTTTTCAGCTTTTTGTGGCAAAATACCAAAGAAGGCTATTTTGCCGATCCGAAATATGGCGGCAATTATGATATGGTTGCGTGGGTTTATATCGGCTTTCCCGGTGCGCGTGCCAGCTTTCTGGATTGGGTGGACAAGGATAATGTCCGCTATCGTCTGGGGCCTGTCAGCATTGACGGGCAAAGAGCATAACAGGCTATGGAGCGGTGATTGTGGCGATACAGCAAAAGAAAAAAAATGTGGTTATTGTCGGCCTTGGCTGGACAGGGTCTATTGTCGGGCTGGAGCTGGCGCGTGAAGGTTATGATGTGCTGGCGATTGAGCGCGGGCATGATCGCAATATTGTGCCGAACTGGTCTTATCCCACTACGGCCGATGAGCTTAAATATGCCCTGCGGCTGGAAGAAATGGAAAAACTGAGCAATACAACGGTTACCATTCGCCGCAGCCTGAGCGACACAGCCCTGCCTTATCGGCAATTAGGCAGTTTTTTAATCGGCACCGGGGTGGGCGGTTGCGGCGCGCATTGGAACTGCCAGACCTGGCGGGCGCACCCGGAAGAATTCCATCTGCGCAGTTATGTGGAAAAAACCTTTGGCGAGCAGATTATCCCGGAAGATATGACAATTCAGGATTGGGGAGTGAGCTATAATGAGCTTGAGCCCTATTATGATTTTTTTGAAAAAGTGGCCGGAGTAGCAGGTGAGGCCGGCAATATAAAGGGGCATAAAACCGGGGAGGGCAATCCGTTTGAAGCCTGGCGCTCAAATACCTACCCCATGCCCGGCGGCGGGGTGACTTATCACGGCAAGCTGTTTGCGCAAGCGGCAAAATCGCTTGGGTATCACCCTTTTGCTTTTCCCGCTGCAATCGCTACGCAATCTTATACCAATCCTTACGGCATGCAAATGGGGCCGTGCAATTATTGCGGTTATTGCGAGCGTTTCGGCTGCTTGAATTATTCCAAGGGTTCGCCGCAAATGTGCGTGCTGGCAGCGGCCAAAAGGCATAAAAATTTTCAGTATATCACCAGGTCGGAAGTGCTGCGGATTGAAAAATCAGCCAATGGCGAGACAGTAAGCGGCGTGACCTATATAGACCCGGAAGGGAGAGAAATTTTCCAGCCGGCCGATATGGTGGTTCTGGCCTCCTTTCAGATGAATAATGTGCGGCTTTTGCTGCATTCTGCCCTGGGGCAGCCTTATAATCCGCAAACAAATGAGGGGGTTATCGGCCGCAATTATGCGTATCAAATCAATGTCGGCAGCGCCACCGCTTTTTTTAAAGATAAAAACTTTAATCCTTTTATCGGCACGGGGGCAAATTGTATGGCGCTGGACGATTTTGCCACTAACCGTATTGATTTTGCCAAAGAAGGTTTTATCGGCGGGGTGCGCATTGATTGTAACCAGACTAACGGCCAGCCGAACCGCTCTCTGCCGCTGCCAACGGGCACGCCTGCCTGGGGCGCGGGGTGGAAGCAGGCTATTGGCGACTGGTATGGCCGCAATCTTGGCCTGGGGCTGCATGGCAGTTGCATGTCTTACCGCGATGCTTATCTTGATCTGGATCCGACTTATAAAGATAAATATGGCCGGCCGCTAATGCGTATGACTTTTAACTGGCATGAGAATGATATTAAGCTGGCGCAATTCGGCTCAGCCCGGCAGGAAGAAATTGTCAAGGCGCTTAATCCTGATTCCTATAATTTGCGGCGTATGCAGGATAATGAGCCTTATGACGCCACCGCCTACCAGACCACGCACACGGTAGGCGGTGCCATTATGGGGGAAAATCCGCAAAATTCAGCTTTAAACCGTTATTTGCAGCATTGGGATTATCATAATTTATTTGTCCCTGGCGCCAATGCCTATCCGCAAAATCTGGAACAGAATCCGACAGGCACAGTCGGCGCTTTGACGTATTGGATGGTGGCAGCGATTAAAAATAATTACCTTAAAAATCCGCGTCCGCTGGTATAAGGGAAAGAACAAATATGCGCTTTTTGCTCAAACTCATTTTCTGGCTGGTGATTTTAGGTATTATTGCCGTGCTTGCTATTATTCTTGTGCCGGCTCATCGCTCCCGGCCAATAGCGCAATTACCCGAAAATTATCAATCGGCGGAAGGGCGCGGGCAATATATGGCGATTATGGCTGATTGTGCCGCCTGCCATACCGGCAATAGTGCCCAGCCTTTTGCCGGCGGCAAGCCGATTGACAGCCCTTTCGGCAAAATTTACGCCTCCAATATTACGCCGGGCAAGCGCTATGGCATTGGCAATTACAGCCTGGAAGATTTCTCTGCTGCCTTGCGTGACGGGTTGCGCCCGGACGGCAGCCATCTTTACCCGGCTATGCCTTATGACAGTTATCGCAAACTGACTGACGAGGATATTGTCGCTCTCTATGATTATTTTATGCATAATGTGCAGCCGGTGGAGCAGCCGGTGCAAAAAACCGCTCTTGTCTTCCCCTTTAATCAGCGCTGGGGCATACGCCTGTGGAACTGGCTGGTTTTGCGTCCTGAAACCGGCTTTACCCCGCCTTATAATAATGCGAAGCTGGATCGCGGCGCTTATATTGTGGAAGGCCCGGGGCATTGCGGCGCCTGTCATACGCCGCGTGATATTATCTTCCGTCAAAAAGGATTTGACGCTTCTTCGCCGCTTTATTTGACCGGTTCGGCAGTGGGCGGCTGGTCAGCGCCCGATTTGCGCGGCGCCAATTCTGCTCTTGCCGGCTGGACAGATGATGACTTGAAATTTTATCTGACAACCGGGCGTAATCATTATAGTTCTGCCGCCGGGCCGATGAATTTTGCTATCAGGGAATCGCTGCAATATTTAAAAAGCGAGGATATTGATGCCATTGTCGCTTATTTGCAGCATATTCAAACAAAAGCCGGGCCGCAGCAGCCCGTGCGTGATGCCGGTTCCACTATTGCCATGCTGACAAAGGCTGAGCCTTCCATGCCGTTGGGCGCGCGGCTTTATCTGGATAATTGCGGTGCCTGCCATTTTGTCAATGGCCTGGGTGCGCCGGAAGTTTTCCCCCGGCTGGACGGTGCCGCTATTGTTAATGCCGAAGATGCGGCCGGGCTGATTTATGTCATATTGCAGGGTTCGCGCCTGCCTTCTACCGCTTTGCGGCCGGAAGATCTGGCCATGCCGGGTTTTGCCTGGCGCCTGAGTGATGAGGAAGTGTCCGAGCTGGTGAATTTTCTGCGGACAGCGTGGACAAATAATGCGGCGCCGGTTACGGCCGAAAAAGTAGCAAAAATTCGCGCCCAGCCTTATGTCGATTAAAGCTGGCCGGGGCGGGGCGGGGCCGGTGCCGCCGGCCGCTAATAATAATTTATCAATGCTGCCGGCTCTGGCCGGTCAGAGAAGCGCTCCATGGCTATGGGGCGTTTTCTTTATTCCGCGCCTTTTCCATTGGCGCTCAACAGGCTATAATAAAGCCCGGCTCCCCCGGCAAAAGCAGGGAAGCGGGCTAAATTAACCGCTATTCCGCCCGGCAGAGGCGGCGGATTGCGGGCAAAATATGGGGAAACACCAAATCAGGCGAGAAATATGCTGTTTATCCGTTCGCTGCTTTTTAAAATATGTCTTGTTCTGGTAACAATTATTGAAATGGCGTTGTTTACGCCGTTTTATTTCTTTCTGCCGCATAAAGCGGCGTGGATTGTGCCGCGAAGCTGGGCGCGTTCCCTTTTCTGGCTGCAAAAATATCTTGTCGGTCTCAATTACCGGGTGGAAGGCTCGGAAAATTTGCCGCAAGGGCCTTATATTGTGGCAGCCAAGCATCAATCAACATGGGAAACTTTGGTTCTGCCGCTTTATATCCCCGATCCGAGCTTTATCCTGAAGCGGGAATTGCTGTGGATTCCGTTTCTCGGCTGGTTTCTGGCTAAAATGGGTATGGTACCGATCAATCGCGGCGCGCCCTTGCAGGCTTTGAAAATATTGATTGCCAAGGGGAAGGAAAAAGCGGCGCAAAACCGCCAGATTATTATCTTCCCTGAGGGCACGCGCAAGGAGCCGGGTGCCGCGCCTGCTTATAAGCCGGGCCTTTTCCCCATTTATGCCGAGCTTGGCCTGCCGGTAGTGCCTGTTGCCCTGAATTCCGGCCTTTATTGGCCAAAAAAGCGTTTTTGTCTTTATCCGGGCACAATAAAATGCCGGATTTTACCGCCAATCCCCCCCGGTCTGCCGCGGCGTGATTTTATGCAAAAACTGGAAGCGGTGATTGAAAATAATTGTGACATTTTGCTGGCAGAAGCGGCGGCAGCGCCCCGCCCGCCTTATTTGCCGCCTGTTGCCGCCGCCAGATTGCGGGCTATAGAGGCACTGAGGGCACCGGAATAGTGGCGGCCGCTCCCGGTCGAAACGGAGCAGGGGCAGAAAAGCGGTAATGAAACAGCTTAAATATATTTCAGGATACTGCCATGTGCTGCTTTGGGGAGGTGATTGGGGCAGCGGTAAAATCCTGCGCGGCCTTGGCACGGTGCAAACCGGCTGCTCTCTGCTTTGCTGTTATCCGGCCGCGCGGGGGAGAGCCGAGCGGGTTTGCTCCCTGGCACTGCTATCAATATTTCTGTTATTTGACACACAGTTTTAGAATATGTGGGATTAGGTGTGATCAGGTGGTTTTAAGTGGGATAGGTCAGTAAAATCGGGGGATTGAAGAGGTTTGTCAAGAAGGAAACTGGTGAGTGGCGGCGGGAAGAATTTGACATATAATTTTGCCAGATGGGCGTGATTTGGTGGAAATCGGCCGCATATGCGGGAACTTTCAAAAGGGCTTTGAAAATCACTCTCGTCACCTTTGAAAAGGCTTTTAAAGCCGATTAAACCGCCTCATAGGCGGTTTTTTGTATGAAATTGGTATCAATAAACAGGAATAGGAGCATTAAAAATGCAAAAAAGATCCGGACGCAGTGTCCGGATCTGAAATAATGGAATTTTTGTAAAAAAAACAAAGAATGATAATTCTTTTGGTTGTAAAAAGATTCGGATAAATACTGGTGGGCGGATTATTCCACTCCCTTCAAACCATTTTTGAAGGCCCTTTGCGTATGCTTCAAAAGCTTAATTTTGAGAGCGGAAAGATTCCAAAACCTGTTGTCAAAAGTTCCAAAACCTGTTGTTCGGCACCAGCGGCCGCGGCAGCTATCCGGCCGCGCGGGGGAGCAGGCGGGCCTGCCTGTAAAAGCATTTTGCCTGTCGGAATTTTTGTTATGGACAATGGCGGCTGGAAAATTTCAATACAATCTGTCTGATTGAGCGGGCGCCGGGTAACGGGCACTGCCGCTATAAGCCTGAAAAAGGAGAGAGCGGGCAATAAGAGCGCTAATCCCGGCCGGCAAAATAATTCCGGATAAAATGGCGGTAAATTTCTGTCAGATTTTCCAAATCTTCTATAGTCACGCATTCATTGATCTGGTGCATGGTTTGGCCGACAAGGCCGAATTCTGCCACCGGGCAATAATCTTTAATAAAGCGCGCGTCTGAGGTGCCGCCGCTGGTGGAAAGCGCCGGCCTTTGCCCTGTCAATGCCGTAATGGCCGCCTGTAAAGGCGCAATCAGCGCTTTATTATCGGTGATAAAGGCAGATGCAGGATTGGCAGCAAATTCAAGATGATAAGAAACGGCGCTGCTGCTGCCCACCTGCCCGGCGGCGCGCGCCAGCCGGTTTTCCAACTCGGCTTGCAGGCGCTCAATAGTCCAGCTATCGTTAAAGCGGATATTAAAGCGCGCGGCGGCGGCGGGGGGGATCATATTGGCCGCCTCATTGCCGGTATCAATACTTGTCAGCTCCAGATTGCTCGGTTGGAAATGCGGGGTGCCTTGATCCAGCGGCGCGCTTGTCAGCGCGGTTAAAAGCCGGGCCAACACAGGCAGCGGATTGCCGGCGCGCTGTGGATAAGCGACATGGCCTTGTTTGCCTTCTACCCGCAAAATGGCAGAAAGTGAGCCGCGGCGGCCGATTTTTATCATATCGCCCAATATTTCTGCCGAGCTTGGTTCGCCTACCAGAGCGGCGCTCCAGTCTTCACCCTTTTGCGCTGCCCAGTGCAGCAATTTGACCGTGCCGTTAATGGCGGGGCCTTCTTCATCACCCGTCAAGAGCAGGGAAATAGCGCCGCTATCAGGCTGTTGCTGCTCTGCTGTCAGGCGCGCCAAAGCGGCAATAAAACAGGCAATGCCGCCTTTCATATCCACCGCGCCGCGGCCATAAAGCAGGCCATCGGCAATCTGCCCGGCAAAAGGCGGGAAGCGCCACGCCGTCTCTGCCCCGGTCGGCACAACATCAATATGCCCGGCAAACAGCAAATGCTTTGCCGGGCTTTGGCCGGCTTTAGCCTTTGCCGGCGCTGATTTGCCCGCGCCCATAGCGGGCGCTCCGGACGCTGCCCGTTTGGCATAAAAATTTTCTACTGTCGGTGTATTGGCGGCGCTAAAACGCGGCCGCTCAATAGCAAAACCCAAAGGCGCAAGCAGGGTTTGCAGCAGGTCGAAACAACCGCTTGTCTGCGGTGTTATGGAAGGGCAGCGGATAAGTTGCTGCAACACAGAAGCGGGAGAGGTGATGGTCATAAAATTACCCTTTGGCCTTGCCGGCAGCTTTGCTGCCGGCGCATAAAACGGCCGCCCGGTTTTATGTAATGCGGTTTGGCTAAAAAATCTATCTTCTTATCGGTAATTTTTTGTGCCAGACTGCCCGGCTCGGCAAAAAGCTGCGGTGGCGCGGCCCAGGCCGGAAATGGAGCAAACAGTGATGAAAGCACAAGGGAAAAGCGGTAAAACCCGGCTGATTGTCGCTACCGGTTTTGGCAATTTCCTCGAAAGTTTTGATTTTACCGTTTACAGCTATTTTGCCACCATTATCGGCTTTTCCATATTAAAAACCGATGATCCGCTGCTTTCCACCTATATTTCCACTATTTTATTTGGCCTTGGTTTTCCGGCGCGCCCTATCGGCAGTGTCATACTGGGCGCCTATGCTGACAGGCGCGGGCGCAAAGCCGCTTTGTTTATCACTATTATGCTTATGGGTGCCGGCAGCGCCTTGATTGCTTTTACCCCGCCTTATGCTGTTATCGGTTTGGCGGCACCGGCGCTTATTGTGCTGGGGCGGCTGTTGCAGGGCTTTTCTGCCGGCGGTGAAATGGGCTCGGCCGCGGCGCTGCTGCTGGAATCTGCCCAGGCGACAAAACGCGGCACTTATATTGCCTGGCAGTTTATGATGCAGGGCATGAGTGCGGCTGTGGGGGCGCTGTTTGCTTTTTGCCTGTTTTCAACTCTTTCTGAGCCTGCAATGCGCGCCTGGGGCTGGCGCATACCGTTTATTTTTGCTTTGGCTATTATCCCTGTCGGCTTTTATATTCGCGCTCATATAGCGGAGAGCTGGCGCGGTGATAAAGCAGAAAATGACACTGCTTTGCACCCTGTGCGCCTTATCGGGCAACACTATTTGGGCCGGTTTTTATTGGCTGTTATCACCGTTATGCCGGTCACTTTGCTGGTTTATATTGTGATTATTTATATGCCCACTTATCTCAGCCTGATTGCGCTAAAGGCGGGCGGAGCTGCGGGGTTGCAGGGCAATAGCCGTTATGTGCTGACTATTATTATGAGTCTGGTCATGATGGCGGCCACTTTTTGCGGCGGTTTGATTTGCAATAAAATTGCGCGCCGCAAGATTTTTGCTGTTATCTGCCTGAGCGCGGCTTTTTGCGGTTGTTTTATCACTTATTTTTATGCGGCCACAGATTTTGCCCTGTTTATTGGCGGGCTTTTGCTCAGCACTATTATGCTGGGCATGATGATGACCGTGCAGGCGCTGCTGGTCATGGAGGCTTTTCCGCGCAATGTGCGGGTAACCGGTTTTGGCTTTTCATTGGCCCTGGGTTCGGTGCTGTTTGGCAGCACAGCCCAGGCCATAGTGACAAAATTGATGATGGTAACCGGGGCGGCAAAGCTGACACCGTTTTATTATCTCGGCCCCATGCTGTTGCTGGCTATTGCCGCTTATGCCGCTTTTCCGGAAGAGCATTACCCCTGAAATATAGAGCCGACCCGTTACACAGCTCTTCTTTTGGCTGTAGACAAAGGCAAAAAATCACGCAACCGGGCTAAAAGGGAGGGAAATATGACCCGCTGTTAAAGCCGGCCAAAACCTTTTGCCATAAGGGCTGCCAAGCCGACAGCAAGCGTGATTACAGGGCCGAATATCAGCCTGAAATCCGATCACATATCTTTTCTTATACTGCGAATATCCATTTTTATATCGGCAATATTGGTTTTCATATTTTCTGTATCGGCTTCCCGTGTCGCTATGCGCGCTTCCATAGCATTGTATATGCCGCCCCCAGCGCCGGATTGCAACCTTTTTAATCTTTCCTCCATATCAGGAATTTGAGAAATATTGCTCATTCATGACTCCCGCTCAAAGATTCCACCGTAATTTTTATAAATTCATTACAGGCAGTTACTGATTTTCGCATATCTGCGACTGCTTTTTGCTGATTAGCTTCGGTTATATTCCCGTTTGGAATCAGCGCTTCAAGCATGTATAAAGAAACAGAGGAGGAGTGAATTACAGCCAGAAACAGCTCAACCATAGACATATACCGCGGGGATAAATCTTTTTTCTGCACTGCCTCTTCTGACAGCTTTATATAATCCTTTTCCCTGCTTCCCGCTTTTTCCTTTGGCGCTGTCTCCCGGCTGTTTGTCGGTGAGTCGCTTTAAAGCCGGCAATGCCGTTTATTCCGTCCCCGCCAGCCTTATGCGGGCAACTGGCTGTTTTTTGACAAAATCATAAATCAGCAGCACTTTATCCTTGCTGTTTTTATTGCTCAGGCGCAGCAGCAGCAAATTGCCGGAGAGGCTGACTTCTTCCAGCTTTTCTCCCGGTGTCGCGGTAATAAGCTGCTCAGGCGGGAGAGCGGCGCTTTTGGCCGTTGGCGGCGTTGTGCCGGCCGCCGGCGGGAAGGCGCTGGCTGCGCCGCTATTGGGCGCGGTCTGGATAAATATGCCGCCGCTATTTTGCGCTTGCGGCACGGCAGGGGCGGTTTTGGGCGTGCTGTAAATATGGGTGACTTTGTAGATAATAGCGCCGGCTACCACGGTTAGGGCGATAAAGGTGACTGTCAGCGATACCAGCATAAGCCGCAGCAATTTGCGATGCACACGCCCCAGCGCCGTTTTATTTTGCGCGGCTTTTTCCCGCATTATGTGCACTTCAGCGGCCGGCCGGGATTGGGCAGTGTCTGCCGGCGCTGCCGGCTGCCGGCCCGGCTCTGCTGTTTTTATTGGTGTTTCTGCCTCTTGTGTCACTTTATACTCTTTCCCGCCGGCTGCCTTTGGGCATGAACCGACCCTTTGCCGCCCTGTTTTGCAAATTTTCTGTAATCCCTTTATAATATACCGGAACAGAGGGAATGGGACAAGGCAAAAGGCAAAAAGAGCAATTTCCATGTCGCAATCTTTGGTGCGCCTGATAAAAATTGATAAAACAGCCGCCGGCCGCCGGCTGGATCAATGGCTGGCGCAGCAATGCGCGCCTGAGCTGTCACGCGCGCGCATAGCGAAATTGATTGGCAGCGGGCAGGTGCGCATTGACGGCAAGCCGGTGCTGGAGCCACGCTTCAAGCCGCCAACAGGCGGCGAAGTGGAGCTTATCTTGCCGCCGCCGGTGGCGGCAAAACCGAAGGGTGAAGACATAGATCTGGAAATCCTTTATGAAGATGCCGATATAATTATAATTAACAAGCCGGCCGGGCTGGTTGTCCACCCCGGCAATGGCAATGCCGGCGGCACGCTGGTCAATGCGCTTATTCACCATTGCGGGCAGCATGCGGCGGCGGGTTTTGGCCTTTCCGGCATTGGCGGGGTTAAACGCCCCGGTATTGTGCACAGGCTGGATAAAGATACAAGCGGGGTGATGGTGATTGCCAAAAATGATGCGGCGCATGGGCATTTAAGCCGGCAATTTGCCGATCACGGCCGCAGCGGTGTGCTGGAGCGGCGCTATCAGGCCGTGGTGTGGGGTGTTCCTTCACCGCCCGGCGGTATAATCAATGCGCCTTTGGCGCGCGACCCAAGGGAGAGAACTCGCCGCGCCATTGCCCGCAATGACGCCGGAGACGTTCGCCGCGCCATAACCCATTATACAATTTTACGCCAATCCGCTATGGGTGACGGCAAGGCTCCCGCAGCCTGTCTGGTCGAATGCCGGCTGGAAACCGGGCGCACCCATCAGATTCGCGTGCATATGGCGCATATCGGCCACCCGTTAATTGGCGATAAAACCTATGGGCAGGCTTTTAAAACCAAGATTAACCTGTTGCCGGAATCTGTGCGGGCAGAGGTAGCGGCCTTTCCGCGGCAGGCATTGCTGGCCGCCTTTTTGCGGCTGCAACACCCGAAAACCGGCGCCATTATGGAATTTACCGTAAAGCCGCCGCCCGATATGCAAAATTTATTGCAGGCTTTGGCTTTATAAGGCGCAGTGCCCGGCGCTTTGTCCTGAAATATTGCAAAAACGCCTTTTTCGTCTTCCCCGGCGGGGTTTTGCCGCCCGGATTTGGCTTGTCTCGGCTGTCAGGGCTTTATTTTGACGCAATTTATCGCTAAAATGACGCGGTTTTATGGAGCAGCGCGCTTATGCCCGCTGTCACGGAGAGTATTTTGTCGCAAACAGCTTTACCTGCCATTGGGCAGGGTGATGGCGGCCTGAACCGCTATTTGCAGGAAATTCGCCGCTTTCCTCTGTTGGAGCCGCGTGAGGAATATATGCTCGCCAAGCGCTATTTGGAGCATGATGACCGCTCAGCCGCGCACAGGCTGGTGACCAGCCATTTGCGGCTGGTAGCAAAAATCGCTTTTTCTTATCGCGGTTACGGCCTGCCTATGGGTGAAGTTATTTCTGAGGGCAATGTCGGCCTGATGCAGGCGGTAAAGCGGTTTGAGCCGGATAAAGGCTTTCGCCTGGCGACTTATGCCATGTGGTGGATAAAGGCTGCCATTCAGGAATATATTTTGCGCTCATGGAGCCTGGTTAAAATGGGGACAACGGCTAATCAAAAACGGCTGTTCTTTAACTTGCGCCGGTTGAAAGGGCGTATTCAGGCGCTTGATGAAGGCGACTTAACCCCTGAGCAAGTAAAAGAAATTGCCGATACGCTGCATGTCAGCGCTGCTGATGTTATTTCAATGAATCGGCGACTTTCCGGCGATACTTCGCTTAATGTGCCGGTGCGCGGGGCAGAAGAGACCGGCGGCGAATGGCAGGACTGGCTGCAAGATGACACGCCCGGCCAGGAACAAATATTGATTGAGCAAGATGAAATTGCCAATCGCCGCGCTATGCTGACGCAGGCTATGGCCGGGCTGAATGCGCGCGAAAAGCAGATTTTTGCTGATCGCCGCCTGAGGGAAGAGCCAAAAACATTGGAAGCTTTGTCGGAAGAATTTCGTATTAGCCGTGAAAGAGTGCGCCAGATAGAGGTGCGGGCTTTTGAAAAAGTGCAGGAAGCCGTGCGCCAGGCGGCGCAAATGCAAATAGAGGCATTTTCCGGCAGAGGGTAGGCTGCCCGGCTGCTGTGCCGGCCGGCCAGCGCGGCAGAATTGCCGGTTTTGCCGAAAATGTGCTTGTTGTTTTTCTGCTTGAGTGAGGCTTTATTGGCAGTTTTAACGAAAAAATGCCGCCTTAAGTCGTTTTCCGGTTATATTTTGCTGAAAAATGGCTTAAAGCGGGAGAGGGGTATTTTGCGCTGCCGGCAAATTGGGGAGTCGGCAGGCGCGGCCTTGATTGCGCATGGCTGTTGAGGCCTTTTGATAAAGAAGACCAAGCGGATAGATCTTATGAAAATTAACGGCAATGAAATTCGCCCCGGCAATGTGATTGAACATAATGGCAGCCTGTGGGTGGCGGTGAAATGCAATGCGGTGAAGCCGGGCAAAGGCGGGGCCTTTAATCAGGTCGAGCTGAAAAACCTGCTGGACGGCACCAAGCTGAATGAGCGCTTCCGCGCTGCCGAAACAGTAGAAAAAGTGCGGCTGGAGCAGAAAGATTTCACCTATCTTTATGAGCAGGGCGAAGCACTGGTATTTATGGACGCGCAATCTTATGATCAACTGGAATTGCAGAAAGATTTTGTCGGCGAACGCGCCGCCTTTTTGCAGGACGGCATGACTGTAACAGTTGAGCTTTATGAAGAGCGGCCTATTGGCATTACCCTGCCGGATCAGGTGGTTCTGGCCATAATTTCGGCCGATCCGGTGGTCAAAGGGCAGACAGCGGCCTCTTCCTATAAGCCGGCTATTCTGGAAAACGGCATTCGCCTTATGGTGCCGCCTTTTATTGCATCGGGCGAGCGGGTGGTGGTTGACACTAACGAAATTACCTATTTGCGCCGCGCCGATTAAGCGGGCTTTATTGCCCGCCGGCTTTGACAGGCCGGCGGCCGGGTTGCCGCATTAGCCCTGTTTAAAAATCGGCAGCGGCAAAAGCAGGTTTAAGGAAAAAGAAAATGGCGCGTTCAGCAATTATGAATATTATGGTGCAGGCGGCGTTTAAAGCCGGGCGGGCGCTGGCGCGTGATTTTGGCGAAGTGCAAAATTTGCAGGTATCAATGAAAGGCCCGGCCGATTATGTCAGCCAGGCCGACAAAAAGGCCGAAAATATTATTCGGCGCGAATTGCAATATGCCCGTCCGTCTTATGGCTTTTTGCTGGAAGAATCGGGCGAAATTATTGGTGAAGACAAACAGCATCGCTTTATTATTGATCCGCTGGACGGCACGACCAATTTTTTGCACGGCATTCCGCATTTTGCCGTTTCAATCGGGCTGGAAAGCCAGGAGCGCATGGCCGCGGCCGTGATTTATAATCCGATTACGGACGAGCTTTATACGGCAGAGCGCGGCAGCGGCGCTTTTTTAAATGATCGGCGTTTGCGCGTCTCAGCCCGGCGCAGGCTGGAAGATTGCGTTATCGGCACGGGTATTCCGCATTTTGGCGGCAAAAATCACGGCAGCTATTTGGTGGAATTGCGCAATATTATGGCGGAAGCGGCCGGTATTCGCCGTATGGGGGCGGCGGCGCTGGATCTGGCCTATATTGCTGCCGGGCGGCTTGACGGCTTTTGGGAGGAAAATTTAAAGCCGTGGGATATGGCTGCCGGCCTGCTTTTGGTGCGCGAAGCCGGCGGTTTTGTCACAGATAAGACCGGCGGGCAGGAAATTTTTGCCTGCAAAAATATTATTGCCGGGAATGAATATATTCACGCCGCCTTGATGAAAACGCTTAAAAAGCCGGTTTAAGCCTTTATGCCGTGGCGATGTGCTGCTGTGCTGCTGCTTTGCCGGGCTCAATAGCTGCTTGCCGCTGCTGTGTTTTCACCTCGCCGGTGCGGCGTATCCGGTGCCTTTCAACTCAGTGTTTGCACCATAAATAAAAATTCCGGCTAAAAAGGCTGGAATTTTGAGAAATAATGCTAAAAAAAGCTTGGCAATATGACAGAAATTCGCTAGTCTTGCCGGAGAGGACGCCTTGATACAGGCGCGGAGTGAGACAGGGATAACAGGCAAAGACAAAATCAGTATAAAATTTTGGTATTTTCAGAATTTTATGCGGCTTTGGAAAATTAAACGCCATATTTTACATAGACGTTTCGAGCGGATATAAGGCATATAGGCCGTGATTCCGGCTTTTGAGGGCGGGTTATGCGGATCCGCGGCGGTATATTTTGCAAAAGTTCTGATAAATGATACAGAGACAAAGCCTTAAGGGGCATTGTTTCGGCATGGGCTGAAAAATAAGGGCTATGGCTCTTCGATTTTCCCCGTCTGCGGGGCTTTTTGCCGCGGTATAAAGCAAATTTGCCTTTAGCACTTCGTTTAATGAAAAGAAAGCAATCTAAAAGGACGACAATGAGGCCACAACAAAACAGGCGCTTGAACCGGCGGAGCAATAATAATGGCCTGCGCCGTGCTCCCAATCCTTTGACCCGTAATTATGAAAGCAGCGGCCCTGATGTCAAAATTCGCGGCAATGCGCAGCATATTGCCGATAAATATCTGGCTTTGGCGCGTGATGCGCAGGCTTCCGGTGATCGCGTAATGGGTGAAAATTATCTTCAGCATGCCGAGCATTATTTGCGTATTATTCTTGCTGCCCAACCGGGAGAAAAGGATAATAAGTCGTCCTCCCGGGCAGATAATGAGGTATATGGGGCAGAAGATGCTGAAAGCGCCGATTCTGAAGAGCTGGCGGAGGGAGCGCAGCCGGTGATTGACGGCCTGCCCAGAGAAGTAGTTTTGATGGATAAGAGGGGCAGTTATAATAAAGCCGATAATGGCAGTGATTATGAAGCGGAAGAAGAAAAATATGGGCGTGTGCCGCCGCGGCGCCGTTTACCCGCCCGGCGCAGTAATCAGGCCGCACGTCAGCCCAATCGCCTTCGCCGGGAAGAAGGTGAGCTGCCGGCTCAGGATAAAGGCGCCGCCAGGCCGGCTTATGATGGCCGCAATATCGGTGTTCAGGCTGATGGCGCCGCCGGTGAGGCTGCCTTGGCTTCAATGCCGTCGGCTCAGTTAAGAAAGCCGCGCCGCCAAAGAGCGGTAGAAGAAGGCGAAACTGAACAGCCGGATATATAGAGGCTCGATAGTGCTCCGAACGGCACAAAATATATAATAAATACACTGTGCCGCTTTGGCGCAATGTGTCTTTTTTATGCGGCTTCCCTTAGTTTTTTAAACGTGTTCCGGCTTGTGATTTGCCGCGCAAATAATACGGCATATTTGATTATACCGGCTCTATATAATTCTGTTTGGAGCGGGGTCTTATATGCGGCGCAAAAGATTATCAAAGGCAGAATGGCAAAAAATTCGCCCTATTGTGCTGGCGCGCGATAAATATCGCTGTGTTGAGTGCAAGGCAGACATCGGCGCTGCCGGCGCAGCGCATATTCACCATGTCGTTCCGCTTGCCTCAGGGGGCAATAATGCAGCGGCAAATCTTGTCAGCCTGTGTATTTTATGCCATGCGGCACACCACCCGAATCAAGGCATGAGCTGGAATTTGCGCTGTTTTTTTAAAGCGCAGTGCTATAATCTGGCACGATTGTGCGATAGAGAAGGGCTGTTGCCTGAGCAGGGTAATTTTGACAGTTTCCTGCGCGTTTTTGGCAAAGAAAAATTCCGCGCCGGGCAGTTGCCGCTGATTTTAGCGGCGCTGAAAAAACAATCTTTTTTATTTGTCAGCCCGACAGGATCAGGCAAAAGCCTGTGCTTTCAACTGCCGGCTTTGATGCAGCCTTATTTTTCTGTGGTGATTTGCCCGCTTAAGGCGTTAATGGCAGAACAGGTCAGCGAATTATGGCGGCAGAAAATTGCTGCTTCTTTTATCAATTCCGATTTGCCGCGCGCCACACGCCGGGAATTTTATCGCGATTTACGTGATAATGCGGTTAAGCTCGCTTATATGACACCTGAGCGCTTTTTTACTGCCAATGAAGCTGAGCAGCAGGCTTTGGCGCGCTTGCGCCCCGCTTTTTTGATAATTGATGAAGCCCATTGTGTCGATCGCTGGGGCACGGCCTTTCGCCCTGAATATGCACGCCTGGCCGAGGTGCGAGCGCTGCTTGGCAACCCGCCGGTGCTGGCTTTTACGGCTACAGCGGGGAAGGAGATGCAAAGCCGCATTATGCGCTCACTTGGCTGTGACAAGGCGCGCTATTTTGTTCGCGATGTTGACAGGCCGAATATTGCTCTGTTTCGCATAAAAGCTGCGGCGGCAGAGCGATCGGCAGAAATTTTGCGCTTGCTCCGCCTGCCTGCTATAGGCGGTAAAAAACTTATGATTTTTGTGCCTACGGTAAAAATAGGCCAAATGCTGCGCGAGGATTTAAAGAAAGACGGTGTCGATGTGCCGTTTTATCATGCGCGAGCGGAGAATAGCGCTTTTGAGCGTCAGGAAATAGTAAAACGTTTTAAAGGAGAAAGCAAGCCGGAGATAAACTGGCTTATCTGCACCAAAGCCTTTGGCATGGGGCTGGATATTGCCAATGTGCGTATGGTGATTCACTGGCAGCAATCGGCTTCGGTTGAAGATTATTTGCAGGAATATGGCCGTGCCGGGCGTGACGGCAGGCAGGCTGTGGCGATTGTTTTTTACGGCGGGGAAGCCGGCACGCGGATACAGGCGCACCATGATGATATAAAGCTGCTGGAATTTATGGCCGATAGAACGGTGGAAAATGCTGTCAGAGAGCGAGGGCGGAAGATAATGGAAAAAAATAAAGAAATAACCGAGTGGGAAGCAGCAGAGCTTGATGATGATAAGGAAAATATCAGGCAGACAGAATATGAGAATATTGCCGCGCTGCACGGCATGATAACAGCAAATGCCTGTTTTCGCCGCGCTCTCTCTGCCTGTTTTGAACAAGCCTATGGCGAACAGGACACGGCGCGGGCAGCAGTAAAGCCAAAATTTTGGCTGAGCCGTCTGGCATTATGGATTGTAGCAAAACTTTATGTTGCAGAGCCGCCAGTTTTCAAACGTCGTTTCTGCTGTGATTATTGTGAAAAAGTAAAAATAAGAGCGCAGACAGGCCTTATTGATTTTTCAATAAATACAGTCGATTCTATTGAAAAGCTGCTGCATGATGAATAGAATAAGATATATAGATTCATATAATTATAAATATTTACTCGAAATTTACTTTTATGGCCGGGCGGTAAATATTCTGCCTTATCTTTCAGTGTTTTTCAGCAAAAATCTGCGGAGCGAATCGCGCAGCATATCATAAGCGACATCGCCGGTGCTGCCGGTAAAATAACCGCCGGCCGAGGCGGAATCTGTACGCAGACTGTGATAATAAATAGCATAAAGCTGGTTATTCTGCCGCACCAGGGTAATCTGAAACAAAGTCGGCATATCGGGATTATCTTTGGCAGTAATTTTATAGCGGTAAGAGCGGGCGGCAATATCTGCCTGCGCATAACCCGGTGCCGAATTGCTTTCAATATATTCCTGCGTGGTGCCGGCCGGTATAATATCTGCCTTCATTTGCATATCCAGATAGGTATTGACATAGGCTTCTGCCAGATTGCGAAAAGCTTCCTCACGATTGGGGCCGCTAATGGCATGGACAGCAAACAGCAAGTAACTGAAAGGGCGGCCGTTTTGCAGCTTTTGCGTAAAATAAAGCTCATAAGGCAGAGTGGAAACTTTATTACCGGGGCTGGAAACTTCCAGCCCTTTGGGGAAAGAAAGCTCCAGATTGCCGCTGTTTAATTCTACAATTCTGGTATCAAGCTGGCCGGGATCAAGCCCTATCGGCTTTTTATCCAGAAATTGCATATTGGCAATAAAATCGGCGGCACTATCACGCAAGGCAATAACCGTTCTTTCAGCCTCGTCTTCATTTTCCGGCAGTTTGGCCATAAAATACTGGCCGATAAGATTATCGCCGCGGGCATAACAATAAGCCAGCCCCGCCGTCTCCGGCTTGTTGTTGTCGCCCAGTTTTATCCCCAATATTTGCGCTTCAATCAGCGGATCAGGCGCATAAGAGTGGATAATGCGATAGCCGTCATTGGTCATATACCACATACATGTATGATAGGCAGCCGGCGGGCTGCGCAAACGGTAAGAAAAAATAATATCTTCATAAGCCGTATTGCCTTTGGTAAAACTGACTTGACCAATAGGCAAAACACGGCCTATCTGCCCGGCGGGAATAGGCTCGGTTTTATAGGGCAGGGTTTTAACTTCAGCCTTTTGCGGAATATAGGTTTCAAAATCCAGATTTGGCGCTTGAAAGGAAAATATTTGCCGCTTATAGCCGGCATTTGCCGCATCAGCCTTGCTCATGGCCTGTGCCTGTAGCAGAGCTTGCGCCACGGCCTTGCCGCCGGTAAACACAGCATTGCCGATAAAAGACAGCCAGATTGTGAGCAAAAAAACAGCGTAACGGAAAAACACGAATACACTCCTTTATAACCCCGCGCCGGACGCCGTTGCGCGCGCCGCCCGGGCAAGCCCGTGCGGTTTTTGTTTGCACCAGTCGCCACAGACCAGGCTGCCAGGCCGTCCTGCCCAGGCCATATGCGGCTCAAAGCTGGCAAAATATCCCGGCGCAAAACAATGCCCGCCCGGCGAGCTTCGGCGCTCATACCCCTATTATAGCGGTTTATTGCTGCGATAAAAGGAAAAAGCGTCAAAATTACAAAGCCGCATTGTTTAAATTTCTCTTTATTTGTATTGTTTTTTTAAGGGCCATGCAATCACTGTGCCGGCAGTGGTACTAATGTTTTGCCGCAATACACAGGGTTTTGAGTGGCCGGAGAGGCAGGCGGCAATCGGCGCTAAACCGCCGGTGCTCGATCTTTGCTGTTTCTTGACTCGCGGTGACAGAAGCGGGCGCTTTGCGTCTCGCAGCAAAAATAAAAGCCTGCCCGTATAACGGGCAGGCAAAATACAATTTAACGGCTTTATCCGGGCACACCGCGGCTTTATCGGCTTTGAGCCGGTTATGCCCGGATAATTTGCCAGTTCATTGCGTGCAGGGAGCCTGATAAACGCGCCCTCTGGAATCACGATAATTACATTTTCTGCTATTATGGCTTTTATTTTTCTCATGCGCAATGAGCGATCCGCCGGCACCGCCGACAGCCGCACCAATCAAAGTGGCTTCTGTGCTGCGGCCGATAAGCTGTCCGGCTACGGCACCGACAGCGGCACCGCCGCCGCCCCATTCGGCATAGCGTTTTTCATTTTGGGTGCAGGCGGCTGCGGCAAAGCCCATTACGGCAACAACAGCAAGGGCAGAAAGGCGTTTTATCATCTCATGATTCCTTATCAGAAAAAGGGTCTTTAAAAATCGCAAAACAGGGGCATATAAAGCGGACAAGACCCTATTATCCGTTTTATAAAAGCTTCAGGGGAATAACAAGCACGAGCATAATGCTCGAACTCACCTGCAATCAATATTACCATTTGTTTTGCAAGGATAAAACATTATTTTTCACAAATTAAGCTTTGCCAGTAAAATTCCATATCCTGCCCGCAGGGAAATATGCACTCTTCCACAGCTTTCATTGGAAAGAGCGTGTAAAGAACCCAGCCGGGCATTATGATTTTCCAAATTCCACCTGGCCCCGCGAATCGTCAGCCCTTTTATGGCGCTCAAGCCGATAAGGCTGAACATTGTGCCCGGCGGCAAATCAAGGTGGGTATCTCCCTTTAACAGCGGATAACCTTCTGTTTCACCATTGGTCAACAGGCAGGGAATATTTTTTTTGGCCAAAGCAATGGCAAGAGTAATATGCAGCAGGCTGTGATCCAGCCGCTCGCCGCCAAAAGCACCGCATAAAACCAGCTTTTGCGCTCCTCGTTTAAGGGCAGCCTCTATTGCCAGCGCACCGTCTGTCTTGTCTTTATCCGGCGGAAAATATTGTCGCGGCACGGAGTGGAACTGTTCCGGCACAGCCGGCCCGGCCGAATCAAAATCCCCCAGCCAAAGCTCCGGTTGCAGCCCCAGCCTGGCCGCATGTCTTATGCCGCCATCAGCAGCAATACAGATTGATCCGGCAATTTGCTGCCTGAGCCGGGCGCTTGGGGTTAGTGTGCCGTCTAAAAAAATGGTGAATAATTTCATATTTTTCTCTCAAGTAGCGCCGGGCGCGGCACGGGCTTTGGGCTGGGCGGCAAGCATAATATAAGGAGAAATTCCCCAGTTTGAACCGGCGGTAAAACTGTGAAAACAGCTTTATCTTTGTTGCTTTTTAACCTATTTTTATCACATGAAAAAGCCCGTTTGCCAAAACCTCTCCGCCGGAAGCCTTTGTATGGCCCGCGCCGGCCCGGCAGGAATACAAAGACAAATGCCTATATCCCTGACAAACAGCAGCAGGCAGAGCTGCCGCGGCCGGCCCCGGGGCAGGCGGTCTCATGCCGCTGCCTGTCTCTGTCTTTCTGCCTGTTTGTTTATGCCGGCAGGCTGCACTATGCTGGATTACAGCCGCGCTGACGGAGGCCTTGCCGCGGCACCGCGGCCTTGGGCGGTAGATAATCCGGAGAGCAATAATGACAGCCTTGCCCGCCTGGGGGCAGAGCAAAATCCGCGTATTTTGACAGACTATGGCGGCGAATATCGTGATGCCCGGCTGGAGCGCATGGTGGCAAAAATTGTCGGCCGTTTGACCGCAGTTTCTGAAAGCCCGGGGCAGACTTATCGGGTGGTGATTTTGAATTCTCCCAATATTAACGCTTTTGCTCTGCCCGGCGGTTATGTTTATGTAACGCGCGGCCTGTTGGCGCTGGCCAATGATTCCGCCGAAGTGGCAGCCGTTATTGCCCATGAAATGGCGCATATTACCGCTAATCACGGCATTTTGCGCGCGCGCAAGGAAAAGGAAATTGCTTTATCCGACCGGGTGGCCAATGAAATATTGGCCGGCAATCAAAGAGATGAAACGTTAAAACGCGGCCGGCTGAAACTGGCGGGTTTTTCTCGCAGTCAGGAATTGCAGGCCGATATTATCGGCATTCGCATGATTGCCGCGGCAGGCTATGACCCGTTTGCAGCACCGCGTTTTTTGCAGGCAATGGAGGATTACAGCCGTTTTCGCGATATATCCGGGGCGAAAGATGCCAGCCTGGATTTTTTATCGAACCACCCTTCTACCCCGCAGCGTGTGCGGCTGGCGGTGGAGCAGGCGCGCAAAGTTGGGGCACCGGCCGTGGGCGACAGGGATCGCACTGCCTTTTTGCGCGGTATTGACGGCATGATTTTCGGCGATGACAATATCGGCTCCGGTCTTTATATTCGCGGCCGCAGTTTTATTGACAGTCAATCCGGCGTAATATTTTCTGTGCCGCGCGGTTTCTCCCTAAACTACAAGAATAATATTATTATGGCGGCCGGGGGCGATGATATGGCTTTGCGCTTTGACAGTGTGGCGCTGGACAAGCCGCAATCGGCCCGGGCCTATATTGCCGGGGGCTGGGTTTCCGGCCTGGATAAAGCCAGCATAAGGACAAGTAATATTGGCGGCCTGCCGGCGGCCACGGCAGGTGCGCAAAATGCCCAATGGCGGTTTTCAATATTGGTGCTGATGGGCAAAAACCGTGTTTACCGCTTTTTGACGGCAGCGCCCAGGAATGGGCGCGACCCGGCGCCGGCAGGGTTGGAAACCGCCAATAGCTTCCGCCTGTTAAGCCCGCAGGAAAGAGCGGCGATCAAGCCGCTGCGCTTGCGTATTCACACGGTCGCAGCCGGTGAGACAGCGGATAGTCTGGCCGCTGAAATGCAATTTCATGATCGCAGTCTGGAGCTGTTCCGCCTGATTAACGGCTTTGCTGCCGGGCCGGCGCTGCGCCCCGGCGCTATGGTCAAGCTGATTATGCAATAAAGCGCGCGCCGCCGGGCAAAAAGCGGGCAGGCTGCCCGCTCAATCTCTGAGAGTGCCGATAAAGGGTAGCTGGCGAAAAGCATGAGCGGCGTCCATGCCATAGCCGACAACAAATTTATCGGGGCAGGTAAAGCCGACATAATCTGCTTCTATTGCTGTTTTGCGGCACATTGGCTTGTCCAGCAGCGCGGCGAGCGCCAGCTTGCGCGGCTTTTGCTGCCGCAGCAGGTCGGCAACAAAGTGCAAGGTTTTGCCGGATTCCAGAATATCATCAATCAGCAAAATATCGCGCGCTTCTATCCGGCTTTGAATATTATGCAACAGGCGGACAGCGCCGCTTGTCAGGCCGGCGCCATAACTGGAAACAGTGATAAATTCTACTTCCGGCGCGACATTGGCGCGGTAAAGGGCGCGGATAATATCGGCAGCAAAAACAAAAGAGCCTTTTAAAATAGGCAAAACCAGCAAATTGCGCGGTTGCGCCGCGGCAATTTCAGCAGCCATTTCGGCATTGCGGCGGGCTATGGCTTCTTCAGTAAAGAGAATATCAATTACTTTCCCATTGATAACCGGCATGAAAAACTGTCCCTTATCCGCGGCAATCTGCCTTGCATAGCGGTTTTGCTGTTATCGCCTTGTTTGAGTCTGAAGCGCCGAATATTAAGCATAAGCGCCGGCAGCCTGAACAGGGATAGTTGCGCTTATGCGCATAATTTGAGCAAAAAATAAAGCCCCGATACGGCTTTTGCCGGCAAATGGGCAGATCAAATGCCGGAAAAAACAAAATATACCCGCAATTTTGGGCAAAACAGGCTTGAATGCTTTTGATCTGCCGCCGAATGCCGCAGCCGGGCAAGCGGCGGCTGTCGGCAGGAAGTGTTAAACCGCCCGGGCCAGGCGCAATATAATTTGACGCTTGCAGCTATAGCCTATATGCAAGGCTCAAGGCTCAAGGCTCAAGGCTCAAGGCTCAAGGCTCAAGGCTCAAGGCTCAAGGCTCAAGGCTCAAGGCTCAGCCCGGAGCAGGCCAGGGCAGGCTGCATAATAGAAAACAGGCGGAGGGCGCGGTGATACGGTTTGAAAATGTCGGCTTGCGCTATGCTGTCGGGCAGGAAATATTGCGCGATGTCAGTTTTAATATTCCGCCTGCTTCCTTCCAGTTTTTAACCGGGCCGTCCGGTGCCGGCAAGACCTCGCTGTTAAAATTGATGTTTCTGGCTTTAAAGCCGACACGCGGCCTTATTACTGTTTTTGGCGAAGATACTTCATTGCTGCACCGGCGCGCTCTGCCGCGGCTGCGCCGCCGCATTGGTCTGGTTTTTCAGGATTTCCGTCTGCTTGACCATTTGACCACTTTTGAAAATGTGGCTTTGCCGCTTTATGTGCGCGGCGTCCAAAGGCGCGAAACAAGGCACGAAGTGGAAGAGCTGCTGCATTGGGTGGGGCTGGGAGCAAAAATCCATGCTTTGCCGCCTGTGCTTTCCGGCGGAGAGAAGCAACGCGCCGCTATTGCCCGGGCGCTGATTGACCGTCCGGAAATTCTGCTGGCTGATGAGCCGACCGGCAATGTTGACCCCAAACTGGCTCTGCGGCTGTTACGGCTGTTTATTGAGCTCAACCGTCTTGGCACGGCGGTGATTATTGCCACGCATGATTTTTCGCTAATGGATAAAATAGATGCGCGCCGTATGATTCTGGATAAAGGGAGGCTGGAAATTCATGATTGATAAGCAGGAGATCCGGCCGCCAAAATCAGGCAGCATTGAGCCGAAAGAAGAGAGCGGGGCGCCGCCATTGTCCGGGCCGGCGCTGCCGCCCGCAGGCCCGCAGGCTATCGCTGGCAGGCAGGCTGCTATTGGGCACAATAGCGGCGCTTTATTGCCTTCTTCCCGGCCGGCCGGCGCGCGCGGCAAAACTTTTCCAGTGCGCTTGCCGTCACTTATACCAAAGGAAGATATGCACGATTTTGCGCTGATAATTGTCATTGCCATTATGAGTTTTCTGGCAGCGTGGACTTTGTTTGCCGCGCATTTTGTCAATCGCTCGGCAGCGGCGTGGAGCGCGGCCATAATGCGTGAGGCTGTGGTGCAGCTTATGCCTGTGCCTGGGCAGGATATGGAGAAGGCGCTGCATGAAACAGCCGCTATTGCCCGCTCTTTTAGCGGGGTGGCAGCGGCGCATATTGTCAGCCGTGAGGAAACGCAGGCGCTGCTGGCGCCCTGGCTGGGAACAAAGGCTGATATTGCGGCGCTGCCGGTGCCGCGGCTGGTTGCCCTGCAGCTTGACGGCCAAAGCCGGCCGGATTTTGACGGGCTGGACGAAGCTCTGCGCCAAAATATTAAAGGTGTGCGTTTTGACCGGCAGCAGGCCTGGGCGGCAAGGCTGGTGCGCGGGGCGCATATTATGCTGGGCGGGGCGCTGTTTTTATTGATTTTGCTGCTGACGGCGATGATTTTAACCGTTATTTTTGCCACACGCGGTGCTTTGGCAGGGAATATGCATATTATTGAAGTGCTGCATTTTATCGGCGCTGATGATCGTTTTATTGCCCGCCGCTTTGATGCGCATTTTTTCCGCGCCGGGCTTAAGGGGGCCTGTTTGGGCGGCACTGCCGCCTGCGGCCTGTTTGCTTTATTGTTTTTTGGGCTTGAGACGCGCCGCGCTACACCTGAGGGTAGCCAGATAACTGCCTTATTTGGCCGCCTTTCGCCGGATTGGAGTGCGCTTGCCGAAATTTTTGCCCTGATATTGTTCATTGCCTGTATCACTGCGGCCGTCAGCCATTGTACAGTTTTGCGCCGTTTGCGCCTGATAGATCGCAAAAGCAGTAATTTCTTTTCTACCGGGGGGTGAGGCCGGTTCGAGCTTCGGCAGCGGGCTTTGCCCTTTTGCCCAAAGGCGTGGCACAAGCCGCAGATTTATCTTGTGAAAATCTGCTTTTAATGCGACTATTTCCTTTAATAAGTCTCTTTTGACCTAAGTCAGAGAGGAAATTCGGGGAGTTTATATGCAAGGGCAAAAAGGGGAGGCCGGGCAGATTTCTACCCCTGAACCGCCGCGCGGCAAAAGCGCTCTATGGTATTGCGGCGTTGGCGGCGGCGGTTTTTTGCTTTTGGCCTTGCTGTTTTTTTTGTTGGGTTTTGCCTTGTTTGTAGCCAGAACAAGCACTGTTTCCCAGCCGGGGCCTGAAATATCAATAGATGCTATTATTGTGCTGACAGGCGGGCGGGCGCGGGTAGAAACGGGGCTGGCGCTGCTGCGCGAGCGGCGCGGCACGCGCCTGCTGATAAGCGGTGTCAGCCCGATTATTGGCGGGCGGCACGATTTTGCCCGGATTTTGGGGGCAGATCCGGAGCTTCTGGAGTGCTGCGTGGATTTGGGACGCGAGGCGTTAAACACCAGCGGCAATGCGCTTGAAAGCGCTGCCTGGGTAAAAAAACACAATTATCATAAAGTGTTGATTGTAACCAATCGCTATCATATATTGCGCTCTCTGGCGGAATTGCGTCATCAAATGCCACAGACAGAGCTTGTGCCTTTTCCGGTAGAGCAAACGGGAGGGGTTTTTCGCTCATCAGAAAATTTTCGCCTTTTTGTTTCAGAATATATAAAATTTCTGGTGGTTTGGGCGCGCAATTTTACCGGCTGGCCGGCCCGGCCCTGATAATATTATTCATCAAAAGGATTTTGGCATGACAGCCTGGTTGAGTTCGGCAAGTTTTATTGTATTAAGCGCTATTTGCGGTTGTCTTTTAGGTTTTGGCCTGGCCGCGGTAATACAGGGGCTTAAGGCAAAAAGGAACCGGCAGAAAGAAAAAGATAAATAGCCGCGCCTCTCAGGCCGCCGGGTGGTTGAGAGCAGCCGCCGCCGGGCGGCCCCGGCTGGGTTGCGGGCGATAACGGCGCTATAGAGCCTGCCTGCTAATCCTGAGACAAAGCGGCGACAGGGTTAAGGCGCGAGGCATTGCGCGCCGGCAAATAACCGAAAGCAATGCCGATAAGGGTGGAAACGATAAAGGCAGTGATAATGGAAGACAGCGAATAAATCATTTTAAACGGGGCGTCCGTAGCATCAAAAATAAAGCCGGTGAAAAAGCCGAAAGCAATGCCGATAAGGCCGCCGGTCAGGCAGACCAGCACCGCCTCAATCAAAAACTGCTGTAAAATATCTTCACGCCTGGCGCCGACAGCCATGCGCACGCCGATTTCGTTGATCCGCTCGGAAACGGTTACCAGCATAATATTCATCACCCCGATACCGCCGACAAAGAGCGAAACAAAAGCAATAGAAATAACCAGCATAGTCAGCACATTGGTGGTGCTCATGACTTCGTCCATAAAATCCTGACTATTGCGAATAAAGAAATCCTGCGTGCCATTATGCCTTTGTTCCAGAAAACGGGCAACTTGCGCCTGCGCCCAGCGGGAATCAACATTCTGGCTGAGCAATACGGTAATGGAGCGCAAAATCGTATTGCCCAAAAACCGGGTCTGCACCGTTGTATAGGGGAGATAAAGCGCGATAACGCCGCCATTTGGCCCATATTTGCGCACATTGACTGTGCCGGCAATGCGAGCGGCAACATTGCCGACCAGCACAATTTTGCCGACAGGATCTTCCCCATTGGGAAACAGGGTTTGTGCGGCTTCTGCTTCGATAATCAGGCTGAGGCGGCGCGCTTTGACATCATCAGCGTCAAACAGCCGGCCGGCCTCCAGCCTGGCACCATCGGCAGCAAAATATTGCTCACTCACCCCGGAAAGCGTGGCATTGGCGTCAACATTGCCGCGCCGAACAATAGTGGAGGTGGAAACCATGGGCGTTACCGCATCGACAAAAGGCAGCTCCGCCAGCGCTTTGGCATCAGCCTCCACCAGGGTGGTAACCTTGGCGGCGCGCACATCAGCCATGCTTTTGCCGGCAAAAATGGTCAGCGCATTAGTGCCCAGCCGGTTAATGCTGGCCAGAATCTGCTTTTGCGTGCCTTTGCCCAGAGCGACAACATCAATCACTGCGGCAATGCCGATAATCACCCCCAGCATGGTGAGGAAAGTGCGCATTCTATGCGCTTTCATCGATAGCAAAGCCATAAGCTGCGCTTCAAAAAAGCGATCCCAGAAGCTTGAAGCGGCGCTCATCAGTTTTTGCCGCTGTGTCCGGTGCTCGGCCGGCTCATTCTCTGCATCGGCCAAAAGCGGGGCAATGGCTTTTTCTGTTTTGATAGTCTCTATTTTCGGGTTAAAGGCAGTTTTTCGCTTATTGGGGCGGTCAGATAAAATTTCGCCATCACTGATTTCAATAATCCGCTCCGCCCGTTTGGCTACCGCCATATCATGGGTTACCAGAATAATGGTGCGGCCTGAAGCATGAATTTCTTCCAATATGGTCAGGACTTCTTCGCCGCTATGTTTATCGAGTGCGCCTGTCGGCTCATCGGCCAAAATAATTTCGCCGTCATTCATCAAAGCGCGGGCAATGGAAACGCGCTGCTGCTGCCCGCCGGAAAGCTGGCCGGGGCGGTGATGGGTGCGGCTGCCCATACCCAGCCTTGCCAGCAGCATTACTGCCCGCTTTTTGCGCTCTTCCGGCCGCACTCCGGCATAAATAGCGGGAATTTCCACATTGCCGAGGGCGGTGAGCGCCCCCATTAAATGATAACGCTGAAAAATAAAGCCGAAATGATGCCGCCGCAGAGCAGAAAGCGCATTGGCGTCCAGAGTGCTGACTTCACGGCCGTCAATATGATAGCTGCCGCTGGAAGGTTGATCCAGACAGCCGAGAATATTCATTAAAGTGGATTTGCCGGAGCCGGAAGAGCCGACAATCGCCACCATTTCTCCGCGGGCAATGGTAAGATTTATGTTTTTTAACACGGTAACAGGCGCATCACCACTGTTAAAACAGCGGCAAATATTGCGCAAAACGATAAGCGCTTTATCCTGCTTCTCATTTTTGTGCCGTGATTTCCCTGCCATAGTGCCGCCTGTTAAAAAAGCATTTTTTTGCTGCTTGACGCCCGTGCCGCGCCGCCTGAGCCGCCGCTTTCACCGGTGATAACTTCATCACCTTCCGTCAGGCCGGAGAGCACCTCTGCCTGCGCTTGCGTTTTTATGCCGATTTTCACCTTACGCTCGATCGGGCCGCCTTTGCGCGGCAAAATGCGGACATGATAAAAACCGTCTTGCTCCGGGCCGCTCAGGCTGCCAAGCGGCACCAGCAGCACATTTTGCGCCGCCCCCAGCACAATATGCACTTCCGCGGTCATATAAGTGCGCAAAGCATGGTCTTTATTGTCGACATTAAACAGGCCGTTATAATAAATCGCCTCGGTTGAGGTAGCGCTGCTGCCGGTGCTCAGGGAAGTAAAGCTTATATCATTGCGGATAGATTCCGGCGCCGGCTCAATAGCCTCCAGCCTGCCATTATAGCGGCGATCGGGCCTGCCAATAGTGTTAAAATATAAATCCTGCCCCGGTTTGACATGGACAATATCGGCCTCCGATATTTCTGCCCGCACGGTCATAACTTCCAGATTGCCTAAAATAACAATGGTCGGCGCCGATTGCACCGCATTGACATTTTGCCCTTCCTGCACCACTGTCGCCAGAATTGTGCCGCTAAAAGGCGCGGTGACCTGCGTATAGGTCAGATTCACCCGCGCCATATCGACATCGGCCTCTGCCTGGGCAATTTGCGCCTGATAGGCTTCTATT
Source organism: Candidatus Tokpelaia sp. (assembly GCF_008636115.1). Taxonomy (GTDB): domain Bacteria; phylum Pseudomonadota; class Alphaproteobacteria; order Rhizobiales; family Rhizobiaceae; genus QLZD01. The sequence goes on along the minus strand of NZ_QLZD01000004.1, from coordinate 21,798 downwards.
TCCGCTTCCGCCACTTTTACCTGAGCGGCGGCCGAATCATAATCGGCGCGGGAAACAGCATGGCTGGCTATCATATTTTGCTGCCTTTGCATATTTTGCCGCGCCAGAGTGAGCTGCGCCTCTTGCTCGGCCAGCCCGGCTCTTTGCCGCGCCAGCACGGCTTCCTTGCTTTTCAGGTCATTTTCCTGAGTTGTCGGGTCAATCTCCGCCAGCAAATCCCCTTGTTTGACATCTTGCCCCGGGCGCACTTTGAGCGAAACAATCCGCCCGGTAGCGCGGGCGCCCACAGCCACTAACTGGTGCGGTTTGACAATACCCGTGGCCAGAACAGTGGCCTCAATATCCCCCTTTTTAACCGGCACAGTCAGATAAACAGGTGTTTGTTTGCCAAAAAACCAGGCTTTACCAAATAGCAGAACCAGCATAATGCCAATAAGGACAAAAAGCTGAACGCAGCGCTTGCGCGTGAAAAATGCCATGAATTCACCCTATCTCCCCGGTTGCCGGCCAGGAAAACCGGCAAGCAGCCTGCCTGCACTCCTTTTGGGCAAATCCCGCCTGGCTGTGCCTCACTTTGTTTTATTGCCGCAACGGCATAATCAAAGCGGAAAAACGCAGACCCGCCCCGCCGGCAGGATTCTGCGCCGCTCTGTATTTATAATTCACGCTGCCATATGTCAATTTGCAGCCTGATTATCCGTTGTCGGTATTATGCCCGGTTTGGCTGTATCTACAGAAGTGATAACCGACATGCCCGGCACCAGCCTGTCCAGGCCGTCCTGATTGGGGGTAAGGCGGATACGCACCGGAATACGCTGCACGACTTTGGTGAAATTACCAGTGGCATTGTCGGATTTCAGCACCGCAAATTCGCTGCCGGAAGCAGGGGAAAAGCGCTCTACATAGCCTGTCATGCGTTTATGATGCAACGCATCAACGGTAAAGGAAACCGGCTGGCCGATTTTCATATTACTGAGCTGGGTTTCCTTGTAATTGGCGGTAATCCAGATTTCATCAGGCACAACCGCCATTAACTGGGTGCCGACTGAGACATATTGTCCCAGCTTTACCCCCACTTCGCCGACCCGGCCATTTACCGGGGCATAAATATGGGTATAACCCAAATCAAGCCGCGCCAGTTCGACCGCGGCTTCTTCTCCGGCAATATCAGCTACCAGCCCGGCGCGATTGGCCAGAATGGTTTTTAAACTCTGCTCGGCGACCGAGTAATCGGCCTGGGCCTTATCATAACTTGCCCGTGTTGCGTCATATTGGCTTTGGCTTTGATAACCCTGGCGCGTCAGCGGCTGCACCCGATCCCAGTCGGCCTTGGCTTTTTGCAGGGCGGCCTTTGCGCTGAAAATTTGTGATTTGGCCGAATCTTCCTGCCGGTAAGAGCTGTCCAGCGCGGCTTTTGCCGTATTGAGAGAGGCAATGGCCTGATGCAGCTTTTGCTGATAAATGCGCTCATCAATCTGCACCAGCAGCTCACCCTGTTTTACTTTTTGAAAATCCTTGACTGTAACCTGCACCACATTGCCGGAAACCTGCGGCGCCAGATTGGTGACGTCACCTTTGACATAGGCATTGTCCGTGGTCATTACCGCGCTGGTAAAAGGCGGCAGCCCCCAGGCATATAAAATGCCCAATATGCCGATAAAGCCGATAATGATAATAACAATATTGGTGATAGATTTAAAAAAGTTTTTCATATCAGGTTTTCTCGGTAAATCTTTCTGCTTTACTTGATATTACAGGGTGAGCACCGCCTGCCGTTATCCCGCCGCTTGCGGAGAAGGGCCGGCCGCCGCGGCCGCTTCTTCCAGCGCCAGCCGGCGCGCCAGCCAGATCTTCATAAACAGCCTGACCGTGAGCACGCAAAAAAGCGCGGCGGCCAGCCAGCTGTAAAGGCGGAATATATCATTATAGGCCAGAATATTGGCCTCAATATTGGATTTATTGTTTAACATGGACAAACCTCCGCCCTGGACAATAGCGGAATCAGTCGTCACCCCGCTATAAGTCTGGCCGTAAGCGGCGATGCGCGTCGCCACCTGGCTGTCGTTCAAAACCAGATTCTGGGTTAAAAAATAGGAATGAAATTTCTCCAGATAAATCTGCACGGTACCGAAAATAGCCGTGCCGGAAAGCCCGCCCCCCACCTGGCTGAGCAGAAACATACCGGCAAAACTGGTGAGATACTGGCCGGCGCCATTGGCCACCGCGGCCAGAATTCCCTTGGAAAAAGAAACTGCCATAAAAATAGCCATGCCGAAGCCGATCAGCATTTGTGAAAAATACATATCTACCGGGCGGGTGGCATTGGTGGAAAAACTGTCGGTAAAAGAACCGATGGCAATGGCCACGCAACCCAGAATATACAAAAAATCGCCGCCATTGGGCTTCAGGCAGAGGCAGCACACCGCGCCTCCGGCAAGCGTGCCAAGGGCAATGAAAAAATACAAAGTGAATAATTGCTCATTTTGCAGCCCCAGAAAAGAATAATACATATTGATCATGGAGACCTGATCCGATACCAGCAGGCGGAAAACCAGCATAATGAGAATAACATGCAGCATACCGGGGGAAAACAGCCAGCGAAAATCAAATATTGGTTTGCTGCGATTAAGCTCGATTAAAATTGAACAGGTCAGGCAGAAAATGGCAATAGCAAAAACAAAGCCCATCCAATGCGCCGAAGTCCACCAGTAAAATTTGCCCACCGGCATCATGGCGGCCGCCAGCCCGACGCCCAGGCCGTATAAAGGCAGACTGATAAAATCCAGTGGTTCCAGCACTTTTTCTTTTGGCGTTGGTGCCAGTTTCAGGAAATAGACCCAGGCCATGGCAATAGCGGCGAGAGCTGCCATAAAAATATAAAAATGCGCCACCTGGCTGTCCAGCACCAGAACGGGCACAACAATACGCGTTAACGGCGTGCCGAGCGAAATATACATCATAACCAGGCTCATGCCGATGGTCACCTTACGCTCCGGCACAAAAGGCTCAACCGTATAGGAAATGCCGATAGCGGTAATGGGCGCTGTCGTCACCCCGGATAAAAAACGCATGACCAGCGTTGCTTCATAAGTGGAAACATAGCTGCTGACTACGCAGCAGGCAATAAAACCGGCCAAAGAGCTGAAAATAAAGGGACGCGATCCGACATGGGTGCGCACTTTGATAAACAGCACGACAAAGGAAATATAAGGCGCCATATAAGCACCGATAAACCACATGGATTCCATGGTCGTGGCCTGAAAATAGGCTTCCATCTGCGGCAGATTATTCTGGAACATATTCATGGACAAAGCCTGAATCTGCACGCAGAGACAGCCCAGCAGTATAAAAAGCATGGCGCGCGGCCGCGGCATAGTGAAAATTTGCCCCGGCCGGAACTGTTTTGACGCGGCGGCCAGGAGGCCGGCCATTTTATCGCTGAGCGTATCGCGGCGCGCTTCATCGTCCAGAGCGTGGGCAATATCCTCTTTAATGTGTTTGAAACCGGCGCGCATATCGGTTGCAGCTTCAGAGGCGGCAACCTCTAGCTGCGCGGTCAATCCCGGCTGTTTTTTGCCTTGTTCCGGCCCGGCCGCAATTTTCTTCGCTTTCCCCTCCGCTGCCTTTTTTGCCCGGGGAGAAAGCGGTTTTCCGGTTTGCTTGTCTTTCATTCCGTTTGCTTTAATCCTGGCCCTTTGGCAGTTTCTTCCTGTATTGACAGCTCAAAACTCACCGCACCCTTTTGCCGCCAAAGCGGCTTGCCGCCGGCGATCAGGCGCGCAACCGGCTCCCTCCCGGTGGCGAGCAAAGAGGCAAAACCCCGTTTCCCACAAGCCTGGTTTGCTATCTTACAAGGATATGTGCAAATAGGCACTGCTTTTGCTTCATTTTTTTCTCTTTTGCAAGAGAATAGTTGCAAAACAGTCCTCTATTTTGGGTAAAGGAATTGAAATTTTTTTCATAATCTGTATGAAATAGTTAAATTTGTCAGTAATTTGAACATATTTAAGCATAATAGACCTGTGTTCCGGTGGAAATTATGGCAGTATCGCACGCATTTCTGGATATTTTGGCCAATGCGCCGCTGCGTGATGCTTATCTGGCCGGGCGGGTAACGCTGCTGCTCTCGGCGGATATGGAGACTGTTTTATGGGCAAACGGAGCCGGCGCGCGCTTTATGGGCTTTGCCACAGTGGCCGAATCGCTCGCGGCGCCGTGTCGGTTTGACGCTGTTTTGCGCCGCCGGGTTGAGGAGGCGGTGGCCGGCGGGGTGGCTTTTTTGCTGCCCGGCGCCGGGCAGGCGCATCGTTTCCTCGCCAGCCGGCTGCGGCTCGCCCCCTGGGGAGAAGTTGCGTTTTTACGCTCGGTTGCGGCGGCTGTCGGCCGCAACGGCCTGGTGGATTTGACAGATGGCCTGAGTGATGAAACAAGTGAAGCCGCTTTGTTTGATCTGTCCGGGCGCATTATGTCTGCCGACAAGGATTTTGACCTGGCTCATGCCCGTGAGCCGGGCTTGCGCCCGCTGCTGGCTGAGGCGTTTCATGACGGCGGGGTGAAAAAGCGCCTTTTGGGGGCAAAAAAGCCTTATCCTGTCGGCGTTTTGCGACTGAGTAAGGAGCCGCCGGTATTTTTGATGATTGCGGCCCGCCGGCCGCCGGGTGAAACAAAGCCGGCGGATAAAACAAATGAGGTGATAAATATTATGCGTGATGATGAAAGCGGAGCGAAAGAAACAGGCAATCGTCATTTAAGCCCGCAAGAGCAGGAGGCCTTTGCCGCTATTGCGCAGCGCCTGCAACAAACGCTGAAAAGCGAGAAGAAACAGGAACAAAGTGAAGCGGTAACAGCGCCGGCCGCGGGCGGGGAGGCAGTATTTGCCGGCCGCGCAGCCGCGGCACCGAATGCAGCCGGAGCACAAAGCCGCGCGGCAGCGGCAGAATCGCCGGAATCGTTTGACAAAACGGCAGAATTGCCGGCAGAACAAAAGAGTGCGGCAAAGGCCGGGCCTGATAAAGATGCAGTTGTACCGCCGGCCGCCGCCGCGGCAATAATTTTGCCTGCTGCCGCAGGGGCGGCCGCGCGACCGGCAGAATCGCCGGCAGGCGGCAAACAAGAGGCGGTCAAAGCGGCCGATAGGCCTGCTGCTGCCGCGCCCGGTAGAAATGAGGCGCTAAAAGCAGCCAATATAGCCGATTTGCAATATCAGAAAGATCGTCTTGATTTTCTGCTCAATGTCGTTTCGGAAGCCGTGCTGGTTATTGATAAAACCGGCCTTGTGCGCTCAGCCAATGCGGCGGCGGCGCGTCTTTTCGGTTATCAGGCGGGAGCTTTGCCCGGCAGGCCGGCGGCAATATTGCTGGCAGCACCGGCAGCGGCGGCCTTGCAACAGGATATAAAACAGGCGGAAGGGCAAAAGGCAGGAGTGTTTTTAAACCCCGGGCGTGAGGCGGAAGGCCGCACTGCTCAAGGCGGCCCGGTAAAATTGCGGTTGAATTTCGGCTGTGTCGAGCCGGGCAAAAGCTATTTTTTGCTGATGCGCGATATGACCCGTTTTCATGATATTATTGCCACATTATTACGCAAAAACAACGAAGAAGCGCAGACAGCCTTGCGGCAATCGCGCTATTTTGCCCTTGTCAGTCATGAAATCCGCACCCCGCTTAATGCGATTTTGGGCATGGCGCAATTTATGGCCTCCGGCCAGGCCGGCCCATTGGCCAACAGCAAATATAAGGAATATCTGGCGGATATTTTGCGGGCGGGCGAGCATATTATGACCCTGGTCAATGATATGGTGCAAATCGCCGGCAATAAAACCGAATGGCTGAAAATGGACAGGCAGGCTGTGTCGATTACTGCCGTGCTGGACGAGGTTTTGAGCCTGATGATACCGCAGGCCAATGCCGCCAATATTATTATGCGTTCCAGCCTTGCCGCTGATTTGCCAAAGGTTTGGGCCGATAGCCGGGCGGTTCGGCAGATTTTGCTTAATCTGCTGGGCAATGCTGTACATTTTACCCCGGCGGGCGGGCAAATTATTATTTCAGCGCATGAATTGCCGGAGCAGACAGACGGGGTAATGCCGGCGCTGCCTGCCAGCCATGAAGAGGCAGGAACCGGGAGCCTTACCGCTGCTTCTGCCCGGCGCTGCCTGTTACTGCGCATTAGCGATACGGGTGTCGGCATGAGTGCCGGGCAAATTGCGCATTCTCTGCGCGATCCGCTGGATTTTGTCCAGACAGATTCAAACATAAACAAAGCCGAAGAGCAGGAAAACAAGGCGGAAACAGCCGCAAACGCGGCTGTCGGGCGGCAGGGGGCCGGTCTGGGGCTGCCTATGGCCTATGCACTGGCAGAAGCCAATAATATCCGCTTATCGCTGACATCGGAACAGGGCAAGGGCACAATAGCGGCGCTGCTTTTCCCCGTAATGGCCGGGGTCAATGCCGGGGCCGGGGCAGGCGCAAAGTGAGCCTGTTATGCCGGGGGCGCGAGCTGGCAGGAGCTGAAATTTTAAGGCAATATAAAGCGGTAAATTGCAGAAGCGGGGGGAGCTGTTGCCGGCTGGAAGTGAGGCGGGCGGTGCCTGCTGCTTTATTTCTTTTTGTCTGTTTTAAGAGCTTTGGCCGTTGCCGCATTTTCCTTTCGCATAATATCGCGGATTTCTTCCAGCAGCATATCTGTGCGTGTTTTGGCGGGGAGGGGAGCTTCTTTGCTCTTTTTATCGGCCTCAGCATTTTTATTGCCGGCCGATAATTTGTTGAGTCCTTTAATGGTGATAAACAAAACAAAAGTGATAATTAAAAAATTGATCAGCACAGTGAGAAAATGGCCGTAAGCCAAAGTGGCGCCCATGCGCCGCGCCGAATCCAGTGTCGGCTGTTTTGTCCCCACCATTTGCCAGAATATATTGGAAAAATCCAGCCCGCCGGTGATAAGGCCTAAAACCGGCATAAACAGATCATTGACAATAGAGCTGACCAGGCCGCTGAAAGCTGCGCCGACAATAACACCGACAGCCAAATCGATCATATTGCCCCTAAGGGCAAATTTCTTGAATTCTTCCAACATGATATATCTCAATAAAGATGAGTTTTACCCTGTGCCGAGTTTTGTCAGATAGGGCAGGGAAATAAAAAACCAAGCCTTGGCGCGGCGCAAAAGGCCGGTTATCGGCAAATCCGCTTTTGCGCCGTATCCCGGCCGCATTATCGCCGTAAATCTATAATGCGGCCTGTCGTCTTCCTGTTTTATTGCCGTATTCTGTATTGGCAGAAAAGGAAATTCTGTTATAAACTCGGCCCTCTCATTGTCTTTGCGGCCGGGGGGGGAATGCTGCAAAGCAGGCAAGGCTTGAAGGGAGTTGCGCCATGATAGATTTTTATCCGCTTACACGCCCCATTATGTTTATGCTGGCGCCGGAAATGGCGCACAGGCTGAGCATTATTGCTTTAAAAACAGGTTTTCTGCACCTTGCCCCCTGTCTCAATGCGCGGGATTGTGAGCTTTTGCATACAGAAATTGCCGGTTTGCATTTTGCCAATCCTTTGGGGCTGGCGGCAGGTTTTGATAAAAACGCCGAGGCGGTTGAGGCTCTGTTGCGGCTTGGCTTCGGCTTTGCCGAAATCGGCACGGTTACCCCGCGCCCGCAGGCCGGCAACCCGCCGCCGCGTCTGTTCCGTCTGGTTGCCGACAAGGCTATTATCAATCGTCTGGGTTTTAACAATGCCGGCTATGAGGCGGTTTATCAAAAACTGGCGGCGCGCCAGGCATATTTGGCAAAAAGGACAGATAAAATTAAAGAAAAAGCGGCCAGACCGGCTCAGTGCGCGCCGCATAAAGGCTTGCTTGGCATCAATATCGGCGCCAATAAGGATTCAGCCAATAAAATTGCCGATTATACGGCGGGGCTGGCCAGATTTTATCCTGTAGCCGATTATTTTACTGTTAATATTTCTTCTCCCAATACGCCCGGGCTGCGGGATTTGCAAAATTCAGAGAATTTGCGCCGTCTATTGGCCGCCTTGACTATTGCTAATGATGAGCAGGCGGCGAAATACGGTTGCAAGCGCCCCGTTTTTTTGAAAATTGCGCCCGATTTAAATGAGCATGATTTGGATAATATTACGGCAGAATTTGCCAGGGCTCCGCTCACCGGCTTGGTTATCGGCAATACCACTTTGAGCCGCCCCGAGCTGGCAGGCAAAAAATATGCGGCCGAGGCCGGCGGTCTTTCCGGCGCGCCGCTTTTTGCCCTTTCTACCATTATTTTAGCAAAAATGCGCCAAAGGCTGGGCAAGACTGTGCCGCTTATTGGTGCGGGCGGAATATCCAACAGCCAGACTGCTTTGGCCAAAATACAGGCCGGCGCCGATATGGTGCAAATTTACAGCGGCCTGGTTTATCAGGGGCCCTGGACGGTGCCCGCTATTATCAAAGGCCTGTCCAGTGCCTGCCGCAATGCCGGTGTGGCGCATATCAGCGCCTTGCGTGATACAAAAACGGCCGACTGGGCAAGCCGCCCGCTGGCAGCGGATTAGGGCAAACATTGAAAGGAATTGCCGCGGCCAAAACATGGGGCAATAAAGAGGAAAGATTCGTCCCGGCTGAATATACAGGGTTTTAGGTGCGGCGGCGCTGCCCCGGAATATTTGGCGCAATAGCCGACAGGTTGAAAACTGGTTTTCGGGCGCGGGGGCGGTCTCATGCGGCAGGAGGCCGTATCTGTTTCTCTATCAAGGTGACAAAAAACCGGGATAGTGCTGCTTCCCCCTTGCAAACGGCCGTAATTTTCCGTATGAAGACCTGTATTCTTTATTAAGGCCGAGTGTAAGCGCATTGCGCGCCTTCCCGCAAAAGCGGGGTGTTTGCGGCCTGATTATGCGGTTGTAGCTCAGTTGGTTAGAGCGCAGGTTTGTGGCACCTGAGGTCGTAGGTTCGACCCCTACCAACCGTACCATCAATTTATTCCTGCCAGTATCACACCAGTTTTTAGAGCTTCTTACAGGCGCGCTATACTCTGCCTGCCGATCTTTATTTGCGGTTTTGCCGGCATTTGCCGGCTTTTTATTTGCCGCGGTGAAAATCCGCCCCAAATTTAAAAAACAGCGGCAAATATCGTCATGCTGACGCCTGAGAGTAAAGAGTGGAAATGCGCCTTGCCTATACAGAGTGCCATAATTGCGCCGGCCGCGAGGAAGCTGCTGAAAAATGCGCCTTGCGCCTGGCTGCCGAGCTGAGCCTGGCGATCCATGAGCGCGGCCGCGCTGTTATGGCTGTTTCTGTCAGTGCGGATACACAACTGCTATTTGCGGTTTTATCACAGACAGATATTCCCTGGAGCTTTGTTACCCTGGCCCTGATTGATGAATGCTATGTGCCTGTTACCGCGCCGCAATCGCGTGAAAGAGCCTTGCGCGCCGGCCTGCTGCAAAACCGGGCTGCTGCGGCGCGTTTTGTCGGCCTTTATAACGAAGCGCGCACGGCAGAACTGGCAGCTTTTTCTGCCTCGGCGCGGATAAACCGGTTAAGCCGCCCTTTTGATTGTGCTGTGCTGGATATGGATATTCAAGGGCAAACAGCAGGGTTCTTTAAAGGCAGCAGCCGGTTGCAGGCGGCGTTGAATAGAGAAGGGCGGGCTTTGGTGCTGCCTAATTATGTTAAATTTTCCGGTGAGACACATTTGACCATGACCTTGCCGCTGCTGGCAGAAGCCGGGCTGATTGTTTTACCGCTAAATGGCCGGAAAAAATTATCCGTTCTGGAAGAAGCAGAGCAGGAGGGCGCGGCGAAGGATATGCCGGTGCGCGCCCTGTTGCGGGCAGCAAGGCAGCCGGTGCAGGTTTTCTTCTCACTATAATAGAGTAATTTAAGTATATTTCAGTGTTTTCTATATTATAAAGCAGTTGTTAATAAGTATTATTTTTGTATTATTATAATTGCTGTCAGGTTTTATTTGTCTTACCATAAGGCTGCGACTGGTTTTTCGCCGGTATTTATGTTGGTAGCTTTAGGGAAGAAGTTAATGTCAAAAAGTCTGTTTGCCGAAAAAGAGGAAGGCGTGCAATTTTCCTTTTGGCTGGAGGGGGACGAGCAGGCAGAATATCGCCTCACTGCCTTTAAGGTGGAAGAGGCGCTGTTTTCGCTGACAAAAATTGAAGTTTTGCTGAATTTATCCTCTTCCACTTTTGTTTCTGCCGATCGTCTGGGCAAGCGGGCCAGCCTGCAGATCAAGGCGGAAGGTCTGGCTGTGCCGGCCTGTTTTTCCGGCTTTATTGCCGAGGTGACAGAATTTTTTGAAGCCGGCAATGTATTGACGCGGTTTATCCTGCTGCCTGAACTGGCAAAACTGGAAAAAGAGCCGCGTTATCGCGTATTTCAGGATTTGACAGTGCCGGATATTGTCGAAACAATTTTATGCGAGCACGGCATTGTCAATGCTTTGTGGCAGTTGGAAGGTGAGTTTGCTCCGCGTAGTTTTTGTATGCAATATGGTGAAAGCGATCTGGCTTTTATGCACCGTATTCTGGCAGAAGAAGATATTTTCTATTATTTTATTCATGAAGACAAAGGCCGCCAGCGCCCGGTTTTATGCAATAATATCAGCCTGTTGCTGGATTGCCCGAATCGCAGCAGTTTAAAGCATGACAGCCATGGTTCGCACGGTCTTTATGATATAGCCGGGGCGGAAGAAATTTATTGCCATTCGCTGCGCCGCAGTTTCGGCACCCAAATGCCGCGGCAAATGTCGCAGGCCGATTTTCTGCACCAAAGCGGCCAAAACCGGCCGGCACAGCCGGCAGGCAGTTTTGCCGGCGCGGCCGATATATCCGGCGGCGCCATGCTTTCCGGCATTGCGCATTTGCCCTTGCCTTTATGCGGGCACAAATTATCTTTGCAATGTCCTTTTGATAAAAGCCTGAATGCCATATGGTATCTCACCGCTGTGCGGCATGAGGGGCTTGGCGCCGATGGCAGCCGGCTCACGCGGGATTTGGCCGATTATTTTGCTGAAGGCGGGGCCAGTATCAGCGCCGCTTATGCCGAAAAGACGGCCGTGAACGGCGCTTATGGCCGTGCTTTTGGCGCCACCAGCCTGTTGCCGCGGCTGTGTCAGGTCAATGGCGGCCCGGTTTGTGAAGATGAGGCGGCGGGTTTTTCGGCCTATGGTGTGCCCTATAATAAGGCCGTGTCTAATGTTGTTTCCATGCCGGGCAGTGCTCATACCCGACAAAATAAAGCCCAAACGGGGCACAAGGCTGTTTATGCCTGTGCCTTTACTGCTTTGGCCGGCTCGGCCCGCTATCGCCCGCCTATGACTATGCGCCCTGTTATTGCCGGGCCGCAAGCGGCGCAAATTGTCGAGGTAGATAAAAGAGCGCGCCGTTACAGGCTGGCTTTGCTTATTAGCGCTTTTGGCCGCCGGCAGGCAGAAGAAGTATGCTTCTGGGCTGATGCCGATTCCTCTTTGGGTGCTGCCGTGGCCGCTACTGCCAGTGGCACTGAGGCGGCTGATATTGGCGCTGCTCCGGCCGCTAATGAGCTGATACTGGAATTTTTAGGCGGTAACCCTGATAAGCCGATTGTGCTGCAGCGGAATAATGCCGGTGCTGTGGCCGGTGCTATGACCGGCCGCGCCGAAAGCGCAGAGCCTGCCGGCGGTGATTTGGCAGCGCAAAATGGGGCAGCTTTAGCTTTTGATGAGGCGGATTTTGAAGAACAGGTCAAGCATGTTCTGGCTGATATGCCGTGGAACCGGGCAGAAAACAGGGCAGCGGCAAAGCCGGCCGGCGCGACAGCGGAGATCTCCCCGCCTGTGCCGCATTATGCCGGGCAATCTGTGCCGCGCGGCCTTTATGCTCAGGCCGCCGGGCCGCAGGATTTTATCCATATTCCGCCCGCGCACCGGTTGAATACGGGCAATCCTGCCGGAGGGCCGGCTGCGGCTTTGCCCGCCGGCAGCGGGGTGAGAATGCCGGCTTTGCCGCGTGGCGCTGCTATTCCGCTGGCGCATTTGCGGGCAGATTTGCAAAACAGCACAGCGCCCGGGCAAAGCTGGGCGGCACCCGGCTTCGAGCTGGATAAGCATAATTTTACCGGTAACCAACAGGGAGAAACTGCTGTTAATTCGCGCTTCTTACAGGTAGGAGAGCATCAGAGAGAAGATATTCACGGTATTTATGAGCTGAATTGCGGTGAAAAATATCTCTGCCGGACAAAAGCCGTGAATATTAACGCCGCTGACAGATTGGTTGTGCGCGGGCCGGGCGGCAAAATTATTATTGATAAACATTCCATGACCCTGGAGGCCCCCATTATCCGCCTTAAAGGGCGCCTGCTGGTGGAAGAAGACGCTTTTGATCGACAGGAAGGGATAAAAATTGCCATTCGCGATGAATTGCCTTTAGTAACGGAATGCCATAATGCTGCCGGCGCTCATGAGACAGATAGCGGCACCGGTAGTTAAACAGGCGCGCTGCCGCAGAAAAACCGGAAATATTACCGGCAACAGATCTCGCTTTTATAAAAGCGGGGTCTGTTGCTTTATTGATTATTTTATTAAAGTCTTGATTGTGTTTTTGCCGCCACATAACACAGATAAAATATAATTTCTGCCGTATTTCTTGCTATATCCATGTTGATAATCAGGATATTTGCCAAATTTAACTGTTTATTAAGAAATATTAACTGAAAAAAAGCGGTAAACAGGGATTTGTTTCGTGAAATACGGCTATTTATGCTTTTTAACCTTTATAGTTTTGCTGCTTGGCGGCTGCACGCCTATGCCGGGGCAGATTGCCGGCCCGCAAGGCGGCGGTGAGCCGTTGCCTCTGAATGATAGTGAGCCATTGCCGCGCGCCCTTATACCGCAAAGGCCGATGCGCCGGCAAAGGCGCAATGCTTGCCTGGGGCGTTCGGTTTCACCGACTGAAAATGCGGCCTGCGCTGCCTGCGGCGGCGGCGCTTGCTGCGATTATCCTGTTTGGCTGCACGAGGCACAAAGGCAAAACGGGCTTTATATGGCTTATGACCGGCAGGCTGCTCTTGCTGCTGAGCAAAATAATGATAAGAAAAATCTGCCGCTGGTTTTTTCGCCTCTGGCGGCAGGAGCAGAACAAAACGGTTTGTTACCGGCAGAGGAATTGTCACTTTTGCCGGCAGCGCGCGCGCCGGCCGGTTATCAGACCGTGCCGGCCGGGCCGCGCCGGGAAGGCTCATGGAGCGGCCTCTATGCCGATTGGTGCCTGGCGCACGCTTTTAACCCCAAAACCGGCCAATATTATGCCGGGCTTGCTGCGGGTGCCGCTGGCGCTGAAAACTGGCTGCATTATGGCGTGGGGAGCGAGGCCTGCCTTGGAGCGCTCATGGTGGCAGAGCAGCAGGGAACTTATAATATTGCCTTTTGTCTTGGTGTTTTGTCTGTGCCGGTCAACGGCGCCGGGGGGCAGAAAAGCACCGCAATTATTTATTTGGGGCTGGGGGTGAAGGATAAAGGCATGGCACCGGGCAATCGGGCACCGGGCAATCGCATTGGCTTTGTCGCCTTTGCTGCTGCCAATATTGCGGCTTTCCGTCTGCCGGCCGGGTATCACCCGTGCAAGGAGCATTTCAAGCTGGAGCAAACGCCGTGGGCGGCGCTGTTTGAGGAAAAAATTCTGGCGCGGCAAAAACAGCGGCAAATGGAAGCGTCCGACAAGCCTGCTTATGAAGCGCAACAGGCTGCCGCCGGGCCGGACGGGCGGCGGCCAGGCGCCGGCGACCTGCCTGTTAATGGGGCCTATGGCAAGGAACAGGTTGATGACCGGGCGTTACAGGCGGCTATAGAGCGCGACTTGATGGAGCAGGATTGGGCCGCAACGGATTTTCATAAAGCCGGTTTTGCCAATAAAAAATATAGTCAGAATATCTGGCAGAATTTTGCCGGGCAGCAGGCTTCCGGCGCGGCGGCAGCGCCTGTGACCGAATGGCGATAAAGCAGAGCCGGCAGAGCGATTGTCTGATCGCTATATTATGATCGCCCGCCTGCCGGGGCTGAATTTTGCCTCGGCTGTTTTTCGCCCTAAATATGGTGTTTTGTTGCAGGCAAGCTGTTGCCGCGCAGATTCGGGCAGAAAAGCAGGGCAGGAAACGGGGCGGTTTATGGCGGAAAGTGTAATGCGTTTTGGAGCAGGGCAGGAATTATATCAAAAGCAGCGTGATTTTGCTTTGAATCTTGCTGCTTTCCTGAACCAATACAAGCACTATGGCACATTTCTGGCTTTGCTGGAAGCCGGCAGCGCCATGAACGGCGCCACCAGTGATTTACTGGCAGCGATAGAAGATTATCCGCCGCAGCAATGGTCTATACTTTTGCCGGAGCCGGAAAATCTGGAAGAAGTGGCACCTTATCTTATCAGCCTGGAGGCGCCGGTCTGGCGGTCGGGCGGCGCGCCTTTAACCGGTTTTGCCGATTGGTTGTTTGCCAATCGGGATTTTGTCCGCCTGGGCGTGTTTTTTGTCAGCCATGCGCCGTTTTTGCAAATAAAGGCTTTTTGGCAGCGTTTCAGCCATGCCCGGTTTTCTGATGCTAAAACGGCCTATTTTCGTTTTTATAATCCGCGTTTCTTTCATTCTTTAATAAAAAATCTGGGTAAAAAAGAATATCAAACTATATCTTCTTTGCTGGAAATGATAATTTACTTCGACTATTTTAATCCGCGTCAGCTTCATATTTATCGCTTTTATCCGCAGGGCTATAAAAAAGAACAATATGACCTGGAAAAGGAAAATAGTGAAGCGCTTGTCCGCTCTTTGTTTCCTGAGTTGCCTGCTTGATAAAGCCTGTTTCCCCGGTTTATTGGGGCGGTGCTGATGTTGGTGTGATTATGGACGGCGCGGCAAGACCTTTATTGCCGCTGTTTTATCTTGGCCCTGTTGTGCAAAAACCGGCAGATGAGAGTGAAATGCAGGATATTTTTGACCATATGGATTGGCCGCTGCCGGAAAGAGCGAATAAATCCGGCTTGCCGGCTTTTATCCGCCCCGGAGAAATGCTGGAAGATTTATTTGCCGATGATCAGCTTGTGCTGTTTCAGAAGCGCACGGCCTTGTTTATGCGCCGCTCTTTCCCCGCTTATACGGGAACCTTGACGGCAAACGAATTGGAGAAACTGGCACTAAAAGTGCAAAAACGCGCAGCGTTAAAAGGCTTTATTACCGAGAAGCAGATTTGGCATTATGTAATAGCGGTTGTTTATTGCGGTTTTTTCTTTGAGCAGGACATGCAATATGCCGATATGCTGAGCCTCATTGGCTGGCACGAGACTTATAGTGACAAAATGCTGTTACTGGACAGGCTGCTGGGCATTATTGACGAATATGCGGTAGAATGTGAAAAAGACTTTACGGATTTTGACAAAAAACTGCGCTATATTGCCGAGTTTTATGCCGGCCCGCATTTTGGCAATTCAGTTTTGGAAAATATGTCACTACCGGAGCGGCTGGCTTTGGGCGAAAAGATTCTGGAAACCATTTTCCCCGTGCGGGCGGGATTATGGACAGCACAAACCCGGCATAAACTTGTCAGTATGAGCCTGGATTATGCCCGCAATCTTGGCTTTTCTGTCAAAGACAGCCTGTTTTATCTTTTGGCAAATATTTATTTCGGCCGCGCTTTTGAGCAAAGCCCGCTTTATCCCTGGGCTTATTTTTTACAAAACCGCACAATACCGGCGGCCGATCGCGCCCGTCATTTTATCAGCCTGGCACAAAAACACTTTGCCCGATTGGCAGGAGGGTGAAAGGGCGCACCTCCCGGAGAAATCCTTGTGCTTTTATGCGGCATTCCAACCGGAATAATTTTTATAATGCGTAACATATTTCTCACGCTTTATTTTTTCCGGTGTTTCTCATTGTCGAACTGCTTCTCAACTGCCGTCTGATTTTCATATTCCGGATCGTCTTCCCCAAACCTGTATTTATGATCATCTACGGCCTCTTTAGGGCTAGGCTGCAAATGTTCGTCTCTTTTTTCCCAATAGGCCTGATCTTTTTCCTCCTGATGCGTATCTATTTCTTTCTGATATTCGTCTGCATTGGAAGAGGCCAGACCGGGAAGGCTCAAACCCAGCAATATAGTCAATGTCAAGGCGGGGAGTTTACTCATCAGATTTTTCCCTTTTCTGGTAAAACAGAAATCAGCCTTACATATAAAAGCTTTACCGGTAAAGCCCCGCCTGTTGTATTGCAGAGTGTTTTATCCTCTCTTTGACTGTCAGGAAAATATACGGCGGGAGCAGAAAGTAAAAAACACGCAGGCTATCGGCAAAAAGAATAAGTATTTATTTCTTGCCATTGTGTTTTTGCGGCTGTAACGGCGGCGGCGGCGCAATTTCCGCCTTCAGGCGCGGAGAATAGCCTGAGGCACTTTTTATCTGCCCGTTGGTCACTTGGGTCACTCCGCCTGTAACAGGGCGGCCTTTTGGTTGGCCTCTTATATACCCTTCTGTCAGTTTTATATGGGCGCTCATAGTAAAATTCCTGATTTATGGATTGTCATCTTCTTTTTTCTTTTCTTTCGCCAGTTCTATTGTAAAATCTCCTGCTTTGCCACATAAATATATAGTTTTTACATGATATAAAAAAGCGGAATCCCGGTAATTATAAATATCTACATCAAGCAGGACAATCTCTTGTATATCGAGTGTCTCTGAATGTTTTGAAATGAGTCCTCTATATATTAAATTCCGTTCAGGCCAGCGAACATAAACCCAATCTATTTCATCGGAATTAAGATAATAAGAAAAAAGATTTTCATCGCCATATTTACTGGAAATATGCATTTTTTGCGCCAAGTGATTTAAATATTTTCTATTGACACAACGTGAAGTAAGAAAAGCAAAACCAATAGCAAACACAGAAGCGAAGATAATATCCATATAAATAGAATTATCTATTGCTTCGTTGTTCAGTAATTTTAATAATGTAATTAAGATATTAAAGCGAAAATTTATATGTAAGCATGAAAAGACGCTAAACAGCCAGTTTATCAGATAAAGCGGCAGATAACTAAACCAACCAAACAAGATAGCTGCTACAGAAAATGTAAAATTATTCCATTTCTCATGCTGTGTGATGGAATCATAGACAAGGGCGGCAATAAGCCCGGGAATTAGTAAAACAATGAGAGATATGACCAGCTGATTCACACTGCCCCCCCCCTTGTTTAGCGGTAATTTGCAAAAATGCCCGGGTTGCACAATTTGCCGCTAATGCTCTCTGACTTCCCCTTTAGCTCAGCTCCGGCACATCGGCGCCGGCGGCGCGATAAGCTGCCGTCAAATTATTGGCCATCAGCATGGCAATGGTCATCGGCCCCACTCCGCCGGGGACAGGGGTGATATGCCCGGCAATAATAGAGGCCGTATCAAATTCCACATCGCCGGCAAGCCTGGTTTTTTCGCCGCTATGCCGCGAGGCGGGAATGCGGTTTATGCCGACATCAATAATAGTTGCCCCCGGTTTTATCCAACTGCCCTTGATCATTTCCGCCTGCCCGGCTGCTGCTACCAGAATATCGGCGCTGCGAATAACTTCAGGCAAATCGCGGGTGCGGCTATGGGCTATTGTGGTTGTGGCATTGGCTGCCAGCAACAAGGCGGCGGTCGGCTTGCCGACAATATTGGAGCGGCCGACAATAACCGCATCAAGGCCTGACAAATCATCACCGTGAATATGACGCACAATATACATAATGCCCGCCGGCGTGCAGGGGGTAAAACCGCCGCTGCCGCCGCTTGCCAGCCGCCCGGCATTGCTGTAAGTGAGGCCGTCTACATCTTTTTCCGGCGCGATAGCCTGCACTATTGTTTGCGTATCAATATGTTTGGGCAAAGGCAGTTGCACCAGCAGGCCGTGCACTGCTTCATCAGCATTTAATTGCCGGATCTGCTCCAGTATTTCATCTTGGGAAACCGTGTCTTCCAGCCGGATTGTGCGGGAATGAAAGCCGCAGGCTGAAGCTTTGCGGCTTTTTGACGCAACATAAAGCACACTTGCCGGATCTGCTCCGACAAGAATAACCGCCAGCCCCGGTTGCCGGCCGTGCTGCTGCAGGCGGGCAGTCTCGCTTTTGACCCTGGTGAGTATTTCTTCGGCAAGATATTTGCCGTCAATGATTTTGGCCATAATTGCGTATACTCTTACTATTTCGACAGTTTCGCGCCGCATATCGGCACTGCGGCCGGGACAGGCCGTTTTGTTTCGCCTTTATCTATAAGTTGCAAAAATCTTTATAGCAAGGCTCCCGCTTTCTCTCCCAAAGAGTTTGCCCACTGTTTTTTCTGCTCTCTTTGTGCGCGCTGATAAATTTTTGCGCAATTTGGCCGGCCGGCACCCGGGCCTCCTTGCCTTGGCCGGCAGAATGCTTGTATAGTGCTGTCGAAACCATATATAAAGCGAAGGCCTTATTGTCGGGAGATATGCTGTGGCGCTGTCTGTTTTTGTTGCCAAAGAAAGCTTTGCGGGAGAAAAGCGGGTGGCCGCCTCGCCCGAAACAATCAGGAAATATAAAATGCTCGGCTTTGCGCCGATGGTGGAAAGGGGCGCGGGGCAGGCTGCGGCTCAGCCTGATGCGGCTTTTGCCGCTGCCGGGGCGGAAATTGTCGAGCGGGAAGAGGCCGCCAAAGCCGATATTGTGCTGAAATTGCGCCGCCCGACTCTGCAAGAGGCTGAATTTTATAAAAAAGGCGCTTATTGCCTGTGTCTGCTTGATCCTTATGGGCATAATGCCGAAACTGAGCTGGCTGCTTTGGCCGCCACCGGGCTGCGGGCTTTTTCGATGGAATTGATGCCGCGCATTACCCGTGCCCAATCCATGGACGTGCTGTCTTCTCAGGCCAATCTGGCGGGCTATTGTGCTGTTATTGAGGCGGCGGCGCATTATGGCCGGCTGCTGCCGATGATGATGACAGCCGCCGGCACTGTGCCCGCTGCCAGAGTTTTTGTCATGGGTGCCGGTGTGGCGGGCCTGTCGGCCATTGCCACGGCGCGCCGCCTGGGTGCCGTGGTAACTGCCACTGATGTGCGTCCGGCAGCCAAAGAGCAGGTGGCCTCGCTGGGGGCAAAATTTATCGCAGTGGAAGATGAAGAATTCCGCGCGGCGGAAACAGCAGGCGGTTATGCCAGGGAAATGTCGGCGGATTATCAGCAGCGCCAGGCGGCGCTCATTGCCGGGCATATTGCCAAACAGGATATTATTATTACTACGGCGCTCATTCCTTCGCGCCCGGCGCCGCGTCTGGTCAGCGCTGCAATGATTAAATCCATGCGCGCCGGTTCGGTTCTGGTGGATCTGGCGGTGGAGCGCGGCGGTAATATTGAGGGCGTGGCGGCTGATGATATAATTGAGATAGACGGGGTCAAGCTTATCGGCTGGCAAAATATGCCGGGACGGGTGGCGGCAACAGCCTCTGAGCTTTATGCGCGCAATCTTTATGCCTTTATCGCCCAATTTACCGATAAAGAAAGCGGTATTTTTGCCCCTGACAGCAATGATGAGCTGGTCAAAGCGAGTTTGCTTATGGCAGAAGGGTGCCTGTTACCGGTTATCCCCGCTTTTGCGTATCTGTCCAAGGGTGATAAAGCTGCTGTCAAACCGGAAAAAACTGCCGAAGAGAGCGATGAAGCTGCAGCCAAAGCCGTGGTGAATAATGCTGCTGAGGGTGAAGAAAGCGATAAAGCGGAATCTGTCAATCTGGAGCCGAGAATATGAGATGTTTCGCCTCAGGCCGCCCGGCCGCATAGAGTCGGAGATTGGGCAAACAAAATAAATATTTTGCAGTCGGAAAAAGGGCCGGCGGCTCGGCAGATTACGGCGGACAAACGGGAAACAAGCGAGGAGCTGAATAATGGCGGTAGAAGCCCTTAGTAAAGCATTGGATAATCTGGAAACGGCAGCGGCAGCAGTCAGGGCTGCGGGCGGTGATGTTGCGCTGGCCTTGCATAAAGCTCAGGCAGCAAGCGGGGCAGATCCGTTTATGTTTCAACTGGCCGTGTTTGTGCTGGCTGTTTTTGTCGGCTATTATGTGGTGTGGTCAGTTACTCCTGCTTTGCATACGCCGCTTATGGCGGTGACCAATGCCATTTCTTCAGTGATTATTGTCGGCGCTGTGCTGGCAGTGGCTCTTTCTCTTTCCGCTATTGCCGCTTTTTTCGGTTTTCTGGCGCTGATTCTGGCCAGTATCAATATTTTCGGCGGTTTTCTGGTAACCCAGCGCATGCTGGCTATGTATCGCAAAAAAGATAAATGACGGGGTAAGACTCATGAGTGTAAATTTTGCTGCTCTGCTTTATTTGATTGCCGCCGTTTCGTTTATTCTGGCGCTGCGCGGTCTATCGACCCCGACAACCGCTCGCCGGGGCAATATTTACGGTATGGCAGGCATGGCGCTGGCTATTATCACCACGCTTCTGCTGGCGGCGCCCTCGATTGGCGGCCTGGTGCTGATAGGGATTGGCCTTGCCATAGGCGGGGCTATCGGCGCTTATATTGCCCGGAAAATTGCCATGACCGCCATGCCGCAACTTGTGGCGGCTTTTCATTCTCTGGTCGGGCTGGCGGCGGTTATGGTGGCGGTGGCGGCGCTTTATTCGCCTTCTTCTTTCGGTATTGGCGAAACGGGGCAGATCCACGCGCGCGCTTTGGTAGAAATGGGGCTGGGCGCAGCTATTGGCGCCATGACTTTTACCGGCTCGATTATTGCTTTTTTAAAACTTGACGGCCGCCTTTCCGGCCGGCCGGTTTTGCTGCCGGCGCGCGGGCTGTTAAATATTGGCCTGGGCGCGGCTTTGGTGCTGGTGCTGCTTGTTTTCGCCATATGTGAGAGCCATTTTGCTTTTTGGCTGATTGTGCTGCTGGCTTTTGTTATTGGCGTTACCATGATTATCGCTATTGGCGGTGCCGATATGCCGGTTGTTGTTTCCATGCTGAATTCTTATTCCGGCTGGGCGGCGGCGGGTATCGGCTTCACGCTGGGTAATCTGGCGCTGATTATTACCGGGGCGCTGGTCGGCTCTTCCGGCGCCATATTGAGCTATATTATGTGCAAAGGCATGAACCGCTCTTTCCTCTCGGTGATTTTGGGCGGTTTCGGCGGTGAGGTTGCGGCCGGTGCCGCAGCCGGGGCAGAGGAACAACGCCCGGTCAAGCAAGGCTCGGCTGATGATGCCGCTTTTATTATGAAAAATGCTGCCAAGGTGATTATTGTGCCGGGCTATGGCATGGCGGTAGCACAGGCGCAGCATGTTTTGCGGGAAATGGCCGACAAGCTGAAAGCAGACGGGGTAGAGGTGAAATATGCTATTCACCCGGTGGCGGGGCGCATGCCCGGCCACATGAATGTGCTGCTGGCTGAGGCCAATGTGCCCTATGATGAGGTTTTCGAGCTGGAAAATATTAATTCAGAATTTGCCACGACTGATGTTGCTTTTATTATTGGTGCCAATGATGTAACCAACCCCGCCGCCAAAACCGATAAAACCTCTCCTATATATGGCATGCCGGTGCTTGATGTGGAAAAAGCGGGCACAGTGCTGTTTTTAAAGCGCGGTATGGGGGCAGGCTATTCCGGCGTAGAAAATGAGCTTTTCTTCCGCGATAATACTATGATGCTGTTTGGAGACGCCAAAAAAACGGTGGAAAATATTATTAAAGCCCTTGATGAATAAAAACCGGAGAGCGCCAATAGGCTCATAGGCTCATAGGCTCATAGGCTCATAGGCTCATAGGCTCATAGGCTCATAGGCTCATAGGCTCATAGG
>NZ_QLZD01000030.1 GCF_008636115.1 Candidatus Tokpelaia sp. | reverse complement strand
GCAGAAATTGCAAAAAGTAATGCGGCGGCACTGCGCCGACAAAACGAATTGCAGGAAAAGGCTTTGATAGCCGAGCACGCATTTGAAGGCAAGCGGGCGGAACTGGAAGCGGAACTGGAAGAATTAGAGGCAAAAAATGCGACATTATCGGATAATAGCTGCGGTCTTGACGCTGCTCATATCGGGCTGCTCAACACCGCTGCCGGCACAGCCGGTCATTAAGACGGAATTTATCCGCTCTGCCGTGCCGGCATTTGCAGCCCAAGCTTGCAGCGCGCCGCAAACCTTGCCGCCGGCAGGGTTAAGCCAGAGCCGCGCCACCAGCCTATGGGCGCGCGACAGGCAGGCTTTACGCGCTTGCGAGGCAAAAAGGCAAGTGCTGGTTGAGGGCTTGAAATGAGCGAAATCATGATGGGCACGGACAAAGTAGCCCCCGGAGAAGAGGTTTATTGCCGCCATTGCGGTGAACCTATCCCGCCGGCGCG
>NZ_QLZD01000003.1 GCF_008636115.1 Candidatus Tokpelaia sp. | reverse complement strand
TATGCGCCAAATCGGCCGCAGACAGGTCATCGGGCACATATGCCCCGCCGCGCAGCACGCCGTCAGCGCCTGCCGTTATCTCCAGGCTAAACAGGCAGGTATTATTATCGGCCGCTCCCGTTGCCTGCTTCCCGCCAGTGATAGATATAATCTTAGCTGTCATACTTCTCGTCCTTCCTTGGTGCATGCGGCGGCATAACCCCGCGCGATGTCTCCGTCTTCCGGCGGAAACCACGCAATCCGGTATGCCACGCCATCACTTCGGTTCGCCCAAACTTCCCAGCCATTATTGGCCGCCGGGTTTTGTTCAACTGTGAACTTCATGCCAGCATTTCACTCTCATTTGGAAGTCCTGCGCGTATGCGTAGCACAGAGGCGCAGGAACGATAATTATTTCGCCCCACCAGCGCCCGGAAATGCCCGCGCCATTGCCAGCGCCCCGTTTTCAGTAAGCAGCCAGGCGTTAATTTCCTTCTGTTTATCATCGGGGAAATT
>NZ_QLZD01000042.1 GCF_008636115.1 Candidatus Tokpelaia sp. | reverse complement strand
GCGGCCGTTCTGCTGCCGCCGGCACAGCAAATAATTTTGCATAAAAGCGGCCACAGCCTTGCTTGCGGCAGCAGTCGGTTCTAAAACTGTCTTATGGCCTTTTATATAACCGAGCAAAACCCTTATATTGGGCATTTGCCGCCGCGCCGCCGGCGCGAGCTGGTTTATATTGTCAAAACCATTTTAGCCGCCTTCCGCCCGGCTGAGCTGCCGCAGGCCAATGAGGCTCTGCGCCGCGGCCGTATTTTGAAGATTATCCTGTTTGGCTCTTATGCCCGCGGCAAGCAGGTGATAGACCGCAAAAGCGGCTATAATTCCGATTATGATTTGCTGATTATTGTCAATAATAAGGAAGCAGCAGCACCGGAGCATTGGGGGCAGGTAGAGGGGGTGCTGCTGCGCGAGGAGATGGATCTGAGGCGGATAAAAGTCCCGGTCGAGTTTATTGTGCATAGCTATCGCGATGTCAATGCCCGGCTTAAGCTTGGGCGGCCGTTTTTTCTTGATATTTT
>NZ_QLZD01000020.1 GCF_008636115.1 Candidatus Tokpelaia sp. | reverse complement strand
CTCAAGGCAAGAGGGTGGTGGAAGGACGCAGAAAACTTGGGGTTATGCCTTTGAGAGCTGGGAGACACCGGGAAGGGAGCGTCGGTAAAGCTTTACTTTCAAACAATTCGCCGATAACAGTAAACCCGTTATTATAGGAATGTGGAATAAAAATTTATGTTTACCGTTCGCCAAATGCGCTATTTTGAGGCTCTCGTTACCACGCAGCATTTCGGCATGGCTGCCGAAATGGCAGGTATATCGCAGCCGGCTCTTTCCGTCCAGATTGCTGAAATGGAAAAAATGGTAGGTGCTCCCCTGTTTGAGCGTATGTCAAAAAAAGTTATTTTAACCGATATAGGCCGGCGTTTTCTCCCCGTTATTCACGATGTTTTAAACCGCATGGGAGAATTCGAAAAAATATCCTCCACCTCACGCGGGCCTTATCACTCTGCCTGGCGTATCGGCATTATTTCGACTGTCGCGCCTTATTTGCTGGCACCTTTATTGCCGGCTATTGAGAAACATAATCCTGAGCTGAAGCTGGAAATTCTGGAAGCCCGCACCGAAACCCTGCACCAGAAAATCAGCGCCGGCAGTCTGGATCTGGTTATTGCCGCCGATAGTTTCCCCGATGAAAGATTGACCAGGCATCTGCTTTTTGCCGATAAATTTTACCTTGCTTCTTCATCTGAAGATAAAGATTGCGCCGGCGGTCTGCCCTCACCTGAGGCGATTAAGCCTGAGCGGCTATTGCTGCTGGAAGACGGCCATTGCCTGCGCGACCAAATGCTGGATTTATGCAAAACCGGCAATTTTCGCAAAGAATTCAGCGCGACTGAACTGACCACGATTTTACAGCTTGTCTCTTATAATTTCGGGGTCACACTTATTCCACAACTGGCCTGCATGGCCGAACATAAAAACCGGCATTTGCGGATCAGCGCCTTCACCAGGGACAAACCGCAGCGCAAAATTTTCCTGTTCTGGCGCAATCGCACGCCGCATCAGGCGGATTATGAAAATTTTGCCGGGCTTATCCGCCAAGCTGTAACACCGCTGCTGGCTGAGGCGGAAAAACTGGTCAACGCCCATAAGCCGGCCGCCTGATCGGGTTTATACAACAAGAAATACGAAAAGCCGCGGGGAAGCGGCTTTATTTCACCTGCAATTTCGCACCTATATGGGCAATATTGGCGCGGCTGACACCATAATGCGCGGCCAGGTGCGGCCAATTTGTCAGGGCGCTTTTTACCCTTTCTATGGTTTCCCGGCAGTTTTTAGCCGGCAATTTGAAGCCGGACGCTAATTTCAGCAATGTGTTTTCATCGGGGTTTTTCCCTTCCCCCAGCACCATGGTGCTTTGCTCACCGCCCGGCCCGGAAGAAAAGGTTAAGTCATAAGCCGGCGCCAGCCGCCATTCTCCTGCTTCATTCATCAAAAAGCTGAAATTTTTGCCGTGATCATCGCGATTATGCGCCAATACATTAAAAACAGCCAGACGATAGAGCTGCTCTACTTCCCTTATATCACGCGTCATATATTGTGTCAGTTTCATCAAATCCTGATAATCCAGCGAAGGCACGCGGAAATCAGCATGCAGCAAACCGCTTGCCGTGTGCATGTGCAAACGCCGCCGTTCCTCCCTGTCAAAACGCTTGACGGCAAAAAAGCCGGCTCCTCTCTCGGCCGGGAATAACCAGGTTTCCGGCATAACAAGCCCGGCCTGCCTGGCCATTAAAGCATAAACATATTCAATCGCTCCGGCGTCACTGCCGTCCTGTGTGTTAGAAAACTTCACCAGCCAGGGGGTAAAACCTGCCGGCATTTCATGAGCATTGCCGATAATCTCTTTATGATCTTTGTCTACGCCGATCAGCGCCTTGGGGCGCGCGCCCGCCGAAGAGCCGTTTAAAGCCAGCAGCTCACGCAAAACCGCATCAGAAGAACCGGTCAAAACTGCCTTCGCTTCTTCAGCAAGGCGATTTAAGTCCAGCTTTTCTTCCGCTTCATCATTCTCATAAGCCGGTTCATAGACCAAAGCTCCCATTGCTGTTTTACCGATATAAGCCAGGCGATCCAGGGGTGAGACAGAGGCCGGATCAACAGCATGCCGGCGAGCAAAACGGTCGCATAATAAACGCCCCCAGCCGTCCGGCAGGCTGTCGTCAAACACGCCGGGCAAATTTTCAAAAGCCGGGTTTGTGAATGTAAACAGCTTTGCTTCCAAAGGCAGATGCAGCGGAGACAAGCGCAGGCCGGAAGAAAGAAAAGACGCATCATACTGGAAATATATTTTTTGGCTTCTTGCTTCTTTCACAAGGGCCAAAGTGCCGACATTTATCGGCGCTTTATCTTGTGAAAACTGCAAGCCGACCTGCAGCCTGTCACATTTATCGCGAGGAAAGCTCATTTACGCCGCCCTCTTTTGCGTTTTGGCCTGTCTGCGCGCCCCAGAATTTCATCAATAGAAGAAAAGACCGTTTCGTCTTGATCGCTGGCCGTCAGAACATCGTTCAGACTGCCTAATATAGCTTGCAGCTTTAAAAATCCCTCCAAAGAAATAGCTGATTTTTGTTCAAAACGGCGTAAGCTGGGCAAAGAGACACCTGAGCGCGCGCTTAAATCGGCCTGCGTCAACCCCATGGCCAAACGCCGCCGGCAGCAATTATCGGCTATTTTTCTTTGCGCTTCCTCTGCGGTGAGCATAAAAACCATTAAAATACCTCCGAGATAAATAATAATATGTTATCACTTATCTTATAAAAATCAAGATAAATAACAATATATTATTATTTATCTAAAAACAGTGCGATAAGTGATAACATATTATCAATATATATAAAAAAATGTTAAAAATCAATAAGATAACTTGTCTTTAGCGTTATATCCTGTGGTCGGCTTATGCCGGGATCAAACAGCGCCTTACGGGCGCCGCCGCGCCGGAGAAAAGCGACCGCACCGCCATAGGCTCAAGCCGGAGACTCAGCTTGCAAGGCCATGGAGCGGGGCACAAGACATAGCGCTACCGGGTAGAGTTTATCTTGAGGAACTTTACCGCAGGGACAACAGCGGAAAAGGGCGCGCCCGCACCGCTGCCCCGCCGCAAAGCAACAAGAAGGCACAAATAAAACCAGATTGGCTTATTTCACAGCTCTGCAAACTCAACCAAAAAACAGCCTTTATCAATAAAACTCACACCGGGCGGATAAAACTCATGGGAAAAACCGCAGCCTGTTCTTGTGTCCTCTTCACCGCCCGCCCTCTTTTGCTATATTTCTGCCCGGCCTGCCGCCTGTCGGCCTCCAGGCCTTACTCTCTGCCGCTTCAGCGCAATTTGCCCGGCTTTACGTATGATAATTAGGGCTTTCACGCGTAATGGTAACATTATGCGTATGGCTTTCATTCAACCCGGCATTGGTGATGCGGACAAATTTTGCTTTTTGGTGAAATTCCTGCAAATCGGCGGCGCCGACATAGCCCATAGCGGCGCGCAAACCGCCGGCTAACTGGTGCAGCACCCCGGCCACCGTGCCTTTATAGGCCACCTGGCCTTCAACCCCTTCCGGCACCAGTTTCAGCTCATCGCGCACTTCTGCCTGAAAATAGCGGTCGGCCGAGCCGCGCGCCATAGCGCCGACAGAACCCATGCCGCGATAGGCTTTGAACGGCCGCCCCTGATACATATAAACCTCACCCGGGCTTTCCTCTGTCCCCGCCAGCAATGAGCCGACCATGGCGGCGGCGGCACCTGCTGCCAGCGCCTTGGCAAAATCACCGGAATATTTAATGCCGCCATCGGCAATCACCGGAATATCGGCTTTAGCCGCCGCCTCTACCGCGCCCATAATCGCCGCTAATTGCGGCACGCCGACACCGGCAATAATCCGCGTGGTGCAGATAGAACCCGGCCCTACCCCCACTTTGACCGCATCTACCCCGCAATCAATCAGGGCTTTTGTTGCCTCAGCCGTAGCAATATTGCCAGCCATAATGGCCGTATTATTATCAACTAACCGGCGAATTTCCTTCACCGAATCAAGCACGCGCTGCGAATGGCCATGCGCCGTATCCACCACCAGCATATCAATGCCGGCCGCACATAGCCGCTCGGCGCGCTCCAGCCCGTCTTTGCCGACATTCACCGCCGCTGCCACCCGCAAACGGCCATGCGCATCTTTGGCCGCATTGGGGTTAAGCCCGGCCTTTTCAATATCCTTTACCGTAATCAGGCCGACACAGCGGCCTTTGGCATCTACCACCAGCAATTTTTCAATCCGGTTGCGGTGCAGCAGCTTTTTTGCCTCCTCCTGGCTAACATTTTCCCGCACAGTAACCAGATTTTCATGCGTCATCAATTCGCAGATTTTCTGCTGCGGATTACCGGCAAAACGCACATCGCGATTGGTCAAAATACCGACCAGCCGCCCCGGCACACGCCCTTTGCCCTCCTGCTCCACCACTGGAATGCCGGAAATATTATGCGCTTTCATCACTTGCTGCGCGTCAAGCAGGCTGGCCTCAGGGCCGATGACGATCGGATTGACCACCATGCCGGTTTCAAATTTCTTTACCCGGCGGACTTCTTCCGCCTGTTGTTCCGGGCTTAAATTGCGATGGATAACCCCCAGCCCGCCGGCCTGCGCCATGGCAATAGCCAGTCGCGCCTCGGTTACGGTATCCATGGCAGAAGATAAAAGCGGCAAATTCAGCTCTATTGTGCGGGCAATGCGGGTTTTGAGCTGCGTTTGCGCCGGCATAATATGCGAATGCCCGGGGACAAGCAGCACATCATCAAAAGTAAGAGCAAAAGCCCCGGTCGGGCTTTCAACAAGTTTTGCCATGGCCAATTCCTCAAAAAATCGCGGCGGTACCCAATAACAGGACACCCCCTGTTTAACGGATTGGCGGCGAGTTTTACCATATTTCTCCGTCTATGCAAAGCCGTTTTGCGCTTTTGCCTCCTGTTCTCCTTCCCCCGCCTTTCTGCTTTTATTCCTGCCGGTTACAATGCCCCTGCCGCCCCGGCCCGCTCATAGCGCAAAGCGGCAGCGGATCTGCGGGTCAAGAGCAGATAATTGCCGCCTGTCGGCCAGCCGGAGCAAGTCACCATGCCTGCCCGGCTCTTGCCGCTTTGCCGGAACCAGTGCCGCAGCCACGGGCACAGATACAATCGGAGAATAATATTCTCGGCTCTGGTTGTTTTTGTTGCTGCCGGAGCTGATAAAACAGGGCTTCAGGCAGTTTTGGGGAAATATTGAGCCGCCGCCGCACTTTTGGTCTGAAAGCATCTTTCCCCCATTTTATGAGCGTTACAACTCCTTTCCCAAAAACTCTGCAAGTTTTTGGGAAACAGCTTTTAATCTGCCGGCTTTGCCTTTAGACTGCACCCGGGTGCAGCGCATTATCCCGCAACAGGGGCAAAGGCCGTAAACACATGCAGATAGATTATGTTATCACCTGGGTAGACGGGCAGGAGCCAGGGCACAAGGCCGCCCGCAAATTTTACCTGGCGGAGGATAAAAAAAGAGCCGGCGGCCGGGCGCCAAACAAGGAAGAAACAAAACACGGCTTTGAAAAAACAACCAAAATCCGCTTCCAGGATAATGGTGAGATTTATTATAATATTGCCTCTGTCCTGCGCTATGCGCCTTTTATCCACAAAATTTTTATTGTAACTGATAATCAACTGCCGGCGCTCTTGCCCGATTTTGTCAATGAAGGCAAATGCCCGCCAGGTTTTTTGCAGCTCGTCAGCCATGATGAAATTTTTGCCGCCAGTGCTGATTTGCCGCAATTTGCGGCTGTGCGCCCCAGTTTTAACTCCCGTTCTATTGAGGCTGTGTTATGGCGCATTCCCGGCCTGGCTGAGCATTTTATTTTCAGCAATGATGATTTTTTTATCAATGCGCCGGTGACAGCGCAGGATTTTTTTATCAATGGCGTGCCCAGATTATTTGGTGTGTGGAAAAGTGTCGGCGCAGTAAAGCTGCGCCATTTTTACCGGCAAATGCTGGCCGGAATTTCGTCTTATCGCCTGCCGCCAAGGCACAGCACTTCGCTGTGGCTGGGAGCACGGCTTAGCGGCGGTTTTAACAGTTTTGGCGCCAGATTCCTTGCCGTGCCGCATTATCCTCACCCGCTGCGCAAATCTACCTTTGCCGGTTTTTTTCGCGCCAATCCGGCAGTTCTGACGCGCCAGCTCAGCTTCCGCTTTCGCGCGCCGCAACAGTTTAACCCGGTCTCATTAGCCAATCACCTGGAGATAAAGCGCGGCGCTGTGCCCGCTCGCCCGCCTGACATTATTTATCTCGATGATATAAAATCGCCGCAGCATTATGCCGCTATTCTGGCTAAAATCCAACACAGCGCCGGGCAATTTGCCTGTATTCAGGATATAGGTCTGTATCCGCCGGCCGCACAGGCGGAACTGCACCATGTTCTGGTGGAAAAATTTCGTGCAAATCTGCCTGAAACTGTCAGGCGACATTTATTATCCCTGGCGCATAAAGCAGCGGAGGAAGCAAAAAATGAATGAGTGCCCAGATAAAAGCCAGGCCGGGCGGGCGGCTGCTTCCGCTAAATTACCGGCCTTTATCCTGCATCTTGGCCGCGCCGCTGCGCGGCAGGAAAATGTTGACAGCCTGCAACGCCTGGTGGCGCAGCAGGTGCTTTTTACCGGGGCAGAAGTGCTGCCGGCTATCGATGCCGAGCAGATGCCACAAGCGCAGAGTGAGGCTGTTTACCGGCGCAAAATCTTTCTTCCCTTTTATCCTTTTGCTCTAAAACCGGCAGAAATTGCCTGTTTTCTCTCCCATCGCCTGGCCTGGCAGACCATGCTGGAGCGGGGCTGCGCGGCCGCCCTGATTACCGAAGATGATATGCAGCCGCGGGAAAATTTTGCCGAGGCGCTGGCGCTGGCAGCGGCGCATATTCAGGCTTGCGGGCTTATCCGCTTTCCCCATCGCGACCGGGAAAGCGGCCGCCTGATCGCGCAACAGGGGCAAACAGAGCTGATAAGCCCGGCGCCTGTCGGACTTGGGGCTGTTTCTTATATGCTGAGCCGGAAAGCAGCAGAAAAACTGCTGGCGGAGACACGGCATTTCGACCGGCCGCTTGATGTGTTTTTGCAAATGTTCTGGGTTACAAAAATACACCCGGCAGCATTGCGCCCCGGCGGCATTGCCGAAATATCGGCTAAAATCGGCGGCTCTACCCTGACACAAAAGCGCACTATCGGGCAAAAATTGCGGCATGAGCTGTTGCGCCCGCTGTACCGGGCGCAAATTGCTCTGCTCTCTCACCTGAAAACCTGAATTTACACTCTTATAACCTTGACGGGGAAACCGGCATGTCTGTTCCGATTCTACTCTATCACCATATTGATGAAGCACCCAAACGCGGCACGCCGGCGCGCAGCATATGGGTAAAGCCGGCGCGCTTTGCCGGCCAGATGAAAGTGTTGAAAGCGCTGGGCTTTCAGGGTCTGTCGCTGCGCCAGGCTATTCCTTATATAAAGGGAGAGAAAAAGGGAAAAATTGCCGTTATCACCTTTGATGACGGTGCCATGTCGGTTTATCAACAGGCCATGCCGGTGCTGGACAGGCTTGGCTTTACCGCCACCTGTTTTTTTGTTGCCGGCTATATTGGCGGCGGCAATGACTGGGATAGACCGCCGCGCAAAACAGCAAGGCTGATGGGCGCAGCAGAAATGCGCGACTGGGCGGCGCGCGGGCATGAGGCGGGCGGGCACACCCTCACTCACCCGCATTTGCCGGCATTGCCGCCGGTTGAGGCACAAAAGGAAATTATTGACTCCAAACAGCGGCTGGAAGAAATTTTCGGCTTCCCCTTGCTGTCTTTTGCCTATCCCTATGGGGAAGAAAATCCGCTTATGCGCAATTTTGTGCGCGAAGCCGGCTATAATTATGCGGTTACCACCACACGCGGGCAAGCGGGGGTAACGGACGATATATTGGCTTTGCCGCGCCATTCTATCCGCCGCAATGACAGTTTAATGCAATTTCTGCTGAAATGCCTGTTTCGTAAAAAGGGGTGACCGGCGCTGTTTCAGGCCTATACGCCTATAAAATACAAAATCTGCCTGCTTTCTCTTGTTTGCCGCCGGTTTTTATTGCAATATCGCCGCAGGAGTATAAAATGAACTATGAAGATTTTTTTCAGGAAGCCGTGGCCAGCCTGCATAATGAAAAACGCTACCGCGTTTTTGCCGATCTGGAGCGTATTGTCGGTGCCTTTCCCCACGCTATCCGGCGCCATGGCGGCAAAGCGCATAATGTTACTATCTGGTGCTCCAATGATTATCTGGGTATGGGGCAGCATGAAAAAGTGATTGAGGCGGCCTGCCGGGCAGTCACAGGCTCAGGTGCCGGGGCCGGCGGCACGCGCAATATTTCCGGCACGAATCATTATCTGGTGGAGCTGGAGCATGAGCTGGCCGATTTGCACGGTAAAGAGGCGGGGCTTGTTTTTACCTCCGGCTTTGTTGCCAATGAAGCGGCTATTTCCACTATTGCCAGGCTGTTGCCTGATTGCCTGATTTTATCCGATGAGCTTAATCATGCTTCAATGATTGAGGGTGTGCGTCATTCCGGCGCGGAGAAGAAAATTTTCCGTCATAATGATATGCGGCATTTGGAAAGCCTGCTGGCTAGCGCGGGGAAAGAGCGCGCCAAGCTGATTATTTTTGAATCTGTCTATTCCATGGACGGCGATATTGCGCCGGTTGAAGCCATTGCCGATCTGGCCGATAAATATAATGCCCTGACCTATATAGATGAAGTGCACGCTGTCGGTATGTATGGCGCACGCGGCGGCGGCATTACCGATCGCGAAGGGCTGGCAAACCGCATGAATATTATTCAGGGCACTTTGGCCAAGGCCTATGGCGCGCTGGGCGGCTATATTACCGGCACACAGGCGCTGATTGATGCTGTGCGCTCTTATGCGCCGGGTTTTATTTTCACCACGGCTTTGCCGCCGGCTGTTGCCAGTGCGGCGCGCGCAGCCATTAGCCATTTAAAAACATCGCAAAATGAGCGGGCGGCGCAGCAGAGGCAGGCGCAGCAGACAAAAGCTGTTCTGACGGCGGCCGGCCTGCCGGTTCTGACAACAGCAACGCATATTGTGCCGGTTCTGGTGGGGGATCCGGATTTATGCAAGCGCGCTACTGACCGGCTGCTGGAAAAACATAATATTTATATTCAGCCGATAAATTACCCCACTGTGCCGCGCGGCACAGAGCGGCTGCGCATTACGCCGACACCGTTCCACACTGATGCACTGATTGAAACCTTGAAAACAGCGCTGGTGGAAGTATGGCAGGCTCTGGGTATTCCTTTTGCCGGGGCGCCGCAAAGCAGCGGGAAGCCGGACATACAAATGGCCGCCGCGAAACCGCGCGCCGACCGCATTATTTCCCTGCCGGTTTCCAAAGCCGGCGGCTAAAGTTATAAAGCCTGTTCTCCGTTCCGGCTAAGCCGGCGCGGGTTCTGTTCCCCTGCTTCCTTATGCGGCTCGCTTGGCCGCGGTAAAACAGTAATATTATAATTGACAAGGTTTTGTCACAATGTATATGTAAACGAAGCGCGGCATAGTGGGCGGTATTATATTGCCTGCCATATGCTGTAACACGGAGGAAAAAATGCTTTCTGTACCCTTTAAAAAAGGTTTCTGGCGCGGTTTTGCTTCCCCCACAAATATTTTTACGCCGTCACGGCTGCATTTCCCTGATCCTGTCCGGCTGGAAGATGCGTGGGCGCAGGTAGGGCGTTCTATGGCTGCGGCCATGGGTGTAGAGGGAGGCTATGTTGACCGGCAAAAACACGCCGCCAACGCTGCGGAATATTTACACAAAACACACTATAGCGGCAAGAGAAGCGCACAAAAAGCCCGTTCAGGCAAGTGAGTCCGTGCGTGAAGCGCTGTTCGGCGCGGATAATCCGGTTGCCGAACAGCAAATGATACAAATTGCCGCTGAGATGCAAATGTATCGCGGCCCTTTGCCCCCTGCTGCGGAGGTATGCGCGTAGGAAGAAATATGCCCCGGCTCTGCCGAGCGCATTCTGGGCATGGCGGAAAGTAATAATCGCTGCAATAATACCAATAAATATAAAATCATTCAGCATAATATCCGCTTTGAAAATTGCGGGCTTGCTCTGGGTTTTTGCGCTTTGATAATGGATATTGCTGCTGTTGTTTATTGCACTGTGCAAGGCCATGATGCCGTTGCTATTGCTCTGCTGACACTGGCGGTAATGGGGGTTATCGCCAAATTTATCCCGGTTCGGGCTGAACAGCAAAAACAAGACTGATATACTGAGCTTATGAGCGCCTCTGACGCCTCAGGCTCGTTTTGCTACTCTACCCTCTATATAAACCTTCAGGCCTTTCTTCCAAACAATACGCACCTGCGCTTTATAGCCACTCCGCTTTGCCGCAGCGTTTGCGCCGCTTTTATTTGACACGAAGTATTGGAAATAGCGGGATTAGGTGATTTTAAGCGAGATATGGCAGTAATATTGGGGGATTGAAGAGAGTTGTTAATAAGGAAATTGGTGAAGGGTAGCAAAAAGATTTTGACAGGAATTTTCGCCAGACAGGCGCAGTTTGGTGAAAATCGGCCGTATGCTGCGCAAACCTTCAAAAAGGCTTTGAAATT
The DNA here is from genome assembly GCF_008636115.1 of Candidatus Tokpelaia sp. Lineage (GTDB taxonomy): Bacteria > Pseudomonadota > Alphaproteobacteria > Rhizobiales > Rhizobiaceae > QLZD01. The sequence goes on along the minus strand of NZ_QLZD01000020.1, from coordinate 86,418 downwards.
ACCCTCATCACCTTTGAAAAGGCTTTGAAAGCCCGGTAACCCGCCTTTGAAGCAGTTTTTATTATATTAAGCTATGTTCCATTTCGCTTTGGGGATAATTTTTTATAAGCTGCTTCGTGCGACCAAATTTAACTGGCTGGGGCGCGGATAATAAAGAAGCGGATTATTCTGCCCCTTTCAAAGCGCTTTTGCAGGCTCTTTGACTTATGCTTCAAAAGCTTGATTTTGCCGGCAGAAAGATTCCGGAACCTCGTGGCAAAAGTTGCAAAACCGCCTGACAGGCTACAGCCGCCTTATTTGGCCGATAGGCGTTATGTGTTTAGCCGCTCTCATTTTGGCCGCCAACAGCCGCAAGCCCCGGCTGGCGCTCAGCTCTTGAAGCCCGGCAAAGCTGCTTTGCCTTGAAGTTGTAGCCTTATACGCCCGGCCGACCACGATTTTGCGGCAGCACCGGCGCGCTTTATCCTGATCTACAGATTCTGCAAAAAAGGATTGCTCTGTTTTTCATGGCCAATAGTGCTGCCGCGCCCATGCCCGCAGATAAAGACTACCTCATCGCCCAAAGGCAGAATTTTCTCTCGCAGTGAGCGCATTAAATCATCATGATTGCCGGTGGGAAGGTCTGTCCGCCCAACAGTCCCGCGAAACAGAACATCACCGACTATTGCCAGTCGGAGAGCAGCACAAAAATAGACAATATGCCCCGGAGAATGGCCGGGTGTATGCAGCACAATGAATTCACGGCCGCCGCAGCTTGCTTTATCGCCTTCTTCCAGCCAATAATCAGGAGTGCAGTTTTGCACTTTATCCTGCCATTGATAGCCGGCAGCAGTTTCAACCAGGCTGTCAAGCAGCGGCTTATCGGCTTTTTGCGGGCCATAAATTTTTACCCCCAGCGCTTTGGCAGCCTCCATAGCTGAAGCGGCATGATCAATATGGCCATGTGTCAGCCAAATAGCCTCAATTTTTAGCTTATGCTCGGCAATAGCAGCTAAAATACGCGGTAATTCTGCCCCCGGATCAATAAGCACGCCCTTTTTATCTGCTTTATCAAACAGCAAAGTGCAATTTTGCCGAAAGGGCGATACGGGGATAAGAACCGCCTGTAAAGAACTCGATGCCGCCATGATTGAGACTCACTTTCTGTTATTTCCAGTATTTGTTTTGCTCTCTGCCAAAACAGGCAAAAACGCTTATTTTACGGCAGGAGACATAGTTTTATCTAATTCACGGGAAATAATTTCGCTCTATTTGTTGTTTTTAGCTAAAATTTATCGCCCTATAACTTATAATGGGTTTAAACGGCAAATATACCGCGCAAGTCTTTATCCTCTGCTGCTTAAGCTGCGCCGCAATTTTCAACACCGAAAAATATCGGATTCAAATTATGCCAGAGAAACACCGCCAGAGAAATCCCGCTGCTCCTGCCGCTGCCGCTGCCGCCAAAGCAGCGGCCTGTAAAACAGATTTACAACCTGTTTCCGATGACGCGCCGCATCTTTTGGTCATTGATGATGATACGCGTATTCGCCGCCTGTTATCACAATTTTTGCGCAAAAATGATTTTCGTGTAACCATGGCTGCCAATGCCGCCGAGGCCCGGCATTTTCTTGCCGGTATTGGGTTCGATCTGCTGATTATTGATGTCATGATGCCGGGGGAAAACGGCCTGTCACTTACCCGTTCACTGCGCGAGAGCAATCAGGTGCCGATTTTAATGCTCACTGCTTTATCGGAAACGGAAAACCGCATTGACGGGCTGGAAGCAGGGGTAGATGATTATCTGCCCAAGCCTTTTGACCCGCGCGAGCTGTTGCTGCGCGTCAATGCGGTTTTGCGCCGCGGCAATGCACCGGGCGAAGCCAAAATTGAGCAAATCACTTTTGGCCCTTATCTGTTTTTTATCCCGCGGCGTGAGCTGAAAAAAGCGGGGGAAATTGTGCATCTCACCGATAAAGAGCAGGAAATTATGGCCGTTTTTGCCGAAAATCTGGGCGAAACCGTGCCCCGGCAGGCTTTGGCGGGAGAAACAGGCGAAATAGGCGAACGCACCATTGATGTGCAGATAAATCGTTTGCGCCGCAAAATAGAGGACGACCCGGCCAACCCGCTCTGGCTGCAAACCGTGCGCGGTATTGGCTATAAACTTATTGGCGAATAAAGCCCGGATTCAGGCAAAGCCCGTATCCGCCCGGCCCGTCCGATAAGGGCAATAAAACCGCTGAGACAAATATGATAAAATCATTGATCAAAAAACCGGGTGCCTATTTATCGCGGCATTGGCCAAAACGGCTTTATGCGCGCGCGCTTATTATTATTATCGCGCCAATGGTTTTGCTGCAATCTGTCATTGCCTATGTGTTTATGGAGCGCCACTGGCAAATGGTGACCGAGAGGCTTTCTATGGCCGTCGTGCACGATATTGCCGCCATTATTGATATTATTGAAACTTATCCGCAAAATGATGAATATAATACGATTATCCGCATAGCGCGTGAGCGCATGGGGCTGAATATTTCTATCCTGCCGCCGGCAGAATTGCCGCAAACCGGGCCAAAGCCGTTTTTTGCCATTCTCGATTATTTTTTGAGCGAGGAAATCACCAAGCAAATTCACCGTCCATTCTGGATAGATACGGTCGGTGATTCCGATCTGGTGGAAATTCGCATCAATCTGGGTGACAAGGTCTTGCGCGTTTTTGCCACGCGCAGCCAGACTTATGCTTCCAATACCGGCATTTTTCTGGGTTGGATGGTGGGCACGGCACTGGTGCTGCTGATTATCGCCATTTTCTTTTTGAAGAATCAGATTACGCCAATACAGCAACTGGCACAGGCGGCGGAAAGTTTTGGCAAAGGCCGCCCGCTGCCGAAAGGCTTTTCGCCCCGCGGAGCTGATGAAGTGCGCCGCGCCGGCCTGGCCTTTTTGCGCATGCGCCAGCGGATAGAGCGGCAAATAGAGCAGCGCACCACCATGCTTTCCGGTGTCAGTCATGATTTGCGCACGATTTTGACCCGTTTCAAGCTGCAACTGGCGCTTTCCGGCGAAAATTTTGAGACAGAAGCGCTGGAGCAGGATATTAACGATATGCAGCATATGCTGGAAGATTATCTGGCCTTTGCCCGCGGTGAGGGCACTGAAGATGTCGGCCGGCTGGATTTAAAACCGCTTATGGATAAATTCACTGAGGAGGCGCATTTGCGCCGGCGCGGTTTTACCTCTTCACTGCAAGGCCCGGCAGTAATAGAAGTGCGGCCGCGCGCTTTTGCCCGCCTGGTTGCCAATCTGGTTTCCAATGCTTTTCGCTATGCCAAAAATGTGCATATATCTGTGCGCCGCTCACACGAAAACCTGCATATTGAAATTGATGATGACGGCCCCGGCATTGCCGCCGCCATGCGCGAGGAAGTGTTCAAGCCGTTTTTTAGGCTGGATTCGGCGCGCAATCAGGATTCCGGCGGCACCGGGCTTGGTCTTTCTATTGCCCGCGATATTGCCCGCAGCCATGGCGGCGATGTTACGCTTGGTGAAAGCCCGCAAGGCGGCCTGCGCGCCATTATTGAAGTGCCAATATAAGAGTGAGGTGCTTATTTAAGGGGCTGGAAGCGCCACCAAACGCGAGCGGGCAGGCCGTCCGCCACCGCTTTTAAATTAAAGGCAGAGCAATAAGCGTTATTATTAAGTGCGCAATGGAATTTATGTTGTTTTTCGCCTGTCGCAAAACCTTGCCGGTTTTGCCGCCTCAAAGACAGCCCGCAGCGATAGTGGCGATGTTACGCCTGGTGAAAGCTAGCCCGGCGGCCGGCGCGCCGTAATTTCTGTGCCGGTTCAAACGGCGGGCAACAGGCTCTATCGGTTTTTCGGCTCATAGAAAAAGCGAACCCGGCGGCTTGCCTGCCCGGGGGAAATCTTCCGCCGCAATAATAGCAAAACAATAATTTCACTTTAAACATGTTCTGAAAGAGTTTAGCCGCTCTACCGGCATAAATTTCCTGGAAATATCATAGCCCTCATATTCGGCCCGCGGGCTAAATTTAACGCCGCTCTGTTTTTCAACCAGCTGCCCCAGCTCTTCCGCCTGTTTGCGCACCTTCTCCAGACGATCATCATGACGCAAAGCTGCAATTTTCTCGACAATGCTCATCTGTTTTCTCCTGTTTCAAGCAGCTTTTACGGCATAAATAAAGGCCGAAGCTTGTATTCTCGCGACATAATCTGACAAGTTATCATTATAACGGCGTATATAGCCTTGCAGTTCCCTGTCAGCGCCGTAATCATCTATTTTCAGACGGCATTCATCTCTCAAAATATTCAGCCCAATCATGCGCTCGTGTGAATGTCAATGGGCATGATCGGACAATAAAGTTGCAATTTCCTCTGTCCTTTGCTGCCTTTCTGCCTCAGACACAGCTTCCCCCCATTATGTGTCCTATGACACAGCCAATTTCTGAATTTATACTTGACCAGCCATTCCTTTAACAAATCAACAGCCAAAGCCCGCCCTTCCTCGCAGAAAGATAAAAAGCCCAAATCCTGCTGCAAAAGCCATTGGAACTCCGGCGCCGTCAAGTTTCCTTTATTGGCTTTCGCAATCAGCTCATCAATTTTTGCCAGATAACCAAACGCCGGAATATATCTTTTCCTTCTTTATCAGGAATTTGCGGATCAATCGGCCCTAGAGAAGATGAGTAATCCATGTATATTTTGTCCCCCGCCATACATAAAATTGTCCCCGCCGACATAGCGGCAACCGGCACAACAAAATACACTTCTCCATAATTATGGCGTAAAATATCGACAAACTTCTCGGCCGCTTCCGCCTGGCCGCCGCCCGTAGTTAAAAAAAACGGCGATACCGGGCTTTTTATCGGCACAGACAGCCATTTTCTCGACCGTTTCTCGAAACCACGAGAAGCACTGCATACTGACCGGCCCGTTATAATACAGCACATCAGCCCGCAATTTTTCTGCCAGATGCTTGTCAGCCTCTTTGGCCGCCGAGAAAATAATATCATCACAAACGGCCATAAGCCCGCACCCCCGCTTTGCATCCCTGCCAAATATTCACATTTTTGACAGAAGCCTGTCTATGCTTTTCTTAAAACCGGCGCTGCCTGACCAGGCGGCTATCACGCATTACCCAAAGTTTCAAACAAAGCATGGCGCAGGGCTTCATCGGCCGAAAGCGTGGTTGCAACAATGCCGCGGCAAGCAGCATAATGCGCCTCGCAAGCGTCCAGCGCGGTCATCAGCAAAGTCTTGATTTGCGCATCTGTCGGGTGCAAACCGCCGCTTAACAGCAAGGTCTGCCGATACATAACCTGCTCTGTCTGCTGCCAGTAATCAAAATGGCCGAAAAGCAGTTTTTCATTGATAAGCGCTAACAGACGCACCAGCTCGGCCACGCGCATAAGCGGCACATTAATGTGAAAAGCGCAGGATAAATGCAATGTCTCATGCTCTTCCAGCCATGAAAAAGCAATATGATAATCTATCGCACTGCCCGCCACTGTCGCGGCGATTTCATCGCGCATAATGCGCTCAAAAGACCAGCCATGCCCATCTGCCAGTTGTTCAATCACATCAACAGGGTGCATATTGCGCCCACGCGCAGCGGCGCTGGTTTTTGCTCCAAAGGAGAACCCCATTTTCCACCTCAATCCGTTTTTTAGCATTCAGTTTTCAAAAAACCGCTTCTGCCGCCGGCCGCTCCTGCCTGCTGGGCACTGCCCCCACAGACTGCCGGCTTTAAAGCATGTCCTGCCCGTAACTGTGAATTTTTACCCGACTCCTGACGCTCGCGCCTTTTGCAAAACAGGCAGCGACAAACCATAGACTGCGCCCGGCAAAAACCGTCCCATAAACAGACATAAGCAAAGATAACACCCAAAGCCGCTTGTGCCGGCAAGGCTACAGGCGGCACGAATCATTTAATAGATTCAGTGTATTGATTGGGCAAATATATGCCAGCCCCCTTGATTCAAAAAAAACTGCAAAATAAAAAACAAGCCGGAATTTTGCCTCCGGCCTGTCGGTAACAGACTCTTATAATAAAGCTTTTCGGGTTTTCAACAGACAGCAAAAAGCAGGGGATTATTTTTCCGGATTGAATCCGGCGCTGCCGTTTTAATTTTTTTTCAGCGCCTCTTCCAGTTTTTCCACACGCGCGGCCAGTGCCTGCGCTTGCGCCCGCGCCTTTACGGCCATTTCCTTGACAATCTCAAATTCATCGCGGCGCACCAGATGCAGCTTGTTTAACAAAGCCTCCATTTGCGCCCGGGCGGCAGTTTCCACCTCACCGCGCATGCCTTTGGCAGCGCCCGCCGTATCCAGCATCAATCTGGCAAAATCATCAAGCAATTTATTGGGGCTGTTTGTCATCATATTTTCCTTTCCCTATTCTCTTTCCCGATATTTGGCCGGCCGGGCACTTTTGCAATATTGGCGCAGTGCAAAAACACTGCTTTGCCCACAGAAAGTGAGATTCCCTCTTCCTCTTTAACGGCAAAAATGCTCTAATAGCGGCAGCAGGGCTGTTTCAATTCCGTTCAGGCGGCTTTACCGGGATTTGAGCATATTTTTGCGGTGCGCGCAAATTATGCTCCCAGGTCGGGCAAGGTCGCAACAAAGCATAAGAGATAAATTATGGCTGTTCTGCCTGCCTGCCTGCCCTTCCCTGCTATCGACCCGGTGCTGCTGAAAATCGGGCCTTTAAGTGTGCATTGGTATGGCCTGGGCTATGTTATCGGTATTATTTTTGCCTGGTGGTATGGCAAAAGATTATTGGCGCGCCCCGGCCTGTGGCAGAATAATACCCCGCCGGGCAAACCGGATATACTTGATGATTTTATTTTGTGGGCGGCTTTGGGCATTATTATTGGCGGGCGGCTGGGTGAAGTGCTGTTTTACCACCCGGCAGAATATTTTGCCAATCCGCTGAGCATTTTTGCCGTATGGCGCGGCGGCATGGCCTTTCACGGCGGTTTTATCGGCACCTTAATAGCCATGTTGCTTTTTGCCTGGAAAAAATCAATCCCTGTCTGGAGCCTGTTTGATGTCGTTGCTGCCGGCGTGCCTTTGGGGCTGGGCCTCGTCCGCCTGTGCAATTTTATCAATGATGAATTATGGGGGCGGGCTGCTTATGGTGTGCCTTGGGCAGTCTGCTTCCCCGCCGCCCCGGCAGATGCCAATGGCAATCTTATCCCCCGCCACCCCAGCCAGCTTTATGAGGCAGGCCTGGAGGGTATTTTGCTGTTTATAGTGCTGGCAGTGTTGATTTTTGTCTTTAAAGCGCTGAAAAAGCCCGGTCTCATCGCCGGCAGTTTTACTCTGGGCTATGGCCTGTGCCGTATTATTGCCGAATTTTTTCGCGAACCGGGAATTTCGTTTAAAATCGGCAAATTTGATATGACAATGGGTATGGCTCTCTCTCTGCCAATGATTATTGCCGGGCTGGTGATTATTTTCTATGCGCTGCGCCGTTGCCGCCCCGATCAGGATAATAAAAATGACGGGAATAATGCGCATACACATGCCGCGCGGCCAAAGCGCAAAGCGGCAGCAAAGCCGGACAGGGCGGCAAGGAAAATAAAAACACGGCGAAACCGGCGGGCGGAGCCGGCATTATGAGCAATGCCGAGCACGCTGCAATTTTGCAGCAAAAAATAGCGCAGCGCATAGCGCGTGCCGGCTCTATCGACACGGCCGAATTTATGGCCATGACCATGGGCGACAAACAACACGGCTATTATGCTAACGCCGAGCCTTTCGGCCAAAAGGGAGATTTTATCACCGCGCCGGAAATCAGCCAGTTATTCGGCGAAATAATTGCTCTATGGGTTATTGCCGCCTGGCAGGCTTTGGGCTGTCCGGCCGCTTTTGTGCTGTGTGAGGCCGGGCCGGGGCGCGGCACATTAAGTGATGATATGTTACGCAGCCTGGCCAAAGCGGCGCCGGCCTGCGCCAGGGCTGCCAATATGGTGCTGATGGAAACCAGCCCGGCCCTGCGGCGCCGGCAACAGGAAAAACTGGCAAAACATGACAGGCCCTTGACCTGGGTGGAAGATTGCGCCGCTCTTGGCACTTATATAAAAGGCCGCCTCTCTCAGGCGCCGCTGATTTTTATTGCCAATGAGCTGCTTGATGTTTTGCCGGTGCGCCAATATCAAAAATCGGCGCAAGGCTGGCATGAAAGACGGATAAAGGCCGATAAAACCGGCAGGCTGCATTTTGTGCCGGGCCGGCCGCAGATTTTGCCGCTGCTCCCCCCGGATACGGCCTTTGCCCGGGCCTGCCGTGCGGCAAAGCCGGGCGCTATTATAGAAATTTCGCCTGCCCGCCAGGCTTTTGTGCAGGCTTTAAGCCGGCTGCTGGCGGCCAATCGCGGCGCGGCGCTACTGATAGATTACGGCTCGCTTGAGCATGGTTTCGGCGATACATTGCAGGCCGTGGCCAAACACCGCTTTGCCGCTGTGTTTGAGAATATCGGCACCAGCGATTTATCTTCCCATGTTGATTTTGCTGCCCTTATGGCTGCCGCGCAGGCAGAAAATTGCCGCGCCGCCGCCATGCCCCAAGGGGAATTTTTGTTGCAAATGGGGTTGCTGGAGCGCGCCGGCTGGCTGGGTGCCGATAAAGATGAAGCCTGCCGCCGGCAAATTATTGCCGATGTGGAGCGGCTGGCTGCCCCTGACCAAATGGGAGAGCTGTTCAAAATCTTGTGCATTGCCGATTTGGACACAATTATGCCGCCATTTGCGCCGTAAAAGACAGATACAGGGAGAGAGTCATGCCGCAGCGCTCGTTACAGCCGGTTCCTGCCCCGCTTTTGCAGCGGCAAACAGGTATAAAACACGGCTTTTTCACCCGTTGCGGCGGTGTTTCGAACGGTATTTATGCCAGCCTGAATGCCGGCCTGGGCTCTGGCGATACAGGCGCTGATATAATCGAGAACCGCCGCCGTGTGGCGGCCTGGTTTGATGTGCCGGCGGCGAGGTTGCTGACCCCGTCTCAATGCCATTCCAATAGTGCCGCAATAGTCACGGATCCGCTGCCGGGGCAGGCAGCAAAGGCCGATGCTTATGTGACCAATATATCCGGGCTGGCAATCGGCATTGTGACGGCGGATTGCGGCGCAGTGCTGCTGGCCGACCCGCAGGCGCGCATTATTGCCGCTGTCCATGCCGGCTGGAAGGGCGCGCTAAACGGTATTTTGCCCAATAGTATAGAGGCCATGCTCAAGCTTGGCGCCAGGGCAGAAAATATTCTGGCCGTTTCCGGCCCCGCTATCAGCCGGGAAAATTATGAGGTGGGAGAGGATTTCCGCCAGAATTTTCTGGCAAAAGACTTAGCCTATGCGCGTTATTTTACCCCGTGGCGCGGCAAAAAGCATACTCTGTCGGCCGGGCAGGAGCAGACAAATGCCGCCACTTATCATTGCGATTTGCGGCAATTTATCTGTGACCGGCTGCGCGAGGAAAATGTGCAGGTGGAAGATATGCCGCTGTGCACTTATGCTGATGCGGCGCGTTTTTTCTCGTTTCGCCGCGCTACGCATAAAGGAGAAGCGGATTACGGCCGGCAAATTTCGGCAATTTGTCTGACCGATAAAGGGTGAAAAACAGGGTAAAGAATAAAATATTTGTATTTTACCGGCAAAAAGCCGAAAAGCCGCTGAAAAACTTTATTTTTATGGCATAAGGGGCTTGAAATCCGGCGATAAAACGCTAAAACGGCGGCAAAAGCCTGCATCATGCGGCCGGGTTGAGCCAAGGCAGTGCGAGGCCCGAGCGCAGGGATCAAAATATTGGCGGTGTGTAATGAAACTTTTCTGCGGCAATTCCAACCCCAATCTGGCAAAAAATGTCGCCCGCTATCTTAATATTCCGCTAGGTCAGGCGATTGTGCGCCGCTTTGCCGATGACGAAATTTTTGTTGAAATTCAGGAAAATGTCCGCGGTGAAGATGTTTTTCTGCTGCAATCCACCTCACACCCGGCCAATGACCATTTAATGGAATTGCTGATTATGATTGACGCGCTCCGCCGCGCCTCTGCCCGGCGTATTACCGCGGTTATCCCCTATTTCGGCTATGCCAGGCAAGACAGAAAGCCCGGCCCGCGCACCCCTATTTCGGCCAAATTAGTGGCTAATCTGATCACAGAAGCCGGTGCCAGCCGCATTTTGACGCTGGATCTGCATGCCGGGCAGATACAGGGTTTTTTTGATATTCCGACCGATAATCTTTATGCCGTGCCGGTTATTAGTCGTGATATTCCGGCTCATTACAAAACGGATAATGTCATGGTAGTGTCGCCCGATGTCGGCGGGGTGGTGCGCGCCCGCTCACTGGCCAAGCGTATTGACGCCCTGCTGGCCATTGTTGATAAACGGCGTGAGCGCCCGGGCGAATCAGAGGTAATGAATATTATCGGCGATGTTGCCGGCAAGGATTGCCTGCTGTTTGACGATATTGTTGATTCCGCCGGCACATTATGCAATGCGGCAGAAGCGCTGCTTGCCGCCGGTGCCAAAAGCGTTACCGCTTATATCACCCATGGCGTGCTTTCCGGCGGGGCGGTTGAGCGTATCAGCCATTCCAAACTGAAAGAACTGGTGATAACCGATTCGATTCAGCCGCGTGATGATGTGAAAAAAGTAAAGAAAATCCGCATTCTGCCGATTGCCGATTTAATCGGCGAGGCCATTGCCCGCACCGCCGCCGAACAATCTGTCTCAAGCTTGTTTGATTGACTCCACCTATTTACAGAATATTAGGCAAATATTCTTGCTTCTCATCATATTTCTTATAACTTGCTTTATTCCTGTAGTTTTCCAGACTCGCATCACGGCCATCTAATATGCTTTCGTAGATATTCCTTAATTGTTTTTCGCCCAGGTTTTTAGCTGTGAATCTGAATATTGATGCAGCAGTATATTCAGGTGAAAGCTCAAAAGAAAGCCATCTGCGCTTTAGCCGTTCAGCCGCATAGCCCGTAGTATTAGATCCACCGAAAATATCTACAATCAAATCTCCGGGATCTGTTAACATTTTGATAAAAAACTCAGGAAATTTAGAAGGAAACCGAGCGGGGTGACCTTTAATACCAATTTTTTTGCAAGAAGAAAGATAGTCGCCATTAGATTCTGAATTTGGTATTTGCAATAAATTGGAAGGAATCGCTCCTCCATTATCCTTCCCAAAACTGCGATCGATGCTGTGCCCGGACGGTCTTACCCTCGGGGAAAAAAATTTATCAGGATCTTTAATAAGCTTTTTCATTCTGGCACTATAGGGAACTAATACGTTCGTAATATTAGCTTTAGGCCATTCTGTTTTACTAAACCACCACACTGTATTAATAGAGTCTTTTACTCTTATTTTTCTTTTATTTACCCATTCAATCGGGCTAGGCAATTTTGAAGGATTAAACCAATAAAAATCTTCTGCCAAATAAAAACCAATCTCGTCTATTAGCCTAAGCATAATGCGGAAATTATATGTACTCCTAACCGGAACTCCCTTGGCATATGCTCCGCCAAAGTCGACGACAAAGCTGCCATCTTTCTTCAATTTCCTGAAGGTCAATTCAGCAAATTTCATGAACCAATCGCCATATTGCTCCTGGCTGTAATTTCCATATTCTTTTTTTCTCTGCAATGCGAAAGGTGGACTTGTAATAACGAGATTCACGCTATTATCGGGCATCAAAGCCAGCATATCCAGTGAATCCGCAATATACATAGCCCCCAAGCTGGTACTATACGCGGGATTCTTATCGCCAAAAATCATAATTGCTACTCATTGTCTGTAGATTTATCGTCACCAAGATTGCATCACTTTGAGAATGAAGCAAGACAAAAATTATTTGACCGCAAGAAAAATTCTCTCTCACAACATTAAACGGTTGAGAGAAGAACGTGAATTGTCGCAGGAGAGCCTGGCAGATTTAGTGGGGTTGCATAGAACATATATAGGCTCGGTGGAAAGATGTGAACGAAATATTTCTATTGATAATATAGAGCGTATAGCTTCTGTCTTCGATGTTTCTCCAAGCTTTCTACTGGGGAATAACAATAAATGAATTTCAAATTTCACCCGGATTTGAAAGAGCTGCTTCATTTGTGGCCACAGATAGAGGCTTACCAAGACTTAGCGAATAAACATGGCATTCATGATATATTCCAAGATAACGGCGGCAAGCTCTTGCAAATATTGCTGTTGTTGAGCTTAGAGCAGCTTCCCGGACGTGAGGGAAATGATGCTCGTGATTCTTTAGGGACGGAGTTTGAATTAAAATCCGTTAATATGGAATTGACTAAAGGGTTCTCAACGCATCATCATATGAATCCAAAGATAATAGCAAAATATAGAAAGATTCCGTGGATATTCGCCCTCTATAATAACATAGTTATAAAATCAATATACCTGCTCTTGCCCTCAGGTCTGGAGTTTTTCTACGAAAAATGGGAAAAACAGTGGCATGATACAGGCAAAGACATAAATAATCCCAAAATACCAATCAAATACGTCTTGGAAAACGGTCATTTATTATGGGACAGCGCTTCAGAGCATAAATTGTTTTGGCCAAAACCGCCCAAATAAGTTTTTTGAGCATTATCTATTTTTAATTGAAGCTATAGCTACGACTTCTCATAGTGACGGTGATACAGCTTCTTCTATCATTTGTCCATTCTTAGCTTTCCCTTCTAGCTGCTCTCTTGTCTCTATTATATCCTCGGCTTCCGGGCGGCCGGAGGCGGTTTCAATCTGTAAATCGGGGAAAGTGATAATGCGCTTGCCGCTAAAATCAGTGCGCACAATAATCAGCCCGCGCTCTTCAAAATGCTTCAGCAGGCTTTGCACCCGCCGCGGTGATGATGTTCGGTAAAGCCGCGCCAGGGTAGCATCGCCCGGACACGGCGCCGCCAGCGCCGCTGCCTGCGCCAGCGCCAAAAAGACACTGCGCGCCTCAACCTCTTCATTGCTCAAATTTTCGGCCAGGCGGCAGGCTTGCGGCCACAGGGGCTGCGCCTCGGCTTCAGCGCCCACGCCGGCGCGGGCACAAGCCAGCAAGCAGCGAAATTCCGGCATAGAGGGCAGGCGTTCTTTTATCCGCTCTATCCGGCAGCGCACCTGAAAATCCTGATACAGCACTGCCACAGTTTGATAAAAAGCACGTCTATCGGCAAAAATATCACGCATAAGCCGCTGAAAAACAAGGCGCTTCTCTTCTTCCACCAGTTCCGGGAAAAGCGGCCTTTCCGCCCCCTCTGCCGCCGGCTCGCTTGCCGCCGCTCCGGCGGCTGCTACTTCCCGCAAAATATCCTCAGTCGGCCGCAGGGCCGGCGGGGACGGCGCCTGAGCAGGGCGCAAAACCGGCTCGGCCATAACCGGGGTGAAAATAAGCTGCTCCGCATCAGCCGGCGTTTCCGGCAGCGGCAGCAATTTCGGGCTGCCGGAACGGGCGGCCGTTTCTACCGCGCCGATTTTTATCGGCAAAGGCCGGCGCGACAAAGCCGGGCCAAGCGCAATAAAATGACCGCGGGCCAAATCGCGGAATATTTCTGCCTGGCGGCGCTCCATACCCAGCAAATCGGCGGCGCGCGCCATATCAATATCCAGAAATGTGCGCCCCATAAGAAAATTGGAAGCCTCAGCCGCCACATTTTTGGCCAGCTTGGCCAATCTTTGCGTGGCAATAATTCCGGCCAGGCCGCGCTTGCGCCCGCGGCACATGAGGTTAGTCATGGCGGAAAGCGATTGGCGGCGCGCTTCTTCTGAAACTTCTGCCGCGCCGGCCGGGGCAAAAAGCTGCGCTTCGTCAACCACTACCAGCAGCGGATACCAATAATCACGCTCGGCCTCAAACAGGCCGTTTAAAAAAGCGGCAGCAGCGCGCATTTGCGCATCGGCTTCCAATCCCTCCAGATTCAACACGCTTGAGACACGATGCTTGCGAATACGCGCGGCAAGGCGCGCCAGTTCTTCTGCCGTGCGCGCCGCCTCCACCACCACATGGCCGAATTTATCAGCCAGAGTTACAAAATCTCCCTCCGGATCTATCACACATTGCTGCACCCATTGCGCGCTTTGCTCAAGCAGGCGGCGCAGCAAATGCGATTTGCCGGAGCCGGAATTGCCTTGCACCAGCAGGCGGGTCGCCAGCAATTCCTCCAGATCCAGGCATGCAGCTTCTTCCCCGTTTGAAGCAATATTTTTAGCAACCAACCCCATGGAAATTGATATTTGCATCGCTGCCTCAAACAAGCAAACAGGCGCAAACAAGCGCAAATTACAGAAAAATTACCTGAAAAACTCCGCCTGGGCAGCAAGGCTGCCTCAGGCAGCGGCAGGGAGTAACAAATCTGTCTCTGTTTATAAAAGGAGCGCCGGCTGATTACAACTCTTGCCAAGCAGGCTTTTATGCTTTATAGACAAAAAACCTGCGCAGACACCCTTGGAGGCAGCGCGGGGAGGGCTGCGCAAATATTACGGGCGAAGTCGATTAGGTGACCTGCGTCCGGTGTTATAGTGTTAAAAGCGGTTTCGCCGCATTTTGCCTGCCAGTCCTCTAAATTTTGCCCTTGAACACAGCCGCCCGGCCTGCCGGTGCGTTGTTTGGGTTTTGGGCAAAATCTCCGCTGAAATTGGAAAGGATTTACTTATGAGCACGGAATTTACGCTCAAAGCAGAATCGCGCGACCGGGTTGGTAAGGGGTCCTCCCGTGTATTACGGCGCAAAGGGCAGATTCCCGCTATTATTTATGGCGAGAAGCAGTCGCCCGTGGCTATTGCCATTCCCCTTAAAGAGGCCTTTAGGCAAATTCTGGCCGGCAGCTTCCGCACCCGGGTGATAGTCGTTGACATAAATGGCGAAAAAATTCAGGTTCTGCCAAAAGATTATCAGCTTGATCCCGTGCGGGATACAGTGCTGCATATTGATTTTTTGCGGGTTTCAGAAAAATCTCTGGTCACTGTTGAAGTGCCGGTTCATTTCCTTAATGAAGAAAGCTGTGTCGGGCTGAAACAAGGTGGCGTGCTGAATATTGTGCGCCACGAAGTTGAGCTGATTGCCCCGGCAACTTCTATCCCCGAGGCTATCACCGTAGATATTCAGAAATTTGAAATCGGTGATTCCATTCATATTTCGGCAGCGCAACTGCCTGCCAATATTGAGCTGGTTATTCAGGATCGCGATTTTACTCTGGCTACTATCGCCGCCCCGGTTGAGGAAGAGGAAGCGCCGGCTACAGAAGCGGCAGCCGAGCCGGAAGCTAAAAAAGCCGAAGTCAAGAAAGACGCTTAAAACAGCGGCAGGGGGAAGCGATGGCCGCCTCCCCCTTTATTATGGCTGGGCAGTATTGTTCTGCAATTTTGCCCGGCAGCCATAGAGAGGCGGAAATGTTGGTCATTGCGGGGCTGGGGAATCCCGGCCGTGATTATGAAAATACCCGCCACAATATTGGTTTTATGGCGATAGATGCGATATATGCTCAAGGCAGCTTTTCGCCATGGCGGGCAAAATTTCATGCCCTGATTGCCGAAGGGGTGATACAGGGTAGAAAAGCCCTGCTGGTCAAGCCGCAAACTTATATGAATAATTCCGGTCAGGCTTTAGCTGCTATTTTGCAGTTTTACAAATTGCCGCCGGCCAGTCTTGTGGTTCTGCATGATGAGCTGGATCTTGCACCGGCAAAATTACGCATAAAAACCGGCGGCAGTGATGGCGGCCATAATGGCCTTAAATCTATTGATACGCATTGCGGCAAAGATTATTGTCGCATTCGCTTAGGCATTGGCCACCCGGGGCCAGGGAAAGAACTGGTTTATCAGCATGTTATGGGCAATTTCTCTAAAGCGGAGAAAATCTGGCTGGAGCCGCTATTGGCTGCTATTGGCCGGAATATCGGCCTGATTGCCAAGGGCGAGAGTAATGGCTTTATGAACAGGATCTTCACTGAGACGCACGGCAGCACTGCCGGCGATAAGCCTGCGGCCGATACAGCAGCAGCACCGGATAAATCGAGTAAGGCCTGAAGCAAAGCAGACAGGCTGCCTCCTTTGGCAGAGCCGTGCCGATAAATATCAGACGCAATAATACAGGCAGCAGCAAAACAGGGAAATTATTATGGGCTTTAAATGCGGTATTGTCGGTTTGCCCAATGTCGGCAAATCTACTCTTTTTAACGCATTGACAAAAACCGCTGCTGCGCAGGCGGCCAATTATCCTTTTTGCACGATTGAGCCTAATACGGGTGAAGTCGCTGTGCCGGATCAGCGTATGCAAAAAATCGCCGCTTTGGCCGGCTCAAAGGAAATTATCCCCACCCGGATCAATTTTGTTGATATTGCCGGGCTGGTGCGCGGTGCCTCGAAGGGAGAAGGTCTGGGCAACCAGTTCCTGGCCAATATTCGCGAGGTAGATGCTATTATTCATGTTCTGCGCTGCTTTGAGAATGATGATATTACCCATATTGAAGGGCGCATTAACCCGGTAGAAGATGCCGCTACGGTAGAGACTGAGCTGATGCTGGCTGATTTGGAAAGCCTGGAGCGGCGTACGGCCCAAACCGCCAAACGCGCTGCCGGCAAAGATAAAGAAGCACTGGCCGTTTTACCGGTGATGGAACAGGCCTTGCAACTCTTGCAGCAGGGCCGGCCGGTGCGTCTGGCTCTGCCTGAGCTGGAAACAAATGAAAAGCAGATTTTAAAAGAGCTTAATCTGCTCACCTCCAAACCGGTTCTTTATGTGTGCAATGTCGCGGAACAAGAGGCCGCGGCCGGCAATGCCATGAGCAAGGCGGTAGCAGCAATGGCTTTGGCCCAAGGGGCAGAAGCCGTCGTGATTTCTGCCGCTATTGAGGCAGAAGTGGCACAATTACCGGAAGAAGAGGCCAAAGACTATCTGGCTGCCATGGGGCTGCATGAAGCCGGCCTGGATCGCCTTATCCGCGCCGGCTATCATTTGCTCGATTTGATAACTTATTTCACCTGCGGGCCTAAGGAAACACGCGCCTGGACAATCCGGCGCGGCACCAAAGCGCCGCAGGCCGCCGGCGCCATTCATTCCGATTTTGAGCGCGGCTTTATTCGCGCCAATGTCATTGCCTATCAGGATTTTATCGCCCTTGGCGGGGAAACGGCAGCCAGAGAAGCCGGCAAAGCGCGTGATGAAGGCAAGGATTATAGCGTGCAGGACGGGGATATTATCCACTTCCGCCACAATGTTTGACCGGCCGGATAAGCTAAAAACAGGCGCGCAGGGCGCGGCTCAGGCCGGCTCGGCCTGCCCGCTTGCAAAAGCGGCAATATCCAAAGCATTCTTTCCGGCAGTAAAAGGCCGGCTCATTAAAAAGACCTTATTGCAACCGGCCGGCCGAATGATTTGCCGGGTGAGAAATTGCCGCACAATAAAATATATAATTTAATGCGGCAATACGGAAGCCGGGAGAAGTTTCACTCGGCGGCAAGGCAGATTACCGGAGCAAACCCTATCTCATGAGCGATCGCTCACTGCCGCAGTTGCGCCGCCGCTTGTACGATAGCGGCGGCGGCCGCTTTTTAGCCATATCTATATATCGATAAAAGCTTACATCGCCGTTGATGAGGCCGATTGCTCCGGCTGTGTCGGTAATTCCGGCAATTTGCGCCTGCGGCGCCATTTCTTCAGCTTGTGATAAACACTCTGCTCCAGCCATTCATAATATTGCGGTATATAATGATAAGCAATGCTGCCGCCCCATTTATGCTCCATAGCAATAATACGATATTTCTTCGGAACAGAAATTTTCTTGATATAACGAGGTGTCAGGCAGTAAAGCAAGGCCAGCCAAAGCTTTTGCTTCAGCAGCGGCAGGCTGGAACAATCCTGGCCTCTTTCATTATGCGTTGCCGGATAAATGAGCGGCAGGATAATAGGCACTTTTTTCTTTTTGGCAATTTTGACAATATTGCGCACACCTTTGCGCCACCATATCAGCCGGCGCAAACTGCACATGCCGATTTGCTCAGCTTTGCTTAACAGGTGGTTGGGTTGTGTTTTCTCTGCCAGATAATAAGGCCAGAAGGCTTCCGTCATTGCGGCGCGCCGCCCCTCCAGAGCAATCAAAGAGCGACACTCCCCCAGATAATCAATAATTATTGCGTCATAGCTGTTTTGGCGGAGGATAGGCCGCGCTTGTTTGTCCAGATCGCGGCAAGTGCTTTTTATCGACCATGCAGACTCTCCGTCAGCCTCAGCTAAGGCTTTAAGGCGTTGTTGATCAACAAAATGAAAGCGCCGATGCGCAAAAGCGCTGCTAAAGGCTGTTCGCCCAATATGCGCAACCACCTCAAACCGACCCAGATGGAAGGTATCGCCGATAACACAACCGCCAAACAATATTACTTTCATTGTCCTCCTCAGCCCAACGCCCTGCAATCGCTCAACATAAGCGCCTGCTTTTTCATTTTCTCTGATGATTTTTCGTCTATAATTTTAAAGCCCTCATTTGAGAGCCTTGCGAACCGCCTTTATAAGCGCTTCGAACGGTTTTAACAAGTTTGTCTGCCGTGCATAAATGACCCTTTATCGCCAAACCGGAATCCTGAAACCGTGCAGCAAAACCTCTAAAACCTTTTGCCCGGCTATAGCGCGCGCTCAGGCCTTTCAGGCCGGCCTCGCCCCCGGCCGGCAGCCTGTTCACGGCAAAGCAGCTTCGCCTCTACCCGCTCACAGGGCGCGGCTCAGGCCGGCTGCCCGGGTTGAGCCGCCTCTTGGCTGCCGGGCGGCTGCCCCTGCCGGCATTATTTCAGACCCGGCCGGCACAGGTATAACCGGACGGCACAGGTATAATAAGTGCGGCTTAATCCGCCCGCGCCCGGCGGCGGAAGAGCCTGAAGCCAAGCAGATAAAATAATTTATCCTGTTTTTTGCTATCCAGCTTTTCAGTGGCCACGGCCAGTCCGAAAAGGAAATATTTTTTCTTTTTCGGAGAAATTTTCACCCGCCAGACAGGCCAGCCTAGAAAAGAACAGCCATATTGATTGGCCTTGGCATTCAAGCCGGCTTTATTGAGCTGCGCCTCCTGCAAAAACCGCCCATAGCCGGCAGTCTTGCGGGCATAAGCCCACCATAAAGCATTTTGCCCCTGCGTCTTCGGCGGTTTGTGCCACGGCTTTACCGCACCGACAAAGTGATATAAAGCGATTGCTTTATCTTTGTCTGCTATTGTTTCAGCCGCAGAGCGGTTTAAATTACAATAATAATTCCACTCTGACCCAATATAGCGGATTTTATCCTTGCAGATAAAATTTATAATATCCTGATCATGCCGCCTGAAATTCTGCCTGGCCAAAATGGCCAGGCATTGTTCCACCAGGCTGCGCTCGCGCCATATTTTACTGTTAAAAACCAGCAGGCCGGAATTGATATAGGCCTGGTCATCGCGCAGGCCCAGCTTTTTCCGATAATAATTTTTAACACCGGCGCGCTTGCGGCGCTCTTTTTCTATATTTGTGTCAACCACCCCGGCAATATAATCTTCACCCAGCGCGATAGACAGCAAACCGGCCGGGTCGCGGTTAAAAATCACATCAATATCAGTGTAAATTATTTTATCATATTGGCTGCATAATTGCGGGATAAGCAGCCGCCCATAAGCAGCGGGCGAAAGATGCTGCCCCTCTGTAACATTAAAGGCAGTGTGATAATGCTGTAGCCAGGCAGAAATATCGCATATTTGCAGCTGAAAATTTTTATGCGGCGCCAACTGCCGGGCCAAAGCGCTTAAATCAGCCTGTTTTATCCCGCAATCAAAAATAATAATATGATAATTATGCTCCGGCGCCGCATTATCCAGCAAAGATTGCGCAATAACCGTGAGATAAGGGCCATAATCGGCATCGGCACAAAAAACCAGCGGCACGGCAAGCGGCTTTTCCTTGTGCCGGGCGGGCTTGCCTGCTCCCTCTTCCCGGATAGCAGCCTTACCTTTTTTTCCGGCAGCAGCCTGCCTGCCCGTTTTATGGCCGGATACTGGCAAAGCGGGGTGCGGCTCCTGTTTGTCTTCCATAAAGCTGCCCCGAAACAATACAATAACAATCCGGCGGATAAATCCGCCTTTATCTATCTAAGCTATTTTAGGCCAAAAAGCAAATAAACAAGTATAATAGAGCAAGCCGCTATGCTGCCGGATTTGCTATAATAGCGGCATTGAGCCCGGATCCGGGGCGGTATTTTCCGCCTTTTGCAAGGCTGTCTGACAAGTTTCCCTTACCTTTCTTTACAGCTCTTCAATGCGGGCCAATAGCCGCTTGCGGCGGCAAAAGCGGAGCTATAATCCGGCACAGATTTTAAAAAAGCAGGGCGAGATTAACTGCCGGCATCGCCGCGCGCGGCACAAGAGCAAAAATGGCGGCGGCAGGCAAAAACAGCGGGGCGGATTGGACAGGCTGGCCTGCGGCGGCGCCTTGCAAGTGAAAACAGCGAGGCAGTGCTGTTATCATGCACTCTCATTCCATATAGGGGGAAAGGCAAACGCGTCTTCTGCCGGCAGTAATAGTGTAGCTATTATCGTCTGGCCGATAATTTGGGTAATGCCCGGCGCACCATGCTTTATGCGCTGTGGTTAAAACAGGGGCGGCAGAAGAGCGTTGCGCCCCTGCCCGGCCGCCTTTGGGCTTTTTGCCTGCCGGTGCAGTTTTTACCGGTTTGCCGGGCCTTTGCATAAATGGCGCAACAGAGCTTTTTGGCGCAAAAGCCGCCCGCGGATACCACCAGCCGTCCCCGGCGCTTTTATAACCCGGGCGGTGATAGCGATAGCCTTTATAGCCGTTTAAAATACCGCGCGCATTGCCTTCTGCCCCGGCCAGTATTTTCCTCTTGCCGGCTGGGGCGGCACTGTCCGCGCCGTTTGTTGCCCCGGCCAATGGCGGAACAGAAGGTGCTTTTGCCGCCGCAGCGCCGGAAACCGGCTCTACCCTGTCAGCAGGCACTATAATATTTTTTGCCGGATAAGGTGCCACAGTTTTTTGCCCGATTTTATCCTTTATATCGGCAAAGCCGTAAGCCGCGCCGATAATAACGGCAAAAACAGCACCACATAAAGCGAACAAGGCCAAAAAACCGGATTGTCTGCTGCGCATGGTTTCACCCTGCCGTTAATCTATAGTAAACTCTATTGGGAAATTTTACCGGAAACCATTATCGCTAATTATTGTTTAACAAAATTATTAACATAATATAAAAATTATATCTGAATTGTCGCTTTGTCATAAAATATTCCGGCAAAGACCGGCGGAGAAAAATGCGCAAAGCGCCTTTGCCTCCCCTCTTGTATTGCCACGGTTTTTATGTTTTATCAGCGCCGTGCAGGGTCAAAGGCGGGGGCAACAGGCGCGGCCTGATTTATTGTCAAAAGTGAAGAGAAGCGGCATGGCGATGCTCCCTACCCCTTATTATCTGATTGATAAAGCGAAATTGCGGCATAATATGGAAATTATGGCGCGTTTGCGGGCGCATTCAGGCGCCAAAACGCTGCTGGCTCTCAAAGGCTTTGCCGCCCATGCGCTGTTTGACTTTATGCGCCCTTATATGGACGGCACAACCTCTTCCTCCCTGTTTGAGCTGCGGCTGGGGCATGAAAAATTCGGCAAGGAAAGCCATGCTTATTCTGTCGCCTGGGGGAAAGAGGAAATAGAAGAAGCCCTTGTCTATGCCGACAAAATTATTTTTAACTCAATAAGTCAGTTGCAGCAGTTTGAGCGGCAAAGCCGCGGCTGCCCGCGCGGCCTGCGCCTTAATCCGCATATTAGCTATTCACATTTTGACCTCGCTGATCCGGCGCGCCCTTTCAGCCGCCTGGGCGAAAGTGAGGCCGAAAAAATAGAGCCGTATTTAGACCGGATTAGCGGTTTTATGCTGCATTATAATTGCGAAAATGATGATTTTGCTGCTTTTGACCGCCAGCTTGGTGAAATTGAGGCGCGCTATAGCCGGCTGTTTGCGCAAGTGGAATGGATAAGCCTTGGCGGCGGCCTGCATTTTACCGGTGATAATTACCCGCTCGATAAATTTGCCGGCCGGCTGAAACATTTTGCCCAAAGCCACGGTGTGCAGGTTTATCTGGAGCCGGGAGAAGCCGCAGTCAACAACAGCGCCACATTGGAAACGCGTGTTTTGGACAGTTTCAATAATGGCAAAAATATCGCTATTCTTGATGCCTCGGTTGAGGCGCATATGCTTGATTTGCTTATTTACCGCCAGCAGGCGACAATTTTGCCCAATTCAGGCGCGCATGAAATTATGCTATGCGGCAAATCCTGCCTGGCGGGCGATATTTTCGGCACGTTTCGCTTTGAAAAACTGTTAAAGACGGGGGATCCTGTCTCGCTGGGCAATGCCGCGGCCTATACAATGGTGAAGAAAAACTGGTTTAACGGCGTGGCCATGCCGGCAATAGCGGTCAGGGAGCTTGACGGCAGCATAAGGCTGATACGTCGCTTCACTTATGAAGATTACCGCAACAGCCTGTCATAAATACCGGCAGGCCAAGGCCGCAGCAGAGTTGCAGAAAAGGGCAAAACACCCTAGATTAAGCAGCGCGCGGCGCGGCCGCTTTATATAAACCAACTTATGGTGGCACATTGACAAAATAAAATACAGGAGACAGACCGGGAATGAAAAAAAATGTTCTGATTATCGGTGCGGGGGGGGTAGCACAGGTTGTCGCTCATAAATGTGCGCAGAATAATGATATTCTCGGCAGTCTTCATATCGCCTCCAGAACCATGGCTAAATGTGAGGCAATTATAGCCTCGGTACGCGCCAGAAATTCCATGAAAACAGCGGGAGAGTTCACCGCCTATGCGCTCGACGCCATGAATGTGGCGGCAACAACAGCCTTGATTGAAAAAACAGGGGCGCAAATTGTCATCAATGTCGGCTCTTCCTTTTTGAATATGAGCGTGCTGAGCGCCTGTATCAATGCCAAAGCAGCCTATATTGACACGGCTATTCACGAAGATCCGCTGAAAATCTGCGAAACCCCGCCCTGGTATGGCAATTATGAATGGCGCCGCCGGCAGGAATGCGCGCGCGCCGGTATCACCGCCGTTTTAGGCGCCGGTTTTGACCCGGGCATCGTCAATGCCTATGCGGCGCTGGCGCGTGATGATTATTTTGCCAAAATGAACAGTATTGATATTATCGATATCAATGCCGGCAATCATAAACGCTGGTTTGCCACGAATTTTGACCCGGAAATCAATTTTCGTGAATTTACCGGGCAGGTTTATTCCTGGCAAAAAGGCGCCTGGGCCAGCAATCAAATGTTTGAGGTGAAAAAGGAATGGGATTTGCCGGTTGTCGGCAAATATGCCACTTATATGACCGGCCATGATGAAATTCATTCCCTTTCCCGCACTATGGCGGCGCATGGCAATCCTGATATTCGCTTCTGGATGAGTTTTGGCGCGCGCTATATCACCGTCTTCACTGTGTTGAAAAAGCTCGGCCTGTTATCAGAACAACCGGTTAAAACCGCTGAAGGACAAGAAATAGTGCCGCTGAAAGTGGTAAAAGCCGTGCTGCCCGACCCGGCGGCGCTGGCGCCGGAATATACGGGCAAAACCTGCATTGGCGACTGGATTAAAGGCATCGGCAAAAACGGCCGGCCGCGGGAGATTTTTCTCTATAATATTGCCGATCATGAGGCCGCTTATACTGAAACCGGGGCGCAAGGCATATCTTATACGGCCGGAGTGCCGGCAGCAGCAGCGGCAATATTGATAGCCCAGGGCGATTGGGATATTAAAACCATGGCCAATATTGAAGAATTGCCCCCCCGCCCGTTTCTGGCGCTCAATGATAAAATGGGCCTGCCCACCTGGCTGAAAGAAGGCGAAAAAATAGAAAAATTGAAATTTTAACAAACAGGCTGTGCCCCTGCCTTATAGTGCTATTGGGCAAAGGGGCGGAAGCCTTGACACAGCACGAAATAAGGGTGTTAGCTAGCGCTCTGCGCTGTGTTACATTTGTTGATAGGCATTTTTCAGATAATTGGCGGCGTGCTCTATTTCAGGGAAGAGCGTCATTTCGTTAATCTGCAAAGCGTCCAGCTCTTGCAGAATTTTTTGCTTATCGCCCGCTTCAATGAGAAAGCTGTCATAGCTTATTTTGTCTGCTCCCTTTCCTTTATCCCCTTCATTTTCCAAAATTTTTGTATATTCCCGGGCAAAAGCCGAAACCAGAAAACCGCCGGCCTGCGCGCGAATACGCGGGTTGGAATAAAGCGGCCGGACAAAAAAAGCCCGCCTTAAATGATGCCGCTTGATTTTCGGCGCAAAACCCGGGCTTTCCCGCCGGATAGCATAAATAAGCCGGTTATAGGCAAAAGCCCCCTTACCGGGGTTACGCTGTTCGAAATCCTGCTGCAAAGCGTTAAAAGCCGTGTCATCTTTACTGTGTTCATCAAGCCATTTTTTATCGTCAGCGTTGAGATAAGCCAGATTACAAATAAGCCGCAGCCTGTCGCTTTCCGCATTCAGGATTTTGCTGTCCAGGGCACAAAAAACATGCACTCTGCCTTCCTGGCCTTCATTGCCGCCACAGGCAAAATACAGCGCAACCAGCGGGTTTTGCGTTACATCGAGCAGCCGTGTCGGCAGGCCATAATGCTGCGCCCGCAAAATGCGCTCAAACGCCGTTTTATCCTGGCGGAATTCATCATGATAGGCGGCGGCAAGGCTTTCCAGCAGCTTCTTTTCCGCCTCTTCATCGTATAAATCATTACTCTCCCCATTTTTTCGGAACAAAGCCGGCGCCGGCGTGTAGCCCGAATCATTTTCCCCGCGATAAAAGAAAAATTTATCTTCCTTCCCGGCTGTTGGGTAATATTCTTTAAGTCCCTTCTCAAGCTCAGGGCGCAACCCCGCAAGTTTTTGCAAATAATCCTGCACGCTGTCAGTATATTCCTCTTCACCCTCAGCCATAAACTTACCCTTTGACAATGGCCAATATGCCTCATAATAAAGCATTATAGCTCTTCCGGCTCAATAGCCAAACTCGCCTCCGGCGCCAAACACCTTGCCCTGTAAGGCGAAATATATTGCTGTGTGCCCCCCCCCTGTTTCTACATCTCTAATTCCTTCTATCAGCATAGGCCGGCGGCAGTGCCGCGGGCGGGCAGTCAATAATTGTTTCATCATCAAGGCCGCAATCTTCTACAAAGACGATATTTGCCCATTCATTAAGGATAAAATGCGGGTAAGTCGGCCCTGCCTCACGATAAGATTGCATGAGATCCAAATGGTCATTTTGAAAGCAGATTGTCTTTTGCGGCTGCTCTTTAACCCAGCGGGGAAAGCAGGCAAAACTATGGATTTTACGCACGTCTAAATTGATAAACTGGCAAACCATGGTTCCTGTCGGTTCCACCCAGCTTAGATGAAACATATTTTCTGCCAGCAAAGCCAGATAAACCGGCTGATTACGCACAAAGCGCCCAGCGGCTATGCCGCTGTGAACACGATAATCAATAATATTGCGGTTTTTAATATAGGCCTCATATTGCCAGCCATTAGCGTAAATGTGGAAAAAATGCCTGCCGACAAGCCCTGCCGAATTCTGAACATGCCCGCTCTCTTTATGCTTGTCCATAAATCGCTCCTTATAGCGCCCCTTTGCCTGCTCCAACCTCATTATCGGCAATAATTTCATAAAAATTGCCGATTTGTATCAAAATAAACCATTATAACAAGAGCAGAATGATTTTTGCCTGTTTTATCCCCATGTGGGAATAAAAAGCTTAAAAAAGCCTTAAACCTTATAAGTGCCAAGTAAAAGAAAATAAGGCTAAATAAAGGCAAATAAAAATCTCTATTTTAGTGAAATTTTGTCTTGCACGAATTATAACAGGCTGTTATATTACCGATTGTAAATTTTCGTGAGAATAGTTATCAGACAGGAGAGAAGCTATGTATGATATTGTCAAAACTGCCCTTGCTTATTGCTTCGTCATTGTGTCGCTCAACGCCGCTGTTGCCGCCATTGTCCTCACAGGCCTGGGGCAATAGCCTCTCTGTTTTTGTCACTTCAGTCCGGTCGCCGGTAGGCGCTTTTATATTTCTGCTATTTTATAGATTTGCCTTTACAGGCAATATTCGGTAGTGGCCTATGCGGCGTGTCTCCGCCTGTGCCGGCAAATTCCTGCCTTAAACCGGCCGTAGAGTCTCGCATTTAAGCAATGGCGGCTTTACCGCCAGATAATTGCAACTGCCTTACAAGCGGCGCTATCTGCAATGGCAATATTCTTGCCGGCAGTCATATCGCGCATTGCGGCGGCCTCATAAACATTATTGTCTGCAATAATGTTGGCAATGCTGTTTGTTGCGATTACCGGCAGCGCTGCCTGCCGTATCTGCCCTGCAATATTATGCTCCTCAAAGCAATACGGCATGGGCAAAGCGAAGCCGATTCTCCCGAAAATTTTACTTTTTTACAGAAATTTTACCGGATTTTTTAAATAAAAGGCAGGTTTTACGCTTTATAAAAGGCAAAGCGGCAGAGAAAGTTTTGCTTTTATGAAACAGCGCAGCAGTAAAAAACAGCCAAACCTTGTCACTATGGTTTTTCGGCAGCAGAAAACCCCTCTTATAGCCGAAGCCCTGGAAAACAGCCTTATTTTTATCACTCTGCTGATTGCTGTCGGCACTGCCTTTTATATTTTAAACGGGCAAATTATGGCGCTGGTATAGATTTATTGCGGCATGGCCTCCACGCCTTTCACTTCCGGCACAAAATGGCGCAGCAAATTTTCAATACCCTGTTTTAAAGTGGCCGTAGAAGATGGGCAGCCGGCACAAGCGCCGCGCATATGCAAATAGACAATGCCGTTTTCAAACCCGCAAAAACTAATATCACCGCCGTCCTGAGCAACAGCCGGGCGCACGCGTTCTTCAAGCAAATCCTTGATTGTCGCGACCAGCGGCTCATCTTCCACAGCATAAAATTCTTTGCCTGCGGCGGCAGCACCGCCGGCTCTGGCCGCTGCTGCGCTCATAAGCGGCGCATTTGACAGCATATAATCCATAATAAGGCCCAGAATAGCCGGCTTTAAATGCTCCCAAGCCGCGCTGTCCGCCTTACTGACGGCAATAAAATCATAACCGAAAAAAACAGCACAAACACCCGGCACGGCAAACAGCTTTGCCGCCAGCGGTGAGCCGGCCGCCGCTTCTTCTTGCGTGCGAAACTCTACAGCTTCGCCCTCCAGCACAATCCGCCCGGGCAAAAATTTCAAACTGGCCGGGTTAGGTGTCGCTTCAATCTGAATAAACATAATTGCCCTTTATCACTTGCGGTAACCTTGATAGCTGCCATCACCGCCAAAATAGCTTGTCGTCCCGCCGCTTTGCCGCGCCGAGCCTTGATAGCTGCCATCGCCGCCAAAATAATTTGTTGTTTGTCCGCTAGCCGAACCGGCCGCACTTAAAAAGAACACCGCAATCACTGCGCCATATTTGCTCATAAGATACAGACTCTATATTGGACAATGGCGGTTCATAGCCGGCGGCGGCCTTCCCGGCCCTACCAGCAACAGCCTCACCCGCTCAAAAGGCGCACGGGCAAAACGCTCCCGCCTTTCCCGGCTTTTTCTCACAGATGAACCACACCCGCCGCTCTATATAAGTTGTTTTGCAGCAAAACACAAATTTTTCACAATAAAATGCTTATAGCAATATATCACCCGCTTGCTCTAGGCAATTTCATCAATGGTGGCGTCACTCAAATTAGCAGGAATAACGGTCACCGGCAAAGCAAAGGCCTTATGCCGCCCGACCAGAGCCTGAATCAAAGGCCCCGGCCCGTCATGATAAGTGCCGGCGGCCAAAACCAGCAAAGCAATATCGCTGTCTTTTTCCACCAGAGCGGTGATTTCTTTTATCGCCTCCCCTTCGCGGATAATTTCTTCCGGCTTTATAGCATATCGGCTTTTTACAATCGCAGCGGCAGCGGCCATAGCCGCTCTGGCATGATCTGCTGCCTCAGCCCGCATAACATGCTCTACCCCAAACATTTGCCGAAAATCACTATCATCAATAACATAAAGCAGCACCAGGCCGCCATGTGTGCTTTCGGCCTGTGCCGCGGCATAGGCCACGGCGCGCTCACATTCGGGCGAGCTATCCACAACAGCCAGGATTTTACGGCTATGCCCCTGTTTACGGCTGGAACGCTCTGACAATAGCATTGCTTTTCCCTTTTTCTGAACGGCGTTTACTCTCGGCATGGCCTGCTTTTATGGCAGGCCGTTTTATGGCCTTATAGTGAGACGGCAGACGACATTTTTACGCATTAGCCTGGCAAAAAGCCGACAATATTGCGCACTTGTTTCATTGTTGCTTCAGCTTTGGGCAAAGCGCGGGCGCTGCCTTTGGCCAAAACGGCATCAATATAATCCGGTGCCTTGAGCAGACGCCGCAATTCTTCTCCTATCGGCACCAGTTTCGTCACCAGAGCCTCAGTCAAATGCGGCTTGAAAGCAGAAAAATCCCGCCCGGCAAATTGTGCCAGGGTGCTTGCTTTATCTTTATCGGTCAAAGCGGCATAAATGCCGACAAGATTATCGGCCTCAGGCCGGGCGCGTAATTCTTCCACCAGTGCCGGCAGCGGCGCGCTATCTGTTTTTGCCTTGCGGATTTTCATTGCAATATCATCGGCATTATCGGTCAGGTTAATGCGGCTCATATCGGAAGAGTCGGATTTTGACATTTTTTTGGTGCCGTCCCGCAGTGACATAATGCGCTGCGCCGCCGGCGGCATTAGCGGCTCCGGCAGCGGGAAAAAGCCGTCACACACTTTGGTGCCCGCCTCAGCGCCGCCGGCCGGCCGGGCAATGGCCGCACCCAATTCGGCAATGCGGGCCGCATAATCCGCGTTAAATTTGGCGGCAATATCACGCGTCAGCTCCAAATGCTGCTTCTGATCTTCTCCCACCGGCACATAAGCGGCGCGGTAAAGCAGAATATCTGCCGCCATCAGGCAGGGATAAGCAAACAGGCCGACAGAGGCTTTTTCGCTATTTTTACCGGTTTTATCCTTAAATTGCGTCATGCGGGCAAGCCAGCCCATACGGGCAATACAATTAAACACCCAGGCCAGCTCGGCATGCTGCCGGACTTGCGACTGGTTAAAAACAATATGCTTTTCCGCATCAATGCCCGCCGCCAGAAAAGCAGCCGCTACTTCACGCGTCTGCCGCAGTAAATCCTTTGGCTCGGGGCTGGTCGTCAAAGCGTGCATATCCACCACGCAAAACAGGCAATTATAATGCTGTTGCAACGCCGCCCAGTTTTTAATAGCGCCGAGATAATTGCCCAGATGCAAATTGCCTGTCGGCTGCACGCCGGAAAATACCAACTGCCCAAAATCGCTCATAATTCTCTCTTTTGCCTGTCGCTGCGGCGGCTCCATATCCGTCTCACAGCCGCTTTAATCAAAATTCCGCCGCTCCGGTTTTAGCGTTTCAGCATTTTTTTGACAAGCGCCAGACCTTTTTTGTCACCCAAAAACACCAGCACAAAATAAAACAGCGCCGCCCCGGCGCATAAGGCTGCCAGCACCCCGGCGCGCTGCATATAAGGCGCCGCAGTAGATAAAGCCGCGGCAAACAGATTGCAGGCATAATGCAAGGCCAGCGCCATGAGCGCCGCCGCCAGCAAAAACAGGCTCAGACGTTTGAGCATAAGGCGCTCTATTTGCCAATGGCGGCGCTGCAATAGAGCAGCCAATAACAGAAGCGCATTAACCCAGCCGGCAGTGATTTCGGCAATGGCAATGCCCCTGGCCGATAAAAGCGGAAATAAGGTCAAAGCCAGAGTGACATTCACTACCACCGCAATAGCGGCAAAAATCATCGGCGTTCTGGTATCTTCCCGCGCAAAAAATGAGGGGATAAAGGCTTTAATCAACACAAAAGCCGGCAGGCCAAGCCCGTAAACCGCGACAATGGCCGATACAGCGGCAGTTGCCTGCGCATCAAACCGTCCATGCTGGAACAGCAGGCTGACAATCGGCCCGGCCATAACCAGAAATGCCGCCGCCGCCGGCAGTGACAAAAGCAAAGTGAACTCAACCGAACGGCTTTGCAGCCGATTGGCCTCAAGCGCGCGCCCCGCGCGCAAGGCCCGCGCCAGCTCCGGCAGCAGCACCGTTGCCACGGCAATGCCGATAACCCCCAAAGGCAGCTGATACAGCCGGTCGGCATAAACCAGAGAGGAAACAGCGCCGGCAGCGCCGGAAGCAATATTGGTATTGATAAGCAGGTTAATCTGGGTAATGCCGCCGGTTATCGCCGCCGGCAGAGCCAAAAACAGCAGACGGCGCACATTTTTGCCCAAATGCGGCCGGGCAAAGCGGATTTTCACCCCGGCGCGCCGCACGGCCAGCCAGACAATAGCCAGCTGGATAAAGCCTGCCGCCATCACCCCAAAGGCAAGCGCCGGGGCAATATGCAGGCTATCCTGCCCGGTGCGCCAGCCCCATACCAGCACGGCAATGAGTATAATATTCAAAAAAACCGGGGCAATAGCGGCGGCAAAATAGCGGTGCAGGGCGTTAAGCATGCCGGCCATCATTGCCGCCAGTGACATACAGCCAAGATAAGGAAACATAATCACCGCCAGCCGCACAGTGAGGCTGAATTTGGCCGTATCCTGCGTAAAACCCGGGGCAATAATCACGCGCACCAGCAGCGGCATGCACAGCTCCATGGCAATAGTGAGCACAGTCAAAATTGTGAATAAAACGCTAAAAACTTCCTGGGCAAAACGGCGCGCCTGATTATGCCCCTGTTCCAGCTCTTTGGCAAACAGCGGCACAAAGGCAGAATTAAACGCCCCTTCGGCAAACAGACGGCGAAAACTATTGGGAAAGCGGAAAGCAGCATTAAACGCATCGGCCGCCGCGCCGGTGCCCAGCGCCGCAGCCATCAGCATTTCGCGCACAAAGCCGAAAAGCCGGCTCATCATGGTGCCGCCGGCCACAGTCGCAAATTTCCGCATCAGGCTCATTTAGTCTCCGCCGCCTTTTCGTTAATCCCTGTCTGGCGCGATTACCCAAAAACCCACCGGGTTTTTGGCGCGCAAAACTGAAGCCGGCTCATCATGGTGCCGCCGGCCACAGTCGCAAATTTCCGCTATCCCACTCATTTAGTCTCCGCCGCCTTTTCGTTAATCCCTGTCTGGCGCGATTATCCAAAAACCCACCGGGTTTTCGGCGCACAAAGCCGAAAAGCCTGCTCATCATGGTGCCGCCGGCCACAGTCGCAAATTTCCGCTATCCCGCTCATTTAGCCTCACTGTCTTTCCGGCTTTTCTCCTGGTGCCTTTAACTGAAAACCGTTGCTGCCGCCGGCTTATCCCGGATTAGTTTTGACAGAAACTTCATCATGCTTTAAATCTGGACGCATTGCAATGTAATAAACAGTAGCGGCAGCAGGTTGAACAGAGCAAATTGCAAGGAATAAGGTCAATGGCACTGCACCCCGTCACACATCTGGCTGAAATAGACAAGCAATATGATATAATCCTTTCCGATATATGGGGGGTTTTGCATAATGGCGTTCGCGTTTACCCCGCAGCAAAGGCCGCATTGGCAAAGGCGCGCGCCAAAGGCAAAATAATTATTCTCATTACCAATTCCCCCCGCCCGGCGGCTGATGTCATTGCGCAATTAACCGGTTTCGGCCTCACCCCCGGCAGCTATGACGGCATTATAACCTCCGGCGATGTTACGCGCAGCCTGATAGAACAGGCACCCAAACGTCTGTTTCACATTGGCCCGGAGCGTGATTTAAGCCTTTTGGCCGGGCTTTCCTGCGAATTGGTGGAAGATTATGAAGCACAGGCCGTTTTGTGCACCGGGCTGTTCCATGAAACTGAGGAAAGCCCGGAAGATTACCGGCCGCTATTGCAAAAATTGCGCGGCCGTAACTTACCCTTTATTTGCGCCAATCCCGATATTGTCGTGCATATTGGCGGGCGGGAATTATGGTGCGCCGGCGCTTTGGCGCAAATTTATACGCAGCTTGGCGGCCGCACCCTGATTGCCGGCAAACCGCATGCGCCGATTTATGAGGCAGCCTATGCGCAGGCAGCGGCCAGGCTTGGCCTGGCCGGCAGCAAAGCAGTTGACAAAAGCCGCATTCTGGCCATAGGAGACGGCCTTATGACCGATATAAAAGGGGCGGACAATCAGGGACTGGATTGTCTGTTTATTGCCGGCGGCATTCATATTCGCGATTACGGCACCGGCAGCCCCGGCGGCATAAATGCGGCAAAACTCACGGCTTTTATGGCCAGACACGGCTATCACCCCCAATATTTTATGCCCGCACTGGCATGACGGCGGCAATTACGAACGTAACAGGACAGGCATAATATGGCCGGGACGCATAAATTCTTACGCCTTCGCGGCAGCGCCCGCCTGCCTGTGCCTTTGCGCGGCGCAGTTATTGCTATCGGCAATTTTGACGGCGTGCATCAAGGCCACAAAGCCGTGCTGCAAACCGCGCTGGCTGAGGCGCGTAAAACCGGCAGGCCGGCGCTTGTCTTTACTTTTGAGCCGCACCCAAAGGCGTTTTTCAAGCCTGAAGAGCCGCTTTATCGCCTGACCACAGCGGCGCAAAAAGCAGCTTATTTCAAAGCTATGGGGTTTGACGCCGTGATAGAGCAGCCCTTTACCGCCGCTTTTGCCGCTTTGAGCGCCGGCGATTTTATTCAATCCGTGCTGCAGGACAGGCTGGCGGCAAGCGCTATTATCGCCGGAGCCAATTTCCATTTTGGCTATAAACGGCAGGGCACACCGGCTTTTTTGCAGCAGGCCGGGCGCGATTCAGGCTTTATAACAGTCCTGGTGGCCGGCAAAAAAGACAAAACGGGGAAATTTATTTCTTCCAGCCGTATTCGCGCTTTGCTCGAAAGCGGAGAAATACAGGAGGCCGAGGCGCTGCTGGGGCACCCTTATACCGTGCAGGGTGAAATTATTCGCGGCCGGGCTTTAGGGCAACAGCTTGGCTTCCCCACTGCCAATATGGCGCTGCCGGCAGCAACAAAATTGCGCTATGGCATATATGCCGTCTGTTTCCGCACTTGCGGCAAATCTTATCAGGCTGTGGCTTCCTTTGGTCGCCGCCCGACAATAGAGGCGGCCGGCAAGCCGCTATTGGAAAGTTTTATTTTTGACTTTGACCGGGATATTTACGGCAAACAGGCAGAAGTGTTGTTTGTCGGTTTTTTACGCAAAGAAGAAAAATTTGCCGGGATAAAAGAGCTGATGGCGCAAATGCGCAAAGATGTGATAGCGGCCAGGGCCGTGCTGGCGCTAAAGGCGCTGCCTTGACCCGCTTTTACCCTGTTTTGCCTGCCGACAAGCAGATTTGCAGGTTTTTCTGCCGCTATTTGCGTTTTTTTAACATTTTTTTTGCCCCGCTTCTTGACATTGGCGAGGCGCATTTTTATCTCTGGGCTAAATCGGCGCGCTTCAGGAACCGAGGGCTGTCAGGCTTGGTTTGCGAGGTGCCGGTAAAGCTAACGCTAAGGGGCGGCAAGCCTCTTAATTTCCAGATTATAAGGGTTTTGACCATGAGTAAGACTTCATTCCGCCCGCTTCACGACCGTGTTGTCGTCCGCCGGGTCGATATGGAAGAAAAAACCGCCGGCGGCATTATTATCCCCGATACAGCAAAAGAAAAACCGCAGGAAGGCGTTGTTCTGGCTGCCGGCCCCGGTGCGCGTGACGAACACGGCAAGCTCACTGCCCTGGACGTCAAGGCCGGTGATCGCGTTTTGTTCGGCAAATGGTCGGGCACCGAAGTCAAGCTTGACGGCGAAGATGTCCTGATTATGAAAGAATCCGATATTATGGGTGTTCTGGCCTGAGGCCGCATGCCCCGGGCAATTTCAATTTTTGCATATCGGCCTTTGAGCATTATTCTATAAGGAGTAAATATTATGGCTAAAGAAGTCAAATTCGGCCGCGAAGCCCGTGAAGGCATGTTGCGCGGTGTCAATATTCTGGCCAATGCCGTTCGGGTGACATTAGGCCCTAAAGGCCGCAATGTGGTGATTGAAAAATCATTCGGCGCGCCGCGCATTACCAAAGACGGCGTTTCCGTTGCCAAGGAAATTGAGCTGGAAGATAAATATGAAAATATGGGCGCGCAAATGCTGCGCGAAGTTGCTTCCAAAACCAATGATGTCGCCGGTGACGGCACAACTACGGCCACAGTTCTCGGCCAGGCCATTGTGCGTGAGGGTGATAAAGCCCTGGCCGCGCGGCGCAATCCGATGGATCTGAAGCGCGGTATTGACCTGGCGGTAGATGAAGTAGTGGAAAAACTGCTGAAGAAATCAACCAAAATCAAAACCTCGGCAGAAGTGGCGCAAGTGGGCACAATTTCGGCCAATGGCGAGCATGAAATCGGCACAATGATTGCCAAAGCCATGGAAAAAGTGGGCAATGAAGGCGTTATTACGGTAGAGGAATCCAAAACTGCCGAAACTGAGCTGGAAGTTGTCGAAGGTATGCAGTTTGACCGCGGCTATCTTTCTCCTTATTTTGTTACTAATGCCGAAAAAATGGTGGCGGATCTGGAAGATCCCTATATTCTCATTCATGAGAAAAAGCTTTCCAATTTGCAGGCTTTGCTGCCGGTGCTGGAATCTGTCGTTAAATCCGGCGCCCCTTTGTTGATTATTGCTGAAGATGTGGAAGGTGAAGCCCTGGCCACACTCGTGGTTAATAAATTGCGCGGCGGGCTGAAAGTGGCAGCGGTAAAAGCTCCGG
The DNA here is from genome assembly GCF_008636115.1 of Candidatus Tokpelaia sp. Lineage (GTDB taxonomy): Bacteria > Pseudomonadota > Alphaproteobacteria > Rhizobiales > Rhizobiaceae > QLZD01. The sequence continues at coordinate 51,590 of NZ_QLZD01000020.1, read as the reverse complement.
GTTTCGGTGATCGCCGTAAAGCCATGCTGGAAGATATTGCCATTTTGACCAATGGTCAGGTGATTTCTGAAGATCTGGGCATTAAGCTGGAAAATGTGACGCTGGATATGCTTGGTCGGGCCAAGAAAATTGCCATCAACAAAGAAAATACCACTATTGTTGACGGTGCCGGCCATAAAGCGGAAATTGAAGCCCGCGTTAACCAGATTAAAGCGCAGATTGAAGAAACCACCTCTGAATATGACAAGGAAAAACTGCAGGAGCGTTTGGCCAAGCTGGCCGGCGGTGTTGCCGTTATCCGCGTTGGCGGAGCAACAGAAGTTGAGGTAAAGGAGCGCAAGGATCGCGTTGATGATGCCTTGAACGCTACCCGCGCCGCGGTGGAAGAAGGTATTGTCCCCGGCGGCGGTGCGGCTTTGCTGCGTGCGGCTGCCGATATTACGGTGAAAGGCGCCAATGCCGATCAGGAGGCCGGTATCCAGATTCTGCGTGATGCCTTGCAGTCTCCTGCCCGTCAGATTATCAATAATGCCGGCCTTGAGGCTGCGGTTATTATCGGCAAAATTCTGGAGCAAAAGCAAGATAATTACGGTTTTGACACAGCCAAAAGCGAATATGGCGATCTTATTGCTCTCGGCATTGTTGACCCGGTTAAAGTTGTTCGTTCTGCCCTGCAAAATGCCGCTTCTATTGCCGGCCTTATGCTGACGACCGAGGCTGCGGTGGCCGAATTGCCGAAAAAAGAGGCACCTGTCCCGCCAATGCCGGGCGGTATGGGTGGCATGGGCGGTATGGATTTCTAATCCTTCCCTTTCCACCTGGTTTTAAAAACGCAGGGCGTGCGAAAAGCGTGCCCTGCGTTTTTTATTGCCTGTGCCGGCAGCCGCTTTTACAGCAATCCGTCTCATGCCGGAGATTTCCGGCCAAGGCAGCCGCGGCGCCTTCCCCGCTCTGATTACTGCCGGAGAAATAATTACAGCCAAACGGAAGCTTCTCCCCGGTAAACGTGTCTGTATTTCTCCCTTATTTGGAGCTCATCTTGAACCCCGAACGGCTGGCAATTATCGCTTTTGCAGGTGTAGTGCTCCCTTAAATATGTTTAAAAGCCGGGCCGATAAGCTTTTCTCCAAGTGAGTCGGGCTGCGCCTTCCCCATTTGATTCGTGAAACCCGGCGGCAAGTGCTCCCTTCCCCAACGGATTCAGGCTGCGCCTCCCCTGATTGCCGGCGGCCTGTTGCCTCTATTATCCTTTTTACCGCCTGTGCAGGCCGGTTTATCCTTGTCTTTTCCCCACCCGCTTATTATAGCTTGCCCGTTATAATGTTGCTCTGCGGCTTGCCGGTGTCGTATTGCGCAGTTTCGGGGAATCTGTATTTTATGAAAAAAGGGATTGTTACGCGTCTTGCCTCAATAGAGGAATTTTCTCACTGCGCTATAATTGAGCAGATTCTCGCTCACTAAAAATATATTAACACCGCTCCCCTGCCCCCTTTCCTGAAAAAGGCTTTCGGCTTGCCGGAAGATTGCGGCGAAAAATTGCGGCTCTCGGTCGGCACAATTTATCAACACTGCCACAAGTATAAAGAGGTAACAGCGGCAATTTATGCGCATATTTGCCCGCTTATGCCGATAAATGGCCTATGGCTGCGCCTTCCGCAATTACGCAACGACATATTGCACATACGGATCTGCACTTATATGGAGTATCAAGCAAAAATCTGGAAAATGGGCGTAAAAATCACAAATATGGAGGAAGTTTATATCGCCACCTTGTTTCGCAGCAACAAAAAGCAACGCGAAAGAGACAGGAAAACTGGCGGGATAATAAAATAAAGCGCAGGAGAGCCGGAAATACTCCCGGAAGCTAAAAGCCTCCTCCCGCTCATCTATAACGGGGATAAAACCCGCTAAGGGCAGGCTGTCCGCCCTAAAAGGCTCTGCGCTTATTGTCTATATAGCGCTTAAATGCTAAAAAGGCTATATTTTTTGAGAAAAAACAAAAATACCCGAAATGTTAATAATGCAATACGGGAACTTCGTCATGGAAAATAATAATATTGCCGTTTTGCCTCTGGGCGCGCAGGAATATCACGGCCCGCATCTGCCGCTTGCAACAGACAGTCTGATCGCTGAAGCCTTTGCCGAACAGATTAAAAAGCGGCTGCCTTCTGCCTTCCCCGCCCGTTTTTTGCCGGTAGAGACAATCGGCTATTCCAGAGAGCATATGCGCATGCCCGGCAGCAAAACTCTGTCTTATGACGAGGCCATTGAAAAATGGCTCTCCATCGCCGCCGGGCAGCATAAAAAGGGCGTGCGCAAATTTATTATGCTCAATGCCCATGGCGGCAACAGCCCGCTTATGACCATTATTGCTACGGAATTGCGGGCGCGTTTTGATATGCTGGCAGTATCCACAAGCCTCAGCCGTTTCGGCCTGCCGGAGGGTCTGCTCAGCCCGGCGGAAAAGGCGTTGGATATTCACGGCGGTTTTTTTGAAACCAGTATTATGCTGGCCATTGCACCGGAAAAAGTGCATATGGAAAAGGCACAGGATTTTGCCAATGCCCAGCAGTTTTATGCCCGGAAATTTACCCATTTGCGCAGCTACGGCCCCCATGCTTTTGGCTGGCTGATGCAGGATATTAACCCTTTGGGCGCTGCCGGGGCAGCCGCGCGTGCCACCCCGCAGGCAGGCCGGCAGATTTTGGCGCATGCCGCCGCTGAGGCTGTGAAACTTTTTGCCGATGTTGAAAAATTTGACTTAAGCGCCTTAAATGCGCCGGCAGGCACAGCTATATTGGCACTGGAGGCGTGAAACGGCCGGATTACGGCCGCCAGGGCAGAAAGACAAAATAATGGCTGAAACTACACAGACGGGCGACAAAATCCCCGTAACAGTATTAACCGGCTATCTGGGCGCCGGCAAAACCACTTTGCTTAACCGCATTTTGACCGGCAATCACGGCCGGCATTATGCTGTTATTGTCAATGAATTTGGCGAAATCGGCATTGATAATGAGCTGATTATTGCCTCTGATGAAGAAATTTATGAAATGAATAATGGCTGCATTTGCTGCACTGTGCGCGGCGATCTGATTCGCGTGCTGCAAAAGCTGCTGCAACGCCCCGGCCGTTTTGACGCCATTATTATTGAAACTACCGGCCTGGCCGATCCGGTGCCGGTGGTGCAAAGCTTTTTTATGGACGATGAGCTGCGCGCCAAAGCCGCGATAGATGCTGTTATCGCTGTGGTTGATGCCAGGTATTTGCCGCTGCGTCTGCAAGATAGCCGCGAGGCGGAAGATCAGATCGCCTTTGCCGATATTATTCTGCTTAATAAAGTAGATTTAGTCGCGCCGGCGGAATTGGCAAAAATAGAAGCGACATTACGCGCGCTCAACCCCACAGCTATTATTTACAAAACAGAACGCGCGGCGATTGATAGTGACAAATTGCTCAATCGCCATGCTTTTGACCTGCAGCGGGTAATGGACAAGGATTCGCATTTTCTTGATCCCGCACCGGAAGAAGAGCATGTTTGCGGCCCGGATTGCGACCATCATCACCACCATGAAAGCGGCGAGCATAATCACCGCGGGCAGGACGGGCATCACGGGCATGAGCATCATCATGAAATTACAGTGGAATCTGTCTCTTTATGGGCAGGGGAGCTTAATCCTGCCGCTTTTTTCCCCTGGCTTCAAAATATTGCTCAAACGCAGGGGCCGGATATTTTGCGGCTTAAAGGCATTATCGCCTTTGCCGGCGATAATGAACGCTATATTGTCCAGGGCGTGCATATGATTTTGGAAGGCGAGCACCAGCGCCCGTGGCGCGATAATGAGCGGCGCGAAAGCCGGCTGGTTTTTATCGGCCGTAATCTTGGGGCAGAAAATTTGCGCCGGGGCTTTGCGCAATGTGCAATCACGGCGACTGTATAAAAGAGAAAATTATGCCGATTATTGCCCCTTTAGAGCTGGAAAGCCCTTGCCTTTTTGCCGGATTTCCCGGTGACATACCGTGTTTTGCCACTGTTGACGGCCGAGTGCACAGCCCGGCATGGCACGAGGCTGTGCCGGTAGCGCAAGGCGGGCTGACAGCTATTGCTTTATCTGCTGCGGGGGACTATCTGTTTACCGGTGGGGAAGACGGCACTGTGCGCTGCCTTAATTTTCCGCCCGCCGCCCGGGCCGATACAGCGCCGGAGCCGCGGCTTGTCGCGCACATAAAAGGCAAATGGATTGATTGCCTGGCGGCCGCGCCGCAGGGCGGCAGTTTCGCCTTTAGCTGTGGCCGCCGGCTCTATTTCGGCACTGCCGCCCGGCATGGCCAACCCCCAATAGCGGGAGAAATGCCGCCGCTGCGGCAGTGGCAGCTGGAACGCAGTGCGGAAGGGCTGGATTTTGCCGCCAAAGGGCTGCGCCTTGCTGTCGCCCGCTATAATGGTGTCAGCCTTTATTGGCCGGAGCTTGATGCCCCGCCGCAAAAGCTGGAGTGGAAGGGCGCGCATATTGGTGTTACATTTTCACCCGACCGGCGTTACATTATCACCATTATGCAGGAAAATGCCCTGCATGGCTGGCGGCTGGAAGATGGCGGGCATTTGCGCATGTCCGGCTATCCGGCCAAGGTAAAAAGCCTTTCATGGTCATTCAGGGGGCGCTATCTTGCTACTTCCGGGGCACCGGCGGCGATTTTATGGCCGTTTATCGGCAAAGACGGCCCGATGAACAAAACCCCGATCGAATTGGGCACACGCGGCGACAGCATGGTGGTTTGCGTGGCGTGCCACCCGCAGCAGGATATAGTGGCTATCGGCTATGCAGACGGCATGATTTTACTTGCCCGCTTTGCTGACATGAGTGAAAGAGTGCTGCGGCGCAGCACCCAGGGCGCAATTACCTGCCTGAACTGGGATAAAGCCGGCCGGCGCCTGGCTTTTGGCACAGAATTCGGCGCGGCCGGGCTGGTAAATCCTGATGAGGAAATCTATCACCAAAAATAAAACAGCACCATAATTTTTGACCACAGGCGACCGGCAATCGCCTTGACTTTATCAGGCCCGATCTGTAGAGAAACTCTGTTTGAGCAAGGTGCCGGGCACAGAAGCTGTTTGAAAGGCGCGCTATGCGGGAAGAGAAAGATTTTGTGCAAGACAGGCTGGTACCGTTTTTTATCGGTCTGGGCGTAAGCATAGGTTTTTCTGTGCTTTATGTCATTTTATACAGTTTTGCCTTTGCTTTGACAGTTGCCGGCGGTTTTGGCGTAGCTCAGGCTGGCGGCCCTGCCGGTGCCATTATTGGCGCGCTGATTGCTGTTCCGCTCTGGCTGCTGATTCTGGCCGCGATTCTGGCTTTCTGGCTGTTGACAACATGGCTGCTGGGTAAATGGACACAAGAGAAATATCATGCCTGGAAAGGCAACCAGAGCCGCAGGCGCACCGCCCGTGAGGGGCGTGAGCGCGAGGCCTGGTTTGCCGCCAAAAGGCGAGAAGAAGAAGCGGAAAAGCAATTTAAGCAAGAAGCGGAATGGGAAAAAGAATGGATTATGATGAAGAGGCAAGAAAAAGAGAATTTTTCGAGCGAAAAGCAAGAGAAGAGCGCGAGCAGCAATATGGATATGCCGGCCATGACAGAGACCCCGGCATTGAACGAGGAAAAGCAATGAAAATAGTGAGTTTTGTTCTGGCCGTTGTGAGTATAGTGCTGGTGCTGGTATTGGCCGCGTTTACTTATGACACAAATAGCAGGCTTGCCGCTGTGACTGAAAGCCAGGGCAGCAGCCGCAGCAGCCTGGCGAGTGATGTAACCAAAACACAGGCAACAATGGATAAAATTGAAGCTACGGTGAAAGACCTGCAGCAAAATCTGACCCGGCTTGCCGCCGATGACAAGCAGAATGCCGCCGCCATTGATGATATGAAAAAACGCATTAACCGGCTGATTGATTTGATCAAATAAGGCAATCGTGATGATAAAGGCAGTGTATATTGCGGCTTTGGGTGCTTTGGCCGCTCTCCCTGGTCTCCCCGCGCGGGCAAATGACGCCAATACGGTTTTTAACGGCATTAAAGCTGCGACCGGAGTTGTCGGTGTTTTTCAGAAGTCGAAAACCAACCGGCATTTAAACAATATTGAACAGGGGCAGCAGGAAAGCAATTATCGCGAGGAGCGCCGCGATGCAGCAGCCGACCGCGCCGCCGCAAGCCGCGCTGCGGCCAATCGCCGCGCTGCGGCACAAAAAGCCGCGGCTGACAGGCAGGCCGCAGAAAATGCCCGGATTCAGGCAGCAGAGGCCACAGCCCGGCAAGATGCCGCGCGCAAACAGCAGCTAGATGCGCTCAAATATGACTGAACGGCCGGATAGCAACGTGATCCGGCATAAGCAGGAGGTAAAGCAGATGAGAAAGACTCTTTTTATTGCAGGCCTGAGCGTTTTGGCCGCTCTCCCTGTTCTCCCCGCGCGGGCGAATGATGCCAATACGGTTTTTAACGGTATCAGCGCTGCTACAGGTGTTATCGGCGTCTTTCAGCAGTCAAAGACCAACCGGTATTTAAATAATATTGAACAGGGGCAGCAGGAAAGCAATTATCGCGAGGAGCGCCGCGATGCAGCAGCCGACCGCGCCGCCGCAAGCCGCGCTGCGGCCAATCGCCGCGCTGCGGCACAAAAAGCCGCGGCTGACAGGCAGGCCGCAGAAAATGCCCGGATTCAGGCAGCAGAGGCCACAGCCCGGCAAGATGCTGCGCGCAAGCAGCAGCTAGACGCGCTGAAATATGACTGACAGCGAGGAACCGCTTGAAATAACGGTAAATAGCAAGGCCTGAAATACCGGCAAAGCCGCCTGTCGTGCGGCAGGCGGTTTTTGCTGCTCTGGGCCGCTTCGCGCAGCGCATGGGGCCAATCTTCGGCGCCGGGTCGAAGCCGCGCCGCAAGGCCGCCTTGGCCTGCGGCAGCAAAGACAAGCAACAGACAAAGGCAGCAGAACAAGGCCGGGCTAGCTGGCAAGCGGCGGCGAATTTTTCAGGCTTTACTGCTTTTCTCTATCCCGGCTTTTTGCAGCTATCCCCCGCACAGCCTGCGGCGCACCCTGTTTTCTCGCCGCTTCTATAGCGTTAAAAACGGCGTGCATCAGCGGCGTCAGCCCGCTATAATTTAGTGACTGGTCAGAACTACCACTCTTTGCGCTAATTCTTTAAAAAGAGCAGCAAATTTATCTCTATTCTCCGTCATAGTTTCCTGTATATTACCAACCTGACCTATATCCTCATCGGTTAAAGCAAAAATCGGCTTTGACAGTTTCTGGCTTATAGCAATAAGAGAATTAAAGTCAGGCACTTGCTCCAGATCATACGGTTTGAGATTTGTGCCTTTCAATGCCTGTTCAAGCTTGGCGCGCGGAATTACACAACCAATACTTTCTAACGACGGCACAAGCTTTGAGTCAATATTTTCCCTGATTAAATCAATCCACTCGCGAAATGATTTAGCAGGCCGTTCATTTCTGGGGCGATATCTCTGTTGGATTGCGCCTATGAATTTAGGCCTGTTTTTAATAGGAAAACTAGCCGGATCAAATTGATTATCCTCTCTGAAGCGCTCAATTTCTCTATGCCATTTCATAATATTTTTTTCCAGCGAGCCAACCGCCTGCAGGCAAAAATAATCCGGCGAAGTCGGGACAATAAAATAATCACTGGACATTAACGCAACTTCGTTTAGACCACCGACATTAGGGCTCAGATCATAAAGCATATAATCTATTTTATTAGCAGCAGCTATTTCCTGAAGAATTTTAGGTAAATTCCCTGGTATATTTCTTGTAGCGGGAATACCGGAAGCGATCTTTAACGAAACGCTAATCTGTGCATCTAAATCAGCTACATTGATATAGCCAGGCAGCAAAAACAAATTATTATGCTTGGTAGATAATAATTTTCCCTTATCAGTTTCCATAAAAGTCCGCGGAGCAGTGCCATCTATCAAAGCCTCAACAATAGGCTTCATTGTGAGATTATCCCGGCTTTTATAAAAAGCGTCCAACTTGTCATCACCCACGGCTTCGAAACCCAGAACGATCCCGGTCAAATTGCATTGCGAATCCAAATCTACTATGAGCGTTTTCTTCCCCATATCAGCCAGACTCCAGCCAAGATTGAAAGCCGTTGTAGTTTTGCTTACACCTCCTTTATGGTTAAATAAACAAATAGATTTCGCCATACCTACACTCCAGCATTGTTGAATAGTTTAATATTTAGTGGATTGTTTAAAGTTTGACAAGCAATGGGGCAGCAATCCAGGGAGATTTTTTGAATCATTCTTAACTGAAAAATTGATAACATTGCCGGTCAGCAAAAAGTGAGGAATTATCGGCGCCGAATTTGAGCCATATTTTGCAGCTCTGCCGAAGAATTGATAAGCTACCGGATAGAAACGCAATAAGTAGGATAAAACAGCAGGCAACAGAGCAGGGAATAAAGCGGGCAAAAGCGACAAGGTCAGCTGCACAATGCAGCAATGCCTTACCAGGCAAAAGGTGCCAGTAGCGCAATAAATCTATATTTCTTCAGTAGGCAGCTTTTTTGCCTGCCTTTCTTCTGCCTGCTGTTGCTCTCTCCTCGCTGTCTCTATTGTGTCAAAGACAGCGTGCATAACCGGCTCCAGCCCGTTATGGGTAACAGCCGATAAAGCAAAAACCTGTTTGCCGCAGGCAGCAGCCAGAGCGACCAGCTTCTCACGGCTTTCTTCTTCGCTGACACTATCAATTTGCGCAAGCGCCACCAGCTCCGGCTTGTCGGCCAGCCCATGGCCATAGGCGGCCAGCTCGCCCCGCACGGTTTGATAGGCTTCGGCAATATCCTCATTGTGCGCGGAAACCAGATGCAACAGCACATTAGTGCGCTCAATATGGCCCAAAAAGCGGTCGCCAATCCCCACACCTTTATGCGCGCCGGCAATCAGGCCGGGAATATCGGCCAGAACACATTCCCGCCCCCCGGCTCGCGCCACCCCCAAATTAGGGTGTAAAGTGGTAAAGGGATAATCGGCAATTTTCGGCCGGGCAGCGGTTACTACGCTTAAAAAAGTAGATTTGCCGGCATTGGGCAGGCCGACAAGCCCGGCATCGGCAATCAGCTTCAGCCGCAGCCAGATTGTCTGCTCCTGCCCCTCCTGACCGGGATTGGCGCGGCGCGGCGCCCGATTGGTCGCTGTGGTAAAATGCAAATTGCCAAAACCGCCATTGCCGCCTTTAGCCAGGCGAAAACGCTGCCCTTTGGCAGTTAAATCGCAAATGAGAGTGGCATTATCTTCAGCAAAAATCTGAGTGCCGGCGGGCAGTTTCAGCACCGCATCGGCACCTTTGCTGCCGGTGCGGTTGCGCCCCATACCGTGCATGCCGGTTTTGGCATGAAAATGCTGTTGGTAACGATAATCAATCAGAGTATTCAGCCCGTCTACCGCCTCCGCCCAGACATCACCGCCGCGGCCGCCATCTCCGCCGTCCGGCCCGCCAAATTCCAGGAATTTTTCGCGGCGGAAGGAAACCGCGCCGGCGCCGCCGGCGCCGGAGCGGATAAAAACGCGCGCCTGATCCAAAAATTTCATTATCCTTGCCTTATAACTTACTCTATAGAAACCGGCTCTTTAACAGGCCTTATAGCTATATTTACAATTCCAGAAAAGGATTTTACCGTAAAACACACTAATATAGCCTTTAATCTGCCCATGAAGAAGTGAAGGAGTTATGCAATGGCTAAGGCTGAAGAGAAAAAACTGCGGGAGATTGTCGGCATAAACAGAAATATTTTCTTCTTGTGCCACATATGATTTTGACAGGCAAGAATGGGGCAGCGTCAATTTCCTGTCCATTGATAATTTCTTGAAAAAATCACAAAAAGGAGATTTAGCAGCCGTTTATGTTACAAAAAATGCCCGTAATCTGGCGGGAAGGCTGCAAAAAGACAGAGGCAAACTTGTCGGCTTTTATGAAATAAGCCATAAAAAGACAGGCCTCAAAGACTGTATTTCACCGGTCGAGCAAGAGCTGTTTAAAGATGAAATTAAACGCGAAAAATGGAAAGACTGCCTGAAAGCAACACGCGCATGGGAAATAATCGCTGAAGACAGGAAAGCTGTTGAGCATATACTGCCTGCAACTTACAGTCCCGAAAATGCTCGACTCATCGACAGCATCGCCCCGAAACTCACCGATACTGAAACGCGCAATCTGCTTGCCTTGCGCGTTATAGAAAGAAAAGTTTACGACAAAAACTACGATACCGCCGGCAGCCTTCATTCACAAAAACAGGCCGACCAAGCCAAAGCCCCGCACGCCGATTACAAATCCCCGGCGGCGATAACCAGGTAGATTCAGCGGCTAAGATCATTAGCCTACCGCCACTATGTTCTCCCGTCATCGCGTATTGTCATAGTGCCTATATGCTCATATCCGTGCCCGTCAGAACATAAAGATTTATTGCCGACATTAAGATAGGCTCTGCCATCGGACGTTCGCACTATATTCCCAATCTTCGCACAATTTCTGTTACCGGAAGCGGAAGTTTTATTTTTGTAAGTTCGTTGTTTTCTCAGCTTATGATTCCTGATAATAGCTGCTTGCTCTATATTCACTGAAAATATAGTTTTCAGCATTGATTTGAAAGCAGATATATAAAAATATCACGCAAGATTATAATAAGAAATCTCAAAACTCCCTGATACTCTTTGCAGCTAGGCAGAATGCTGCCGGCGCGCCCGGGTGAGAGGGAAGCGAGCAGCAAAAACCGCACAAAGGGCAAAAAAGAAAGTGGCAAGCGCGTTCCACCCGGCAAAGGAAATACCAAAAATATAACCCGCCGGCACTTCACAGGGGATAATACGGGCGCTGTCATTCAGGCTATCGAGCAATGATCCGGCCTGTTGTGCCTGGGCAGCGGCCAAAGAACAGCCGTCCGGCCCCGGCCAGTATTTCAGCTCTACCCCGACATGATAAACCGAAAGGGCTGCGTCATAAAACATGAGCAAGGCAATGAAAATAAACAGAAAAGCCACCCATTTGGGCGGGCAGCGGCAGAGCGCGGCAACAAAAGCCAGAGCTGCCAGAGAGGCGCCGATATAATAGGGTATACGCTCCAGCAGGCATAATTCACACGGCAAAAAACCGCCAATATATTGCAGCGCCAGTGCCAGCGCTACAGTGCCGGTCAGAACCACACATAATAATGCGGCAAAACTGCCTTGCAGCAGGCGTATATCTGACAAAAGGCGCATAAGCAATTCCCTCTCCTGAAGCAATTCAGCCACCCCGGCACGGCAAAAGCATGTGCCGAGCCGGCCTCAGCCGTAGACTATACACATATAAAGCACAAAAACAAGAATACATAATGCCGCGCCCACAAGAGAAATAGCCTTAAGATGTTTTTGTAAAAACTCTATCAACACAGTATCATAGCGCCGGATAAGCCAGGCCAGCAGATAATAGCGCCCGGCGCGGGCAATAATGGCAGAAACAATAAACAGCCATAAAGGCACCCCCGCCGCACCGGATAAAATAGTGACAATTTTTATCGGCGGCAGGTGAAAAAAGCCGGAACTTATCAATAAAAACAGCACAAAATCGGCCGAGGCCGAACCGCGTAGAGCCTCAAACTGCTCAAATTTGCCGTAAAAGCGCAAAAGCGGCGCCGCCAATATATCATAAGCAAAATGGCCGATAGCCCAGCCGGCCACACCGCCGGCAATAGAAAAAAAACTGACCCAAAAAGCATAACGCCAGGCTTTTTCCGGTTTTATCATCACCATAGGCACATAAAGCGCATCACTGGGAATGGGGAAAATCGAACTTTCCAGAAAAGTGACAAAATAGAGCCAATATTCCGCCGCCGGGCGGCCGGCGAGCGACACTGTCCACACTGTCATCCTTTGCAGCGCGGTCTTTTTCTCCGGCCGGCGGTGATTATCGCCGCGGCCGGCAGGCGCCGTATCGGCCGGCGATTTTTGGCCTTTGCCTGAGGCAGTCTGTGGTGATTCCATAAAGCTAAACCGGTTTTGCAGGCAAATATCTGAAGACGACAGAATATGAGCCGAACCTCATTCCAAGGCCGAAAAGAAAGACAAGCCTGAAATTACGCCGAAATTATGTAAATTTTCCCTATACGTAGAAAAATAGGGGAAAACCGGCTGAGAGGCCTTATTTTTGCTGTCAGGCAGCAAGGAAAGAGTTGACGCAAAGGCAATTCTGCTATAGTTGCGCTTGGGATATATGGTGCCTGGGGGCTTTGGACTGTTTCCGGGCGCGGGGGCTGCGGTTCGGGCGGGTGTGGCGGAACTGGTAGACGCGATGGACTCAAAATCCATTTCTGCAAAGAGTGTCGGTTCGAGTCCGACCACCCGTACCAGAGTGCTTATCGCACTGTTTGCCTGCAAAGCAGCGTTTGCTTCACCTCAAGCTGAGCTTACAATGGCAGCGTGCCGGCGGCCTGCTTCAAGGCAAAAAAGCGGCGCAACCGGGCGCAATATCTGCAATATCAGTCTTGTAATCCGGATTTTTACCCTTATAAAATAAGTTCCTGTCTATTATCAAAGGCCGGCCTTTCCGGCAGGTTTCTATAGCTGTGTGCAGAGGTTTTTATGGAAGCAGTAATGATTGTCCTGATTTTGCTGATGGCTGTAGTTGTCGGCCATATCATTACGCTGTTTGTTACCCGGTTTTTGCAAATTGCCATACCGACCCCGCTTATTCAAATCGCTGTCGGCGCAGCCTTGGCTGCTTTTGGCGGGCTGGGCGTAGCGTTGCAGCCGGAACTGTTTATGCTGCTGTTTTTGCCGCCGCTGCTGTTTGCCGATGGTTGGAGCATTCCCAAAGAAGGGCTGATTCGCGACCGCTGGACAATATTGGAAATGGCACTGTTTCTGGTGGTGTTCACGGTGATTTTCGGCGGTTATTTTATGCATTGGCTGATTCCGGCTATGCCGCTGGCCGTGGCTTTTGCCCTGGCGGCCATTATGTCGCCGACTGATCCGGTAGCGGTTTCCGCCATTACGGCCAAGATTAGCGTGCCGAAAAGGCTGTTGCATATTCTGGAAGGGGAATCGCTGCTCAATGATGCTTCCGGCCTGGTTTCCATGCGTTTTGCCGTGGCCGCCGCCATGACCGGCAGTTTTTCGCTGATTGCCGCTTTCGGCACATTTTTATGGACAGCCCTGGCCGGGCTGATTATTGGCGCAGCGACAACTTTTATCATTGCTCGCGCGGCCAGTTGGTTATTTGCCCGCTTTCAACTGGAAGCCGGTTCGCAAATTATTATCAGCCTTCTTATCCCCTTTATCGCCTATTTACTGGCCGAGCATGTTGAGGCTTCCGGCATTCTGGCGTCAGTAGCGGCCGGCATTATGATGAGCTTTATGGAAGATTATGCCCAAAATGCCGCCACCACCCGCATGCGCCGCCTAGCCGTGTGGAACACATTGCAATTTGTTGCCAATGGCATTATTTTTGTGCTGCTGGGGGAGCAATTACCGGAAATTATCAGCGGCGCAGCCAATATTGTGCGCGATACCGGTCACCAAAACCCGCTCTGGCTGCTGGTTTATGTGGCAATTATTTATGCGGTTTTAATTTTGCTGCGCTTTATCTGGGTATGGGTATCGCTGCGTTTTACCATGTTTAATGCCACAAGACGGGGGATACAAACCTTTAATCCGGGCTGGAAGCTGGTGGCCGCCACTTCTTTTGCCGGGGTGCGCGGCACGGTAACCCTGGCCGGGGTGCTGACTTTGCCGCTATTTCTGGCCAATGGCCAGCCCTTCCCTGTGCGTGACCTGGCCATATTTCTGGCAGCGGGTGTGATCGTGCTGTCGCTGATTGCCGCCAGTATTGCCCTGCCCTTTTTATTATGCGATTTGAAACTGCCGCAGGAAGCCTCTTCCCGCAAGGAAGAAGAAACCGCCCAGGCCGCCGCTTATGAAGCCGCGATTCAGGCGGTGGAAAAGGAAACCCATAATTTATGCCAGGGTCAAAGTGATGCCGATATTTATACGAATGCCGGCGCGCATATTATGCAAATTTACCGCGACCGGCTGACCTCTCTCTCTGCCGATAATGACAGCGAAGAAAAGGCCCAGCGGCATGAGCAGGACAGCAAAGTGGAGAGATTGCTGCGTTTGCGGGCGCTGGAAGCAGAACGCCATATTTATTATGATTATAAACGCCGCCGCCTGCTGCCGGAAGAAAGCGCCGATAAATTTCTGCACGCGGTTGATCTGATGGAAGCCCAGCTTTCCACCTCCTGAAACCGAGCATTATGTGATTGAAACTATCCGGGGATATTTTACAATGGCATAATTTTTCAGGCGTCCGCTCCGTTCTTTTTCTTCCCTTCCGGAAAAGAAAATTCTGGCATTTGCCATTTCCGCAAAAGAAAATGACACCGGTTCACGGCGAGAGACCTGGAGCAGGAATGAACGTCCGGACGCTTGCGGCACCTTGGTTTTCACCGCTGGTATCCTAACAGGCCGGGCGCAAAATGTGTCCAGTTATAAGAGCCCGCAGCGCTATGAGCATTTTCGCACGTTTTTTGCTTACTTTTACGTCAATGACTCCCGCTTTTTTAATTGCGGCTTTTGTTTTATGGCCTAAAGAAAAACTATATTCTGTAATTTTGTTTATACTGAGCTTATCCATTATAATAATTACGTATAACATTATAAAAATAACACAAAAATACGGTGAAAAAATATCTATCAAATTTAAATCTGCAAAAATGGATAATAATAGCAATATAGATTATTTAATGTTTTATTTATCACCTTTGCTTGTTTTGGATAATTATTCAAAGCTACGGGCATTATGCATTATAGCATTTGTCTTCGTAATTGTAAAAACAGCAAGCGCCGATTGCAGTTTTAATCCCGTTCTGAGAGTATTCGGTTGGCGCTTTTATAGTATCGAGGAAAGCAATAATATTTCCTATCTTATAATGACAAAGAAACCAATCAGAGATACACAAAAACCTATTGAAATAGTGCGACTGACAGAGTATGTTCTCCTGCGGGTTGATTGAGGAGGTGAGATGACACGGAATTTATTCGCTTTATGCCGTGAACATAAAGAAGCTCCGTTAGTGATTTACCGCGTTCCTTTAGATGAAAGCACTCTGTCCTCTGTTATTGAGCTTTTCGATGAACAAAAAAATGCTTTTTTAGGAAATATTGACCAAGAGATTCCCTATAACGGAATGTATAAGCCCGATGGCAGCCAGATTCTCACAATAGAAATAACACAATGCCCTGAAATAAATCAATTACAGGAAGCTGTAAGCAATCCTGTTAGATGCGATGACATCGACACCAGAAGATTCGCAGATCTGGGGATAAAAGCTTTATTTATCGGGCAACCGGCTCAGGGTAATATACAAATTTCTGTTCAAAATTTTACTAAAAAACAAATATTGGAGCATAAATGGACTCTTTTCTTGAACAACAACGCGTTCAATAGACTTACAGACCTTGCATTCTCTTTAGATGATAAGCTAAGTGCAGTCGTTGATAACAATGAAATAAAATTTAAAAGCTTCCATATATTGCGTGCGATCATCAATATAGGACATCTTTTTAAAGAAGCAACAGAAGAAGAAACCAGGAATTTTGCGATGAATCCTATTTTTTCTTGTGCTTCCGCAGACGATTTTTTGAAGCAGGCTGATGAACCTATCAGGAAGATGATAAGTTTCATATCGCGAGGCAATATTTTAAATATCGATATAATTACTATAGAGACAGCAGCAAAAGAAATAGATTTTGATATACAAATTCGGAATGACAAAATTATTATGCCACATGAAAAAAAAGAAATTAAACAATTACTTTCTTTCCTCAATGGCGATATTTATAAGGCTCCTATAACACAAGATCGCTATCTCACGAACTCAAAAAGAAAAATTTGAATCTATAGGATAAATTATGCCGCGTGATCTTGTTCTGCCGCTCATTAAACTGCCGCACGCTGAAGGGCTGGATCTGCCCGTTTATAAAACCACCGGCGCGGCAGGGTTTGATTTGCCGGCGGCGGTGGCGGCCAATGCGCCGCTAATGCTGGCGCCAATGCAGCGCCGGCTTATCCCTACCGGCCTGTGTTTTGCCCTGCCGAAAGGCTATGAAATGCAAATTCGCCCGCGTTCCGGCCTCAGTTTCAGGCATGGCATTACTGTTTTAAATGCGCCGGGGACAATAGATAGCGATTATCGCGGTGAGGTGCAGGTGCTGCTTGTTAATCTGGGGCAGGAAAATTTTACCATAAGCCGCGGCATGCGCATTGCCCAGGCGCTGATTGCCCCGGTGTTAACGGCACAATTCCGGCTTGCGGCAGAACTGGACGACACGGAACGCGGCGGCTCCGGTTTCGGCTCTACCGGCAAATATTAACAGTTTGCTGTTTCTGCAAAGAAATGTATTGCCGCCTTTAAAATTTCACTTTCTGCCTTTAAGTTTTGGTAATGCTTAAACCGCTGCCTTGCTGAAGGTGCAGGCCGGCGGCAATTTATTGAGGTAAATCATGGATAAAAATGCTATTGCAGGCAAAATTGTTTTCATCACCGGCGGCTCAAGCGGTTTGGGTGAGGCGACAGCGCGTTATTTGGCGGCGCGCGGGGCAAAACTGGTTATTGCCGCCCGCCGCAAGGACAGACTGGATAAAATTGTCACAGATATTAAAGCCGCAGGCGGGCAGGCGCTGGCGCTGGAGCTGGACGTCACCCGGGCCGAAGCGGTAAAAGCGGCTATTGCCGCGGCAGTGAAACATTATGGCCGGCTTGATGTGCTGATCAATAATGCCGGTTTAATGGCGATTGCGCCAATGAGCCAGACCCGCCTGAATGAGTGGGATCGTATGGTGGATATAAATATTAAAGGTGTGCTTTACGGCATTGCCGCGGCTTTGCCGATTTTTGAAAAACAGAAAAGCGGTCATTTTGTCAATATTTCTTCTGTTGCCGGCATTAAGGTTTTTGCCCCGGGCGGCACGGTTTATTCGGGGACAAAATATGCTGTCCGCGCCATTTCAGACGGTTTGCGACAGGAAGTCGGCGCCCATATTCGCGTGACCACAGTTGAGCCGGGCGCAGTAGACAGCGAGCTGAAATATGGCAGCGAAGATAAAGCCAGCCGTGATTTTGTGCTGAATTTTTATCAGGCTGCTATTCCGGCGGAATCTGTGGCGCGGGCCATTGCTTATGCCATTGAGCAGCCGGCCAATGTCGATATTAACGAAATTGCCCTGCGCCCGACTGCGCAGGAATTTTAGACCGGAAAATAACAGGGGCTTCCGGCTATAACGGCAGGCAGGCTGTTTTCGGCTTGTCTGTCGCGTTTGTGGGTTTCCGCTTTTTGTTTTGCCGGCTTGGGGGAGGTGTATAATCATGACTGCACCGCTTAACGCCGCCATTGCCTATGATTTTGACGGCACGCTTATCCCCGGCAATATGCAGGATTACAGCTTTTTCCCCAGCCTTGGCCTCAAAATGCCGCAGGAAGATTTTTGGCCGCGGGTTAAAGCCATGGCGAAAAAGCACGATATGGACGAAATCCTCGCTTATATGCACCTGATGCTGAAAGAGGCTGCTTATCGTGATATTTCACTGCACCGGCAGCAATTTGCCGAATGCGGCAAGTCTATTGCCTTCTTCCCCGGGGTAGAAGGCTGGTTTGACCGCATTAACGCCTATGCCCTTTCCCGCAATATTGCCCTGAAACATTATATTATTTCTTCCGGCCTGCGGGAAATGATTGAAGGCACGGCCATTTTTAAATATTTTGCTTATGTTTATGCCTCCGGCTATATGTATAATCAGGACGATGTCGCCATATGGCCGGCTTTGGCGGTGAATTATACGACTAAAACCCAATATATTTTCCGCATCAATAAAGGGGTGGAAAACAGTTGGGATAATCACGCGGTCAACCGTTTTGTTGATGAGGCAGAGCGCCCTGTCCCAACCGGCAATATTATGTATTTAGGTGACGGCGAAACCGACATTCCCGCCATGAAAATGATCGCGCATCTGGGCGGCCATGCTATAACCGTTTATAATGAGGAAGATTATAAAGCCAAAATCGCCAGCGAACGCCTGCTAAAACAAGGCAGAGCGCAATATTCCGCCCCGGCCGATTATACGCGCGGCAGCCTTCTGGACAAGCATATTCAAAGCTTGATCGATAAAATTGCAGCCGGGGAGCAATAAATCCGCCGGGAAGCCGGCCGGCGGCCAGACCGCTAAAAAGCCGGAGAGCGCTGCCTCGCCAAAGGCACCGGCCGCTGCGGCCGGCGCCAAAGCGGACAAAGTCTCTTCACCGCCTGTTTATAAAAGCGCTGCAACATTCTTTGTATAATCTTGAAAGGCCGGCAAACTGGCCGGCGCTGGAATCGCCGGCACATATCGGCGGAGAAGCCAGGAAAAGCACCTTTGCCTGACTTCCGGCAGAGAATAAAGAATTGTTATCGGCGCAGCACAGCGCGCTACAGGCCCTAATCCCGCCGCAGGGAAGCAAAGGCCGCGCAGGCACAGAAACAGAAGAGGCGAATAAGCGATAAGACCGCGCCCCCTGAAGCCGGTCGGCGAATTGGTGGAGCTAAGCGGGATCGAACCGCTGACCTCTTGCATGCCATGCAAGCGCTCTCCCAGCTGAGCTATAGCCCCAAAGACGCCTTGAGACACAGCAGAAACAGAAGCTCTGCCCTGTCTGCCTGCTTGTAAAAGCTTCCCCGGCGGAAAGCAAGCAAAATTTTGGCGGCTAATAAAAATCACTGTGGATTCCGCCTTTAAAGGCAGTTAAACGCAGCGGCAAAACCCGCCGCTGCCGCGCCGCTATATTATCCCTGTTGCCGGCGCTTTATGCCGGCGCGCCGGCGGCCATTTTACCGCCGGAATTTAGTGATCATCATGCGATGGCGAATTGCCGCCAATAATACCGCTGACATCGTCATCATCTTCCTCATCATCGGTCGACAAAAAAGTGTCATTGTCATCATCGCTCAAATCCACCTCATCATCGCCAAGATCAGGAATATCATCTTCCGCGTCATCATCACCGGCATTATCCAGCTCAGAAAATTCAGGCTTTTCCAGCACTGTATCCAGCTCTTCCTCGGCTTCGCTTTCTTCTTCTCCCTTGGCTTCAGCCGAGGCCTCAAAATAAGAGCGGGGATAAGAAACCCCAGTATAAGGGGAAATTATCGGATCACGATTCAGGTCATAAAACTTTTTGCCTGTTTCAGGATCAGTGCGCTTTGTGCCCAAGTCCGGTTTTGTCACTTTATGCCTCTCAATTATAGTGTCATTGCCCGCAAGGCAGAAGGCCTACACTGCTTCTGCCGCAAAATTTCTCCAACTGGGATAAAGCCTAAAATACGGCCTTTGTCAAAGCCCAAATGGAAAATTTATTACAAATTTCCCTGCCCGCACCCACTGCCGCCGGCTGCCGATAACCGGCACAGGATAAAACTTGTGCCTGATTCGGATATAAGCTAAAGTTGAATGCGCCTATGCACCCGCAAATATTTGCGGCAAAATATGAAAAATCGGTAAAGCCTGATGACACAGCCTGCAATACCCGCCTCGCGCGCCCCTGCCCCTTTTATTATTGCTATTGACGGCCCGGCCGCCGGCGGCAAAGGCACATTGGCCCGAAAATTAAGCGCGCATTATCACCTGCCGCATTTGGATACAGGGCTGACTTATCGCTTTGTTGCACAGCAAATGCTGGCGCATAATTTGCCGCTGGATAATGCGGCGGCGGCCGTTAAAACGGCTGAAAGCCTTGATTTTGCCGCTATGGATAAACAGGCTCTGGCTGATGATGCTATCGGCACCGCCGCCTCAAAAATTTCCCTTATGCCGGAATTACGGCAGATAATGGCGGCCAGGCAGCGCCGCTTTGCCGAAAGCGGCACAGGCGCCGTGCTGGACGGCCGCGATATTGGCACTATTGTTTGCCCCAAAGCGCAGGTCAAGCTGTTTATTGTCGCCGATGCCGCCACCCGCGCCCGCCGCCGTTGCCGGGAAATATTGGCGCGCGGACAAAAAGCCGATTATGCTGCCGTGCTGGCGGCCTTGCAGGCGCGCGATGCGCGCGACAGCGGCCGTTCAACCGCGCCGTTAAAACCCGCAGCCGATGCCCACTTGCTTGATACAACAAAATTAGGTATAGAAGAGGCTTTCCAGGCAGCTTGCCGGCTGGTGGACGCGGCAAAGGAGGCATAAAAACCTCTTTGGCCTGGCGGCCCGGGCTGAAAAGCGGAGCTGGAATGTCATAATCCTGACCTCCGGCCTCAACCCCATTGCGCCGCATTTGCGGGGGCGCGGCCATAATGCAACACAAGCACGGCGCACAAGCCTTTTTCGCCCCTTTGCTTCATAGGCCGGGCGGGTAATCAGGCTGTTATGGAGTTTATATGTCTCAAGCAAATCCCACGCGTGAAGATTTTGCCGGCCTGCTTGCCGAATCTTTTGAACATAATGATTTTGGCGAAGGCTCTGTTGTCAAGGGTCGTATTGTCGCTATTGAAAAAGATATGGCGGTCATTGATGCCGGGTTGAAAGTTGAAGGCCGCGTGCCGCTGAAGGAATTTGGCGCCAGGGGCAAAAACGGTGAGCTTAGCCCCGGTGATGAGGTTGAGGTTTATGTTGAGCGGGTAGAAAATGCGCTGGGTGAGGCTGTGCTCTCGCGGGAAAAGGCCCGCCGGGAAGAAAGCTGGCAGCGGCTGGAAGAGAAATTTAACAATAATGAGCGGGTGGAAGGCACAATTTTCAGCCAGGTCAAAGGCGGCTTTACTGTCGATCTAGATGGTGCCACTGCCTTTTTGCCGCGCAGCCAGGTGGATATTCGCCCTATTCGCGATGTAACGCCGCTGATGAATAATGCGCAATTATTTGAAATTTTGAAAATGGATCGCCGCCGCGGCAATATTGTTGTGTCGCGCCGCTCTGTGCTGGAAGAAAGCCGGGCCGAGCAGCGTTCGGAAATTGTGCAAAATCTGGAAGAAGGCCAGATTGTTGACGGCACAGTTAAAAATATTACCGATTATGGCGCCTTTATTGATCTGGGCGGTATTGACGGCCTGCTGCATGTAACCGATATGGCATGGCGGCGTGTCAACCACCCGTCTGAAATTCTCACTATCGGCCAGACAGTGAAAGTGCAGATTATCCGCATCAACCAGGAGACGCATCGTATTTCGCTGGGTATGAAACAGTTGGAAAATGATCCGTGGGAAAATATTGCCGTCAAATATCCTGTCGGCACCAAAATCAGGGGCACAGTCACCAATATTACGGATTACGGCGCTTTTGTTGAGGTTGAGCCGGGGGTAGAAGGCCTTATCCATGTCTCTGAAATGAGCTGGACCAAGAAAAATATTCACCCCGGAAAAATTCTCTCTACTTCGCAGGAAGTGGAAGTAATGGTGCTGGAAATTGACCCGGCAAAACGCCGCATTTCACTGGGGCTGAAACAGACACTGGAAAATCCGTGGATTGCTTTTTCGGCCAAATTCCCCGCCGGCACGGTTATTGAGGGTGAAATCAAGAATAAGACAGAATTCGGCCTGTTTATCGGCCTGGAAGGTGATGTCGACGGTATGGTTCACCTCTCTGATCTGGATTGGAACCGCCCGGGTGAGCAGGTGATTGAAGAATATCGCAAAGGCG
This sequence comes from Candidatus Tokpelaia sp., assembly GCF_008636115.1. Lineage (GTDB taxonomy): Bacteria > Pseudomonadota > Alphaproteobacteria > Rhizobiales > Rhizobiaceae > QLZD01. The sequence goes on along the minus strand of NZ_QLZD01000020.1, from coordinate 29,889 downwards.
ATATTGTCAAAGCCGTTGTTCTTGATGTCGATACTGAAAAAGAGCGTATTTCACTGGGTATCAAACAGTTGGCGGAAGATAAAGTGGGTGAAGCCGCCGCCAAAGGTGATTTGCGCAAGGGTGCAGTTGTTACCTGTGAGGTCATGGCAGTGCAGGAAAATGGTCTTGATGTGAAAATTATTGACCATAATCTGGAGAGTTTTATCCGCCGCGCCGATTTATCGCGCGATCGTGATGAGCAGCGGCCGGAGCGCTTTAGCGCCGGGCAGAAGTTTGACGCCCGCGTAACTGCCTTTGACAAAAAGACACGGAAAATTTCTGTTTCAATCAAAGCACTGGAAATTGCTGAAGAAAAAGAGGCAGTGGCGCAATATGGCTCTACCGATGCCGGTGCTTCACTCGGCGATATTCTTGGCGCGGCCTTGAAAAAACAGGACAAAAACTAAGCCTGCCCTGCCGCTGCCGGCTTAAGCCTGCGGCGTGATGAAAGCTGAAAAACAAAAAAGGCGCTGCGGGAAACATTTGCCCGCAGCGCTTTTTATAGGCTGATGAATGGCAGGCAGCGCTCTGATAATGGCAACGCCCTCTTGCATTGCGGCGGGGGAGGATAAACGCGTTATCATACAGCTCCACGGGCATAGCTTGTAACGAGATAGCGCGCGCCGCCCGGCTTTAAGCCTATATTTTGCTCTTCTGGAAACGCTTTTAATCAGCCCCTTGGCCGGCCGTTTGCGCCAAACCGGCCTGTTAGCGCCGTTAATCTTCTTTTGCCCGGCCAAGCTCAAACCGGACAACACAGCCAAAGAGCGCCAATCTCACCTTGCCGGCCGGTTGTAAATTTTTGCCCTTCCCCTGCCCGGCAAAACTTGCGTTTGAGCGGCTGACAATCACCCGCAAAAGAGCCGGCTTATGAATATTTTCTATAATAATCTGTCACAGCCGGCAGCCTGGCTGCTGCCCTATGCTTGCGCCAAAACAGTTTTTGCCAAAGGCGCGCCGGCCAATCGGCACTTTATCTGATAATATAAGCCGGCGTCAAAAATAAAGCCGCGCCTTTTTATTGTAATGCCTGGCAAAACGGCCAAAGGAGCGAGATTGCAGCCGCTATTTTTCAAAAAATTATGCAACAGGAAACCGGCCGCGCCGATAAAACTCTATTTATCGCTTGTATATTTGCCCATCAGCCGCTCAGCGCTTCCTCGCCCGGGCAGAAAGCAATTCAACAACTTCCCGCAGAGTTCTTTGCAGCTTTGGTGAAGCGGAATCATAAATTTCCATATAACGCGGCCGCTCTATGAGAATGGGTTCGCCAATTTCCTGCATTTTTCCGGGGCAAAGCAATTTTCAATCCTGAGCCATTCATCGGCTCTTATTCCCCTTGTTTCCTTACCTTCTTTCATATTCAGCATACGGGTTATCTGATCAGATGTCAGGCCAAGAAAATCCGCCAGTTTTTTGCGTGAGCCGCGCCTCTGCTCTGCCGGCTTGCTTCTTACCCAAAGCCTCATTTCGTCCTGAATTTGCATATGGCTAATTATCACAAAATTTATTGTAGCCTGCCACGCGGTTTTGGAATCTTTGACACACGGTTTTGGAATCTTTCCGGCGGCAAAATTCGGCCCTTATAACGCACTCCGCCCCTCTCAAAGCCGAAAGCTTTTAAAGCATAAGCAAAAAACCCTCAAAGGTGTTTTGAAGGCGGCGAAAAATCAATAAAATTTTTCAGAAAAAAATGCAGAAAGCTAAATTTTCCGCTTGCAAAAGCAAACAATGTTTGCTAGATATAGCTTTGTAAGAGATTAAAACCTCTTACAAATCCAAGAGGAAGGAGGTGAGTTACTTGGATCGTCCTAAGGAAATTAGGGTAAAGATTAAATTCTTCGCGCTCACGATTGAATTTGTCTTTAAGTCCTAAACAAAACGGGGCGGGAAGTAATTCCCGTCCCACCCTTGGGGAATTCAAGCTCACCTCCCCCTCTTGATTTACGGAGGATAATACCATGAATAACGCAGAAATCAAGCTTTGGCGTGATATTATGGGGCTAACCCAGCAAAAAGCGGCAGAAATGCTAGGAATATCGCGGGTTGCTTTGCAAAATTATGAAAGAGGAACACGCTTAGAGGGCGGATCTCCCGTGCCTATACCTCACAGCATAGCCCTTGCCTGCGCGGCTATTGAGGCGGGCTTGAGAGACTGGCAGGGCATGACTGCTGATATGGTCAAAAATGCAGATGATGCGCAGGACTTTGTTAATTGGTCGTTTGATCGGACGCGCCGGGCGGCACACCGCTATAATGAATGCGCCGCAACCGCCGATAATGAGCGGGCGATGGACAGGACGAAAGCGCGACATGAAGAAGCGGTCGGGCTTCTAAACAGCTTTATGAATAAAAAAGAGGCGCAATAAGCGCCTCTTTCATTGCAATGCCGCAATCAATCGGCTTGTTCCTGCCTTGCCATTTGGCTGTGCAGGCAGGCTTTCAAAATTTCAATCCTGTCCAGAATATAGCGGATTTTCTCCGGGCTGTTTTCTCTTTCGGTATAGAAAAGCAGCTCCTCAAGCTGTGCCGACAAATGCTTCAGCATAAGCAGTGTGCGGCACCGCAGCAATGCGCGCAGCCAGATTTTTGGCGAGAAGCTTTTTGCCGCCAATATACGGTGCCGGCGGATTGCATGGCGCAACAGGCGTTAGTTCATGTGTCATAACCATTTATCAATAAATCCTGCTTAAAAGCGGGCCATCATCAGTCACTGGTGATAGACGGCCGCGATGTTAAGCACTTGCACATCGGGCGGGGATTGCTTCGTTGGCTGCCCCGCTGGCGGGCGAAAAGCTCGCCCGGCCGACTTTTTTTCTCACTCACTTTTTTCGGCTTTCTGACCTTTACCATCTTCCGGCGCTTCAAAGGAAATCTCTGTCCAATAGCCTGAACGATCATAAGTGTGGGTCACTGTGCCGGCGCGCCAGAGGCCGTTAAGCTCCAGCCGGAACCCGGTCAGCTCAAGCGGCTGATCCGCCATAATGGCCGGATTGCCGGCAAGGGTAATAGAGCCATTACCTGTAGAACGGCAAAGCCTGTCGCCTTCAGACGCGCAGGCAGCCTCTGCCTCTTCTTTGGTGGAATAGCAAATGCGCAAGCGGCGCGCAGGGCCGGCAAGGCCGGTTTTATGACTACAAGTGCATTTTTTGCCGCTTGATCGGTCAAAATAATCAGCCTGCACCTCTCCATAGCGTCCGCGCGGTGCTACCCCCAAATCCCATTCACTGCAATCGGATTTGGCGATTGTAATAGCCGGTAATTGGCCGCGCTGCAGAAAGAGGAATTTGCCATCTTTAACCAAAAAAGTGCCGCGCACTCGATCAGCCAAACGGGTGAGGAAATCAATCGGCGACTGGTTAATACGGGCAATATAGGGCAGTTTAATGCTGGCCAGCTCTTCGCTGATTTTTGCCTCATATCCATATCTTTGGGAGATTTTGCCTACTATGGCGCCGATATCCATATTGTCGTAATGCTCGCTGCCTTCCTCTTTAATATCCTTGCGCATATCGGCCGAATGGCCGCAAATACGGATTTGCTCACCGCTGCGGCCGCCACTGGCAGAGACTGTTTCCACCACAAATTTGCCCATGACCTGACTGTAATCGTCCAGATAGCCGAAAGTGACGCTGATAGGATCGTCTTTTTGAGGCAATTCAAGATCATTGCCGGCATCATTAAAAACAGCCTCAAATGTATCGGCTTGATTGCCGGCATTATCGGTAATTGTGGCGCGCATCAGACGTTGATAAAAAATATCATTAACCGGATTATCGCCTATATTGACACGAATAAATGGCTTATAACGCATGGCTAATCCCACAAACGCATAATGCGCTTTGTCTTATTTTTCACCTCAAATTCGGGCAATATCACCAGGGTGCCGCGCTTGATAAAAAGTCCATGATCGGCCAGGCCGCGATTAGCTTCCAATATTGCTTCGGTAAAGCCCTTTATCTGCCCGGCTTGCTGCCGATCACCCAAAACCGCCAGAGCATGGCGGAAAGCGAGCAAATCCACGCTCACATCATCACTTGCCACCCGTATTTGCGCCGCCGGTAGAATCATTGCCATTGCCCCAGCGGCTTGCCGCCGTCAATAAACGGCTGGATATCGATAGAATAGGTAATCCGCCCCGGCTGACCGTAGCGGTTAATATAGTCATGGTCTTTCTTGATGCTTTTTATCACCACCCGGCCATGTATTGTCGCCGCCATAGCCAGACCGCTGGCCCAGCTGATAAAAGGCACGGCAATCGCGGCGCGGATTGTGGCGGTGACGGCATCAATGTAAATGCGATTATCAAATTCTTGCGGAAATAGAACGCCGGATATTGTCTTTGTATCCTCGCCGAAACCGGTGAATTGCAGGCCGGGCGAGGCACCAAAATGCGGCATTACCGCCCATTCGGCCGAAAATTCTTCCGACAATTTTTGAAACGACAAGGCCGTAATGGTGAACATATGCGGCCCTAACATCATCAATACATTGCTCACTTCTTACCCCCGCAATCGCGGCCGCAAAACCGCTTTACACTTTTGCTGCGATTGCTCATTGCCCGCCCCCATGCAATGCCGCGGCCGCGGCATTGCGCAATTGCGCCTCAACCGCCTTGCCCACGGCCTGCGGATCCATGGCGCCATTTATGGTAACAGTGACTGTCTGATTGATGGTATTATTACTATTGGTAATTGCGCCGGTATCGGCCGGCTTAGCTGTCGGGATTGGTATTTGCCCAGGCGCTATAATAGGCGGCAAATCTTCAATGTCAGCGGGTTCGGCCGCCGCTGCTGCCTGTTTAGACGGCAAAGACGCTATGGCAGCATCAATATCTGCTCCGCGTAGGCCGAGTTTTTTGCCCAATTCCGTCTGCTCACCCTGCATAGGGCCTACATAAATAAGGTTTGGGTCATTCAGATCATAACCGCGATTGGCGGCGTCTTTTTTGTTCAAGGCAAGCTTGCCGCCTTTGCCGACAAACTCTTCCAATTTGCCTTTTTGCCGCTTTTCTGAACGCTCAAGGAATTTCTTTGTTGCAGCGCCGGCCGGTATGCTGCCATTCTTAACCAGCTTATCAGTGTCTTCCTCATCAAAATATTTGCGTAAAATCGCCGCCGCGCGGGGTCTATCCGTTCTCAAAGCCTCGGATACTTCGGCATATTCGCGATCAGCCATGCCGCTTGCCATTTTGCCGTCAATATTGGCTATCGGTGTTTTACTATCCCTCTCTATTGCGCCCCAGACAGTAGAAATAATCCCGCCAATTGCCGCCCCCAGCGGCCCGCCGACAATAAAGCCTAACATTGCCCCATTAGCGGCATCAGCAAATAAATTGCCGAGATTCTTCCATCTATCCGGCGCGGTGGAAGCCTGCAGAAAGTCATTGGCAATATTTACGCCCAGACCGGCACCGAACATCAAGCCGCCCTTTAAGAGCGGGCTGGACAGCGTTGCCTTTAGGCCGCGCAGGCTGCTCTGCATATTGCGATTGCCGGCGGCCGCTTTGCCGGCGGCGGCGCCATAGCCGGTAAGAGCAGTGGCCATGCCGCCTAATATGCCGCTGCCGCCGGCAAGCAGGCCAATCCCGCCCCGGATAATGCCAAATGAGCGGGCCAGTAAACCGCTCCTTTTGGCGATATTCCGCCCGGCTTTATCAAATGTCCAGAAATCAGCAGCAATACGCCACAGGCCAAGATTGCCGGCTGCCACCAGCCATTTAAGCGCTTTCAAAGCGACATTAAAGGTCAGCAAAGCGGCGACAGTTTTAACAATGACGGAAGTCAGTTGCGGGTGAGTGTGCATCCAGCCGGTAAGTGCCTTAACCGCTCCACCCACTGATTTGGTAAGTTCCAGCACAGGCGGCAACAGCTCATTGCCAATAGTGATAGACAGCGCCTTAAGCTGGTTTTGCAACAATTTGAATTGCATTTCGGCGCCGCTCATTTGCCGGTTTGCCTCAATCAAAACACTGTCTGTCCGCGCCGCTTTGTCATTGATGGCGGCAAAGGCCTCAATCAAGGCTTCCGGCGTCAATTTGGCCAGATTTTTGAATTGCTGGCCGCCGGCAATGCCGATCAACGCCTCTTGCCCCACATCGCCTTTTGCTTTGATTGCGGCAAAAAGTTTGATTAAAGTGCCTTGCTCGTCTTTGGCAAAATCCTTGATAAACTGCTCCCGGTCAATGCCGAGCGTTTCAAATCCACGCCTTACCGGCTTGCTACCGGCCATAATGCGCGCGCCCAAAGTGCCGAAAGCGGTACCCGCCACCTCGGCCGGCATTCCAGTAGAAATCAGTGCGGCGCCGACAGCAGCAATAGTCGGCGCCGACATTTTCATGGTGCCGCTGACACTTGCGGCTCGCTGGGTGAAATCAACCAGCTCTTTGGCCGTGGAAGCCGTATTATTGGACAGGTAATTGAAGGCATTTGCGAGGTCTTCAATTTCCTCTTCTGTCATTTTTATGCCATTCTTGGCAAAAGAGTTTTTCATTTTTATGAGAGCCGTGCCAACATCATCAGCGGCCATATCAAAAGCTATACCGGCGCGGGCGGCAAACAGGGAAAAACGCTCCAAATCCTCGTCCGGTATGCCGTTTTGTACCGCGGCCTTCATCAGCAGCAAAATCTGTTCGGCGGAAAAAGCCACTTCCTGCGAGGTTGACAGGGCAAAGGCTTTGAGCTGGTCAAGCCGTTCCTGCCCCATATTGGTGGTGACTTTCTCAAACTCCTTGACTGTCTGGTCAAAATTGGCGGCTTGTTTGATTGTCGCCAATAATGGCGCGGCAGCCGCTGCTGTCTTTAAAAACTCGCCGCGCGCCTCTCTGGCAGCGGCCGACAGGGTTTGCAGTTTCTTTTCCAGATTTTTGGCGCCAAAACGGCCTTTTATCGCCCAGTCGTCAAATTCTGTCGTTTCTTCTCGAAACTCAATAAACGCATCACGGATATTATTGCGCATACGCGCAAAAACCCCGTTTGTCCGCCGGTAACTTCCCTCTACAGTATCGCTAAAGCTGCCGACAGCCTGACCGGCTTCATTAAAAAAGCGTCCCGTTTCCTTGGAAAAATTGCCGACAGGCTCGGCTGCTTTGCGCGCTGCCTGGCCAGCCTTATCGAAAGCTTTTTCTGCTTCTTGCCCGATTTTTCCAAGATTTTTTGCGGCTTCCTCGCCGCTAATGGCTTTCTCGACAGTGTCGCCAAAATCTTTCAGCTTCTGCTTGGCGGATTGCAGGCCTTCCTGCATCTTGTCAACCAAACGCAGGACAAGGGAGACTTCCATTTGTCATTCCTCTTCACCCGGCAAGCCACTTTCGGCCATTTTTATGGCAATCAGTTCCTGCCGCCAGATAAGCGCGTCCAGCCAAGGTAACTCATCAACAATATGCGGCGGCCATTTATAATAATAAGCAAGTTCCGCACCTATGCGGCGGGCGCTGCCGGCCGGAGTTTGGGAAAAAAATCAGCAAACGCTTTCAGCACAGCAACAATATCCAACCAGTCAAGCCTATCAATCACCTCTGCTTTTTGACAGGCCATTTCGGCCAGCACCTGCGTCAGCCCGTCCAGGCTGTCTTTATTGAGTAGCGTATCGGCCATTTGCTCTATCGCTCGTTCAATATCCAGCTCACTGTCGCCGCGGCGCATTTCTCCGGTTATCACTTTGACCAGTTCTTTACCGCCAATAGCGGCCAAATCCTTGGCCTGTTTGAGGGTGGGCCGATGTAAGGTAAGCCGGGTCAATTCTGTTTTTTGGCCGTCTGCTTCAGTTTCAATGGGCATTTGCAGTTCAATGTCTATTGTTTTTTTCAAAGTCGCCATTTTGCCTGACCTGTTTCAAAATGCGTTAAAACCTGTTTCAAACCGCTTTTGAAGGCTGTTTAAATGCCCAAAATCTGCCGCCGGCGCACACCTATTTCATTACCGCCACGGATCAGCCAGCCGCCGCGCTTGAAGGAAAAGCGATGCAGCACCTTGCCGTCCCAGAATTCTGTATATTCAAAAATGGACTTGATTTCGTGATCATAGCCGCTGGCTTTACCGCCGGCCATTTCCTCTACATCAATTTTTGTGAAGCGGCCGGTCACATCAATAGCGTGCTCATGTTCCTGGCCCGTCTCTTCGTCAACAATATATTTTTTGCCGGTAAAATGATCGCGGTGCCCGGGGGCGCCGCCAAACAGGCCGACAATGCCGGAAGAATGGGATTTCAGCTTCATTTGCAGGGTAAAGGCTTTCACACCCAGCCCGGCAATATCCACTTCCATATCACTACCCGCCGGCTGGAAAGTTTCTGTCGTTTCTTCCAGCGAGGGCAGTTTGAGCGTGTCAATGTTTAGAAACAGATTGGCATCATCATTAACAATCAATGTGCAGCCTCTGATTATGCGTAAAGACATGAGGGGAACCCTTTTCTTTTTTGGCTGTTAAGAAAGCACAGCCGGGGATAGGACGGCAACTTTTAATAGCTGCCGTTAATATAATTGCCGACTGTATTGCCGAATTGATAGGTGGAGCCGTAGCGGATATTATTGGCGAGGTTTTCAAAATATTCTTCATTGCGCCGGCTGCCGACAATAATACTTTCCATCGGCGGCACTTCCTCTGCGTCAAACTCCACCTTAATCTGCCCGGCGCGCAAATTGGCATTGCTGTTCTGCTCGCGGTCAAACCAGACGCGCCCGCCCAAAAGGGCTTGCCGAACTACCAGATCATCAAGGAATGACTGGATAGAGCGCATAACGGCAATAACATTCTGCGGCGTCATATTCTGATCAACTGCCCAAGGCCGCAACTGGCGGGCAATGGTCTTTTCAATAGCGGTGCGAATGCGCACCACATTGACAAATGCCCACATTGGATCATCAGATGTCGTTCTGTTGCCCCATAAAATGCGGCCATTGGCCAAAATCTGGCCGGTAGCAGATTGCGCCACCTGACTGGGGATAAAAGTAGCAATAGCATTCTGGTTCAGCATATTTGCTTCGTGATCCGTCTCACCATCAAAATAGCTGATTGGCCGCGCAGTGCCCAAAATACCGGAAACATCTTGGTTAGAAGGAGACCAGTAAACGCCGCCTTTGGTCTTGTCGCGCAGCAAAAACATTGCGCCGGCATAAGGCGCGGCCGGCTTGATTACGATCTCTTCGCCGGCGGCCACGCGCACATAGGGATCGATTAAATATGTCCAGCGGGAGGAAAAATCCTTGCGGTACTCAATGCTTTCTTCTTTATTTGCCCCGCCAGTATCAATCACAGCGATAGATTTCAGCTTTTTGGCAACCTGTTCCAAGGCATCGGCCACAGCGTTTTTGGCACCTTCCAGCCGCCCGCCTGTCCAGCCCGGCGCCATAATAATACCCGGTTCAACCCCTGTATGACCAAAAGCCTGCTCCAGTGCGTGCACCCCGGTATTTGAAGCAGCGGAGCCGATAATAGCCGCCCGTGTGGCTTCCGGCGTATCTTTTTCTTCCACACGCACAAAAACAAGGCTGCCTTCAATCCCCTGCGCTTTCACGGCGTTGACAATATCAAGCCCGGTGCCGCTTGCGCCCAGCGCCGCGACTTTATCCAGTTCATGGGTAAAAAAAGCAACAGGCTCATCAAGGGGGAACAGTTTTGCGTCAGCGGCGGGCGCGGTAATCACAGCGCCTATGCTTGTTTGCCCCGCTTCAGCCAGGGCGCGCACCCCCTCGCTTTCATCAATTATCTGCACCCCATGATTAAAGTTTGCCATTTGCAAGAATCTCCATTATCTTGGAGCCAAGATAATAGTTGCCGGCAAAGTGTGTCAGCTTGACACTGTCATGCAGCCGAAATCGCTTGTAAGAGGGGAGACATTATGCGGAAAATCTTGCTGGCCACTGCTGCTTTATTTGGCATGATGGGTGTGGCAGGAGCGCAAACATTCAATATACAAAAATATAATGAATATCAAAATGATATGGTTTGCGGTTTTAACCATGCTCTCCCCGCTGTGCATGCTAACCCAGAGCGGCAAAAATGTCTGCCCTATATGCAGGATTATTTTGCTCGTCTGACGCCGGCTATGAATCAAAACAGGGAGGCTCACCGACCGGAAGCGGAAGCGATTTGTGGTATTGATGAACCGGCCGGACAGTTTTATAACGCAGAAATACGGAAGCTCTGTGTACCGCGGATTTCCGATTATATCGATAAATTCGGCGCATCGAAATAATCATGGCGGCTGGGGGAACAATGAAAAAGCGGGTGATAGTATTTGGTAGCTGCGTGATTCGCGATGCTCTTGAATTCAAAAAAAATGATATAGAAATCGTCACGTATATTTCTGGATCAGCAATGGGCAGCGCTTTTGCCAAAAAGCCCTTTCTCGGCGCCAGCGATGAGCAAATAGAAAAAATAGGCGGCAATTTTTTCAAGAAATGCGTGATGCGGGATATGCGCAAACAGACCCGGGAAATTTTGCGAAATAATGACTATGAAGCCATAATTATCGACTATGTAGATGAGCGTTTTGCTCTCTTATTCGGAGAGGGTGCAATCGCAACGCTTAGCGATGCTACGCGGTTTCTCGGGGTCAAAAAATGGCAAAACGCGCGAAAGTTTAAAATGCACGGGTTCCGCCGCTTATTGTGGTGGCGGCACGGCGTCAAAGCGCTTATTGCTATAGCTAAAGAGAAACAAGTGCCCATTTTTCTGGCCTGTGTTTATCCTGCCCAACGCGATGAAAAAGGAAAATATCTATACAGCAAAATGCCGCATTGCCTAAAAGATGCAATGTGGCTGTGGCTGCTCTACCGCCTGACCCCACGCTATATCAAAAAAATTGCCATAGCAAGGGATCGGCTGATAATGGCGGACGAGCATCAGTGGGGCGGCAATTATATTTATCACTATACTGCCCCGCTTTATCGCTATTTATCACGCGCTATCTATAACAAGCTTGTAAACACCGCTATGTAATGAGTGACGCTTTGCGCCATTCTGCGTCCAGCCAATCGTCTGACCATTCCATAGCCTCTGCTAGATCTACGATAAATTGGCTTTTGCGTTCAAAACTCGTGGCATATTGCCACTTTATCTCCGCCTGCTCACGCAACGGACTTTTAAGGGTAGCCATAACAGCCAGCACGTCAGCATCTGTTTTGCCTCTCTGCAGCAGCCATAACCGGATTTGCATAGCCGTCAACGGGCGCAGCGGCGGGGGCAGAATTTCCCCTGTGGCAAAATCAATGAGGCAGCCGTAAATATAGCCGCCTTCAGAATTTGTATAAGGGGCGATACTGTCAAGGCCCACCACAACAAAGCGGCCATTACGCACCAGCAGTGCATCTTCTTCGGCGCAGCAAATAGCGTTGGCTTCATCAACAGCCAAATACCAGGCCATTTTATTTTCTGGGAGTTTAAAAAATTTGTCCCATTCTACGCCGCCATCATTGTAATAATAAGTAAAACGGGCATCTTCCCCTTTTTCTGGGTCTCCTTGCCGCGCAGTAAATTTGCCAAAATTTTTCATTTTCTTATCCTATCCACGGCTGCCGCCAATCATTGCCAACCCTGTAGAGCAGATCACGAACGCCCACCCTATCGAGATACTGCACCGCCGCTGTCATTGTGAGAACCCCAGGCATAAATTCCCGCCGACCGGTACTGGCGCCGGAAGAATACCCGCCATATTCCCAATATCCGCCTGTCCGCAATTCTCTAACACATTCCCGGTTTATATATGCGTTTATTCCGGCCCACGCATAACCATCGCCTGTCCCACCCCATCTATCGCGCCAGATGGCGGGGGCGTAAATATCGCCGTTAACGCCGAATTTTGCGCCGCCGATAAGGACAATATCGCCGTTTTTAAATATACGGAAAATATCGCCGATGCCATTAACATTAACACGCACGCCACTATCGGGGGCGTATGAGATTTCGCAAAGGGGATTATTACCCGTATCAAAAAATTTCAGGCCGCCGCCTGGCCTTGCCGGATCGGATACGATTACTTTTAGAAAAGCTAAATCCCCACTTTGGGAACGCAATTCTAAAGTCCCGCCCGTAAATGTTATTGCACCGTTGGCCACTACTGGCCCATTAAAAGTGGTGGATGCAAAATAGGTGTTGCTACCCGACCATTTATTATCCTGGTTCCGCCGATCAGCCTCTGTTTTGATAGTTTCTAACTGGGCAGCAAGGCCGGTAATATCACTTATATTGTGTTTGTGATCGCCGATAGCCGCTTGCGGGCTGCGCATTTCAATGCCTTTGTCGGTTTTGACGGCTACATAGCCCAGTGCGGCAAGATCGAAACCCACAACATCGGCCAGATCGGCAAACTTCAGCTTTTGATCAGCATCGGCCTTTTTGTCCAATACTGCCTGCAAGCCAGTAACATCGGCAATAGCATGGCTATGCTGCTTGTCGGCCTTGCCGGCTATTGCATCGGCATTTTTTTTCAATTCCGTGTCAATTTTTTCCTCATTTTTCCGCAAAATGGGGAATTCCTCGGAAATATTCCGCTTTTCGTCTGGCAGTTCCAGATTGTAATTCGGCGTTTTTGCCATGTAAAATCTCCTTAAAAAATGCCCGCGCCGAAATCACCCAGACAAATACGCGCGGCCGGGCTGCCTTTAATGGTGAGTTTTAACTGTGCCTGCCGGCCGCTTAAGGACTGTGCCTCATATTTGCGTTCAGTCCAGAGCGGCTCGCTTAATTGCTCGACATCACCAAGCTCCAGCGCCTGCCAGCCGCCCCCATCAATACTCACATTCATTTCCAGCCCGGCGCCGCCGGGCAGAAAAGCTTTGATATAAGCGGCTATCCGCGCATTCTCACCCAGAGCGAAAGCGCGGCTGATATAGGTTGCGCTTTCGGCGATGTGCCCCGTCACCAGCTCCACCGGGGCATAAAGCACAGGTGAAAGCGTCTCTGTACCTTTTAAAATTGCGCGGATTTTGATTGTCTCGCTCACATATTCCGTCAGATGAAGCACCTGCATAGGCAAAAGCTGGTAAATCGTACCGCTTGGCCGCTCCACTTCAAATACTACCGAGCAGTCGCTTGATGGCAGCTCCACCCCCGCGCGGATTTGTATGTCAGAGACATCGTCCAAGGCAAATTCACCCAAATTCACCAGTTTTTGCGTCTCGCTATAGCGGGCAGCGACAAGGCGGAACGTCAGCGCCTCATCTTGATGTGCCGTCCATGTGGCAGCATTAACTGAAGAAAAGCGCGGGCCGACAATATAAGGGTGGCTGGTCACCCATTGCTGCTTCTCGGCGTCAAATTCACCCAGTTTTGCAAAAGAAACACTATGCTCATTATCATCTGTCTTGATGACAAAAGCGGAAAGCCCGTCATTGCCGGTAGTGACAGGCAGGCTATAGCGCGCTTTTGCCCAGCCGGTGGCGGCATTAGCCATTGGAAAGCTTGCCTGCGCCAGAATATCGGTAGTTGGATAGCCATTATCCACACTCACTTGCTCCACCAGCAAGCCATTGGCCTGATTGCCGATTTTGCAAATATGGAAATCCACACCGATAATTTGGCGCGGAATATCAGGCAAGAATAATTGCGCCTGCGGATCGCTGCTTATGCGCCGCCACCGGCGCACCGTAGTGACCTGTCGCAAAGTGGTGACTTCTATTGTGCCTTGCCCTGTCCACATAGCCCCGGCATTAGTGCCGGAACGCGATATTGCCAGAATTTCCTTCGTGCCGGCGGGGATATTGGCGGGAATGGTAAAGCTGCCCTGTATCCGCCCATTTTCATCGGCCGGCGGCAAATCACCAGGCAGCACACTAATGCCGTCAAAGGTCAGACTATCCAGAATTTCGCCGGCCCCAAGGCCGCGCAGGGTGAAGGTCAGCTCTATTTGCCGAAGATACTGGATTTGTTCCGTATGGCTGCCCAAATTCTCGCTTGTGCTGCTGCTTTCCAGCAGCGGGCCGCGCCGGCGCCCGCCCTGCCAATATTCATTAGTGACGGCACCTGCCCAATCAGTGCGGTATTGTGTCCAGAAATCCGCCGCCGGCATCAGTGCCAGATCGGCCGGCAGCGGCGTAAAATTGGCATAAGGGTTGATTTTTGTGCAACCCGTCATCTGCTCTTGTGCGATTATCACCTCTTCCTGCCAGGCGAGCGTGACAGGAGCGGCCAGTGGCAGCTGGTAAAAATTTGAGGTAATCGGCAGTTCCATTACCCCGCCGCTCACGGCTGCCGTTTGCTCTTGCCCGGCATCGCGGTAAGTCTGATCTAGGAACGGGTCAACAAACATGCCTTTTTTCGCAACCGGCTCGCGGCTATCAATGCCGTTTCTTAACCGCTCAAGCTGCAGCAGTCTGTCCATATCACCCACACGATCAACGAGGCGTTGCAAATCGGCATAGGGGATCGAGCGGTAAGCATCATTTTTAACGATTGGAGTGCCCAGCCAATCATTAGTGATAGTGGCCAGTGAAAGCACATCTTCCGGGACAATAGGCGGCGCCGGGAATTCCTTTGCCGAAAGGCCCTTTATGTAAATCGGCGCGCCGTCAATCTGCAAGCCTATCCGGTCAATGCGCGGCATTTTGAAGGTATAACTGATAATAATATCGCCATTTGTCGCACCGCCGGCGACAGTGACTGTTTTTGCGTCTTGCGCCACCGGCTTTACCGCATCACGAAAACGATAAGTTACTTCATAAGTGCTGCCAGAGGCCGGTTCATCGCCCAAAGGCGCCCAGTCCACACTATTACCTGTGCGGATATAATCCGTCTTCTCCTTATATGTAGTAGCCCCCTGTTTAACAGCTACCAAGGCGATGACGCTATTATCGGGCAGACTATCCTGCCCATGCTTAACCGCACCGCGCGTGAGGCTGACTGTCTTTTCCTTGGTCAGCAGGATAGAATTGATTACCCCAATGGGGAATTTATCGGTGGAAAATGTGTATTGCACCCCACCCGGATAAGTGTGGGTTTCGCCCGGCACGGCGGCTTCGTTCCAGTCTTCCTCTTCTTCCAGCCGAAAAGCGGCGCGGCGGGTGCGTTTAAAGCCGCTTATGTTAGCTTCGCCCTCTTGGATAGAGAAAACCTGATTTTTTCCATTACGGCCAAGGCCGGTTACGCGGCAGCCCTTTACTACATAAGAGCCGTGAGCGCGGTCATAAGTAGCGATAGCCTGCATAGCCGGCTCAAGCAGACTAGGGCCTTTATTGTCCAGCACAACGCCATCGGCCAGCACATAAACCGGGTAAAATTCACTCTGCCCATCGGCAGAGAATGACCAATAGCAGCGCACTACCTCGCGTGCGGCGCCTGGCTCACCTTCGGCCAGACTACCGGGCACTTGCCCTAGCAGGTTTGGGTCTTCCTCCGCTGTCAAATAATGCCGTTCCAGCGCCACGCCCAGCTCTACGCGACCTTGCATAGGCACATTTTCAAAAATGGCCTCTTCTACAGGAAAAATATCCCCCGAAACATAAATCTTGCCGGCCAGCAAAGTAACTCTGCCTGTCTCTGTATCAATCAAACAATCGGCGCGTTCTATCCGATCCCCTTCTTTTGCCACCAGCCGGCCGAGGCGATTATGCCGGCCGCGCATAATGGTTTGAGATTCATTCAGTTCTGCTGCCTGAATAAAGCGATTGCGACCGCCAAATACCACACTCTGCCAGTTTTTCCGGCCTTCGGCGCGATCATAGACATCGGGTAAGCCGCTTTTGTGTTGGGTGGCGCTAATGGCAGTTATTCTTGGCTGTTTCTTATTCATTGGTCACACTTTCAGGATTATTTTTATTTGTTCGCGCACCGAACGTCGTAAGACTGCCTCAATCGGCTTTTTGGCAATTTCTACACCTTCCAGCAGCTCTCCCGGCGCCAGCCAGAGCCGCCCGGCGGGGACGGAAGGGGCAAGTTTTGCGCTAAAAATGAGGGCAATATTATCGGCTGGGGTGGAAATTGAACTTTGCACATCGCCAAAGCCGGTCATCGCCTCTATGTAAACGCAACTGCTTTGTAATGCCGGTTCAAAGGCACTTTGAAAAGCATTATAGGCGCCATTCAGCGCCGCTGCGCAAGCGCGACAAGCGCGGTAACCGATGATAATGTCGCCGGCGCGGAAACATAGCCAGGCTTGCCGCCGGTCAAACCACTGGGTCATGATTTGCGCCCGCTGGCTCTCATTATAATCGGCCCATGGATATTCAGCCGTAGACCAGAAAAAATGCGCATCAACCCATTTTATGCCCGTATTGTTTGGCTCTATCCAGTTGCCAAGCGCTACGCCTTCTGCTTCAGTCAGCATATGTTCGTATTCATGACAGCGGCCGAAAGACCAGACAGTCTGGCGCAGGGCAATGCCGCTGTCAGAATCCAAAATGGCATTATCAATTTTTGTCTCATCGCCCTCAAAAGCCGGCACATCATAAGTACCGGCACCGCGGCGGAAATCAGAACGCAAGCACTCGGAAAGGCTGACAATGCCTTCGATACGCTCCAGATCAGTCGGCGCCGGGATCTGAATAAAAATCAGGCTATACGCATTCCACCAATTGCGGCTTGGTGCCGTCGGCCTATATTCAGCAGCATAGCCGAGCCAGCTCAAGCCGGTTTGCACGGCCGCGATTGTGCCGCGGCTGCGTTGCCACGGCACTGCTTTATCCAGCAAATCATAGAGATTCGGGATATAAGGGATAAGTACCTGCAGGCCGTATTCATCAAGTAAATAGGGCAAAATACTTATTGGCCGGTCAATAAACTTCAGCCGTGTAAGGGCGCTTATAGACTGATGCACCACCGGGCTGAAGGCGCAGGCATCGGCAAGGCAGATCTCCCACCGAGTGGAATTTGCCGGTAAAAGGTGAGAAGGCCAATATTGCTCATTTCCCACCCCCGCAATCGCGGCCGCAAAACCGCTTTACACTTTTGCTGCGATTGCTCATTCATACCCTCGCAAGGTAAGCTCTATATCGGTTATTGCGATAGCCTCATTCGGCGCCGCCTCTATATCTTCTGCCGGCACCTGCAAATGGACGCGCGCCACATCGTCAATCATTAAACTGGATATAATAAAGCTTTGCGTCAAAGGCCGCCCCAAAGCCTGCCGATCCTGCCAGCGGCTGCGCAAATTGGCAGCCGCTCTCTCTGACGCATTGGCCTGTGCCGCCTGATAAAGCCAGATTTCAGCTTTGACCGGCACAAATATCCGCACGGCCGAGACAATTTCCAGCGTATCGCTGGTCATGCAGATTTTTGGATCACGCATATAAGCAGCAATATCAGCCAAAAGCTGTTCACCAACCGAACCGTCTGCTGTATCCCCAAAGACGGCAATATAAATTATCGGCGATTTGCCTTGGCGATAAACAATGGCATCTTTTACGGCACTATTGGCCGACAAGGCATGATAGCGGTAATAATCAGCCGTACCGCCGCCGCGCGCGCCGCTGACAAACAGCCTTATGCGCCGGCGATAGGCTTCATCTGTCTCATTTGGCAAGCGCAGAACGCCGTGAAAATCCCCCAAAGCGTCCAGATTGCTGCCTGTGGCAAAGGCAAGCAGAGTGGCGCGGGCCGCGTCATTTATCCGGGCGCGCAAAAGCAGTTCATCGAAAACGCTCACTTCAAGCTGAATATTGGCCGGGTCATAAGCAATCGCCGAAACATTAAAAGGCAGGCCGTTTTTGTCATAAAGGCTTTGCAGTAAGGCCTTTTTGCGCTCCAGCAAGGCTGTTGCTGACAGCTCTTCAATGATTTCCGGTTTGCTGTTTAATTCGGCCATATTGCCACCTTTTCCTGCTTGAGCGACCAGTCGCCCAAATGGCCGTTGGGGTAGAAAATGCCGTTCATGACAAAGTGATAGGCACCATCTCGCCCAGCCTGCACCATTTCAATTTTTTGCAGGCTGAAGCCCGGCTCACCGCCGACTGGGTCGTCCAAAGCCTGTGTGATCGCCTGAAACAGATGCATAATGGTGTTTTCATCGCCGTTTGCGTCTATATAAGCAGGGACATCGGCGCCCAAATGGCGGCGCAAAACGCGGCTGCCAATGCGGGTCGTCAGGCATTTATCGATGGACTGAAGGCAATGCTCCCAATCATAAATAAGCTGACCTGTTTTGGCCGAGACGCCGCAACGCATGACCTATTCCTGTGCTGTTCTTGCCGGCAAAGACGGCCTTTTGCTCTTTGCCACGGCAATATGACCGAGCATAAGCGGATATTGCGCCTCGGCTGTGCTTAGCTGGATAAATTTGCCCTTGCCGGGGTTGCGCCGGCCGGCCACATAAAGGGCATCGGTCAGGATTTCATAATCTTTGAGGGGATTTGCCATTTTTAGCCTCCGTTTCAGAGGCAGAATAAAGGCTGGGCGGCGCGCGTGCCAGCCTGACACTGTCAAGCTCAAACAGGAGCGCCCGTTTGGCCGCCGCCGGTCTCAACGCCACCATGTTTATGATCGGCGCCGATATTCCTATCTTTATGTTTAACCTTGCCGGCGGTAATTGTAAAGTCAGCCCCCAGTTCCACCACGGATTCACCGCTTTTCAGGGTGATTTTGCCATCGGACAGCTCAATGCTGCTCTGGCCCAGTGCCAGAATTATTTTGTCATTTTGCAGAACAATGCTACTGTTCTCGCCTTTTTTGACAACTATCTGCTCTTTGTTCAGGGTGACAGTGCAGCCTTCATAGGCCACGACTAAATCTTCCGGCGCCAGTGCCGGATTAGGCGCCGCCGAGCTATGACTGTCGCGCACCGCCAGCGATGAAGAGCCGATTTCACCATTTGGCGACAGCAGGCGGACGGGATCACCGACTTTGAAGGGGATATTGGCGGCAACGGCGCCGGCCGGGGCTTGAGCCTGCACCCAAGGCGATAAAACCGGCTTGCCGTCTTTGTCCTGTCCCAGTTCTACCCGGATTTTATCTTTATTGACCTCGGCGACTTTGCCGATTATCTGCATATTAGCCAAGCGTGCTTCCGCTTCGTCCAGCCTTTTGGTGATTGACAGGAAAAAACCGGTTACATAAGCACTCATTTTACCGACTCATCAGTTTCAGTTTGTTTCTCAATATGAAAAATGGCTTGCCCGGTCTCATTAAACAGGCTCTCGCCGAAGCCCCAGAGCTTCTGACTCCACTCAACCCCGCTAATGCTGAAACCTTTCTGGCCGTCAACCGCGGATAATAATGGGGAAGAACGGATAGAGCGCGGTGCGGAAAGCTGTATCAATCCCCATAATTGATTGCTGCGACAAAGGCAACAGACAGCTTCGGTGATACCCCATGCTAATTCGTCCCTGCCTTTGCCTTCTGTCACAATAAACGCGCCGATATTGACATCTGCCTCAAGGCGTGCGTCCAGTTCATGGGTGAAATTGGCGGCTAAAATAGCCACGCGCACTGCCGGCGGCCTGACCATCAGCATTTTCATTTCGTCCAGCCCCAATTTGCCAAACTGGCTATCAACCGATTGCAGTTGCGGCAACGCCTCTTTTATCGCTCCTTTGACAGCTTCGCGCAGCTTATTCAGGCGTGTTTGTGCAAAATCCTGCATCTCTCTCACCAATTCCCCACCGGTTCGGCCGCCGGCACGGATTGGCTGCCCCAATTACCCACTGGCTCTGCTCTTGGCAGCGGATCGGCAAATCTTGCCAGCCAGGCTTCCGCCGTGTGCACTATTTCTTCTGCATTATCGGCTGACAGGCCGATGTAAGGCCGTGCCGGCATTTGCACCATTTTGGCGAATACCGCGCCGCCACCAACGCCTATAAAGCGCAGAGATTTGGCATTTTTCGGTTCAATTTTGCCGCCAAATTGGTGAATTCTGGCATAATTCAAACCGCTACCCACCGCCACATAATCAGAGGTGGCGGCATAATCAATGCTGCGCATAAGCGCGCCCGAGGCATATAAAATAGATGTGCCCGCCTTGTTCGGTTTCCACTCTTCGCCGTTTGGGGCGGTTTTTTCGTCTACCAGGCGCCGCCGCGTCTGCCCCTGTATCAATCGGCCCAAGCCTTCGGTCAGCTCAATTTTTGGGGCATTGATAAAACCGTCAAGCGCCATAAGACTGGCCACCAGACTATCTTTCTCTATATAAAAGGAAATAGCAAAACTCACGGCAGCCAGCGCCCCATCAGTCGCGGCCCGGCGGAAAAGGCGGCCCCGGAACTGCTTATTTCCCCACCAATATCTATGCCGGGAGTATCGGCGCCAAGGCCTGCTTTGCCTTCGGCAATGCGTTCCAACATTTTGACTGCCTGTTTATAGCGGTCTTCAATCGTGGTAGTAAGGGCGGTATGCCGGTTGGCCAAAATGTAAACGGCAATATTAGCGCAGAGCATTTGCAAGGCGAGCGGCGCGCCTTCAATCGGGCATTTAAAGCGGGCAGAGAGGTGCAAATCCATTTCGCCACTGGCCTGCTCAAGCGCATCGGCAACGGATTCTGCTGCCTCTACATCATCGGCAAGCAAATCAGCAATAAACTGTTTGCCCCAGATTTTTTCCATTGTTTCCTTGGCTGCATAGGCCATTGCCATATCCTTTTAAATTCCCCATTTGCGAGGGGAGAAAGCCGCAAATGGGGGTTCGACTATTCTTGTGGCGGAACAGGCGCTACAGCATCTTGCGCCAAAAGCGCCTGCAGCAAATCTGCATTATCGCTCAATTCAGCCGGTAATGCTGCTCCCGGCTCATAATAGCGCCCCCCAAAGCGTATTGTGTTTTTTGCGACATAGGCCGGATTGCCGGTTTTTACTGCCTCTATTGTTTGTGGCATTGCCCAATCACCGACCGGTTCAGCCGGCGGGGCTTCATTATCATCAACCTGTTCGGTCTCCAGAATTTCATTATTGCTGATCGGATCAGTTGCCGGGGCTTTATTGCGTTTTCGTGCCATTAAATCACCTCGGGTAACAATACGCCAACATCTTTAGCTACTGCCAGCTCCTTACAGCGCTCGCCGACACGCACCCTTTTGCCGCCTTCCAACCCAATATCTTTATCCTCTATTGAGCCGGAAATCCTTGTGCCGAGCTGGGCGGTAAATCCCCAACTGATAACCGCGTCATTAGCTTGCCGCTTTGTCGGATCAATGTAAAGCAGGGCGATATTATTGCCCCAGACACGCTCAAGCTTGGCTTTTTGGCCCTTCCGGGCGGTATTTACCAGCCCGGAGCCGATTTGCAGGCCTTCCGGGTTGATTTCCATCAAATCGGCAAATTGCGCGCGGGTGATAAAGCCGTCTGCACCATCGGTAATACCGCCTTTGACTGCTTTAATCAGCCGCGGGTGCCGCTTCAACTTTGACCAAACAGCCCGCCCCATCACAATCGTATTAGGGCGGTAAACCAGCGTTTTTTCCATTGCGTCATCTAATACCCCGTAAGGGTCAGAATTGGCATAATCAGAGAATTTATCATTGCCGGAAAGGGTAATAACGCGGTCAGATGTATAGTTTTTCTTATCTTGTACGACTGCTGCTACGCGGATTTCGCGGCCCAACTGGATAAGATTAGCCAGGCCTTCAACGGCCATTTTTTCCGGGTCAACTGTGCTCCGCCGCTGTGCCCGTGCCGTTTCCGCCTCTTTGATGTCGCTGTTAGGGATAGCATCGTCCAGACCATAATCGGAGGTTTTGGCCGTTTTTTCCACCGAAGAGAATTCAACAATATTAGGCCGGCTTTTCCGCCCGACTTCCAAATCTGGCACAGTAAAACCTTCTTCAATCGGATACTCTGAATATTTGAAGCTCTCGCTTAAAACCTGCACAGTCGGCAAAATCCGCTCGCCAATAAGTGTTTCGGCTGGATTACGATAAGCGATCGCGATTGCAGTTAAAGTGGGATCAACGGGAAAAGGTCTGTTCATTGTGATAATCCTGTTTTACTGTTTGAAGAATGAGAGATTTCAGGTTGCGGCGCTTCACATTACCCGGAAGGGAATAACATCGCCGGCAGCGCCGTCTTTAATCGCCACGCCTAAAATACGATCACCGGCGGCGGCCACGACAGCGCAGGAATTGGCATCACTGGTCAGCAAATCGCCAAAAGCGACATTGGCGCCGCAGCGCACTTCCGACCAGCCGGCCTGATCAATATCAAGCATATCGCCGCTTTCGGCGCCGACAGCATTGGCTGCGCCCAGAATCTTGTCCGTTTTTGCCTTGGCCAAACCAACTGTGCCGTCTTCATTGGCCTTAACAATCAAAAATCCGGAAATTTTCTCGCCGGCACGAAAAGCTTTCGTCAAAATAGGTGTTGTCATTGTCAAAATCTCTGCTCTGGAGGGGTTAATAGGGCAATTCTGCTACGAATCCTGACCGTCTATTTCAACCGGTCAGGGTTGGCCATAATAAAATCTACCGCGTCAATGGTGCTGATGGCGATGCCTTTGGCCGCTTGCTCATTTTGATAAGCAACAGCGCAATGCGCTACTTTTTGCGGATCAGCCGTATCGCCGGCTTCCGCTGTACCGGCCTGTTTGCCGTCCAGATTGCTGGCTTTCGCCAGTGCCGGCAATTTTTCCACCAGCTTCTTGCAGCCGTCAAAGCCCTCTTGCGTGTTGCAAAGCGCCTTATACTCGGCCCGCGCTGCCGGCGTCATTTTACCGGCAGCAATCGCCCCGTCCAGAAAGCTGTCCACATCTTTATCGCGCATCTGGCCGCGCAATTCAGCCAGCTCTTTTTGACCTTCAGCAAATTGCGTCTGCAAGGCTGCCAAAGCCGTTTGCTCGCCCTCGCTTTGCTTGCTTTTTGCCACGGCTTCCGCCGCTGCCAGTTTTTGTGCCTCTACTGCCTTGATAATCGTCGGCATATCACTATCGCTTTTGACAGCCATCGCACTGCACAGCGCCTGCCTTTCCTTTTCCCGGTCAGATTTTTGCCCGGCAATAGCGGCGATAATATCTTTCTCAATGGCGTCTTCTTTCAGTCCGAGACTGGCGGCAATAGCTTGCAAACTCATTTCGTGCTCCTGTTTCTGTTTTTGCTGTTGCTGTCGGCGCGCTAACGCATGCATGATAAAAGCCGGCCGATTGACCAGGCCG
Organism: Candidatus Tokpelaia sp.; assembly: GCF_008636115.1. Lineage (GTDB taxonomy): Bacteria > Pseudomonadota > Alphaproteobacteria > Rhizobiales > Rhizobiaceae > QLZD01. The sequence continues at coordinate 6,850 of NZ_QLZD01000020.1, read as the reverse complement.
GCACCTATCAATTTTGTGATGTAGCCGTTTTTCAGGTGTGAAAAAGACGGCGATATATAGCGATATTCCCGCGCAGCGATTGCTCGCGCCGCTTCTGCCGTCCATTCAATGCGGGCATAAAGGCCGTCATCGCGTGTCTGCAATTCCTCTATCCAACCAGAGGCCGGCGCCTTTTCGCCGATTTCGGGCAAAATATCCTGCGCATGCTCGTAATCAACAGCCAATGGCCCTTGATTGGCAGTAAAAGCGGCAATCACCGCATTGGCGTCTAACTCCCATTCCCGGCCATCGCGTGCTTTGATATGCGGCCCTTTGGGGAAAATCTGCACCCATTTCGGCGCAGTGCCGGCTTCGGCCGGAGCAGGTAAAGGCTGCATAAAGCAACACGTGGCTAGATTTTCGGTCATGTGGCAAAAAATCCTTGTTTCCGACACTATCGTGCAAAAACAAAAAACCTGTCAGCTTGACACTGTCAGGCGCAAGGATTTTTTGATGATGTAAAGAGAGATAAAAAGAGGGGCGAGGCTTTATTTATAAAATCAAATTCAAAGGCCGTTCAAAGGCCGCCTATCAGTTTTTGCACGGCTCTTGATGATTGGCCAATTTATTTGCGCTCGCGCGCCCTGTGGCTTTTATTTTTACCCGTGCCCGCGGCGTAGCGCAATCTGTTTTTTTGCTTGCACGAAAACGCATGGCATTATATTATAACCACATCGGGAGCGAGCAGGTTTCTATAAGGTGCTTTTAGTGCGCTTATGAGAGGGTGACATCTCTCCGTTACCGCAACAAATAGGGCGCAAGTCAAGTTCTACATGGCTTTGTCCATCGGCGGTTTGACGCCCGCCTGCGCCCTATTTAATTTTCTCCCCTTTTCTCTCTGCCGCCTCTAAGAAATTTTTAGCAGCCTTTTCGCTCTTACGATGGAAGCTGGTTAGCCACCATTCTTTGGCCGTTGCGACATATTTTACAGCGACACGCCACCATACATCACCTGCTTGCCCGACAAAAATAGCTGTATTGCTTTCCTTACCTTCTTTTTCTTTCCGTTTCACCACCCCCACGGGAGCAGCGATGACGGTTATAGCCTTGCGCAAATCATCAATTCCCAAACCGCGTTCTTCGTGCTCCTTAATTATATGCTGCAAACTGTCATTGGACAGTTTGACTACGCCACTCTGTTTTTGCGGCGCCAGAATTTCTTCTACCTTAAAGCCATCAGGTTTCGGGGCAGCGACTGGCGGCGCCGGCTCTATCGCAGGTGGCGCGACAGGCCTATCGGCCGGCGCCGGCGCAGCAGGCTTGGCCGGCAACGCCGCCGGCCTTGGTGGTTTCGGCTCGTCAAATTCCTTGCGCACACCTTTCGGCACCGGCGCAATGGGGATTGCATATTTATCCGGCGGCTTAATGTCCAGCATGGCCGGTAGCAAAGGTGTGTTGACAATATCCTCTATGGCCACTTTCCGCCGTTCTTCCGGCATGTTTTCAATTTTGTCAGATAAAAAATCCGAAACATTTTCGGCGCGGAACATGCCGGGATTGTTTTTCCATGACGGGTCTATCCCTTCCGGCACCCACTCGATCTCACCCGTGCGCTTATTCTTGACCGGCCGCGCCCATTCCGGCATTTCACTTTTTGGGTCATAGCCTTTCTTTTTGGCTTCCCATTCGCTTATCTGTCGCACCCAGCATTGGCATAGCCAAGCATTGGGTGGGTAAAGCCAGCGCCAAACAGGGTCATCAACCCGGGCAATAAAGCCATAGAACCGCTCATGGCTAATGCGTGGGTGCACTGCCTTGCTTGGTTCATAAATCAGAAAAGGCAGAAAATCCTTATTACGCTGCGTCCGCGCCCATTCCCCAGCGGCATAGGCCGTCATAGTATTGGCCCAATAGATAGTGCGCAGCCGGCGCGGGCTGCCAAGCTGCACCAGCTTTTCCTCGCCGGTTTTGGGGTCAACCATGCGCTTTTTCCCCCACCAGCCTTTAGCCTGCAAAATTGGAGTGATTTGCGCCGCCCATTCAGAATAAGGGATACGCTCGGCATTTGCCTTTTTTAACGATTCTTGTAAATCTTCCAAAATATCATAGCCAGTAGATTTCGCTACTGTGAGCGAAAAAGCGTGTTCTTCGGCCGCAAAATCACGATAATCAAAACTTGGTTTTATGCTTTTGCGGTCAAAATAACCGCGCATTTCCGCCGGTGCGAGCTTAAATATTTCGTCCCAATCCGGCTTTTCTTTTTTATCACTTGCCATTATTTTGGCCTTTGCCGCCAAAACCGCGCGCCAACATTTGCAACGCTGCCAGCTTGTCAGCCAGCGGCAAAATATTCATTTTGGTTATGGCATTATTCAACACCGCATTGGCTTCTTCGTAAGAGCCGCAAGCTCTCAAAGCTTCTTCGAGAGGCGCTAAAATGGGCGCTAAAACCTCTTCATAGTCTTCTGCTGCGGTGAAGGCCAACTCTTCCAGAGGCGCTATCGGGTTGCTATCATTATTGATTGAGGCAGATGCGCGGTGCTGCCCACAGCCGCAGCCAGTGTCTATTTGCCGTGCGGTTGCGCCTGTTTGTTTCTGTGCCGGCGCAGCGGCCGCCGGCGGCGTTAGAATTGCTTCATCTTTCTGCGGCTCACTAAGGCCGAGTTCCTCACGAATTTCCTTTTCCGAAACGCGCAGGCCAAGCGGCACCAGTTTTTGCAGACTGTCGCATAGAGCAGACAAATCTCGCTCCTCGACAATCGGGAAGACAATTTCGGGGTAAGTATCCTGCGGGCCGAAATTGGCGTCAATAAATGGCCGCACCAGATCGCGGTTAAGTGTAGCTTCCAACTGGCGGGCGTCAGAACGGGCAATATCGTGCCGCACATTTTCATGAACGCGTGCTTGGCTAAGGCTGGCGCCATCATCAGTGGTCATTGTCTGGCCAAGCACTGCCTTGCTTATCTGCTTGTCCAGATATTCCGCCATGCTCTGGAATACCGCATTACCGGAGCCGCCTTTGACTTCGACAAACTCAATTTCCATTTCCTTAGGGATAATAGCGGCGGCATCGGTTGAAAGATTGCGCAGTGCGGTAATCAACACCCTCTTTTCGTCATCATTAGCGCTTGCGCCATAACGGCCCACACGGAAGGGCATGCCGAAGACTTCGAGGAACGCCATCCAGTCTTTAATTGTGTAGGTTTTGAATATAAATCCCCATGCAGCCAGACGGGCAAGGCCGCCGCGAATAGGCAGGCCGCTTTTCAGTCGCGGCTTATGGACAATAAATTTGTAAGGTTCGAGCTCTTCCCCGGCGCGATTAGTCTCGCTTTTCAGCCGTAAAGTCTCGCCGTCATCACGCGCTATCTGAAAAAACCGCTGATTGCGCCATTTCCAATCCACCGGCCACCATTCTTTGGCTGTTTTCTCCCAAATGGTTTCTATGACAGCATAACCTTTTGCCAGCGCGTCCAATGTGTCAGATACGCAATTATCGGCAAATACCGCCTGACTGATCACTTCCGTTAAAGCCTCTGCCTGTTTCTGCTGTTCTTTATCATCGCCTGCTGCTTTAATGTAAGGATCAAGGCCAGTTAATGCGTTTTTGCGGGTGGATAAAACGGCGCGATAATGTAAGTCCCGCTCTTCCATTTCTTCCGCCAGCGCGAAAAATCGGTCAGGATAACCTTGCGCGGCTTGTCGCAATATATCGGCCAAAGCAAAGGGAGTGAGGCCGTTGAGCACTGTATCGGCCCAGATTGTCCGCACCCCATCAATAGTCGGCGCGGCTAGCTCTTGTTGCAGTTTTTTGGAGATAAGCGGGCGGCCTTTTGTGTCGATTAAACCGGGCATTAGAATATTCCTCCACGCAAATCAGGTATCAGGCCGCCGCCGGCCGGCTCTTCAAACATAGTGCCGCCGGCATTGTCAGTCGTGGCCGGTGTGTAGGCGTAAATTTCTGCATCTTGCCGACTGGCAAAATAGCAAAGAGAGGCAGCTATTGCCGTATCGCCATGCCGGGTAAAACCGTCAGAACCTTTAAAGCGATGATCATCGGGCACTTTTACATAGCCGTTGACATAAGCAAGCGCTTGATGGTCGGCCAATATATCGGCATCTTTAGGTAAAATAAGCGATCCATCACCGAAAGCTTCTAAATAAGCGGGCATATTGGTCAGATACCAGCTCTGCGATAGCTGCACTTCTTGCACCGATGCGCCATAACGCTGGGCAGCTTTTTCTGCCAAATAAGCACCATTGCCGCGTGCGTCCAAGGCGCCGCCTTGCCGCTTGGGTAAGCGGTCAACAATGTAGAAGAGGATTTCGCGCTGCTGGTCAAACGGCATATTGCGCAATTCCACCGCCAGCACAGTGCGGCGCACAAGCGCGCGGCTGATTTCCATCACGATAATTGCTGTGGCATCGCCGCTGCGCGCAAAATCTACGCCAAAAACATGAGGCAAGCGGCGGTCAGCCTTAGCCAATATAGGGGCCAGCCGCCAATCACACCAATCCTTTGCATCTTTGGTGCGGCTTGCCTCTGATTGGTTTTTGAATTCATCTTTGGCCGCGAAACGCAAAACCGGAATGCCGGGGCGCATTACCGCCTCAATCTGCACCCGGCTCAAGGCGGCGCCCTCTTGATCAGCCGGTATTGCATCAAGCTCTTGCCGCATGGCAGAGGTGCGCACACCATAAGAGGCGCGGATACGCTCTTCCCATGCCTGTTCACCTTCCGCTGTCCATTGCTCACCTTTTATCTGGCAAACGCGGCGAAAAAGGCCGTTCTTGACTGCCAGTTCAAACGGATAGCGGTGGATTTTAAACGGCACTTTGCCGGCGCGCGCTTCCAAAATCAGCTCGTTAAACGGGTTCAAAACTCCGTTATGCGTGCTGATAACGCGAATTTTTCCGCCCCAGATCAGCAAAGCATTGACCGCGTCTAAAACCCCGCGCACGTCCTGATGGAAAGCCGCTTCATCAATCACCACAATGCCCTGCAGACCGCGTATATTGTCAGGCCGGCTGGATAATGCCTCTACCCGAAAGCCGCTGGCAAAGCGAATTCTGTAAGATGATATATACTTGGTGGTTCCGTCCGGCTTTTGGTCTTCAAACAAATATTCCTCAACCGGGCTGGTTTCGGCCGAAATGGCGCGGGCGAATTTGGCGACATAACCGATAAATTCCCGCCCTTTGTCTTTGGTATCACCTATATAAAACACATTATCGCCGCCGGCTGAACGGCTGGTGGCGGCTGTCACTGTGTCGTCGAGCGCCTCAGCAAAGGTGATTCCTGTTCGCCGGCCTTTTTCGGCAAGTTTCAAATCGCTTTTATCCGCAATCCAGTCGGCCTGATGCGCCATTAACACGCCTTCAGCCAACGGATCCAGGCCATCTGGAACTGCGCCGCCAAATGTCAGTTCCGCCGGTGCAGTGACCAGCTTAGCCGCTTGCTCATTTTCCATTGCGCGGCTCCGGCTTGTTCCTCACGCCCAGAACCTGATTGCGGATAGCGGCGGCCATATCGCCCGACAGCCCGGCCTCTTTCGCTGCTTGCTCAACTGCTTGCCCGGCATCTTTGGCAAATTCGGCTTCCAGCTTCTGCCGGCGCGCCGTGCTGATATGCTGGGCGGCAAGGGCGGATTTTAGCGCATTGCCCAGCGCTTGTGCTTCTTTGGGTTCCAGCCGTTCATTGCCCGAAAGGGTCTCAAAAATCAGCGTCTTGATAGCTTCAGCGGCTATCAGTGTCAGATCATCACTGGCCCCAGCGTCAAAGCGATCGGCCAGTGAAGCGGCGATTTCGCGCGTTTGCGACAGCCTGCGAGACATGGCAGCAAGCCGGATTGAATAGCGGTTAAAGGCAGAGCGACTGGGGATAGCAAAAATCCGCCCCATTTCTTTTTGCACTACCCGGCAATCGGCTTCAAATCTTGCAAAAATTTCGGCTTGAGTATGCTCTCGCGCCGCCAGCAACTGGGCGGCTTTGGCGATAAGGGCATCGCATTCGGGCGGTAACAAGTCTATCGCCGACAGCCTGCCTCTGCCTTTATCTGTTTTTTTGGCCATCATTCACCCCTCTGACGGCGCGTCAACGCCTTCCAGCTTTATGCGATGCTCCAAGTGATCGCGGCCGGCCTGTTTCAAGCGAGCAATCAGCACTGTTCCGGCTTCTGTCATCTGCACGGCGTTCATATCTGCCAGATAGCGCATTTGCTGACGCACCCATTCACGCGACCGGCGATGTCCGAAAGTATCCAAAACTTTTAGCAATATGGTCTGGTTAGCGCTGTGCCCCGGCTGCTGGGCAAGTTCTTTTAAAATAATAAGGCGGGCATCAGTGGCCAGGAAATCATCATAATTCATTATTTCTTTTCCTTCCCCTTTACGCCCCCCAACAAAAAATCTTCCATACGCCGGGTAGAACGCTCGGTTGATTTTGCTGCGTGGGACATAACTTTAATATCCCCCTTCATTTCGGCGAAAGAGACAGCCAGCTTGGTAAAATCGTCTTTATTAGGCAAATGTTTCAGTTCGGTCTCTACTTTCTGCACTCGTTTATCCAGCTTGTCGTGCTTGCTATCAAGCTCTTTGATTGCCTCGGTATTCTCTTTTGTGCCGCCGGTAAAATGGCTTTTAATCAGCCCGGCGAGGGATATGACAGACAGAATAAAGGCAACCCACGCGCCGATAACAGCTATATCAAATGTCACTTTTTTTAGCCCTTCTGTTTCTGCTCTGCTTCATTTTGGCAATCCACACATAATACCGCTTGCGGCATTGCCTTTAATCGCGCCGGCGGGATAGGTTCACCGCAATGGCGGCAATAAACCTCTTCTCCGGGGGCTACTTTGTCCGTGCCCATCAT
>NZ_QLZD01000012.1 GCF_008636115.1 Candidatus Tokpelaia sp. | reverse complement strand
GTGTTGATAGAAGCAGCATTGGTGGCGATATTGGTTTTGTTGGTAGCAATATCGGTCGTATTAGTAGCGATATTGCCGGTATTAGTAGCGATATTGCCGGCATTGGCGGTCACATTTGTGTTTGTCGTGTTCAACTGCGTGCCGTTGACAGCATCGGTTGAAGTTGAAGACAGAGTGCCGGCGGCCAGATTGGTAAGCTTCTGGCTATTGCCGGGGCTAGCGGCGGTGCCGTCAGAAGCAATCAGGGCGAGATTATCGCCATTAGTGCGGCGGACAGGGCCAAGCGTGCCGTTGTTGATATTATTGGTGATATTGGTCAGGCTGCTATTGACCGTATTAAAGCTGCTGTCCACAGCGGCAAAAGCATCACCGACACTATTAGCACTCGTGCCTTGGACAGTGAAGGTCGGCGCTGTGCCATTGGCGACATTAGCGCCGCCGCCAAGATAGCTATTAGTGTTGGTGGCCACGGTGTTGATAGAAGCAGCATTGGTGGCGATATTGGTTTTGTTGGTAGCAATATCGGTCGTATTAGTAGCGATATTGCC
>NZ_QLZD01000005.1 GCF_008636115.1 Candidatus Tokpelaia sp. | reverse complement strand
GGTGTTTGTTACGCCATTTTCCAGTTCGCCGAAAACGCGCAAGATGGGGAGGTTTGCATTGTTTATCAGGCAACGGAGCCTGATGAGAGAGGCTGTCAGACTATTTGGGTATGCCCGCTGCAAGAATGGGACGAGAGGTTTGAGAGCAAAGAATGACCGATATTTGCTGCGAATGCCACAAACCTACATCTGTCATGGATGTTGACGAATTGGAATATAACGGGCGCGTGGTCTGTCCTTCTTGTGTTCGGAAACATATAGTTTTCCGCGACATATGGAATGCCGCGCAGAAAGAAAATGAAGACAGGCTGTCCCGTATAAAGCAAAAAAAAGGCGGCTATAAGCCGACTTCGCAAGGCGCTCAAGCGTAGCTATGGTCGCGGCTTTAATACCGGGTATGAAGAGGGTCATATGGACGGCATGGGGGAATGGCCGGCGTGAGTCTTATGCAACAACGCCAAAGGAGATGTATGAGCGGAGCAAGAGAGAAAATGGATAAAAAAGGAAGAATATTCGCCAGATATTTTGTCGCGTATCTCCCCGATGGGACGATGCTTTCT
>NZ_QLZD01000016.1 GCF_008636115.1 Candidatus Tokpelaia sp. | reverse complement strand
TCTTCCCATGGTCTACATGACCAATCGTCCCTATGTTGACATGCGGCTTAGTCCGTTCATACTTGCTCTTCGACATTTGAGCTCTCCATATAAATCCCTAAAGGGCAGCGTTAAAATCTCACTGCATAATCCAGTGATTATGCGTATTTTTTCTGAATCTCCTGAGCGACAGCGGCAGGCACAGGCTCATAATGATCAAATTGCATTGTATATTGCGCCCGCCCCTGACTCATGGAGCGCAATGTATTAACATAACCGAACATATTGGCCAAAGGCACCATTGCATTGACAACGGCCGCCACACCGCGCGCTTCCGTACCGGAAATCTGTCCGCGGCGGGAATTAAGATCGCCAATCACATCGCCCATATAATCTTCAGGTGTCACCACCTCAACCTTCATTATGGGCTCTAATAATTGCGCACCCGCTTTTTGCGCTCCTTCGCGAAAAGCAGCGCGCGAAGCAATTTCAAAAGCCAAAGCCGAAGAGTCAACATCGTGATAAGCGCCGTCAATCAATGTTGCTTTTACACCAAGCATAGGGAAACCAGCCAACGGCCCCGAACCCATAACACTTTCAATGCCCTTCTGAACGCCCGGTATATATTCTTTCGGAACCGCGCCGCCGACAATTTTGGACTCAAAAATAAAATCATCACCCTCATGCGGTTCAAAAACGATTTTAACGCGCGCAAACTGACCGGAACCGCCGGATTGTTTTTTATGCGTATAATCAATTTCAGCCTGCTTTGTGATAGTTTCACGATAAGCAACCTGCGGCTGGCCAATATTCGCCTCAACCTTGAATTCACGCCGCATGCGGTCAACAATAATATCCAGATGCAGCTCACCCATGCCGGCGATAATAGTCTGACCGGATTCTTCATCAGACTTCACCCGGAAAGAAGGATCTTCTGCTGCCAGGCGATTAAGGGCAATCCCCATTTTCTCCTGATCGGCCTTGGTTTTCGGCTCAATCGCAATCTCAATCACCGGCTCCGGAAATTCCATTCTCTCAAGAATAACCGGCTTTAGCGGATCACAAAGCGTATCGCCTGTTGTTGTCTCTTTCAAACCGGCAAGAGCAACAATATCGCCGGCATAGGCTTCATCAATATCTTCCCGCGAATTGGAGTGCATTTGCAGCATACGGCCAATACGCTCACGCTTTTCCTTAACCGTATTTTGCAGAGAAACACCTTTTTCCAGCTTCCCCGAATAAATACGACAAAAAGTCAAAGAACCGACAAACGGATCATTCATAATCTTGAAGGCTAACATTGAGAGCGGCGCGTCATCTGACGATTCGCGCGTTGTATGTTCGCCCGATTTAACATCAATACCGGCAATAGCTGGAACATCAACGGGCGCAGGCAGGAAATCAATAATCGCATCAAGAAGCGGCTGCACACCTTTATTTTTGAAAGCCGTGCCACACATAATCGGGTGAAAAGCAACGGCTATTGTCCCCTTGCGGATAAGAGCACGCAGCTCACCAGCGGTAAATTCCTTGCCTTCCAGATAGGCTTCCATGGCAGTTTCATCAGTCTCAACCGCCATTTCCACCATTTTCTCGCGATATTCCGCTGCTTTATCTTTCATATCAGCAGGAATCTCACCAATTTCAGCCGGCGAACCAATATTACCGTCCCATGTGTAAGCCTTCATCTCAACGAGATCAATAATACCGGCAAAATCATTTTCAGCACCGATCGGCAACTGGACAACCAGTGCTTTGGCTCCAAGACGCGTAGCCACCATTTCCACGCTGCGGTAGAAATCGGCACCGATTTTGTCCATTTTATTGACAAAAACCATACGCGGCACACGATATTTTTCAGCCTGACGCCATACAGTTTCTGTCTGCGGCTCAACGCCGGCATTAGCATCAAGAAGAGCAATAGCACCATCCAGAACACGCAGCGAACGCTCTACTTCAATCGTAAAATCCACATGCCCCGGCGTGTCGATAATATTGAAACGGCGTTTTTTGCCGTCACGCCCCTGCCAGAAAGTGGTTGTCGCAGCGGAAGTAATAGTAATACCGCGTTCCTGCTCCTGTGCCATCCAGTCCATGGTGGAGGCACCGTCATGCGTCTCGCCGATTTTATGGTTTTTACCGGTATAAAACAAAATGCGCTCTGTCATTGTTGTTTTACCGGCATCAATATGCGCCATAATGCCGAAATTGCGATAATCCTGAATTTTATATTCGCGAGCCATTTGCCCTACCCTAATTTACAGCATTATTACCAGCGATAATGCGAAAAAGCACGATTTGCCTCGGCCATGCGATGCGTATCTTCACGCTTTTTAACGGCAGCGCCACGATTATTGGCCGCGTCCATCAACTCACCCGACAGGCGATCAATCATAGTCGTCTCATTGCGTGAACGCGCAGCATTGATAAGCCAGCGAATAGCCAAAGCCTGGCGACGCTCAGGGCGAACATCAACCGGAACCTGATACGTAGCTCCGCCGACACGGCGTGAACGCACCTCAACATGCGGCGAAACATTTTCCAGCGCCTGATGAAATAAAATGAGAGAATCCGTTTTTGCCTTACCCGCGACCGTATCAAGCGCCCCGTAAACAATACGCTCAGCAACAGATTTTTTACCATCAAACATAACGGCATTCATAAATTTTGTGAGAATCATATCCCCAAATTTGGGATCCGGATTGACTTCACGCTTCTCAGCTCTATGGCGACGAGACATAATTCAACCTCTCACTTATTTCGGACGCTTTGCGCCATATTTGGAACGGCGCTGCTTACGGTTTTTGACCCCTTGCGTATCAAGAACGCCGCGAATAATATGGTAACGCACACCCGGCAAATCCTTGACACGACCGCCGCGAATCATCACCACAGAGTGCTCCTGCAGATTATGCCCCTCACCGGGAATATAACCAATCACCTCAAAGCCGTTGGTCAGGCGAATCTTGGCCACTTTACGCAAAGCCGAATTCGGCTTTCTGGGCGTAGTCGTATAAACCCGGGTACACACGCCGCGCTTCTGCGGATTCGCCTGAAGAGCAGGAACATTATTGCGCTTTACCGGCACTGCGCGCGGCCTGCGAATTAACTGATTTACGGTAGGCATTCAACCTTCCTCTATTCAAAAACTTCCACGCCCCACAGGGCCAGCCAATGATACATGCACAAAAACGGACAAACCTCCTGCAACAGCGATTTGCTCCAAAACAGAGGAAGCCCTAAAGCTTCATGTGAACGACATGATCCACCAAAATTGTAAAACCAACTCTGTTTGAGATATAATCCATTATGAGGCACAACGGACACAGCCTATCTCACAGCAAGTTTGATAGTGCCCTCTTAGCGCGAGAAAGGATTTGCGTCAAGGGCAGACTTGAAAAAATCTTCAAAACCTGGGCTTTTTAGGCCTTTTTTAACGATTGCAGCAGTTTTTTCTTGTATACTCCCCTTGTATTTTGCTCCAAACGCGCGCACAGCCTTATCACTGTCAGGCACTTTGACGCGGGAGCCTGATAAACGGGCTGCCGCCTTGAGCGAAGCAGTTTTGCGCTTATATCGGCAAATTAAGGGGGAGACTGTCTCATTTCAGGATAAATATTATGCGAATCGCGACATGGAATATTAACGGTATTAAAGCAAGGCTGGATAATCTCTTACTATGGCTCCGGCAGACACAGCCTGATATTGCCTGCCTGCAGGAAATCAAGACGACGGACAGCAGCTTCCCGCGTGAACGTATTGAAGATTTGGGCTATTATATTGAGACGCATGGGCAGAAAAGCTTTAACGGTGTTGCCTTATTATCCAAAATGCGGCCTGATGATATTAGCCGCGGGCTGCCGCAAGGGGGAAACACAGCAGAAGACCCGCAAGCGCGCTTTATTGAAGGCGTTTATTCTCTAAAAGGCCGGGCGATTCGGGTCGCTTCACTCTATCTGCCCAATGGTAATCCCGTTTGGGACGATTCTGCGGCAGAAATAACGGCAGATACGGCCGGTATCAGCAAAAAATATGCCTATAAACTTGCCTGGATAGAGCGGCTTTATCATTTTGCCCGGCAGCGCCTGGCCCTTGAAGAAGATTTTATCCTCGCCGGTGATTATAATGTGATTCCCGCACCGCAAGATGCGGCCCGGCCGGAGCAATGGCAGCAGGACGCCTTGTTTTTGCCGGCTACACATAAAGGCTTTCGTAAATTGCTCAATCTCGGCCTGACAGACGCCCTGCGGGCCGTTTCAAACGGAGAAGCCTATACATTCTGGGATTATCAGGCCGGTGCCTGGCCGAAAAATAACGGCATTCGCATTGATCATATGCTGCTTTCACCGGAAGCAGCAGACAGGCTGCGCTGTGCTTTTGTTCAAAAAGAGATACGCGGCTGGGAAAAAGCTTCCGACCATGTGCCTGTGTGGATAGAAATAGCCGAATAAAGCTGCCGCATCAGGACAGGGCTCTCTGTTCAACCGGGCCAATAAGCAAAAAGACTGAAATCAGCCCCAGGTGCTGGACTTGGAGAAGCAAAATCTATATTTTGGCCGTGCCGGCGGCTTATCTGCAAGAGATGGATTATTAAATTTTCCCGGCATTATTCGTGCCCGCGGGCGCCTTATGGGAGATTATATGACACAACACCATATGATTGCGATGAAACGTGTCAATAAATGGTATGGCAATTTTCAGGTTCTGAAAGATTGTTCCCTGAATATTGATAAAGGTGAGGTTGTGGTCGTTTGCGGCCCGTCAGGCTCTGGAAAATCTACTTTAATCAAGACTATCAATGCCTTGGAGCCGATACAGGCAGGCGAAATCTGGGTAAATAATATTGCCATTCACGATAAAAAGACCAATCTGCCGAAATTGCGCAGCCATGTCGGCATGGTTTTTCAGCATTTTGAGCTGTTTCCGCATTTATCGGTAATGGAGAATCTGACTATTGCGCAAATAAAGGTTCTCAAACGTTCGCAAAAAACGGCGGAAGAAAAAGCATGCCATTATTTGCGCCGTGTCGGCCTGGTGGAGCATAAGGATAAATATCCGGCCCAGCTTTCGGGCGGGCAGCAGCAGCGCGTTGCCATTGCTCGCGCTTTGACGATGGATCCGATAGTGATTTTATTTGACGAACCGACTTCGGCTCTTGACCCTGAAATGGTGGGAGAAGTGCTTGATGTTATGGTGAGCCTGGCTGAGGAAGGTATGACCATGGTTTGCGTAACCCACGAAATGGGCTTTGCCCGTAAAGTAAGCAAGCGGGTTGTTTTTATGGATAAAGGTGAAATTCTGGAAGATTGCCCAAGTGAAGAATTTTTTACCAATATGCAAGGACGCACAGCGCGGGCGCGCGACTTTTTATCTAAAATCCTCAATCATTGAGAAGAGAAACACCTCTGGCAGCCGAACAAAAAGCAGCCCGCTGCCGGGGTAAGCACCTTATCCTTCGGGAGGGTGGCTGCATTAGTATTATTTTTCTACTTTCGGAACGCATCTGGATTTAATTTCATCATAAATTTGGCGGCTAATGATTAAGATCATTACACCTACCCTGTCTCCCCAGGCGCCTTTGAGTTACATATGAATCAATCTGATTTTTGCTAAACAGCGCAAGTTCTGCCGCCAAAACATCAGCAACCCTTACAGCCTCCCCCTCAATTTTTCCGGAACCTAAGACACAAATTGTATTAGAAATCATTCTGACTCCCTGGACAGGGGCAAATTTTACAATGGCAACTTTACGGACATCATCGTAAATTCCATTGTGAATATCATTTATGATAGCCTCCACGCTTTTGTTGACATTCAACATCAAAGCATATAGGAGCCGCACTCCTGGCAAGCAGAAAGACAGGCAGAGAGAAACAATAACAAAACACAGCATATTTTGGTGTGAATTTTAAATTCATTTTCTGTTCCGCTGTCTTTTTAAAAAATCTCCGAGGCATAAACCCAGCCCTTAACCGCCGGCCGGAAACACAGCCGCACAGCCGGCGGGAGCGACAAAGCTGAACAATTTCCCTCTATGAAGGGCAAACCCGGCAGCGCAAGCGGCCTTAAGCGCGCCTGGCCTTTCAAGCGCCGCCAAGCCGCGCCAAAGCCTGTTCCGTCTTGGCGCAGCTTTCCTGATATTCAGCCAGACGCTCCCGCTCCGCGGCAATTATCTCAGGCCGGGCATGAGCAATAAACTGTTTATTATCAAGCCTATATTGCGTTTTATCAATATTATCCCTGATTTTAGCCAGATCTTTCATCAATCTGGCTTTTTCCGCCTCAATATCAATCAGCGAACCAAGTGGCAGGCAATAAACTACCCCGGATAAGACTGCCTGTGCCGCTTTCTCGGGCGCTTTATCGGCAAAGTCCAGGCTTTCAACCCGCGCCAGCCTCTTCAGCGCAGCCTCGTGGCGCTTCAGGCGCTCCTGCACGGCCTTATCGGCGCCCAATATTACCAAAGGCGCCAATTTGGCGGCCGGCACACGCATTTCCGCCCGCACAGAGCGCACCAGGCTGACAATATCAATCAGCCAGTTAATATCGGCTGCCGCCTTTTTATCAATAAAATCGATTTGCGGCCATGATGTCAAAGCCAGGCATTGTTGCCGCTTTTGCCCCGTAAGTGCTGTTTTTTCCCAAAGCTCTTCGGTGATAAACGGCATAAACGGGTGCAGCATTTTATAAATCTGCTCCAGGCAATACTGCAAACAGGCCCGCGTCTCCACTAAATCCGGCTGATTTTCATCTTGCAAAACCGGCTTGGAAAGCTCCAGATACCAATCGCAAAAACTGTGCCAGACAAAGCGGTAAAGACTTGCCGCCGCTTCATTAAAACGAAATTTTTCAATATGTTCACTTATTGCAGCCTGTGTTTGCGCAAGCTCGGTCAAAATCCAGCGATTAACTGTTGATTTTACAGCTTCAGGGCTGAAATCGGCAGCATATTGCATAAAATTCATCTGGCCGAAGCGCGTAGCATTCCATAATTTTGTGCCAAAATTGCGGTAACCGGCAATACGCGCCGGGTCAAGCTTCACATCACGGCCTTGCGCCGCCTGAATGGCCAAGGTAAAGCGCAGCGCATCGGCGCCAAATTCTTCAATCAGCTCCAGCGGGTCAATAATATTGCCCCTGGATTTGGACATTTTTGCCCCATATTTATCGCGCACCAGCGCATGCACATAAACAGTGTGGAAAGGCGGCACATTATCCATAAAATGCAGCCCGGCCATCATCATGCGCGCTACCCAGAAAAAGATAATATCAAAACCGGTAACCAGAACGCTTGTCGGATAATATTGCGCCAGTTCCGGCGTCTTTTCTGGCCAGCCTAAAGTGGCAAACGGCCATAAAGCGGAAGAAAACCAGGTATCCAGCACATCTTCATCGCGCCGCAGCGGCACAGTTTTGCCAAAATGCGCCTTGGCCGCCGCCAAAGCTTCCGCCTCTGTTTTTTCAACAAAAATTGTGCCATCTTCCGCATACCAGGCGGGGATTTGGTGCCCCCACCATAATTGGCGGGAAATACACCAGGGCTCAATATTTTCCAGCCAGTTATAATAGGTCTTGTCCCAATTTTGCGGCACAAATTTTACCTTGCCGCAGCGCACAGCGGCAATAGCGGGCCGGGCCAAATGCGCCGCATTAACATACCACTGATTGGTCAGCATTGGTTCAACAGGCACCGCACTGCGATCACCATGCGGCACCATATGCTTATGCGGCTCTGTTTTCGCCAGATAACCGGCCTCTTCCAACAGAGCGACAAGCTGCCGGCGCGCGGCAAAACGCTCTTGCCCGTCCAAAACAGCGGCAAATTCCTGCAAGGCGGCATTTACTTCCAGATCCTGCCAGAAATCTTCATTCCCGCTTAGATTTATATGGGCCGATTCGTCCAATACGCGAATAAGCCGCAAATTATGGCGGCGGCCAAGCTCAAAATCGTTAAAATCATGGGCGGGAGTTATTTTCACCGCACCGCTACCGGTTGTCATATCGGCATAATTATCGGCAATAATCGGCAGCTTGCGGCCGACAAAAGGCAAAACAGCATGGGAACCGACAAGATGCCGGTAACGCTTATCTGCCGGGTTAACGGCAATAGCGACATCACCCGGCATGGTTTCCGGCCTTGTTGTGGCGATTGTGATAAAGCTTGCGGGATCTTCGGCATTAAAAACTTTGCCTTCCAGCGCATAACGCATATGCCACAAATTGCCCTGAACTTCCCTTTGCTCCACTTCCAGGTCGGAAATAGCGGTTAAAAGCTGCGGATCCCAGTTAACAAGGCGTTTATCCTTATAAATAAGCCCCTGCTTATACAAGGTTACAAAGACAGTCATAACCGCCTGCGACAGGCCCTTATCCATAGTAAAACGCTCACGCGACCAATCGCAGGAAGCCCCCAGCCGGCGCAACTGCCCGGCAATTATGCCGCCCGATTCCTCACGCCATTGCCAAATATGGTCGATAAATTTTTCCCGCCCCATATCGCGGCGTGAAGGCCCCTTGCCGGCCGCCAATCGGCGCTCCACCACCATTTGCGTGGCAATACCCGCATGATCCATGCCCGGCTGCCACAGCACATTTTTGCCGCGCATTCTTTCAAAACGCACCAGAATATCCTGAATTGTCGCATTGAGCGCATGCCCCATATGCAGCGACCCGGTAATATTAGGCGGCGGCATCATCACAGAAAAAGGTGCAGCCCCCGGCCTGGCACCGGCACCAGCTTTAAAAGCGCCCTGCTTTTCCCATACTGCGCCGGCACGCAGCTCTATTGCTTTCGGATCATATGTTTTATCGAGCATTGTATAGACCTGATAATGCTTTAATAGCTGACATTTATCTATCTATAAATGCAAGCCTTGCCAAAAGGCAAGGCCTATAGAGTATAGAGCAGGAAAAAGCTTCTCTGAAAAAAAGAGGCAATCTATCAATCAACAAAATCACCCCATAAATAAGAAAAAGCGCGCTTTCCCTTATCTCGCCCATAAGCGGTAAATATAAAAATTAAAAGGCATAGATAAAAGGCCAAAACCGCCAGGCTGTGAGCTATAGGCGAAACCCCGGTATCAGGCTTTGGCAAAATCAGCCGACTGAAATATAATACGGCGCTATAAACACAGAAAGCCGGCAAAAGCAAAACCGGCAAGGCAGACATCGACACCCCACAGCCAGAGACCCTGAGCCATAGTGGCCTTCTTATTATCCATACTATGAGGGCGGACGATATTTACCGGCAAAAAAATCCTCAGCCGCGGCGCATAGACTGGATAAAGCGTTGCACTTCCTCGCGTAATATTTTCTCAAACAAATTGCGGAAATGCTCATCAAGCCACTGCGCAATAAACGGGCGCAACAAATTTTCTGTAGAATGCTCCACATCTGCCGGCAGATTTTTATCAAAATCGGTAATAGCCGCCTGCTTCTCAGCAAAATGTATCTCGGCAGAACGGTTATCCCCGGAGCGCTCAGCTCCCATTGGCGGCTGGCCGGCTACAGGCTGCCCTCCTTTAACCTCCGCCGCCTGGAACCTCCCCGGCCGGGCAGAACCATTATTGCGGAAATCTGCTTCTGCGGCAGCGGGATTAACGCGCGCGCGCGCTATATTGCCGCCCTGCACGGCCTGTCCGCCATTTTGCGGCCAGGCATTATTGGCAGGCGAAAAGGGGCGGCCATTGCCGGCAGAGCCATTACGCACCGGCGCTGTGACAAAAGGCGGCAAAGAGGAGGCATTATTATCCGGTTGATACGGCCTGCCGCCAATTTCCGCCTTTGCGGCAGAATTATTCGCAGAGGCATTAGCGCGGTGCAGGCCGATCCGCTCAGCCAGAGCATTCATCGAATCCTGCACAGGCCGGCCATTGCGGCCGGCATTATTACTGCGTATCGGCATAGCATTACCCTCGGCATGCCCGACAAAACCATTATGGGGGAAACCATTATCCCGCCCGCCATTATGGCCAGGGGCAAAATTGCCGACAGCATTATAACCATTTGGCCGGGAAGATACGGCATTACCATTATCGCCATTATTGCGCAGACGAATATCCTGCTTCAAATTCGGCATTGTCGCATCATGATTACGCACCTGCATCGACGCAGTATTGTCACCCTGGGCATTTCTGGCGGCATTACCCCCTCCTTGAGCCTGCCCCCCTTGTGGAGCGGCTCCGGTATTTTCTTCTATTATTTCTCGGATTGATGCCAGCAGCTCGTCCATACTGGGTTCTTGTAATGCGTCTGAATTTTGTGCCATAGAATCTCTCTAACCTCAAATTCCTGAAAAAACACACGCTGCCAGCAAAAACCGGAACCCGGCCTGTTACCTTGCCGCAAATAGACTCGCGCAAAATGTCTCACTTGCCCAATCCACGCCCGAATCGGCAAAATACTTATACCCTGTAAGGATATTAAAAAAAAACTAACAAGAACAGCTTTTTTTAACTTATCAAAAGGTAAATAAATTTTATTTACCGGAAAAAGAAACAGGCACCAGCCGGCACGAGTGACAGCGGAAACCAGGTAAAGCATAAACAAAACAGAGTATTGGATAGAAAAACTGTGACTGAAATTTAACGGCCGTCAGGCGTATATATACCGATTACCTTGTTGCGAACGGCATTATAATGTTCCTTGGGGTCATAAATATGCACCGGCAGCCCCAAAGCGGCAGCGCCCATACTGCCAAGAGCAACTTTCACCGCATAACCGGCAACAATCAGATCACGCTCGGCATCAACCAGCCCAACTTCCGCATCAATCAGCGCAGAGCGAGAATTCAATACATCTAAAGTCGTAGCCTGGCCGACAATATTTTCCTGAACGCGGCCTTCAAGCGCAATTCTGGCAGCAGAGACGCTGTCGCGATAGGCATAAGTGGCCGAACGCGAACCTTCCAGTTGCGACCAGGCGGAAATCAGTTGCTCACGCACCTGATCCCGAATGGAATCCACCTGAATTTCCGCCTGGCCCAACTGCTCTTTGGACTGACGCACCTGCGCCGATAAAGAGCCGCCCTGATAAACCGGCACATTTAATGTCAGGCCGATAGAATTGGCACGTCCCTGGCCGGAATTCGCCCCGCTATAGCCGTTATAAATATCGGTATAAGAGGTGCTGGCTGTCGCATCAACGCTCGGCAATAAGGCGCCTTCTTTGGTCTTGACATTATAGGAAGCGGCATCAACCGCATATTTGGCTGATAAAATCGCAGGGTGCTCTGCCGCAGCGATAAAAAACCCCTGATCCAATGTTTTCGGCAGGCCGCCGGAAGCAGGAGGCGGCTCCAGCACCCCCGCTGTTTCGCCGACAATACGCCGGTAAGTCGCTTCCTTGGATTTAACATCAGCCTTAGCCTGAGAAAGCTGCGAAATCGCCTGTGAGCGTTGCGCTTCAGATTGCGCCAAATCAGTGCGAGTGCCGTCACCGACATCAAGCTTGGCCTTATCTGAGCGCACCTGCTCTTCCAAAGCGGCCAGATTCTCCGCCCGATAAGCAGCAATACGGCGGGCGGCATAAACATCGGCATAGGCCTCTACCGTAGAAAACAGCAGATTTTGCTCGCTATTGCGCAAATATTCGCGCTGCGCCTGTGCCTGTGTTTTGGCTGCCGCTACCGAATTTTTGGTCACAAAACCGTCAAAAATCTTCTGGCTTAGCTGGATACCGATAGAACCCGCCGTGGTATAACGCGTTGTCGTGGCGCTGCGACCGCGCGAATAAGAGCCGAAACCATTGATATAAGGGCGATAACCGGATTTGGCAATGGCAACATCTTCATCATAAATCCGAACAGAAGCCCGGTCTGAATTGAGAGCGCTATTATTGGTATAGGCCTTGGTCAAGGCGCCGCGCAAATTTTCGGCATGAGCCGATTGAATCGCCACCAGGGTCACACCGGATAATAATACTCCCAATAATTTCTTTTTCATAGTATTCAGAACCCACGCCACTCGACAAAACCTTATACGAGTTTCAGACCTTCCGCCGACCAAAAATACCGGATTTTATACAGAAAACCGGCAAAACTGCAATAAAAACGCAGAATTACGCGCCCCTCCCGATTTTACCGCCTTATAGCCGCGGCAAATGACTAAAAAGTAAATGTCGCCTTTTCGGTAAAGCCGGGCAAAGGCTCAAGCGCCAGATTAAATCCTCGCCGGCGCGAAACAATACCGTCTTCGCGCTCATAAAGCCAGGCGACAGCCGCATTGCCTCGCCCCTCCACCGCAATCAGGCGGCCGCCTTCACGTAATTGGGCAAATAAAGGCTCCGGCACAAAATCCACCGCCCCTTCCAGCAAAATAACATCATAAGGCGCCTGCGCTGTCCAGCCTTGCGGCAAGTTACCTTTCACCACTGTTATATTTTCACATTTATAGGCAGTGATAAGATTTTCAGTCCAGGCAGTCAGCTCTTCATCACATTCCAGCGCGATAACCGCACTGCCAAGCTCTGCCATAAGCGCCGCCCCATAACCGGTCATGGCGCCTATATCGAGCACAAAATCATCTTTACCAATATCGGCAAGCTGGATAAGCCGCGCCAAAGCCGCAGGCGGCATCATATAGCGGGCGGGCACCCCCGCTTTGGCGGCAGCCACCATAACACTGCCATCGGCATAAGCGGCACCGCGCCATTTTTGCGGCACAAAAAGCTCACGCGGCATATTCAGAAAAGCAGAAAGGACAGAAAGTCTGGTAACATTAACGGTTCTTATCTGGCTGTCCACCATTTTTTGCCGTAATTGCACAAAATCCATATTCATCAGCCACGCCTCATTTACGCCCCTGATACGCACCCGCTTATAAAAACCCCAATAAAACCGGAACGCACAGCCCCCTGACAGCCCATTGCCGGAAAGGCCTCCGCTTACATTATCAGTCTAGCACAAGCCTCATACTGTTTGCAAAAAATAAACCAATATCGCGTAAAAGATTAACAGAATTATCACTAATTCTGCCCTCCAGGCACAGAAAAACCTGTTTTACTGCAAGTATAGCCAAGTTACAACTCAAACCGAATGCACACAGACCGATAATAATTCTCACCAAGATGAGCTGCAAAACGGAGAAATAATTGGAGGCCTCACCCGGAATCGAACCGGGATACAAGGATTTGCAGTCCTCTGCGTAACCATTCCGCCATGAGGCCGGGAAGCTTTGCCAAGCAATAAGTGAAAGCGGCCAAAAGGTCAAGCCGTGTTCACCGCTCCCGGCATATTTTTATTGCAGTGCCGGCCTTGCGGCAATTTTCTCCCCAACAGATCTGCCGGCGTCTTTGGCCTGATAATTAAGGCCATCAACCCGATAATGAGAACACTGACTTGCGGATAAAAAGCGGCATTATCTATTTACGGCAATTATTTTTGTGAATTTGAAAATTCCCCCTTGGCAAAGCCGTGCTTTGTTTGCTATAGGCAGGACATGCTGTCAATAGGCGCTGTTCCCCGGTAGCTCAGCGGTAGAGCAACCGGCTGTTAACCGGTTGGTCGCTGGTTCGAATCCGGCCCGGGGAGCCATCTTATCTTTGTATTTTTGTCTGCGTGAAATTCTGTATTACATGAATATCGGTAATCACCGGGAAATCGAAAGTCCGGCTTTGACTCTATAGCGGCTTTATATTTCCGCTTTGGGAAACCGGTTTTTTTGCTCACTTCACCGGGTTTGTTCCGGTGCCGGTTAATCCCAGGCTTCAATTTCCACATTTTTCACCGCAATCGGCGCAAAACCAACCTGCTGGTAAAGCTGCAAGGCACGGGGGCTGTCCAGAGAATTGGTCTGAACACGCATTTTATCTATTTCAACTGCCCAGGCTGCCTGCACAATTTCGTCCAGAAACAAACGGGAAAGCCCCAGGCCCTGATAATCGCGCAGCAAGCCGAAATATAAAAGCTCGGCCTCACTGCTCTCACCTTTTTTGTGCAGTATTGTTTCGGCAAAACCGGCGGGGCAGCCGCCGCAATATAAAATCTGCAAAATTGTATTTTCTGCCTGCAAAATTGCGGCAAGCGCTGCGTCACTTTGGTGCCGCCGCATATGCCAGTGATGCGGCCGCCCTATTTGCTCATATAAATAACGATAAAAATGAACAGGACAGCCTTCTGCCCGCATAAGCGCCAAAGAACGGCCGCCATGAACGGCAGCAAGCGCCGGCAAACGGCGCAGCGGGCGGGCGCGCATTTCCAAAAATGTAACCCGCGCCGGCAAAAACCTTGCCTGTTTTTTCTGCTCCGTCATATTTTCCCCATTTCAGCGGCCGGGCTGCGCAATCATAATAGACAGTCGCGGGCCGCGAAAGCCGTTATATTTTTCCTGTTTCAGCCGCCGGGCTGCTATTTGCGCCGGCTCCACCGGCGCGCCTTTTGTTCAGCGCCGGCCGAGGCCATAGCTTCAGCCCGCCTTTTATGCCGGGACAAAACGCGGGAACCCGGCGCCGATTTACGCTGTTTACCGGCTTTTTGTTCGGGACTTGCCGCCTCTTCCCGGCCAGGCTCTATTCTTCCCGGCTCAACAAACATTTTCCCGGCTCCCGGTCTCCAGCCCGGCCTTGCCGTCACATTGCCTTCCCGGCGGCCGGGTTTCTCCCGCCCGGAGGCAAAATATCTTCGCCGCCTGTCCGCGCCTTGCCTGTCGGTCATTGCCGCTTCAGCAGCAACCGCCTTTGCCGCCTTTGCCCGGCCAAATTCGGTTCTGAAACGCTTTTTCTTCCCCGCAACGCCTGTTTTATCAGCCGCCTTCCTGCCCATCTCAACTGTAGCCCCGGCAGTAACCGGCTTTTCAGAATTGGGGAAAACTGCTGCCGCCAGAACCGGCAAAGGGTCAAGCGGCAATTTTTTGGCTGTTACTTTCTCAACAGCGCGCAAGCGCGAGGCTTCCAGCGCCGCATCATATAGAGTGACAGCCTCGCCTGCCGCACCATTACGCCCGGTGCGGCCAATGCGATGCACATAAGTCTCCGCCTCAACCGGAAATTCATAATTTACCACATGCGTAATACCGGGAACATCAAGGCCGCGCGCGGCAATATCCGTGGCAACCAAAACGCGCGTCTCCCCCCGGCGGAAAGAATCCAGAGCGCGCTGGCGGGCATTCTGGCTTTTATTACCATGAATAACTTCAACCGGACAGCCTGCTTTGGCCAAAACGCGCCCTACAGTATCAGCCCCGTGTTTGGTGCGGGTAAAAACAATAATCGAGCGAAAAGCCTCTTGCGCCAGCAGACGCGTCAAAACTTCTTTTTTATCTTTTTGTGCCACAGCATAAACTGTTTCGCGGATTTCTGCCACTATTGTGCCTTGCGGCGCAGTTTCTACCTTGAGCGGAGAAACAAGCAGGCTGTCGGCCAGGCCGCTTACCTCTTTCGGCATAGTGGCCGAAAACAAAGCCGTTTGCCGCCGTTTGGCCAGCCGCGCCGCAATAGCGCGCACATCGCGGATAAACCCCATATCCAGCATACGATCCGCTTCATCAAGCACGAAAAAACGCGTATGCGACAAATCAATATTGCCCTCACGCACATGATCCATCAGCCGCCCGGGGGTCGCAATCAGCACATCAACACCGGCGGCCATTTGCTTTATCTGCCGCAAGCGGGAAACACCGCCTAAAACCAGCCCGGCGCGCAAATGCATATTTTTGCTTGCCAGGCGGACAGCCTCTTCTATCTGCACGGCCAGCTCACGTGTCGGCGCCAAAATAAGCGCCGCCGCAGTTTTCGGCTGCCGCTTAGTGCCAAGGCTGATAATTTTTGCCAGAATGGGTAAGGAAAAAGCAAAAGTTTTGCCGGAGCCGGTCTGGGCAATAGCTAGAATATCGCGCCCCTGCAAAAACGGCATAATAGTTTTGGCCTGAATAGGCTTGGGCGCCGAAATCCCCATTTGCGCCAGATTTTTCACCAAAACCGGCGGCAGATTCATGGCGGCAAAGCCGTTTTGCAAATTTTCCGTCATTTCTTATCTATCCGTTCCGGCTATTGCCCGCTTATGCCCAATTACGCTTTGGCCGATTATATCCGTTTGCGACAGCGCTACCGGGCTGTGATGCGCTGCCGCTTTTGCTGTTAACATATATTCAAAATACGCCCTGAAGATCCGGCTCAAATCTGCTGCGAGATAGCGCTGTCAAGCTGTTATCAGGAGGAAGGCATTTTCAAACGGAGCCTGTTTCGCCCCTTTTGCGTATAATCAATGCGACATTGACACGGCCGAAAACAAAGCCGCCGGCAGCACATATAAATATTTCGCCGCCGCTTGCAATCCTCAGTCCTTCCCGGCACTTCTATACTGAGTGCATTTATTTGGCAAGCCTATAGACCCGCTAAAACAGCGTTTAGCTTGTCATTTGGTCATAATTTTGGCAGCGGGCATGGCAATATCGGCGGCATAAGGATAAATTTCGATAAAAACAGGGTTTTGCACTGTCTTCTGTCCGCCGTAAATCAAGTGCCATTTGGTATTGTCATAAATAGCCAGCGTCATAAACTCCGTCACTGCTTTATCGGTTTCAACGCGTGTGGGCACCAAAGCGTAAATTATGCCGCCCCGGGCGGCAGCATAAGCAATATTGCCGCTGTCAAGCCGATAGCCATGCGCCGCCAAATGGGCAAACTGCCCGGCAATAGACTGCTGCAAACCGGCACGCAGCGCCTGTTCGCTCACATGTATGCGCGCTGCCATTTCCCGGTAAAGGCGCTCAGGCATCTGAGCGGCAATCAGGGCGGCATCTTTGCGTTCGGCTGCATTATTAACAGTATTGACCAAAAGCACCAGCTCTTTTTTCTGCAGGTCTGAAACCATATCGGCCTGAACCCGGTCGCTCAAAGCAAACACTGCCATAATGGCAATAAACAGCCTTATTTTTCTCAACATATTTGCCTTTTTCTCATTTTTGCCTGGTTGGACACATTTTCTTTAGCTGCCTGTAACCGCAAGGCCGCAGCCAGGCGCCAGAATTAAGAATTTTGCCCCGGAACATAGTAAATATTGCGGCATTTTTCGCTTTATATACAGATTTCCGGCAAAAAACGCTTCACAGCCATGCCGGATTTATGATAGAGGGGAAATAATTCAGGCAAAGGCATGCGAAAACAGCATAGGCAATAGATTCGGCTCCCGGCTCAGGCTTTATCCGTGGCGATTGCTGCAAACCGAATCGAACCGAAAATTGTAAAGCAGATATTGGCGCCCCTGCCCGGCACCCGGCCGATATGTGCATTGCAGGCTGAGACAGGCCAAAAGCCGCAAGCGGACGTGGCGAAACCGGTAGACGCAAAGGACTTAAAATCCTTCGGTCATAGACCTTGCGGGTTCAAGTCCCGCCGTCCGCACCACAAAGGCCGAATTCCCCTTTTACCGCCAGGCTGCGGCTGCCGGCCTCCCCCCCCTCTAACGCCGCTGCCGCTCAAAATTTTTGGCTTTAAAACGCCTTACTTTCATCACAAAATTTACTCAGGCCTTGCGGGCAGTTTTTCATGCAGCCCGCGCCTGACCATATCCAGCACAATTTGCCGTTTAGCTTTATGCAAGCCGGCAAAACTGTCAATAAGCTGCAAATCTCCCTGGCTGATTTCTCCTTCTGCCAAAGTGGAAGACAGCATAATATCTTCCACAAGCGGGATACGCACTCCGCAATTACGCAAAACATAATCCACATCACCATCACGCATTAAAAACTCCTCAAATTCAACTTGCTTACATTCATTATTGAACATGAGGCAAGCGCCGCCGGCCAGCCGGCAAAACAGCCCGCCTCCCCAATTTAACCCGGGATACGCAATACAGAGCGACTTTAGACAAAACCCGCGCCGCGAACATTGCGACTCAAAACGCAAAAGGTTAATAAAGGCTCAAAAATCCCTTTTTTCCTGTGAAAACTGCTTTCTTCAGCGCATAGTCTGTGTGGGACATATTGTCGCTGTCCACTCTATCCAAAAACTTTATGGATAAAAAAAGGCAGAAAAGATAAAAATCAAACGCGCCGACACGCGCGCCTGTATTTCGACCATGGCAATAAAATTATCCGGAAAATTGCATTAAACAGTATTTTTAAGAATAATTTTTCCTTTTCTTAGTATTTATTGACTAAACACATAGATATTTCGTAAAAATAAACCGATTATGGAACCTTTTTTCAGTCTATAAAGTTAAACTGCAGCGCATTTTTCGGGTATTAAACATGATATATCACGGGAAAACATACCAAAATAGCGGTTGCCGGCCAATCGGTATTTATGTAGACCATCATGGGGAAGGTCATCGCCAGCGCGCTATTGCCATTGCCAGACAGGCTCCCGGCTATTTCACACTGCTCGGCACCGGGCTGAAAGGCAAATCTGAGGCGTTGCCTATTGTTGATCTGCCTGATGAATTATATTTTCACACAAATGCCTCTACCTCTGCCTCTGCGGCGGAGCCTGATTTTTCTGCCCAAAACCGTTTAGGCCGGCAGCACCGCCTGCAACGCATTGCCGAGTGGATTGATATTGCCGACCCGGCGCTGTTATTGATTGATTCCTGCGTGGAAGTGGCAAGCCTGGCGCAGCTAAAAGGCGTGCCGACTGTCTATATGCGCCTTTCAGGCAAGCATTATGACCCGGCGCATTTACGCGCTTTTGCCGGGGCTGAGGCAGTTTTATGCCCGTTCCACCCTTTGCTGGAATCAGAGGCCACGCCGCAATGGCTGCGCGCGCATTCCCGCTATTTTCCCGGCCTGACTCAAAAGGATAATTTTCTTCACACCGCCGCAAATACAAAAATATCGGCAGAGAAAGCCGCCGCTGCGCAAAAACCGGCCTTGCCTGCCGCGCCCCAAAGGCGCACATTATTGATTGTCACCGGGCATGAATGCCTGGGCAAACGCCATATGAGCGCCAAAGCCCATCAATTCCTCAAAGCAGCGCAGGCTCTGCCTGACTGGCAGCTTCACATTATCGGCCAGGCCTGCCCCAGAACCATAGAGACGGCGTGCCCGGATAATCTGCATTTTCACGGCTGGGTAGAGCATATGGAAGATTTTATCAACAAAGCCGATCTTGTGGCCGGAGCGGCCAGTGACTGCCTGATTTCTGCCATTGCCGCAGCCGGCAAACCTTTTATCTGCATGCCGCAGCAGCGCCCCTTTGGCGAACAATATGAAAAAGCCGGGCGGCTGGCCAGGCTGCATGCAGCCACTATTTGCCGCAACTGGCCGCGCAACTGGCAAAAAACCGTGCAAAAAGCCATGAAACACGGCGCTGTTCTCGCTGCTTTGCATGATGATAATGCCCCGGCTCTGGCGGCAGAATTTTTGCTGGGCCTGGCCTATGGCAACCGCCAGGCGGCTTATAATACAGCTATTGGCGGCGGTCTTGCCGCCTCACTTACAGCAATAGTCAGGGAAAACCGCGCCGGCAGGCCTCTCAAACACTCTGCCGCTCTGTGGCGCAAAAACGGGGCAAAACAGCAGCCCCCGCGCAAGGCCGCCTGAGAATCCGGCCCGCCCCGCCGGAATTGCCCTTTTCTGCGCCCTTTGCCGCCATGCAACCGGCGCAAAAATCGCCAGATCTTTTGGCCGCCTGCCGCTTTTGCCGGCAAGCGGCCTTTTTCCTGTCAATTATCTGCCGCACAACTTGCCTTTGACTTGTTTCAACCCATTTTCCCTGCTAGAGACAGTAATAGCGTAATTTGCAGGAAATATAGACGCTATATCGCCGCCGGGGCTGGAGCAAGAGGCTGGGGAGAGCCGGCGCACCAGGCAGTTTGCCGGTGCCGGTTTGCTGTTTTCCGCTGAGTGTCCCCGCTCATGTGACAGGCCGCTTTTCACAAAGGCGGCGCAATGACAAATTTTTGGGTTTAAAATCGAATGCGCACCCCCCGCTGGCTTGTCAGTTTTTACAGTATTATTCTTGTTTTCGGCCTTTTTATTGCCCTGCCCAATCTGTTCAGCGAAAGCCAGATTGCCGCTATTCGTCACTATATTCCTTTTTTCCCCGATACAAGGGTAACGCTTGGCCTTGATCTGCGCGGCGGCTCGTCACTGCAATTAGAGCTTGATACCCAGGCAATGGAGCGGGATCGCCTGCGCAGCCTGCTTGACGCCATGCGCGCACAATTACGCGCCGGGCAAATTCAGGCACAGGCCACACGCATTGCCGGCAATGCTGTAACAGCCACTATCCCCGATGCCCTGTTGCGGCAAAAAGCGCTGGCGCAGCTCAAAACCCTGATTACGCCGTTAACAGCCGGCGCCTTTTCTGCCCCTGTTTACAATTATACGGTCACGGAAGAGGGCGATACCATAAAAATGGCGCCGGCGGACGGCGCCATGGCCTATTATATTGGCAATGCGCTTGATCAAAGCCTGGAAATTGTCCGCCAGCGTGTAGATAGTGTCGGTGTGTCTGAGCCGTCTATCCAGCGCGTGGGCGACGACCGCCTGCAAGTACAGGTTCCCGGTTTGCAGGATCCGGCGCAATTACGCACTTTGCTTGGTTCCACGGCTAAAATGAGCTTTCATCTGGTGCGCAGCGGGGTAGATTTTAACAATCCGCCGCCCGGTATTTCCGTGCTGCCGGATTATAAAGAAGGTTCAGGCGAACGCTACGCCATTGAAGATAAAATTTCATTAGACGGCGCCGCCCTGACAGATGCGCGCGCCGCTTATGAGCCGGATACCAACCGGCCAATGATTTCTTTTGAGCTTAACAGCCAGGGTGCGAGGGAATTTGCCCAAATATCCCGTGATAATATTGGCCGCGCTTTTGCCATTGTGCTGGATAATAAAGTTTTGACCGCGCCGGTTATTCAATCTGTCATTCCCAATGGCCGCGGCCAGATTACCGGCAATTTTACCTCAGGCGAAGCTGTCACTTTATCGGCCTTGCTGCGCGCCGGTGCTCTGCCCGCGCCGCTCAAGGTCATTGAAGAGCGCAGTGTCGGCCCTGATCTGGGCGCCGATGCTATTAAAATGGGGCTTTATACCGGCATTATCGGCTTTATCCTGGTGGCGGCCTTTGTTTTTATCCTTTACGGCCTGTGGGGGCTGATTGCCGATATTGCGCTGGCTTTGCATACAATTTTGACCTTTGCCGCCTTGAGCCTGTTGGGAGCCACGCTCACTTTGCCCGGCATTGCCGGCATTATTCTGGGTATCGGCATTGCCGTCGATGCCAATATTCTTATCAATGAGCGCATACGGGAAGAAAGCGAGCGCGGCATGGGGGCGCTGGCAGCGCTGGATCGCGGTTTCAAACATGCTTTTTCTACTATTGTTGACGCCAATGTCACTATTATTATTGCCACTTCTCTTCTATGGTATTTCGGCACCGGCCCGGTGCGCGGTTTTGCCGTCACTATGTCGCTCGGCATTATTATTTCACTGTTTACCGATGTGACAGTCGTGCGGCTGATGATGCATTATGTAGTGCGCAAGCGGAAAATAAAGGTGCTGCGCATTCATTCTGTTTTCAATATTATTCCCCAGCACACAAATTTCCGCTTTATGAATGCCCGCTTTATCGGCATTGGCGTTTCAATCCTGCTCTCCATTGCTTCTGCGATTTTATTTTTCAAACCCGGCCTGAATTACGGCATTGATTTCAAAGGCGGCATTCAGTTGGAGGCCGCAACCAAAGCCCCGGCTGATCTGGCGCAGTTGCGCTCTACTTTATCCGGCCTGGAGCTGGGGGAAGTTGCTTTGCAAAATATCGGTTCCGACAAAGCGGTAATGGTGCGGGTGCAGCGCCAAAATGGCGGGGAAGAAGCACAAACAGCCGCTGTCACGAGGGTAAAAGAAGCGATAGAAGGGCTTTATCCCGGTGTCAGCTTCCCCCGCACCGAGGTTGTCGGCCCCAAAATATCGGGAGAGCTGGCGCGCAGCGGCTTTCTGGCCGTTATTCTGGCAGCTCTTGCCATGACAATTTATATCTGGTGGCGGTTTGAATGGTTTTTTGCCGCCGGCGCCATTATTACCCTTATTCTGGATACAACCAAGCTGGTCGGTGTTTTTGCCCTGTTTCAGTTTGACTTTAACCTGACAGCTATTGCCGCTTTAATGACCATTGTCGGCTATTCGGTCAATGATAAAGTCGTGGTCTATGACAGAATGCGCGAGAATTTGCGCCTGTTCCGCAAAAAAACGCTGCGGGAAATTATTGATATGTCGATTAATCAGGTTTTGGTGCGCTGTATTTTTACCTCTGCTACCACTGTGCTTTCTATGTTGCCTATGGCCATTTGGGGCGGTGAGGCTGTGCATAATTTTGCCCTGCCCATTGTTATCGGCGTTATTATTGCTACGTCCTCCTCTATTTTTATTGCGGCGCCGATTTTGCTTTTCCTCGGTAACTGGCAGGAAAAACATCGGCAAAAAAAGGCGAATATGGCGCCGGCGGCCTGAGTCCCGGCATAGGTGTCCGCTTCCCGGCGCCGCTGGAAACAGCCTTTAATACCCTGCCGATACAGAGTTTTAAGGCTCCAATTCAGGCGAGCGGTGCCGGCAGCTTTTTTGTCGCGCCTGCCGATACAGGGTTTTAAAATTGAAGGCCGGGCTGAGCCGGCAGTGCCTTTAAAGCAGCAAGCATATACCCTTTGCGGTTTATCCGCCTTTCTGTCCTTTATTGTTTTCCCTCCCCGCCCGGCCCGCCTATAGGCGCCCCGCCTGCCTGTAATCAGTATCGGTCTGTCAGCAGAATATTGCCGGCCCTCTACTGCTGCCATAGCCGGCAAATATGCTTTCTGCAACTATTTGAGACTATAATATTTTCTGATACTTCCTATATTTATTGGTAATTCTCAGACCAAAGACTCGCCGGCCGCGGCCTTATCATTTTTAAGACGCAATTCTTTTCTAGACTTATCACCTGATAATGGGGAATTTTGCCGGCAAGGCAGCACGTGTTAGAAACTGATAAAGATTTTTCTTCCATAATAGGCCGCATTGAGAGTGCCGGCGAAACCGGCGGGTCTCTGTCTCACCTTCTCTCGCAGCCGGCAGACATATATGAACAGGTGAACCGGCGGTAAAATATTAAACAAAGAAAGGCCCGCGCGCCAGCATGGCACATGATGCTCCTCTTATTACCGCCATTGTTATCGGGCTTTGCCTTGCCTTTATTTTTGGCGCTGTTGCCAATCGTCTGCGTATTTCGCCATTGGTCGGCTATGTGCTGGCCGGGGTGCTGGTGGGGCCCAATACACCCGGTTTTCAGGCAGATTCCAATCTGGTGCAGCAATTAGCTGAAATCGGCGTTATCCTGCTCATGTTCGGTGTCGGTCTGCATTTTTCACTCAAAGACTTGCTGTCTGTGCGCCATATTGCCATTCCCGGCGCGATCATACAAATGGCCTGCAGCACTTGTCTCGGCCTGTTATTTGCTTTAAGCCAAGGCTGGGGCACAGTTGGCGGCCTGGTTTTCGGGCTGGCTCTTGCAACGGCCAGCACAGTAGTGCTGCTGCGCGCTCTGCAGGAAAAATCGCTGCTGGAGAGTGAGCGCGGCCGCATTGCTGTCGGCTGGCTGATTGTTGAAGATATGATTATGGTGCTGCTGCTGGTATTATTGCCGGTTCTCGCCGGCAGAGGCAGCGCACAGGCTGATGCCTCAAATCACCTGGCAACATGGTTGCATTTTGGCAATAGTTTCGGCACTGGCGGGCTGGTATTGGCAATTTTGGCCAAATTTACCGTTTTTATTGCCGTTATGATGCTGGTCGGCCGCCGCCTTATCCCCAAAATTCTTAAAATGGCGGCGCAAACCGGCTCGCGTGAATTATTCAGCCTGTCTGTTTTGGCTATTGCGCTGGGAGTGGCTTTCGGCTCAGCCCAGCTTTTTGGTGTCTCGCTGGCCTTGGGCGCCTTTTTTGCCGGCATGATTATGAGTGAGTCCGATTTAAGCCAGCGCGCGGCAGAAGAAACCCTGCCTTTGCGTGATGCTTTTGCCGTTTTGTTTTTTGTCTCGGTCGGCATGTTGTTCCAGCCGGGCAAAATTGTGCAGGATATTGTGCCGCTGCTGGCGGTGCTGGCCATTATTCTTATCGGCAATTCTGTGACTGCTTTTTTGCTGATGCGCCTGTTCAGGCAGCCGGTAGAAACCGCGCTGACAGTCGCTGCCAGCCTGACACAAATTGGCGAATTTTCCTTTATTCTGGCCAGTTTCGGTAATGCCGCAGGGCTGCTTGGCCATGAGGCGCGCGATTGCATTATTGGCGGCGCCATTATTTCCATCTTGCTTAACCCGCTTATTTTTGCCGCTTCTGAGCGCGCCGCGCAAAGGCTGAAAAAAGCCAATATCCATAAAATTTCCACGGCCGCCGCCCTGCCGGCAAGTGAAACAGCCCTGGCAGAAGAAACTATAAGGCCGGAAGAAGATGCCCCTTGCGCCAAAACCGGGCATAATATTGTAATCGGCTTTGGCGCCATAGGAGAAATCATGGCGCAGCATTTGCAAAAAGCGGCACAGCCTCTGGTAATTATTGAAAATGCGCCGCGTCTGGTGGAAAAAGCGCGTATTGCCGGTTTTGAAACTATAATGGGCAATGCCGTGCATGAAGATATATTGGCAAATGCCAATATAAAACAGGCGCAAAATCTGGTTTTGACAATCAATAACAGTTATGAGGCGGCGCATATTGCCACTCTGGCCAAACATTATAATACCGGGCTGCATATTATTGCGCGCGCCCGCACGGAAGAGGATAAACAGCAATTTGTGCATAGCGGCGTTCAGGCTGTCGCCACAGACAGCAAGGAAATTGCCGCCGCTATGATGTTGCTTTTATCAGCAAAGCAGCACATAAAGACGGAAAAAACAGCAGAAAATGGCGAAATACAGCTGGAATTATTGCCGCCTGCGGCCAATGCCGCGCCGGGTCTTTCTGCCGAGCCGATTCTATAACAGGGGAATAAGACCGGTATTCTTGAATGGAAGGCCTGCCGCTATTATGATCATGCAAGGATTGAGAAAATATGGTTGGACTTTAATTGGTCTTGTGGCCATGCTTGTCTCTATCTATCTGCTTTATAACAAGCTGCAGAATATTTCGCTTGAAGATGTGATTTTACGCCTGCGGGCGCTCAGTTTCCGCCATTGGGCACTGGCCATTATTTCCGCCCTTTTTTCTTATGCCGCTTTGGCCGGCTATGATCGCATTGCCCTGCGCCATTTAGGCAAACATATTTCCTGGCTGTTTATCACTTTATGTTCTTTTACCACTTATGCTTTGTCGCATAATATTGGCGCTTCGGTATTTTCCGGCGCTCTGGTGCGCTACCGCGCTTATAGCAGCAAGGGCTTGAGCGGAGCAGAAATTGCCATTCTGGTAGCTTTTTGTTCCTTCACCTTTATCCTCGGCACATTGCTGCTTTTCGGCATAGTGCTGATACTGCGCCCTGATGTAATAAATCTTATTTATGAAGAATCCTCCGAGCGTGTTATTTTTGCTATCGGCTGCGGCCTGTTGACAATAGTCGGCCTTTATATTCTGGGCAGCCTGTTGCGTCTGCGCCCGCTTAAAATCGGCGCCAAAGTTCAGCTTGTCTATCCAAAGCCGAGAATTGTTTTCCAGCAATTACTTATTGGCCCGCTGGAATTATTGGGAGCAACGGGGATTATTTATGCGGCTTTGCCGGAGAGCGGCAATCCCGGTTTTATTGTCGTTCTTGCCGTTTTTCTGGCTTCATTTACCGCAACTTTGCTGGTAAATGCGCCGGCCGGCGGCCTTGGTGTGCTGGAAATTATCTTTATCAAAGGCATGCCGACTATGGACGAGACCGATGTCATTGCGGCTCTCATTGTTTTTCGCCTGCTTTATTTGATTATTCCGCTGATTATTTCTGTTTTTATTGTTGCGGTTTTTGAAGCGCAGCAATTTATTTACCGCCGCCTGAAATACAGGCCTATTGCCAATGCCCCGGCGGAAGCCGCGCCGCCGACAGCCGGGGCAGAAAGAGGCGAAGCTCAGAGCGAGGCAATAAAACAGGAAAGCGAGGCCCTGCCATTGGTAAAAAAAAAGCAGCAAACGGAAGAAAATGGCCCGGCAGCAAAAAGCACAGATGAAACAGCGGCAAAAACACAGGCAGAACAAAAGCAGCAGGAAATCCAATAAGCCGTAATAATAAATGTCAGTCAGATTTTTCGCGGCTGCGGCTAATTTCCACCCCGACAGCGCGCGGCGCCAGATTCAGCTTTTCTACCCGCACAATTACCCGCTGCACGCGCGGAAATTCCAGCAGAAAAGCGGCAATTTGCTCCGCCAATGTTTCTACAAGCTCAATATGCCCGGCCGCAGCGAAACACTCTATTGCGTCCAGAATAATATCATAAGAAAAAACATGCTCTATAGTCTGCGGCAGCCGTGCCGGACGGGTAATTTCTGCCGTAATGTTAAAACAGACGGGCTGGGCTGTGCCTTTTTCATGCGCATAAGCGCCAATATGCACCGGTATAATAAAATCCGAAACCAGAATTTTGTCGCAATTTCCGGCCGGCGCCCCAGCCGCTACCTCGGTTTTGGCCTTATTCCTCATTTTATTCATTGTGTTAACCTTTTGGCACTTATCAGCCAATATTGCCTGCTGCTTGCGCGCCGGCTGAGCCAGCCCCAGATAATCCGGCGCAAACGGCAATAAACGCGGAATATCCGGCGCCTGCAGCGCTCCTGTAATGCCGGCACGCAAGCCCGCCTGCTGCGCCTTTTGCACAAAATATCCTGAATATCTGATAAAATCGGCACGCTTTGCTGCCGGCAAGAGCGGGCAAACAAGCAAAATTCCCTTAAAATTGCTGTCGCGCGCCTTTCCCAGCCAATATTGCAGCCAAGCCTCTCTTGCCTCCACCCGGTTTTTTGCCCCCGGCTCATAATCTTCCTGCCGCCAGGGCAACAGCAAAAAACTCTCATGCCGGGCAGCAAAGGCAGCGGCCCTCTCCCAGGCTGCCGCTATTGCTTTATCTTCCTTTTGCATCAATGCGGCCTTTTGCGGCAGAGCAAAGCAAAAAAGCGATATGTCCGCTATATTGGCCGCCTGTGCCAAAACAGTGCCGCCTTCCCCTGCCTTCTTCCCGCCTTGAAACAGGGAAAAGGGCAAAAGCAGCGCTAAATCCGGCAGGTCTGCCGCAGGCGGCTCCCCTGAATCACCAGCCTTTATTGCCGCCAATTTGCTGCCTGCCCCTTTGCCGGCGCGGACAATAAAAGCTTGCAGCGCAGCCAAAGCCTCGGCTGATCCTGTCTCGGCCTTCAGCACAAAAATATCGGCATAAGCGCGCCAATCAGGCCTTATTGCCTCTGGCGCGCCAATATTGAGCAAAAATTTCACCATTACGCTTTATACTCTCACACGGCGCGCATAAAGCCGGGCAGGCAGGCAAACCGGCGCCGGCATTTTACATTTCCTCGCGCGGCAGCGCCGTAATGCGCACTTTGCTAATATTGCGGCGCTCTTTTTCTACCACTTCAAAGCGGAAGCCGTCTGCCTCAAAAGCTTCGCCCACTTGCGGCAAATGGCCAAAATGCCACAGCATATAGCCGGCCAAAGTAGTATAGCGTTTGCTGTCATCAACCAGATTACAATCCAGAAGCCCGCCCAACTGCCTTATATCGGCATAGGCCTCAGCAATCAGCGTATTATCGCCCTCGCGCGCAATAATTACCGCCTCGTCTTCATCATCGGGGAAATCGCCGGCTATCGCTTCCAATATATCAGTCGGGGTCACAATGCCCTCAAAAGAGCCGTGTTCGTCCACCACTATTGCCAGTTGAACAGGAGAACGGCGTAATTGTTCCATCAGCCGCAGCACATTGGTATTTTCATGCACCACCAGCGGCTGACGCATCGATTTCTGCCAGTTCAGCTTTTTGCCTTCTGCCAGATTCAGCAATAAATCCTTGGTAAAAGCCACGCCGACAAATTCATCGACTTTCTCCCGCGCCAGAATAATGCGGCTATGTTTCAATTTTTCCAGTTCTGTCCGCATTTCCTTTTCATTACCGGCGAGATCCAGCCATTCCACTTCATGCCGCGGCGACATAATCGACCGCACCGGGCGTTCCGCCAGATCCAGCACGCCGCGAATCATCTGCTTTTCTTCAGGACGAAACACCGCAGCCGCAGCCGCATGTTCGGCGATAATATCAACATTATTGTCACTCAGGCTGCTGTCGCCTTTGCCGCCGCCCAGCAGACGCAACACCGCATCAGCCGTGCGCGAGCGCAAATCATTAGTGCCTATACGCTTTTCGCGCTTATAGCGGCCAAGCTGGTTAAACCCTTCAATAAGCACAGAAAAGCCGATAGCAGCATAGAGATAGCCTTTCGGCACATCAAAGCCGAAACCTTCTACTACCAGGCTAAAACCGATCATCATCAAAAAGCCGAGACATAAAATAACAATAGTGGGGTGGCGATTGACAAAATCCATTAACGGACGGGAAGCCAGCATCATCATACCGACAGCAATAATAACCGCTGCCATCATAATCGGCACATGCTGCACCATGCCTACAGCGGTAATAATACTGTCCAGCGAAAAAACAGCGTCCAGAATGACAATTTGCGCAATAACCTGCCAGAATACGGCGCCTATACCACGATTTTGCTGCCGCTCACCCGAGCCTTCCAGCCTTTCATGCAGCTCCATTGTCGCCTTGCCGAGCAGGAAAACACCGCCGAAAATCATAATCAGGCCGCGTATGGAAAAACCAAAGCCTAAAACAGTAAAAAGCGGGCGGGTCAAATGCGCCATATAACTGACCAGGCTCAGCAGTAAAAGGCGCATAAGCAAAGCGCAGAAAAGCCCGGTTATCCGCGCTTTATGCCGCTGGCTAACGGGCAATTTTTCGGCAAGAATAGCAATAAAAACCAGATTATCTATACCTAGAACAATTTCCAGTAAAATCAGTGTTACCAGCCCGATATAAGTATTGGGATCGGCAAGCCATTCCATGAAAAACTCTTTTCCTGTTAAATTTTTCTCTCAGATTCAGACAGAAGAGCGACAGCGCCTGCTGCCAAAAATGCGGCATTTTTGTTTATATAAC
Organism: Candidatus Tokpelaia sp.; assembly: GCF_008636115.1. Classification (GTDB taxonomy): domain Bacteria; phylum Pseudomonadota; class Alphaproteobacteria; order Rhizobiales; family Rhizobiaceae; genus QLZD01. The sequence goes on along the minus strand of NZ_QLZD01000016.1, from coordinate 73,298 downwards.
CTGAAATTCAAAAAAATTGCCAGATGAAAAACAGCGCCAAACCACGCTTTACATTTTTGCCGCAGCCCGCCCCCAGCCCCATATTAAGGCAAATCCGGCGCCAATCAAATAGACCGGGCGGTAAATGGTGGGTGATGAGGGGCTCGAACCCACGACCCGCTGATTAAGAGTCAGCTGCTCTACCAACTGAGCTAATCACCCGCAAAAGCCGCATATTCGCGGCGTATAACCATGTGCCGCCGCATCTTGAATAAAGCCCGGCGGCGCTACTCTTCATAAGGATAATCATGCCTTTTGTCCAGACTTCTCACGCATTTTTATAAAAATTCCGGCAAAGTCGGCAGCAATGCTGCTGATTGCCCCGCAGCCTATGGCCCATTGCCAAAAACGCCCACCGCATTTTCAGGTTTCGCCATTGCGGGAAAGCGCGGCTGTTACTATTTCGTCCGGTGATTTATGCCTTTTCGTTCTGCCTTACCGGCTTCCCGCCGTTTTGCACAGGGCTGGGACAGTGCGGCACCACTCTTGCCGCGGCGAAATCCTGCCTCTATGATGGCGGCGCTTGTGGGGCATGGGTAATATGTGGTCAAGAAAGGCAGCAAAATGAAAGCAGAGACGAATGAATAAGCCGGGTTTCTATCACTTATTGCAGGAAAAGCTCCCATTTCGCCTTATCCCTGCTTTAATCTGCCTTATTACCTATTGCGTCTTTTATTATGCGCCCAAGCCGGCAGGTCTGAGTTTGGAAGCCTGGCATTTTGTTGCCATTTTTGTCACCGCTATTTTGGCCATTATCCTGAAATTCATGCCGATTGGCGCGGTTTCCATTATTGCCATTACCATAGTCAGCCTGTCAAAAACCACTTCCGCCACTTCAGCCAAGGCCGTTGCCGATGCGCTGAACAGCTATAATAACCCGCTTATCTGGCTGATTGTCGTTTCTGTCCTTGTGGCGCGCGGGCTGATTAAAACCGGGCTGGGCGCCCGGCTCGGCTATTGTTTTATCGCCCTTTTAGGCAAACATACTATCGGTATCGGCTATGGCCTGGCGCTGTGTGAATTGCTGCTGGCGCCGATAACCCCCAGTAATACGGCGCGCGGCGGCGGCATTATGCACCCGATTATGCGCTCTATCGCCCTGGCCTTTAATTCCGACCCGGCCAAAGGCACGCAAGGCAAAGTCGGCACTTATCTGGCGCTGGTCAATTATCATGCCAATCCTATCACTTCCGCTATGTTTGTCACCGCCACCGCGCCTAACCCGCTCGCGGTCAATTATATTGCCGAGGCCACAGGCGGCAGCTTTCGCTTAAGCTGGAATAGCTGGGCGCTTTATATGCTGATCCCCAGCCTGGCCGCGCTTTTGCTCATGCCTTTGGTGATTTATGTGCTCTCGCCGCCGCAATTAAAACAAACACCGGACGCCGTGCCCTTTGCCCGGGAAAAATTAAAAAATCTTGGCCGGCTGAAAGCGTCAGAAATTGTGATGATGCTGACTTTTCTGCTGATGCTGGTTTTGTGGGCAGGCGGGCCGGCTGCCGTTTTCGGCCCTGCTTATGCGCTGGATTCCACATTAGTGGCGCTTATCGGCCTCACTGTCCTGCTCTTATGCGGCACGTTAAGCTGGCAGGATATTCTGGCAGAAAAAAGTGCCTGGGATACGCTTATCTGGTTTGGGGCACTGGTTATGCTGGCCGGGCAGTTAAACAAACTCGGCATTATTGCCTGGTTTTCCGATAATTTGCGCCTGGCGATTGAGCAGAGCGGCGTTAGCTGGCCCATTGCCATGGCAATTCTGATTGCTACTTTTATGTATTCCCATTATGCTTTTGCCAGCACCACGGCGCATGTCAGCGCCATGATGCTCGCTTTTCTGACTGTCGGCGCCCATCTTATCCCGGCAGAATATCTCGCTGTTTTTATGCTGCTTATGCTCGCCGCTTCTACGGTGATGATGGGACTCACCCATTACGCCACCGGCACTTCGCCAATTATTTTCGGCAGCGGTTTTGTCAGCCTTGGGCTGTGGTGGGGGGCAGGTTTTATTATGAGTATTGTCAATATGCTGGTTTTTATCCTTATTGGCGGCCTGTGGTGGAAAATTCTTGGCCTATGGTGAAAGGCCTGCTTTTACCTGACGCGCCGCACCGGAAAGGCATTGGGTCAGGGAATCCGCCAGATTTTGGATAAGTGCCGGATATTGCTCCGGCCCGGGCAGTAAATTACTCCCCAGCGGGTCGAGCACTCCGGTGCGTGCTTTTGTGCCTTCACTTATTGTCCGCACCAGCCGCGGCTCAAATTGCGGCTCGGAAAATATGCAAAAACCTGCCTGCGCTTTGCCGGCAAATTTTACTATCCGGGCGCGCATGGCCGCTACCCGCCGCGCGCCCGGCGCCTGCTCCGGGTTGACTGTTATCGCACCCATGGCCGGCATGGCAAAACGCCGCTCAAAATACTGATAGGCATCATGAAAAACAATAAAGGGGCGGCCGCGCACCGGTGCCAGTTCCTCATTAACCCGGCCGATAAGCCTATCCAGCCGCCGGCGATAATTTTCTGCATTACTGTGATATAAGGCCGCCCGTGCCGGGTCTTTTTGTGACAAAATCCTGTCAATATAAGTCACGGCCGCTTTGGCATTTTGCGGATCCAGCCAGAAATGCAAATCAGCGCCTTGCTCTTCACCCCTCTCTCTATAGCTGTGACCTTTTTCACTATCAGGCACAACAAAAACGCCGCCACGGCGCATAGGCAATAATTCTATGCCGGGCGCGGTCGCCAAAGCAATAATTTCGGCCTGCGGGCTTAAATTCTGCAAGGGCTTTTGCAAAAAAGTTTCCATTTGCGGCCCGGCCCAAAAGACAATATCCGCCTGGCTCAAATTTTCCGCATCTTGCGGCCGCAAGGCATAGCCGTGTTCCGACCCGCTGCCCTGCATAATCAGCGCCGGCTCTGCTATATTTTGCGCAACCGCACTCACCAGAGAATGCAGCGGCTTTATCGACACGGCAATTTTGGGCGGCTTTTTGACCGCCGGCGCTTCGCTCCCCGGCAAACCGGCAAAAGCGGGTAAAAAACCGGTAAAACCCAGATAAAAAGCAAAGCAGGCCGCCCGGCACAGCCGCCACCTGCCATAAGGCGGCGCTTTATTGCCGATTTTGCTGTTTTTGATAACAGACATTGCCAGGCCTTTCTTCCACTTTTGTTACGGCAACCCGCCTTGAGGCGGGGAAAATCTGTTGCATAAAAGCCGTTTTGCTTTATGCTGCACAGGCTGTGGCTAGCAGCGGCTTCATTTATTATTTATAATTTATGTCGGATTTCCGGCAGATTTATCATGGCACAGTTTCACACTTTGTTTAACCCTGAAAAACGCCATAAAGCGGCAAAAAACAAGCCGGCTGCCGGCAAACAAAAACTGGTATCCCTTTATCAGGCCGGGATTGCCGATGGTGCTCATTGGCGTGTGCGCCATATCACATTTTCTGTGGCGCGGGGCGAAATTATTACCCTTATCGGCCCCAATGGTTCGGGTAAAAGCACTGTAGCCAAACTGGCAGCCGGCATTTTAGCACCGACAGAAGGCAGAATAGAGCGTTGGCCTAAGCTAAAAATCGGCTATGTGCCGCAAAAACTGCATTTTGACAAAAGCCTGCCGTTAAATGTGCGCCGTCTCATGTGCCTGACAGCAAAGCTGCCGCAGGCAGATATAGACCAGGCATTGGCAGAAGTGGGCATGGCCCATAAACAACAGGAAGAGGTTGCCACCCTTTCCGGCGGCGAGTTACAGCGCGTTTTACTGGCACGTGCTGTGGCGCGCCGGCCGGATCTGCTTATTCTGGACGAACCGCTGCAAGGCGTAGATTTTTCGTGGGAGGCAACTCTTTATCAAAAAATAAGCGAATATTGCCAAAAACTGCAATGCGGCATTATGCTGATTTCGCATGATTTGCATATTGTTATGGCTGCTTCCGACCGTGTCTTATGCCTTAACGGCCATATTTGCTGTAGCGGCAAGCCGCAGGAAGTAGCCAAAAGTGCCGAATATCTGAGCCTGTTCGGTCACCGGGCCGGGGCCGGGCCGAAGCCGCCGCTGCTGGCGCTTTATGAGCACCGCCACGACCATCGGCATGATTAGGCGCAGAGTGCCGGCAGCCCGGTCTGTGCTGATAATCGGCTTTTGCAACAAAACGGGATAAGACCCTATGCTTGACGATTTTTTTATGCGGGCTTTAATCGGCGCCGTCGGCCTGGCCGCGGCGGCAGCGCCATTGGGCTGTGTAGTTGTGTGGCAGCGTATGGCTTATTTCGGCGAGACTTTGGCGCATTCCTCACTTTTGGGGGTAGCTCTGGCCTTTGCCTTTAATATATCCATGACCCTGGCCGTTTTTCTGGTAAGCCTGCTTATTGCCCTTATGCTGCTGTTTTTGCAACGCCGGCCTTTTTTGTCGGGTGATGCCTCATTGGGTATTTTGTCTCATGCCAGCCTGGCTTTCGGCCTGGTTGTCCTGAGCTTTCTGCCGCAAGTAAGGCAGGATTTAAGCACATATTTATTTGGCGATATTCTTTCTGTCTCGCGCAGCGATGTGGCGCTTATCTGGCTTGGCGGGGCGCTGGCGCTCATAGCGCTGGCGCGCTTATGGCGGCCGCTGATTGCCGCCACAATCAGTGATGAGCTGGCACAGGCCGAAGGGCTGCACCCGCGGCCGGCGCGTATGGCTTTTATGCTGCTGCTGGCTTTGATTATTGCCATTGCCATGAAAATTATCGGCATTCTGCTGATTGGCGCCCTGCTGATTTTGCCGGCGGCCGGAGCGCGTCACCTGGCCGCCACGCCGGAAAAAATGGCGCTCGCCGCTGTCTTTCTTGCTGTTGGCGCTGCGATTAGCGGGCTTTATGCCTCTTATTATGTTGATACGCCTTCAGGCCCCTCTATTGTGGTTATGGCTTTTATGCTGTTCCTCCTCACCCTCACCCCTTTTTCCCGTTTTTTTGCTGCTGTCAAAAAAAGGGAGAGAAAATAATTTTCTATATGAGCAATTTGCGAAAAAGGAAATTTATGCGCTGTAACAAGAATCGTTTCTGCCGGTTTTGCCTGTTGCTTATGCTGCTGCCCCTTGCGCTCAGCCTTGGCCCGGCTCAGGCAGCGGCAGAGCAAACAGCCCAGGCAGCAACAGGGCTGTGGTCATCGCTGTTTTATGCCCTGCAAGCTTTGCCACAAAATTTTGATACGGAAATCACCGCGCTTATGAGCGCTTTCCGTCAGGATAGCCAGGCCGGCTGGTGGCTTATTGGCCTGTCTTTTCTTTACGGCGTTTTGCACGCGGCCGGCCCCGGGCATGGCAAAGCGATAATTTCCTCTTATCTTATTGCCAATAATGAGACTTTAAGGCGCGGTATTGTGCTGGCCTTCTGGTCATCATTGCTACAGGCAGTAATTGCTATTTTTCTTGTCGGCCTGATATTTGCTGTTATCACCGGCAAACAGGCGCAACAGGCCGCCACCCATAATCTGGAGCTTATCGGTGCCGCCTTGATTATGTTTTTGGGCTTGCGGCTGCTATGGCGCAAAAGCGCGGCTTTGTTCAGACATAAAGCAAAAACAGGCGAGAATCTGTGTGGGCCGGGTTATGAGACTGCGCATAATCACCGGCACGGCAAAGGAGACTGCTCCTGCCATGGTCATATTGGCACCGCCGATAGCCTGCAAACCATGAATTGGCGGCAGGCGCTGCCGCTTATTCTCTCTATCGGCCTGCGCCCATGCACCGGCGCGCTGGTAGTGATGGGTTTTGCCCTGATAAATGGGCTATTCACTCTGGGGGCAGCCGCTGTTCTGGCCATGTCTTTCGGCACATTTCTGATTGTTTGCGCCCTTGCTTATATTGCTGTCAATGCCAAAAAACTGGCGCTCAAGCTCAGCGCCGGTAAAGCCGGCGCCGGGCGGGTGCAAAATATTATGGAATGGGCGGCCGCGCTTTTTATTTTTCTCAGCGGCCTGGCGCTGCTGCTGGCGGCGCTTTATTAGCCTGTGCCGCCAATAAGAGCGGCCGGGCCAAAACAGGCCGGGCAAGGCAAAATTCTCTTGCTTTTGCCGGATAGTTTAGCTATCAAATCCGGTGGTTTCCGGCTTTGGCCGATTCTCATGCCGCATTAGCTCAGTTGGTAGAGCACATCATTCGTAATGATGGGGTCACTGGTTCAAGCCCGGTATGCGGCACCAGCCTGATTCGCCTGTCGGGCTGTTTGCGCCGTCTTTCCACCGGCTTTGGCACTGTATTGGGGTGGTTTTATCGCCTTGCATTTATCCTTTTGCTGCCCTATGCTCGGCGGGGCACTGCGCGAAATATATGGTGATTTTCAATACCCGCTACCCGCCTGATGAACCAGAAAAAAGGGGTTCGCATTGCAAAAATTCCAGCAGCTTATTCATCAGGCTTTTGCCAAAATTGACGCATCTGATCCCCAAATGCGGCAAAAAGTCTATGAGAATATCTGGCTTATACAGGAAAAATCTCTTATTGCCCAAAATACGGATAATGAGCAAAAGCAGGAAAAGCGCCGGCATTTGACTGAATTGCTGAAAGCGGCAGAAAAGCAATATCGCCTGACACAGGCCGAGGCAGCAGGCAGCGGGGAGCACGGGCAAAAACAGCACGCACCCTTGCCGCCGGAAATGCCTCCCGCGATTGAGCCGCAAAAAACGGCTGAGGCAGCACAATCAACAGCCTCCCCTCCAAATAATCGGGCTGCCGCCGTAAACAACCGGGAAAAGGAGCAAAAAAACGATTCTTCGCTTTATTATCTGGAGCAGGAAGTCAACAGAAAAGTCGCCAAAAAATCTGATAAAACCGCGCCTTCATTGCTTAAAAAAGCCCGGTCGGGCGGTTATATTATCGGTATTCTGGCTGTTTTTGTTGCTGTTTTTGTTGCCTGGTCGTTTTATAACAGTTTTGGCCGGCCCGGCGCGGCAAAAAAGCAGACAGCTTTATCTACCGCTCCGGCGCAGCAAAATGATTATGGCAAAAACGGCTGGGTTGAAGTTTTTAACCCGGCCAATGTTGCCGGCCTGGACGTGCAGGGAACAGCCTCTGCCGATTTGCATAATGAGCCTGATGCCGATTTTATTCGCCTGACCTCCTATAAAGCCGATGATGCGGCGATTATAGAAATCGGCCAGGGCGCCCTGATACCGCTGCAAGGCAAGACAGCCACATTCAAACTGGTGGCGCGCAATGGGGATAATGCCATTGGTCAGCTTAATCTTATGGCTGATTTTGGCAATGGTGCGGTCACGCATTACCGTTTTGAACTGTCGCCAACAGTAACACCGCTTTTATTCCGTCTGCCGGTTCCGCAAAAATTAAGCAAAGCGGCACAATTTTATATTGGCGGCGATGCTGCCGGCAAACCCTGTCAGATGGATATTTTTTCACTGCTGGTGCGGGAATCCGACCAGGCAGGGCATTAACCCGTTTTTCGCTGCGGTAAAATTATGGGCCGCTTTATCTCCCCTGCCTTTAATTTCACTATTACCGGGAAAGGAAATGCAAAAACGGCCAATTATGGTGCCGTTCGGCAGCGACAGAGCCGGCAACAGATTTAAAACCAGCGAAGCGCGAACCATTACCTGTAAGGCGAATCCTCCGGCTTTCGCCGCCGCCCCGACCGGCGCAGACGCCCTCCCCGTGAAAATTCACTTATCTTTAAAATAATCGGCAAATGCTGTTTCCCGGCCTAAAACCGGTTATAATAGCCTGCTATAGCGGCTTTCACTGCTTTTAAGGCAAAATTCCCATGATTTTTACCGGCAAGGCAGAAAATAATCTTGCACCGCCTGAACTTCCCGCTATAGTGCGGGCAATCTATTGGCCGTTCGCCCTGTTATTTTGCGGCGCGAGCGGTTGATATTGCGGTGAGGTGGCCGAGCGGTTGAAGGCGCACGCCTGGAACGCGTGTATACGGGAAACCGTATCGAGGGTTCGAATCCCTCTCTCACCGCCATTATGCGGCGGCATAATGGCAATCCCGATAATAAACGGCGGCTATAATTCCGGCCGGTCTGCGTTTTCTGATAAGCTATGGCGGTCTTATCGTTGCAGCCTGACCGCATTTTCTGGATAACTATAGTTTTTCCTGAATGAGGCAGCGGCCGGCCTCTGTTGCAGCCTGACCGCATTTTCTGGATAACTATAGTCCTCGGCCTTAAGCCTGTCAGCAAAAGAGAGTTGCAGCTTGACCGCATTTTTTGGATAGCTATAGTCATGGACTGCGCGTCCATTGTGGCGTTGGCGTTGCAGCCTGACCGCATTTTCTGGATAGCTATAGTGCAACCGCAATCGTGACGCGCAGGACACAGTGTTGCGGTTCAGCCTTATTTTCTAAAAAATTATGCTCTTGCCGTTCGCGCGCCGGATTTAGGAAATTTCTGCCGGGTTTCACCCTGTTTTCGTAAAAATGCCAAGAACCTGCCCCGGTAAAAGCAGGGCGCAAAACCGACCCCTGCTGCCATGACAAATAAACGTGCCGGCAGATTGCCGCCTCTCCGGCTGACAGAAATAATGCAGCTAAGGCCGCTCTTCCTCCCTTATGCCGCGGCGGATAGAGCGCAAAATACGCTCAGCCGCCGTGCCGGCCGCCAGTTTTTCACCCGCCAGCCAGGCCGTATTATCGCGCTGAACCTGTGCTTTTACATCAACACAGCCGGCGGCAAAATCATGCACCAGTTTTTTGGCCTCTGCCACTGTTTTCACCGGGTGCGTGCCGGCAATAATTCTCTCCCCCGCGGGCGAAAACGGCAAATGATCGGCGCGCTCCAAAAAAATCACCGGCTTGGTGAAAAACTGATATTCCGCCAGAAAACTGATACCGTCCGTCAGCATACAATCAGAAGCCTGCATCAGCCCGGCATAATTGCCGGCACTATGGCGCGCCGTATTGGGCAGGCTATCCCATTCCTGCAAAAAGGCAGCCATTTCCTCAGATGATAAAGGGCCGCCGGCTTCCGTTATTTTGGAAATTGCCGCCGGGTGAAAGCTTAACACCATTTCTATACTATTGTCGCTTTTTACCCAGGCCAACATATCCTGATAAATAGCGGGGAACAGGCCGAAACGCAGCCACTCCTTGCCGACACTGTGATGCGGCGACCAGATAAGGCGGAAACGGCGCCCCGAAATTTGCTGTTTTATCGGCCAATGCTCCTGCTCCCGCCCCAGGCGGATAAGGCGCTTGACCTTGGGGTGGCCGACAATTTCCATATTTTGCGCATAGCGCACGGCATGCTTTTTAAACCGCGTTTTTTGATCTTCCGTGGCATAAAAAATCTTCCAGGCAGTGCGGTGAAAATCGGAATCCGTGGCAGGGTCGCGTTCTTTAGCCAAAAGCCGTGTATCCGCCACCGCTGTCACCGCATAAGGCACATAGCACAGCCTGGCAAAGCGCAGCTCCTCTACATGAAAACCGGGGGGAATATCCCAATCCCACTGCGACTGGCGAAAAATAATATCCGGCGCCAGCGCCTTTAAAATATCCAGCCCCTCAAAACTGTCTTCCATGCTGAAGCGCAAATGCTCAATGCCCAATTCCAACAATTTCTGGTGAATTATATTTTCAAAACCGTAATTCTGCTCACCGGGGAAGCGGCGGCGGATAGAAACAGCCAGCGGTGCGAAATCTTCCGCCGCCAGCATGGCCTCATAAATATCGGCCAGGCTGTCCCATGCCTCAATATGGTGAATCAGAAACACCGCTTTTATTTTTTTGCCGGCCGGGCGAGCGCCGGCAACCAGATTTACCGTCTGCTTGATTTTATAAAGCTCGCCTTGCAGACGGCGGCTTTGTTCCTCAGACAAGGCCGCCGCGTTTTGTATCTCCTGCTGCGTTGTTTTCACATTTTCTGCCAGCGCCGCCATATCCTGCGGCAAATGCGCAATAACGGCATTGCTATGCCGGATACGCCGTAGCCATTGTGATAATCTGGACATAAATTCCTCTTTTTACCTGCTCTGCGCCCGGCCGGCATAACCGCACCGTCTGATGCCAATACATAGCAGGCAAGGCCAGAACAGCAAGAGGCAGCCGGCCAAAGCCGCCGCCCGGCTCACCCGCATTATACATTATGCGGCCCGGTTGCGGCAGCAGCCGGCTCTTTAGCGCGGAAAATCACCAGAAACAGCACAAGCAGCACGGCGCTATAGGCCGCGAAAACCAGCCAGACAGCCTGCCAGTTGCGCCCTGTTTCATCGGTAAAATAATCAATAATGCGACCGCCCAGATACATGCCAATAAAAGTGCCGAAACCGTTGACCGCCGTCATAAACAGGCCTTGCGCCCCGGAACGCATGGAACTATCCACCACTTTCTCAATAAAAATAGAGCCGGAAATGCTGAAAAAATCAAAAGCGCAGCCGTAAACCAGCATAGAAAGAACCAGCAAACTCATACCAAAGCTCGATGCGCCGCCAAAAGCAAAAAAAACAAAACGTAATATCCACGCCGAAACGCTCACCGCCATAACAATTTTAATACCGAATTTTTTTAGAAAAAAGGGAATGGTCAGAATAAAAGCAATTTCCGAAATTTGCGACAGCGAATATAAAATATCCGGGTAGCGCAGCAGCACATTGCCTGCCGCCTCCGGGCGGGCAGCCAAATCATGCAAAAACGGATTGCCAAATGTATTGGTAATATGCAAAACCACGCCCAGCAACATAGCAAAGGCAAAAAATACCGCCAGGCGCGGCTGTTTTAACAGCACCAAAGCCTCCAGGCCTAAGCGGTGCGCCCAGTTTTCTGTCGCAGCCGGCCGACCGCTATCGCCTTTTTGTTGCAAGGCGCCGCCACAGGTGAGAGCCTCCAACCCGCCCCTCTGTCGCGGGGCGCCGCCACAGGCTGGCCTGTCCAACCCGCCCCGCACCTGCGCGGCAGCGGCGGGCTGAGAGGGTAGGGTCAGGCTGTAAAGCGCCAGACAAAAAGAGGCGGCAGCAGCAATATAAAGCTGCACCGGGCTTAATTCATTGCCGGAAAGGCTGATAATCCACATAGCGGCGATAAAGCCGATTGTGCCGAAAACACGGATAGAAGGAAAATGCACCGCCGTATCCAGTTGTTTTTGCTTGAGGCAAAAATGGGCAATGGCATTGGCCAGCCCCAGGCTGGGCATATAGGCCATCAGATTAAGCAGCATAACCCATATCATGGTTTCGGCATTGGTAATTTGCGCCATTATGAGCAATATTACGCCGCCGCTTAAATGGCACAAGGCATAAAGCCGGTTGGCAGCAATATATTTATCGGCAATTATGCCGAGCAGCAGCGGCATAATACAGGCGGCGATACCCTGCATACTGTAAATATTGCCCACTTGCGTGCCGCTAAAGGCCAGCGTTTTTATCATATAGGAGCCTAGCGTTATCAGCCAGCTTCCCCAAATGAAAAATTGCAGGAAAGACATGATTTTCAATCTTGCCTGAATAGTCATAAATTTGCTCCCCAGGCAGACGGCGCTGCCAAAGCCGGCGGCTCACATCGCAGGGCTTTTACCCAGCATTATATCCAGATATGATATGCCATGCCGCAGCGGGCCGACACCAAGCCAGGCCGCCACAGTCTGCCCCATATCGGCAAAACCCAAATGCTTGCCGCAATTAACAGGCGCAATAGCGGCACTGTGAAATAATTGCGGCACATATTCACGCGTATGATCATTGCCGCTCCATGTCGGGTCGCAACCGTGATCGGCGGTGATCACCAGTAAATCTTCCGGACGCAATAATGGGAAAATTTGCGGCAGCAGCCGGTCAAACAATTCCAGCTCGGCGGCATAACCGGCAATATCGCGGCGATGGCCGAAATTTTGATCAAAATCAACAAAATTGGTCATGGTCAGGCTGTTGTCAGGCGCCGCCTTTATCTGCTGCACAGTTGCAGCAAATAAATCTGCCGTGCCATAGGCCTTGATGACCTTGTCTATAGCCTGATGGGCAAAAATATCGGCAATTTTACCAATGGCAATAGTCGTGCCGCCCTGTTTTTTGACATAATCAAATAAAGTCGGCTCGGCCGGCGGCATAGTCCAGTCACGGCGGTTATTGGTGCGTTTAAAGCCCTGTTCGGCCGTGCCGGCAAAAGGGCGGGCAATCACCCGGCCGACATTATAAAAATCCATTTCCTGGCGAATAAGGGTGCATAAATCATAAAGGCGCGCCAGGCCGAAAATATCTTCATGCGCCGCTACCTGAAAAACCGAATCGCCGGAAGTATAAAAAATCGGCTTGCCGCCGGCGACATGCTCCGCGCCCAAACGCGCAATAATTTCTGTCCCCGAAGCGGCACAATTACCCAGTGAGCCGGAAATCCCCCCCTTTTGATAAATTTTTTCCAGCAGCGCGCGCGGAAAATAACTGCCTTTATCAAAAGCCGGGTCACCCGGCCGCGGCGGCGGAAAGCTGCCCCAGGCCTTTGGCACCGGCAGACCCATCATTTCCCAATGGCCGGAGGGCGTATCTTTGCCGGCGCTGATTTCCTGCCCGACAGCATAAGCGCCAATCAATTTTTGCGCTTTTTCACCCGCAGCAGCAGGAAGACGGCGGCCACAGGCTGCCGCCAGCGCTTCATTCAAGCCCAGCCGGCATAAATTGGGAACGGATAAAGCCCCGCGGCGGCGCTTATTATCAGCCCGGCCGGCAGCGCAAAATTCGGCAATATGCAATAAAGTATTGGCACCTTTATCACCATATTTGCCGGCGTCCGGCGCCGAGCCGATACCAAAGGAATCCAGAACCAGAATAAAAGCTCTCGCCATTGACCTCGCCCCGCAGCTTTTTACAATATTACTTTATCCGGCGCTATAGTGATCGCGGTAATATTGCCGGAAGATCTCTCTTGTCCATGCCCCGATATTATGCCCGAAGGTTTCAGAAACCAGCCGGCAAACACCGACACTGCCCCGGTTAACACGGCATTCGGAATAAATGCAAACCATACTGCCGGCAGGGAAACCGAAAATTCCAGCACTTCCGCCGGCGGCACGGCTCTATCCGATGTGCACGGCAGCAACGGCATTCCTTTCTGCCGGTTGATAAAACCGGCACGCATACCGCCCAGGCCAACCGCCAATTATTGCAGCACAAAATCCCGAATAATCATTTTTATTCTTTCCTTTATGGACATAGTCCATTCCCTGTTTCCTGTCCGCAGCTCAATACCGGCGCAAGCTGCTAAGTTCACAAATATACCATAATTCCTTTTTCAGGGCGTTTAATACGTGGTAGAAAGCGCCGTCAACTGCTCTGCCGCCGCTTTATCAACAGAAGAAACAGCGCAATTACCGCGCGATTCACGCAAGGCCGTATACAGCACTGAGCTGCCGAAACGGAAATGCAGCGGATCTATCCAGCCATGCCCCAGAATTTCGGCAGTCAACGCCAGATAATCTTCTGCCTGTGCCTGTGTTTGCACCCCGCCGGCAATTTTCAAACCGCAATTCCGATTATGCTCAGCTATGACTTCCAGCATGAGCCGCGCGGCCGGCAATGTGGCATTAGTCGCCGCCTTGCCGGTAGAAGTTTTGAGAAAATCCGCCCCTTCGCCAACAGCAATTTCTGCCGCCTGCTTTATCCAGCACGGCTGCTGCAATACACCGCTTTCCAAAATTATTTTCAGCACTTTTCCACCGGCCGCCGCCCGGGCAGCACGCAATAATGACCGCCCGGCCCGCACCTCACCCTGCATTAAAGCATGATAGGGGAAAACAATATCCACTTCATCGGCGCCCAGTGCCAGCACCTCTTTCACCTCAGCCGCCGCTTTGGCACTATCTGTGCCGCCGGCGGGGAAATTGGCCACACTCACCAGCCTTATTTGCTTCCGCAAGCCTTTGGCCGCCAGAATTTTATCGGCCGCGGGGAGAAACTGCCGGTAAATACATAAACCGGCCGGCAGGTCGTAAAGCGGCGACAAAGTCTCACATAAAGCGGCAATGCGCGCTTTTGTGTCATCATCACGCAATGAGGTTAAATCTATCAGGCCGGTGATAAAACGCTGTCGCTCCCGCTCACTCCCTGTCGGCGCCGCTGCCTGATTGTTACGGGACATAGCGCACTTTCCCCCTTCACCCGGCCGGCGGCTCTGCCAGCTCAGCAAAAAAGCCGGTCATCACCTGCACAAATTTATCGGCCGCCTGAGCGGCGCAATGCAAAGTCTGCTCATGCGACAAGGCAGTATCCGACAGCCCCTCGGCATAATTGGTAATCACCGCCGCGGCTACGACTTTCAGGCCGCAATGGCGGGCGGCAATTACCTCCGGCACTACCGACATGCCGACAATATCGCCGCCAATAATCTGCATCATACGAATTTCTGCCGCTGTCTCAAAATTCGGCCCGCTCCAGGCAACATAAACGCCTTGCGCCGGCTCAACCCCGTTTTTTACCAAAGCCTGCCGCAGCAAAGAGCACAAATCGGCATTATAAGCATTGGCCATACTGAAAAAACGCGGGCCGAAAGCCGCATCATTTGCCCCTACCAGCGGTGATTGCGGCAATAAATTGATATGATCACTTATCGCCACCAGGCTGCCCGGAGCAATCTCTTTATGCAGCGAGCCGGCGGCAGCCGTTACAAAAACAAAATCGCAGCCCAAAAGTTTGAATGTGCGTATGGCCGCCGTCATAATACCAATGCCGCGCCCCTCATAAAAATGACCGCGCCCTTTCATACACAAAACCGGCACACCGGCAAGCCGGCCGGCAACCAGTTCGCCGGCATGGCCTTCTACCGAACTGATGGGAAAAGCAGCCAGATCCTGATAAGGAATAGTCACTTTATCCGTGAGTTTATCGGCCAGCCTGCCAAGGCCCGAACCGAGAATACAGGCGGCGCGCGGCTTGAAATCCGGCAGGTTTTGCCGCAAAACAGCCTGAATATAACCGGCAGCCTGAAACGCAGAGTTTTTTTCCATGAGAGACAAACCGTTTTTTCAACAGAGTGAGAGCCGAGAGCGCGCCGCTTTTACGCAGCAACAGGCAGCGCCCCTGCTCTTTTATATTTACCGTCCAGCATAAAGCATAAAACCGCCAAAGCGCAATGGCTTTATCGGCCAGCGACACATAATCACAGGAAAAGGCGGCCCGGCCAGGCAGCAAAGATAAACGGCCTGCATGTCAGACAGGCCGTTTTCATCATTCTCTGAAGGCCGGACGCCATTTTCAGCCGTCAATCAAACGCTGCTGTGCCTCGGCATAACGCGCGCCTTGTGCCGGATTAGCAGCCAGCACAGCGGCGATTGCGGCCAGATCCTGCTCTGTCAGCCGCAGTTTAACAGCGCCGCAATTCTCCCGCAGGCGGCTTTGTTTGCTGGTACCGGGAATAGGCACAATCCACGGTTTTTGCGCCAGAATCCAGCTTAAAGCGATTTGCGCCGGGGTAGCGCCTTTGGCGGCAGCAAGTGCCTCCAGCCTGCGCACCAGCGGCTGATTGGCCTGGCGATTCTCTGCTGAGAAACGCGGCACAGTGCTGCGAAAATCATTTTTTTCCAGCCTGGTTGCTGCTGTCATTGCCCCGGTTAAAAACCCTTTGCCCAATGGGCTAAAGGGCACAAAGCCAATCCCCAGTTCTTCCAGCACGGGGAAAATTTTTGTCTCCGGCTCGCGCCACCAGAGCGAATATTCACTTTGCACGGCAGCGACCGGCTGGACGGCATGGGCGCGGCGAATTGTCGCCGCACCGGCTTCCGACAGGCCAAAATATTTCACCTTACCCTCGGCAATTAAATCTTTCACCGCGCCGGCAACATCTTCAATCGGCACATTCGGGTCAACCCGGTGCTGATAGAGCAAATCAATATAATCTGTCTGCAATCTTTTCAATGAGCCTTCCACCGCTATGCGAATATGCTCCGGCCGGCTGTTCAGGCCCGGCTCCTGCCGGCCGTCAACAATATTAAAGCCGAATTTGGTGGCTAATACGGCTTTATCGCGGAAAGGCGCTATGGCCGCGCCGACAACATCTTCATTTGTCCACGGGCCATAAACTTCTGCCGTGTCAAAAAAGGTGACACCCTCATCATAGGCAGCGCGGATAAGAGCGACCGCCTCTGCCTTTTCTGTAACCCGGCCATAACCGAAACTCAAGCCCATGCAGCCCAAGCCCAGGCTTGAAACTGCCGGCCCGCTTTTTCCGAGGTAACGTTTTTCCATGATATTCTCCTCAACCCAAACCGGCCTATATTGCCGGTGCAACAAATATAAACCGGAAACACAGAGCCTGTCCAATACTCAAATCTCCTGAAACCTTGCCTGCTTCTCCAAAAAGCAGATTCCTGCCATAATCTTTTGACGAAAACAGAGCAAGACGCGACTTTGGGAAAATACATGATAAAACAGGCGGAATTGAGCCGGTTGATAAACAGGCACAGCGCCCGTGAGGGGCGCAACGGTACAGTGATTGCCGGCCTGCCTTTGGCTAAAGCCTGTAAAGCGGGTTTTGCCTCTCCGCGCCTTTAATGAGCCTTGTCTCTGTATTATTGCTCAGGCGCAAAAGCAGATTTTATCAGATGAGGCTGTTTATACATATTCGCCGGCGCATTATTTACTGGTATTGGTGCATTTGCCGCCGGCAGGCCGGGTGACAAAGGCAACACAAGACAGGCCTGATGACGGGCTGCAAATCAGGCTGGATTCGCAGAAAATCCGCGAATTTCTGCCGTTTTCAGCGATAAGAAATCACGCCGCGCCGCCAGACAGACCTATTAGAGCCGTGGCCACGGGTCTGATGCCGGATAAATTGCCGGACGCAATAATGCGGCCGGTGCGCCTGCCGGATAGTCCGCAATATATTGCGCCGCCGGCGCCGCTCATTTTCAATGAGATTTATTACCGGCTGCTGCAAGGAGAGCATAGCGCCTGTCTTGCCCAGTGGTTCGGAGTGACAAGCCGCACCGGGCAAATTGCCAAAGTGACAAATTATATCAAAAACAATCTCAACAAGCCAATAAAAATGGAAGATCTGGCCCGGATCGCCAATATGAGTCCCCCCTCTTTTTACAATCATTTCAAACAGGTAACTGCTATTGAGTCCGCTGCAATATCACAAGCGTCTGCGTTTGACAGAAGCACGCCGCCTGATGTTGAATGAGACAATAAAGGCCGCGGCCGCGGTCTATCAGCTCGGCGCCGACAAGCGCTTCACAATTTAACCGTGAATATAGCCGCCTGTTCGGCGCCCCGCCCGGGCAGGGTATTGCCCGCATGAAAACCGATATATAACGGGTTTTATACTGGTGTGCGGAATATTAGCCCTTTATATCTGCTCCCCGGCTGCCTTCTTTCCCGGGCTCAAAGCCGCAGCAAAACGGCTTTTTCATTTATCCACATTTTCATTTTCTCTGTCTGTTGCCGCTTTTTTTCGGCTTTGACGGGCCGGGCGACTCAGGGCACACTGCGCCGGATACGCTAATCTATGGCAACGGGCTGGAATTTCCTGCCGGAAATATGGTAGAAGTTTCTCCTGGCGCCTGTTTCTGCCGGAAATTCCGGCAAAATACGGCCGGCAATAGTTCTGTATAATCGGTAAATAGTGCCTGCCGCCTCCTGTCACTTACTCCTTGAGCTGAAATCTTATGTGTGCTTTGAAAAACAGTAATTTATGGAAGTCGCTGGCACCTTTTATCGTCATGGGTCTTATCTTTCTTCTGCCGGCGCCGGAGGGTATGCCGCCGCAGGCCTGGCGCTATTTTGCCGTGTTTCTGGGCATGGTCACCGGTATGATTTTAGAGCCGATTCCGGCAACGGCAATCAGTTTCATCGCTGTTACCATTTGCATAATCGGCGCCGATTATCTGCTGTTTAATGCGCAGGAGCTGGCCGATCCCGCCTTTGGCAGCGGTAAGGAAGCGCTGAAATGGGGGCTGGCAGGCTTTTCCAATACTACGGTCTGGCTGGTATTTGGCGCTTTTATTTTTGCCCTGGGTTATGAAGTGACAGGGCTGGGGCGCCGCCTGGCGCTGATTCTGGTAAAATTCATGGGCAGGCGCACATTAACGCTGGGCTATGCCATTATGATTATTGATGTCCTGCTGGCGCCTTTTACTCCCTCCAATACGGCGCGCACCGGGGGCATTATTTTCCCCATTATCAAAAATCTGCCGTCTTTGTTCCGCTCTTTTCCCAATGACCCCTCTTCCCGCCGTATTGGCGGCTATCTTATGTGGATGATGGTTGTCGGCACCAGCCTGAGCTCTTCCATGTTTATGACCGGCGCCGCCCCCAACACGCTGGGGGTGGAATTTGTCAATAAAATTGCCGGCGTGCAGATTAGCTGGCTGCACTGGTTTCTGGCTTTTTTGCCGGCGGGACTTATTTTGCTGGTTATAACGCCCTGGCTTGCTTATATTTTTTACAAGCCGGAGGTCACCCATAGTGCTGAAGTATCCGGCTGGGCCGGGGGAGAGCTAAAAAAACTGGGCGGGCTGACACATAAGGAGATTATTTTAATCTGCCTGGTGCTTCTGAGCCTTTGCCTGTGGATATTCGGCACGCATATCATCAATGCCACAGTGGTTTGCCTGCTCGCTGTCTCGCTCATGCTGGCTTTGCGCATTGTCCCGTGGAAAGATATTACCGGTTACAGCAGCGCCTGGAATACATTGATCAGCCTGGCCACATTGGTGACTATGGCCAATGGGCTGACGCGCTCGGGTTTTATCGATTGGTTCTCCGGGGCTATGAGCGCGCATCTGGCCGGCCTCTCCGCCAGTGCCACTATTATTATTCTGGTGCTTGTCTTTTATTTCGCCCATTATCTGTTTGCCAGCCTTTCTGCCCATACCGCCACTATGCTGCCGGTGATTCTGGCTATTGGCAAAGGCATGCCCGGCGTGCCGATGGGACAGCTCAGCCTGTTGCTGCTGTTTTCCATTGGCCTTATGGGCTGCCTGACACCTTATGCTACCGGCCCCGGCATAGTTATTTACGGCAGCGGCTATATTAAATCCAGGGATTTCTGGCGGCTTGGGGCAATTTTCGGCGTCATATTTATCAGCATTTTACTGCTGGTCGGCTGGCCGATTCTGGCTTTATGGAACTGACAGGCCAACCGGCTCAACCGGTGTCATGGCAAAATTTGCCCGCAAGGAACAGGCTTGTGTCATCAATCCGCAGATACGGGCAGAGGGGTCTATAGTCCGGGGCTAAAAATCATCACTGTTCCGGCTCATGCCGGCATTGGAAAACAGCCTTATATATGTCGGTCACAGGGAAAAGCCTGAAGACGCAGAATGCCTCCAATGCCGGCAAAGTGTAGCGCGCTGAAATTTTTGTCAAAAAACGGCCGGCTTTTGCCAAAAGCGCGCCAGTCGGCTTTGAGCTGCCCCGCAGCATTACTGTTAGCGGCGCCAATTCCTCCCACATTTTGCCGTCAGGGTTTTTGCCGCTGTCAAAACGCTCATGCGTGACCTGCAGCAGCGCCTCACCAATATTTTTCAGCGCGCCGGGAATATTGGCGGCGCGGGCCTCAAGCGTGACCAAAAACTGCTCCAGCCGCCTTTTGGTTGCCCCATCAAACTCTATTTTAAAGTTTGCCAGCACTTTACATTATCCTTCCCAATAGCTATATTGTGCTTGTGGGTGCTATCAATGCTGACAAGACAGATGACCAAGATGACCCATGCAAAGCCGCCTCTTGTAGCGGCTTATTTTTTGCGCCGATAAAGCAGCGCGCCATGCTGCTGCCGCTCAATATAGCGCTCATCTTTCTCTTTATTGCCTTTTGTGGAAAACAGCGTATTACCGCTCCAGCCTGTTGATCCCCAGCTAAAGGCCGAAAAAACCGCTCTTATCGGATCAAACCGCACATAACGGCACTTTAGCGGCAAATAGCAGCCGGCTTTTGCCAAAGCACTAGCGGCGGTTGAGCTTTTCATTTTCTGTTTTCCTGCTTATTTTATAGCTTTTACAGCTTTACTGCGCGCTCCGAGCCCTTGCAGCAGAGCTTTGTGAAAAATATCGGGCGCCTGTATTTGCGGCGCATGCCCAAGATCGGGGAATTCATGCAATAGCGCCTGCGGAAACCGTTTCGCCGCCGCTTTGGCCAAAACCGGATAATTCCCCAGTTTTTTCCTTATATCAGGCGGAGCCAGATCTTTGCCGATGGCTGTATTATCCCTGGCGCCAATCAGCAGAAGAACCGGCGCGCGAACCTGCTCAAATTCATAATAAACCGGCTGCGTGTAAATCATGTCATAGAGAAGCGCAGAATTCCACGCCACAATTTTTTTGCCACTGCCATTATTAAGCCCGGCCAGCATGGTCACCCAAATATCATATTCAGGTTTCCATGTCCCGGCATAATAGGTCGCCTGCTCATATTTCTTAATGGCAGCGGCACTGAGTTTTAATTCGCGCTCATACCATTGATCAATGCTGATTGAGGGAACGCCCTTAGCCTTCCAGTCTTCCAGCCCGATCGGATTAACCAGCACCAGCTTTGCGACCGTATCAGGATACATTAAGGCATAGCGAATCGCCAGCATGCCGCCGGTAGAATGCCCCATAAACACCGCCTGATGAATACCCAGATTTTCCAGCAAATCCCGGGTGTTGCGCGCTAATTGCTGAAAACTGTATTGATAATGTTCAGGCTTGGCGGATTTACAAAAACCAATCTGATCCGGCGCGATTACACGATAGCCGTGCTGAACCAGAAGGCGCGATGTTGTATCCCATGTCGCGGCACAGAAATTCTTGCCGTGAAGCAAGATGATATTTTGCCCATTGGGCCTTGCCGGTTTGTAATCAAGATAGGCCATTTCCAGTTCCTGGCCTTGCGAAGAAAAGCGGAAATGCCGGACAGGGGCAGGATAATCAAATCCTTCCAGTTGCGGGCCATAAGATGGGGTAGCGGTATTATCCTTTATAGTGCCCCTCGCGGCAATAATGCTATCCGGACGGCCTATAGGCAGAATTTTAACAAGTTTTCTGCTGATAAGGTCAATAACAGCAACCTGATTATCAAACGTGCAGGAAACGGACATTCTGTTGCTTTCTTTATCCATATAAAGACCGGCGCCCTTACATATTTTTTCCTGTTTTTCCAAAATCCGCGTCTGGGCATTGTAAAACAGCAAATCGCCCGTTTTAACGCTGACAATAGCAACGGCCTTGCCGTCAGGCATAAATTTCAGGCGATGCAGCCCTTGCACATTTGTGTCACTATCACAGGCAATTTTCTTCGCCGCCAAATCAACAATAATCACATGGCCATCAGGCCGGGCTGTCCATAATTCTTCACCATTGGCAGAAATATCAAACCCTTCCGCGCCATATCCTGCATTGACAATTATCTGCCGCCAGTCCGGCCTGAGCCTGGCCTCAGGAGGCAGAATCCCTGTGGGCAGCTTATAGGGGGGAAGTTCTTTTTTCTCAAAAATACCGACAGTGCCGGATTCTGCATTTGCCGTGTAAAGGCGGCTTTCATCAGGCGCGACCTGAATCAAATGGGTAAAATCCTGCCCTGCCCCCAACAGATTTGTCACTTTGCCGGTCTTGACATCATATACGGCAACCGCTTTGGAGCCTTGTGCGGTAAACCAGAGCCTGTCATGAAGACAGGCCAGCCCGTGAAGAATATAAAACGGCCTTGTATCAACCGTCTTTTCTACTGTCAGAGTCTCAAGATTGACAATATGGATATTATGCCCCTGATTATTTATCCCGGCATTGGATATATAGGCTGTCCGCTGATCGGCAGAGAGAACAATCTCATGCAGGTCTTCACCCATGGGGACAGAGGCAATAGGGGCAAGTTTATTATAATTGAGAATTTTTAATTCCTGACCCGGTTTTGACAAAACAAGACTATAATGACGAGCATTTTCTGCCAGAACAATATGGGGATACACAATCAAGGTCAGAACAAAAAACAGGCTCACTATAGTCTTCATTATAGTCTTACCCTTCCTTTTGCCGGGGAGAAGCATTTTTCGTGGCGTGCTGAAATTTTTGTCAAGAAATAGACGTTTTTTGACAAAAACGCGCCAGGCGGCAAATCCATGCCCTACCAGATAGTGTATGCCAGGCGTCAGAGATAACCGGTGCCACCAGCCAATCTGACGCTCGGCTCACGCTATTGAACACATTTCGCACATCTTTGAGCACTTTTGCACAGGCAAATGATTATGCAGTTTTTAGCATTTTTTCGTAAAATTTCTTTTCTATCATTAAATATCAATATTATATTCTTTGGCAAATACTCCCTCACTTTTTGCCAAATGAACCGGCCCCTTACATTTTTACGGCATTATTCCAGGTGTAAGGGACACAGAATAATAATATGGCGGAGGGGGTGGGATTCGAACCCACGGTACAGTCTCCCGCACGCCGGTTTTCAAGACCGGTGCCTTAAACCGCTCGGCCACCCCTCCATGCGCCTACCCGGAAGCGTTTAGACTTCCGGCAACAAATATTGGAAGCGTTCAGACTTCCAACAATAAATATTGGAAGCGTTTAGACTTCCAACAAAGAGATACTGCAAACGGCCCGGATTTCCATAAATAAAAACCAAAAGCCTTCAGATTTCCAGGCAATAGAGCGCTCTTCATACTCCCGGCAAAAGCCGGAATATCCAGGCTCACGCCTCTCCTGCTCTTTTGGCAGAATTACGGCCCGAAATCAACCGGGAAATTATAGCCTGCACAATAGAGACATTTATGCTTTATCGCTTATCGCGCGCGGGCAAAAATTACTGCCGGCCGTGCCTCTGTAGCGCGCTGAAACTTTTGTCAAAAAAATAGACGATTTTTGGCAAAAACGCGCTACGCTCCCAATCCACGCCACTGGATATAGTATGCCGGGCGTCAGACGAAATCACTATACACACCCTTTCTGACACCGCTTGAGCGCATCAACCGTATTTGGCCCCAATTCCAGGCGATTATTCACAACATTATAAGAGACGGAATTACGCAACCGCCCGGTGCGCAGCAATATCGGCTTTGAGCTGCGCCGCAGCATCACCGTCAGCGGTGCCAGTTCCTGCCACATTTTGCCGTCCGGGTCTTTGCCGCTGTCAAAACGCTCATGTGTGACCTGCAGCAGCGCTTCGCCAATATTTTTCAGCGCGCCGGGAATATTGGCGGCGCGGGCCTCAAACCTGGCCAGAAACTGCTCCAGCCGCCTTTTGGTTGCCTCATCAAACTCTATTTTAATTTCTGCCAGCACTTGCTTATCCCCGGCCTTTTTGCTATATTGTGCCCGTTACTGATATTCCGATGCCTCACAAGAAGGCTGCCCAAGGTATTCGGTGCCAAAGCCGCCTCTTGTGTGCGGCTTTTTATTTGCGCCGATAAAGCAGCGCGCCATGCCGCTGCCCTTCAATATACCGCTCCCGTTTTCCAGAACTGCCGCGAGTAGGGAATAATGTGCTGCCGCCCCACCCGTCTTTGCCCCAGCTAAAGGCAGAAAATACCGCTAAATCCGGATCAAAGCGCACAT
Organism: Candidatus Tokpelaia sp.; assembly: GCF_008636115.1. Classification (GTDB taxonomy): domain Bacteria; phylum Pseudomonadota; class Alphaproteobacteria; order Rhizobiales; family Rhizobiaceae; genus QLZD01. The sequence goes on along the minus strand of NZ_QLZD01000016.1, from coordinate 49,809 downwards.
AGCGGCGCTTTAGCTGCATTTCGCCGGTATCGCGCCGCCGCTCCCAATCCACCCAGATTTCATCAGGGTCAGTCAGCGCCTCAAAAGCTTTAAGCAAATTGCCGGCGCGGCCGGCTTTAAACACTTTCCAATGCCCGGCGCCATCTTTAAACATCGCGTCAGAGACAGCCACTACTTGTCCGGCTTTATCGCGGATAAGTTTCGCCCCGTCTGGCCCGCGCCTTGCTCCAACTGCGGCCAATATCCTGTCTACATAATATTCTGCCGACTTGCCTTCGGGCAATTCCTCGGCTTTGCTCGGCCGCGCTATCTGGCGCAAGGGCACAAGGTTTGCCGGCGGCGGGGTGCCTTTATCCGGCGTATCGCGGCTATCCGCCAGCGGTTTTTGCAGCTCTTTTGGTATCAGCCCTTCTGCCCAGTCTTTACCCGGTGCATGGTTCCAGCCGGGGCTGATACCTTGCGGCACCAGCTCCGTTTCACCCGTTGCCGGGTCAATTACCCGCCGCTTCGGCAGGTTCGGGCTGGGGTCGGGTTCAGTGCGCCCCAGCCGCTCCATCTGGCGCCGGCTCAACGGCACAACGCCGCAAGTGCAGCCCCAGCCATTGGGCGGGTAAATCTCATTCCATGCCAGGTCATCACAGCGCAAAATCAACCCGTCAAGCGCCAAATGGTGGCTCCGCGGTGCTTTCGGCCGGCGGGTAAAGCCGTGCTTATATTGCCAGTAAGGCCGCGCTTTAACCATATCCGGGTCGGTCATTTGCTTATAGCGCCCGGCCGCATAGGCGGTGCGTAAATTGGTCTCATAAATGGTGCGCGCCCGCCATGCCCGGCCGGCAGGGCTGCCTTCCCCTGTCCAGCCCGTCCAGCCATGCTTCGCTGCTGTCGATTCAAAATTTTTCGTAAATTCGTCTAATCGCGTGCCTTTGGCCAGCGCATCATCAACGGCCTGGCGCAAATCATAAAACATAAATTCCGGCAAAATTCTCTCGGCTTCGGCGCCGCAATTCTGCCTTATTTTCTGCCCAGTCTAGCCGAGTAAGGGGGAGAATCTCTGTTTTAGAAGGAGAGTGCTGTGAATTTATATTTTATGCCAGGTGCCTGCTCGCTTGCCTCGCACATTATTCTGCATGAATTAGGGGTAGAGCATAATCTTATCCGCGTTGATGGAGCCAGTAAGCGCACGGCGGACGGCAAGGATTATTTGCAGATCAACCCTAACGGCTATGTCCCTGCCCTGCAGCTTGATGACGGGCGTGTTTTGACCGAAGGGCCGGCTATTTTGCAATATTTGGCCGATAGCCATGCCGATAAAGATCTGGCGCCGCAATGCGGCAGTTTTGAGCGGGCAAAATTGCAGCAATGGCTGAATTATACCGGCACGGAGCTGCATAAAAATTTTGGCCCTTTATTTGCTGCGGCGGCAACCCCGGCGGAAAAGCAGGCGGCCACAGCGAAGCTGGAAAAGCGCTTGCAATCGGTTGAGCGGCAATTAGAAAAAACGCCCTATTTGCTGGGTGATAAATTTTCTGTGGCTGATGCCTATCTTTATGTCATTTTGCGCTGGGCCTCTCAGCTCTCCCTGCCGCTGGAATCTTTCCCTTCTATCCGGCATTATCAGGAGCGGCTGGCTAAAAGGCCAGGCATTATAGCCGCGCAAAAAGATGAAGGCCTGGCCTGAGTTTCGCGTTAAAGCCTGCCCGATGCAGATGAGATCGGAGCGCACTCGCCGGCCGGGGCGCTCTGCCGGCGGTGTTGCTGTGCGGCGATTTTATTAGATAAAATTCTTTAGCTAAACCGGCGCCCGGATAAGCGGACACCGGCAAACAGGGCAGATCAGGGGAGCTAAAGTGAATCGGCGCCGGCCGGTAGAGCCCCGGTGCGCCGGCAGCCTATTCATCGCGGTAGGCGCGTTCGCGTTTTTCGTGCCGCTCTTGTGCCTCTACCGAAAGCGTGGCTATTGGCCGGGCGTCCAGCCGGCGCAGGCCAATCGGCTCGCCCGTTTCTTCACAATAACCGTAAGTGCCGTCATCAATGCGCTGTAATGCCGCATCTATTTTAGAAATAAGTTTGCGCTGGCGGTCGCGGGCGCGCAATTCCACCGCCCTGTCGGTTTCAGAAGAGGCTCTATCCGCCAGATCTGAAGGATTATGGCTGTCTTCCTGCAAATTTTCCAGCGTCCCCTTGGCTTCCCGCAAAATCTCGCTCTTCCAGCTCAGCAATTTTAGACGAAAATAGGCTCTTTGCCGATCATTCATGAAAGGCTCATTGGCGATTGGTCGATAATTTCTCTCAAGCTCGCTGTTTATACTCTTCATAGCTGTATTTCCCCTTTATCCGCGGGCAGTATATAATGCCGTTCCCAATCGCAGGCAAGAAAAAACAGCAAAAATTATTGCTTCCCCTCAAACAAGCTAATGGCTTCTACCGGGTTTTTGCTTATTCGGCCGATAAAGGGCGGCAAACCGTCTCAAAATACGGGCCGGCAGCATAAAACAGCAATTATTCCCTTTCTTTTCTGCGCCCCAAATTGCGCTTTTTAACGCCGGCCGCAGCCTGTGCCGCCTGGTGGAGAATTTATCTTTGCCTATAGCTGCAAAGAAGAAATTAACCTTTTCCTGCTTTACTTCCCCTCATTGCCGCTGGCGACAAAGAGAGACAAAACAGGGCTGTTGTCCTCTTTGCTCCGGCTTTTGTCACGCGCTGTCTGGTGCCGCAGTTTTTTGTTATGAGTTTCATTAATGCAAAGAGTTCTCGCTTTTTTCCTCATTTTTCTGTCGGTTTTTATGAATTTACCGGCGGCTCAGGCAGTAGATTACCGCGCTGCTTTTTTGCAATCCGTGCGCGGCCAGTGGAGCGGTAAGGGTGAGGTGGTGGCCGGGCGTTATAAAGGGATAAAATTCAGCTGCAAATTAAGCACGCCAACCGCAGAAAATGAAATGGAAATGAATTTGGACGGCACCTGCCGCACCGGTATTTTCTCTCAGCCTGTCAAAGCCAGAATCAGCCGCAGAGGCAGCACATTTCACGGCAGTTTTAATGAAGGGGCGCAAGCAAACGGCCTCGATATTATTGCCGGGGCAATTCACAAAAATCATATGACCCTGGAGCTTAACCGCGATAAATTAAACGGCAATATAATCGCCCGGCTGGAAGGTGACAATCTGCTGCATATCACTCTGGCAGTAAAAATAGATGAGGAAATTATCCCCGTTATCGGTATGGATTTAAACCGTATCGCCCCGGAAGCAACCCGCATAGCCGCCAAAAGCGATTCTGCTTTCGCCTGGCTGCGCAAATGAGCAGCTTTTGCCCTTGAGCCCGTTTCCTGATATTTTAAGGCCGACCCCGGTGCTTTTTGCCCGAAAATATGGTTAAACGGCGGCATTTGCGGTTTTTCCCCTTTTCCCGCGCCTGTTTATATTCTACATTTTTGGCAGCGCGCTTGAACAATCAGGATTTTCATTATGAAATCTCCCCCGCTTATTGCCCCTTCTTTGCTATCGGCTGATTTTGCCAGGCTGGGGCAGGAGGTGACAAATATTATGGCGGCCGGGGCCGACTGGCTGCATATTGATATTATGGACGGCCGATTTGTCCCCAATATCAGCTATGGCGCCGATATTGTCAAAGCTGTGCGACCTCTGACCAAAGCGGTTTTTGATGCGCATTTAATGATAACACCTTATGAGCCTTATCTGGAAGTTTTTGCCAAAGCAGGTTGTAACAATATCACTATCCATGCCGAAGCCGGTTATCATACCCAGCGCGCTTTGCGCCATATTCGCGATTTGGGTTGTCGCGCCGGGCTGGCGCTTAACCCCGCCACGCCGGAAACCGCGCTGGCTTATGTGCTGGACGATATTGATATTATTCTGGTGATGACAGTTAATCCCGGCTTTGGCGGGCAGAGTTTTTTGCCCTCCCAACTGGAAAAAATCCGCCGCATTAAAAAACTGGTCGGCAAAAGGCCGATTGCAATAGAAGTTGACGGCGGCATTACGGTTGATACTATCGGTGCGGCAGCGGCAGCCGGTGCCGGTGTTTTTGTTGCCGGCTCGGCTATTTATCACGGCAACAGGGCAGAGACTTATGCACCGCGCATTGCCGCTCTGCGTCAGGCGGCTTATGCCGGATTATCGCCCGGCAGCAGCAAGTCTGTTTAACCTCTGCTCTATTGCCGCAATGCAAAGGACAGCTCATGATTCCCCGCTATTCCCGCCCGCAAATGGCTGCACTCTGGTCGCAGGAGAGCAAATTTCGCCTGTGGTTTGAAATAGAGGCGCATATATGCGATGCCCTGGCCGCGCTTGGCACAATCCCGCAAAAAGCGGCAGACGCTATTCGCAAAAAAGGCAGCGCCGCCAGATTTGATGAAAACAGAATTGCCGAAATAGAAGCAGTGACCAAACATGATGTCATTGCTTTTCTCACCCATTTGGGCGAATTTGTCGGCGAAGATGCCCGCTTTATTCATCTCGGCCTGACCTCTTCCGATATATTGGATACCGGCTTTAATCTCCAGCTCATGCGCGCAGCCGATATTTTGCTGGACGATTTGGACAGGCTGCTTGCCGTGCTGAAAAAACGCGCTTATGAGCATAAAAACACCTTAACCATTGGCCGCAGTCACGGTATTCATGCTGAGCCGACGAGTTTTGGCCTGAAGCTGGCCTTTGCCTATGCTGAATTTGCCCGGTGCAGGCAAAGGCTGCAAGCTGCCCGGCAGGAAATTTCCACTTGCGCCCTTTCCGGCGCAGTCGGCACTTTTGCCAATATTGATCCTTATGTCGAAACCTATGTCGCCAAAGCGCTAGGCATGCGGCCGGAGCCGATTTCTACCCAGATTATCCCGCGGGATCGCTATGCCGTGTTTTTTACCTGTCTGGCCATTATTGCCTCCTGCATGGAGCGGCTGGCGATTGAGATTCGTCATTTGCAACGCACTGAAGTGCAGGAAGCAGAGGAATATTTTGCCGCCGGGCAAAAAGGCTCTTCAGCCATGCCGCACAAGCGCAATCCGGTGCTGTCGGAAAATTTGACCGGGCTGGCGCGGGTGATTCGTGCTGCCGCCCTGCCCGCAATGGAAAATATTGCTTTATGGCATGAGCGCGATATTTCGCATTCTTCGGTCGAGCGTTTTATTGCGCCGGATACAACAATTACGCTTGATTTTGCCCTTGACCGCCTGACCGGGCTGATAGAAAACCTGCTTGTTTACCCGCATAATATGCAAAAAAATATCGATAGGCTGCACGGACTTATCTATTCACAGCGCATTTTGCTGGCACTGACACAAACAGGCCTGAGCCGCGAAGAAGCCTATCGCCTGGTGCAGCGCAATGCCATGAAAACATGGCAATCAGGCAAAGACTTCCAGGCTGAGCTGCTGGCAGACAAGGATATTCGCAAAATTTTGACAGAAAAAGAAATAAAGGCACTGTTTGACATTGCCTGGCACAGCAGAAATGTGGATATTATTTTTCGCCGTGTTTTCGGCGCCTGACTGCCCCGCATGGCCGGCAAAACGGCTCACCGCGCTGGCAAAGCGGGGTGAAATTGCCCTTTTCCAGCAGTGATATTCTGGCTGTTTTTGCTGCGCCGGCAAGTTTTTGGCAAGTGCGCCGGCGAGCCGGACTGCTGCTCCAAATTCAGCAAGGCAGGCGGCCGGCAGGTCTATAGCCGGCCAATGGGCCAGGCCATAGCTTTTATGCCGGAGGGCGGCAAAACAGGGATAGTATAGCTCATCAGAAAGCGCGGCCAGGCCGCAATGAATCGCGGGCGAGAGAAGGCAGGCAAAGGTATAAAAAACCCCGCCGGTAAAAGCGGGGTTTGGGTAAATCGGGCAAATAAAGGCGTATCAGCGTTTGGAAAACTGAAACGAACGGCGGGCTTTGGCCTTGCCGTATTTTTTGCGCTCAACAACACGGCTGTCGCGGGTCAGGAAGCCGCCTTTTTTCAGCACAGCGCGCAAGGCCGGCTCATAATGCGTCATGGCTTTGGCAATACCGTGGCACACAGCCCCGGCCTGGCCGGAAAGACCACCGCCAATAACTGTGGCGATAATATCAAACTGGCCGTCCCGATTGCCGGCGACAATCGGCTTGCGCAAAATCATCTGCAAAACCGGGCGAGCAAAATAGGCACTGAAATCCTTGTCATTAACAGTGATTTTGCCGGAACCGGGCTTGACCCAGACACGGGCAACAGCGTTTTTGCGCTTGCCTGTGGCATAAGCGCGCCCCTGTGTGTCCAGCTTTTGCACATAGACAGGGGCAGCCTGATCTGCTGCTGCCGGCACCTGTTTGATAAGTTCCAGTTCCGAGAGGGAGCTAATCTGTTCTGCCATGATTACGCACTCCTTTTATTTTTGGGGTTAAGAGCCGCAATATCAAGCATTTCCGGCTTCTGCGCCTCATGCGGGTGAGCAGCGCCGCCGTAAACACGCAGATTCTTCATTTGCCGGCGCCCCAGCGGGCCGCGCGGAATCATGCGCTCAACAGCTTTTTCAATAATGCGTTCAGGAAAACGACCTTCAAGAATCTGGCGCGCTGTGCGCTCTTTAATGCCGCCAGCATAGCCTGTATGGCGATAATATTTCTTGTTCTGATATTTTCTGCCCGTCAGGGCAATTTTTTCGGCATTGATGATAATGACATTGTCACCATCGTCAATATGTGGCGTAAAGGTCGGCTTGTGTTTGCCGCGCAGATAATTGGCGATAATTGCGGCCAGGCGGCCGAGAACCAGCCCCTCTGCATCAATAATAACCCATTTTTTCACCACTTCTGCCGGCTTTTGCGAAAAAGTTACCATAGAAGTTTCCTCAAGACTTATATCCCTGCCGCCTGTGGCTTTAAACCCAAACAAGCGCGCAAGGCTTTTTTTGTTGCTTGTTTTGCCGCTCTGTTTATTTTCGGCCATACGCGGCAAAATACAGGCGACAAAAATAAGGCTGAGCCAAAGCACCGCCTTTGAGGGGGAATTTATAAGCGAGGAGTAACAAAAAAGCAAGCCCTGATATAAGTATTAAGCCGCTGTTTTGGCGGTTTCAGGCGATTTCTACCGGATAATTGACGCCGCTTTGGGGCACATTATCGGCAATTCCGGCCTGTGGTTAAAAAGCCGCGCACAGCAAAACGGCTTTGCCTGAACAAGATTACCTTGCGTCCATTGGCAAAGGCAATCTTGTTCAGGCAAAGCAGAAATTTCGGCAATTAAAGACCTTCAGGCCGGGACTCACTGCGAAGGAGCTGAGCTGGAGGCAGAAGGCTCCGGTGCGCTAACAGGTGAAGAAGATTCTGTGCCTTCAGGCGTTACATATTTATATTGTTTATAAGCACCGCTGATCGTGGCAGAATTATAGCCGCTATTATTGGTGCCGATAAAATTTTGGGCGCCGCCGGGCGTTATCGGGCGATTATTGATGGAAGGCGCGAAAATATTGGCGATAATGGCCAAAAGCAAAACAAAGCCCAAAAACAGAATCACCGTTTTCATAATAGAAGCATAATGCTTATAGCTCTCGGAACGGTGATCTGTATAAGTATGATAACGATGATCATGGCTCACCGCCGCCGTGTGCGCTTTGGCAGCGATACGGGCAGTCTTTTTTGTCGCACCGCTTTTTTTACGCCCTTTGGGGGCAGGCGCGGTTTTCATGGAAGTTCTTTTTTTCGGTGCCATTTTCATGTCCTTTCTGCGGCTGTCAGGCCTTTTTGCCGAATATATATCCCCATAAGGGAGGGGAGAAAACGCACCTTAAAATTACGCCTGCAGGCGGCCTGTAAAGTTCGTATCCCCGGTTTTATTGCCGCCGGCTGGTTTACCCCGGCTGCAAACAACTGAACCACAAATTGCTGACGCGAAACTTTTTCTTTAAGGAATGCTGCCTATCGGTTTTAACTCTATTTAAGACAAAACAAAAATATACAGCATTTCTCCCTGAAAGAAATCATAAATATACTATTTCAACTATTTTTATACTATAAAAATAGTTGAAATAAACCATTAAAAATAAAACTACTAACAGAATATATTTTATAGTTCAGGGGAAGAGCTTATTTTAAATTTTTACGCAAAATTTTCTATTTTATTTTGGCGTTTCTGCCGCATTGTTTTGCCGTGTAATAAAGTGAGCATAAAATTGTTTTAAACAGCCATTCAGTGCCGGGCGAGATAAAAGGCTGTTTATATATTTTGCCAGCCTTTGCTTGCTTTATGGCGGTTTTTTGCCTAAGCTTTGCGCTGTTATAGTCAGGCCCAATGCCTGCCGCGGTCACAGCCGGCAGAAGTTGCGGTAAATTGGGCAGAAAATAATTAAACTGCTTGTGTCGCCGGTTGTTTGCGCGGGATTTACAGAATATATTTATACGAGCCATTTGCAGCGGGCAGAAGTGCGCGACTATCTTCTCGCTGCCCGTTTATTACGGCCGGGAAAAGAGTGATAAAGTGATTGATAAAATCGCAAAAAGTGAAGGCTGCCGGCCGGGCGATAATGGAGAAATTCCCCGTTTGTCTCAGCCGGCTGCCGATAAAGCGGCAATTCCGGCACAGGCGGCGGCAAAAGATGAAGGCCTGTTTAAAACCGGCAAGGCAAAGGCGATTTTTGCCACAATGGCGACTGTTGCTGTTGTCGGTGCGGCAATAGGTTTTGGCGCGCCGCTTATTGCCGCTATTATGACGGCCAATAATTTTTCCGACAGTGTTATCGGTTATAATGCGACAATGGGGGGAGCAGCGACCGTAATAGCGGCAATGGTAACGCCGCGCCTTGCGGTATATTTTGGTGTCGTGCCGCTTATTTTATCGATGCTGGTTGTCGGTGCCTTGAGCTTTTTGGGCTTTTATTGTTTTGACAGTGCAATAGCCTGGTTTGCCCTGCGCTTCAGCCTGCATTTTGCCATGACTATTATGTTTATCCTGTCGGAATTCTGGGTCAATAGTTCGGCCCCGGCTTTGCGGCGCGCTTTTATTTTATCTATTTACGCGGCCAGCATGGGGCTTGGGGTCACATTGGGGCCGATATTGTTTTCTTTTGTCGGCAGCCGGGGTTTTTTGCCTTTTGCCATTGGCTGTATCCTCATTGCTCTTGCGGCCGTTCCGGTTATTATGGCACGCCGCCTTGCCCCGCAATTTAAAGAGAGAAAACACCCGCCATTTCTGCATCATATATTTGCCTGGCCGGAATCCACTCTGGCTGCTTTTGTTTTCGGCGCGGTGCAGGTTGGCGCCGTATCGCTTATTATGCCTTTCGGCATGAATGCCGGCTATACGGAAACACAGGCAGGGCAGTTTTTAACGCTTTTGGCGCTGGGCAATGTGCTGTTGCTGGTGCCTATCAGTATTATCAGCGATCGCAGCCGCAAGGGCAAACTCATTGCCTGGCTGTGTGCGGTCAGCGGGTTTATCGGTGCCGCCATTGTGCCTTTTATTATTGAAAAAGGCCTGTGGCTGCGGCTGGATTTGTTTCTTTTGGGCGGGGTTTCTGCCGGTATATATACTTTGGGGCTGGCGCGGCTTGGCACTTATTTGAAAGGGCCGGAGCTGGCCGCTGCCAATTCTGCCTTTATTTTCTGTTATGGAATGGGCATATTAGCCGGCCCTGCCCTGACAGGTTTCGCCATGGATTATTACCCGGTAACCGGATTTTCCGACACAATGGCGGTCTTTTTCGGCCTATATGTGGTTTTTATGCTGTGCCTCTATCTGAAACGCGCGTTTCGCCCTTGACTTTCAGGCGGCAATGCTTTTTAACCGAAGCAAGCTTTTGTGTGCCCTTTAGCTTTGGGCGCGCATTATATCTCGCTCAGTGATTAAATGGATTCCAGATTATTATGGCTAAAGCGACAACAATCAAGATCAAGCTTTTGTCGACGGCAGATACCGGTTTTTTCTATGTTGCCAGGAAAAACAGCCGGACTATGACCGAGAAAATGACAAAGCGTAAATATGACCCGGTTGCGAAAAAGCATGTTGAATTTCGTGAGACGAAAATCAAATAGGCTGCTTTTGCATAAAATGCTTGCAGCACAGATAAAAGCCGCCTTAGTGCGGCTTTTTGTTATATTGAACTGTAAACAGCGCAATCGCTGCGGTTTATAAAGCCCTTGATCCTGCCATAAACAGACCGTAATCTGCAGTGCCGCCGGTTAGCGGTGGCTGCCCCAAATATATTTATTGGGCTGAGAGCCGTCACCAAAGCGGTTTGCGGCCGGATTATCATAATTGCGGCCGGGGCGTAATTGCGGCGCTTCAGCCGGTATTTTACGGCTCAATAAAGGCTGCATCTGATAGGCTCGCGCTTTCTGCGAGAAAGATTTCTGCTCTACCGGCGGTTTTACCATTTGCTGTGACACAAAGGGATTTATCCGATTAGGGCGGTATGAAACGCCTTTATCCAGAAAATCCGCACTGGACAAGCCTGTTCCTGCCAATAGGAGGCAAAGAGTTACAAGGATCTTTTTCATTTTACCAATCCTGATATGTTTACTTCTGCCGGTAAAATGCCTGTATCTTCTTCAAGTTCCATTATAATATACTAAAATAATTTTCAGGGGGAAATTTACAGAAAAATAGCTCATAATGGCACAGATTGGCGCAATTTGCTGCCGCCGAGGCCTGTTTGTGCCTTTAATGAGGCCGAAAAACTGTCAGACATAGCAGGGAATTTTGAAACAGAGAAGAACAAAAGGCAGACAAAACCTGCCAAACCTGCCTGGAAAAGTCCCAGACTTTTTCAGGAACAAAATCTTTCATCAAAAAAATATAAAGTAAAATCAACGGTATAAATGGTGAGCGCGCAGGGATTCGAACCCTGGACCTACTGATTAAAAGTCAGTTGCTCTACCGGCTGAGCTACGCGCTCTCTTATCAGCCCCTTTGCCGAAGAGATGGGCGGGAACATAGGGAGGAAGAAGCGCAAGGTCAATAGTTTTTTTACAAACAGGCAAAGTTTCTGCCGCTAATTTTGCTGTTATCGACAAATTGTGATTTGACCGCCTTTTCCGGCGGCTATAATGCAGCAGCGGCCAACCGCATTTTGCCCGGCTTATGCGCGCCTGTTCTTCGTTGCGCCCGCCGCCCGCCAACCCGGGCGCTGTTTGCACGGCTTACGCGCACCTGTTCTTCGTTGCGCCCGCCGCCCGCCAACCCGGGCGCTGTTTGCACGGCTTATGCGCACCTGCTCTTTGTTGCACCCAAAGCCCGCCAACCCGGGCACTGTTTGCACGGCTTATGCGCGCCTGCTCTTTGTTGCGCCTGCCGCCCGCCAACCCGGGCGCTGTTTGCACGGCTTACGCGCACCTGTTCTTCGTTGCGCCCGCCGCCCGCCAACCCGGGCGCTGTTTGCACGGCTTACGCGCACCTGCTCTTTGTTGCACCCAAAGCCCGCCAACCCGGGCGCTGTTTGCACGCTCCGCGCGCCCCTTCGGTTTGCACGGCTTACGCGCGCCCCTTCGGTTTCTGATGAACTATAATTATGGGCGGGTCTTTTGTGCCCATACTGCCTTGCTGCACCGGCTCTATCTATTTATCCAGAAATTTTTTAATTGTAGCAATAAAATGCGGCACTGAAATCGGCTTGGACATATAATCTTCGCTGCCGGCGCGGCGGATTTTTTCTTCATCACCTTTCATGGCAAAAGCGGTTACGGCAATAACAGGGATAGAGCGCAATTCGGCATCGGCTTTCAGCTTTTTGGTCACATCAAGGCCGGAAATTTCCGGTAGTTGAATATCCATTAAAATCAGATCCGGGCGGTGCGCGCGCGCCAGCTCCAAAACATCAAGCCCGCTGCGAGTCAGCACGGTCTCATAACCGTTTACTTCCACCAAATCGCGGAACAATTTCATATTCAGCTCATTATCTTCAACAATCATGACCTTTTTAGCCATTTTTCTCTCCGATTTTCAGCCGGAACAAGCGGCAAAACCTGTTTGCTTTTTAACAGAAATGTTTTAACCTGACGCCGCTTGAAAGACTATTAAAAAATAATACATTATGGCAAAATCCTGCACATATTGCGAAGCCGAATTACTGGCTATTGAAGCCTTGGCCTTTATTGCCGGCGAACAAAAATTGCTGGAGCGTTTTGTCGCCCTTAGCGGCATTGCTCCAGAGGCCATGCGTCAGGCGGCCGCGGCACCAGGTTTTCTTGCCGGTGTTTTAGGCTTTTTATTACATAATGAGCCGGATTTACTGGCTTTTTGCGCCCATACACAGCGGCAGCCCGCTTTGGTCGCTCAAGCTGCGGCACAATTACCGGGCGGGGAAATTATAACCCCGAAAATCCCTTTATAAATCCGGGGCCGGCAGGCAAAAAATTCAAGGCAACAGGCTCCGCCGGCCGGTTTTTCTCTTGCGATAATTTTTGTTGAAACGACGCTCCAAAAAACGCAGCAGCAGCGATAAAATAAAAGACATAACCCAATAAAGCACTGCTGCCGTGATAAAAATTTCATAAGGCGCATAAGTTTCGGCATAGAGGTTTTTCGCTGTTCCTGTCAGCTCCATCACCGTTATCACACTGGCGAGCGAGGTGGATTTCAGCATAATCAGCACTTCATTACCATAAGCGGGCAGCGCCATGCGGAAGGCTTGCGGCCAGACAATATAGCAATATTGCTGCCAAAGCTTGAAGCCGCAAGCGCGGGCGGCTTCAAGCTCCCCGGCGGGGACAGCCAAAATAGCGCCTTTAAAAATATTGGCAGTATAGGCTGCGGTATTCAAAGAAAAGCCGATTAAAGCGCACATAAAAGCCTGACGCAAATAAGGCCATAAAAAACTGTCGCGAATATAATCAAACTGTGCCAGCCCGCCATAAATCAGAAAGAGCTGCACCAGCAGCGGGGTGCCGCGAAAAACAAACATATAAATTTCGGCCATAAAGGCAGCGGCACCGCGGCGGCGTGCTGCTGCCAGCCCCAGCGGCACAGCTAAAATCAGGCCGACAAACAGCGAAATAAAAGTCAGCTCCATTGTCATTATGCAGGCATGCAGCAGCGCCGGCAGTGATTCCCACATCAGGGCGAAATCCATCAGGCTGCCCTCCGCTCATAATGTGACAATCGCTTTTCCAGCAGGCGAATCCCGACAAGATTGACAAGAGTCAAAAATAGATAAATAGCCGCCGCCATAGCATAAAAACTGAATGGCTTATGGGTAAAGGCAACGGCAATATCTGTTGTTCCCATAATTTCCTGCAGGCCGATAATAGAGACCAGCGAAGTATCCTTTAACAGCGACAGCCAGTTATTGGCCAGGCCAGGCAAAGCATAACGCCATAAAAACGGCAGACGAATATAATAAAAAACCGCCCGGCGCGACAGGCCGATAGCCTCTCCCGCCTCTATCTGCCCGCGCGGCATGGCCAGTAGCGCCCCGCGAATATTTTCAGCCGCATAAGCGCCAAAAACCAGACTCAGGGCAAAAGCTCCAGCCAGATAAGCCGGAATTTCCACATAAGAGCCGCCAAACAGGCGAGCATTCAGAGCAGTAAGTGTTACTGCGCCGCCATAGAAAATAATAAAAATAACCAAAAGCTCGGGTATACCGCGCAAAGCGGAAACATAAATATCTGCCGCTTTGCGCAAAATATAATGAGAGGACGCTTTGGCCCAGGCCACCAGCAGCCCCCAGATCAGCCCAAAAATGAGCGATAATAGCGCTATTTCAACCGTCAGCAGCGCTGCGGCAGCCAGTTGCCTCCCCCAGGCTGAAAATATATCCATTATGCTGCCTCTGCCCATTGCCGCCGCCCCGGCCGGCAGCAGTCCGCACACCGCTCCGACCGGTTTAAACAAAGCACAATATAATAAAGATAACGGCAAAAAGGCCGATACCGGTTCTGCCCCAGGGCTACCCCAAAGCCGCCAGTTACACTTGCAGGCAGACCGCTCTGATTACCGGCCGGCACAGCTCACGGCTTGACTGAAAAAGACCAATATTTGCGGTTGATTTTATCATAAGTGCCGTCACGCATCATGGCCTTGACAGCCATATTAACCTGATCACGCAGCGCCGTATTGCCCTTGCGCAGCACCACGGCCGAGCCTTCGCCCAAAACGGCGTAATCCTCTATTTTCGGGCCGATAAAAGCGAAATCTTTATTATCGGTTTTATGCAAAAAATCTGCTTCCACTTTCGGCATATCGGTAAAAACCAGATCAATGCGCCCGGCTTTTAAATCCATCAAGGCGTCGTCAATCGTGCCATAGCGTGTCAAATTAACACCGGGATATGTTTTTTGCAGATATTTTTCATAAATGGAAGCACGCAAAACCCCCACTGCCTTGCCGGCAACAAAATCGGCTGCCAGCCTGCCTGTGCTGTCCAGCGGTGCTTTTGCGGCAGATTTCAGGCCGACAAAAGCTGACGGCGCCCGATAATAAGGCAGGCTGAAATCCACCCGCCGGGCGCGCTCAGGCGTTATATCCATTGCCGCAATAATCACATCATATTTGCCTACCATCAAACCGGGGATAAGCCCGTCCCAGGCAACACATTGATGCTGCATGGTCATATTCAGACGGCGGGCGATTTCTTCAGCAATATCAATATCAAACCCCTGCAGCCGCCCGCTGGAATCCTTATAGGTAAAAGGCGGATAAGTGCAGTCGCCGCCGACTTTCAGCACATTCTCAGCCCTTGCTGCCTGTGCACAAAACACGGCCATAAAAGCAGCGCCCAGAATAAGAGCGGCAGTAACCGCCTTTTTTAAAAAACATACCTCGCCGGAATTCCACCGCATTACAGCCTCCGGTTTTTTTTGCAAAAACTACGCCGCCCCCCGCAGCCCCAAACCCTTATTTACCTTCCCCAATCCCCTGTCATGGCGATATATTATCGGCCTGCCGGGAAATCTAACATATTTCACTGCCTCTGCCTATAGGCCGGTATTACATTTCGCGCCGTAAAAAAGCACGACAGCGCGCCGATTTCGGCGTGTCGAACAGGCTTTTTGCCGTTCCCTGCTCTTCTATTACCCCCTGGTAGAGAAATATCACTTTATCCGAAACTTCACGGGCAAAAGCCATTTCATGAGTGACCAGAATCATTGTCCGCCCTTCTTCTGCCAGTTCACGCATCAGCGCCAAAACTTCCCCCACTAATTGCGGGTCGAGCGCCGAAGTCGGCTCATCAAACAACATTAATTTCGGATTCATCGCCAAAGCGCGGGCAATCGCCACTCTTTGGCTCTGCCCGCCGGAAAGCTGCGCCGGATAGCTGTTGCGCTTGTCATAAAGACCGACCCGCTGCAATAAATGCTCTGCCCGCTCCCGCGCCTCCGGCCTGGAAATACCCAGAACTTTTTGCGGCGCCAGCATAATATTTTCGGCCGCGGTCATGAAACTCCACAAATTAAAGCTCTGAAAAACCATGGCTGTCTGCGCCCGCAAAGCCAGTAATTGCCGGGCATCGGCCTTGACAATTTTGCCGCGGCGCCGGGAAAATTCTATTTCCTCACCGGCAAAAGCCAGCGAACCTTCATCAGGCAGCTCCAGGCAGTTCAGACAGCGCAGAAAAGTGCTCTTGCCTGAACCGGAAGAGCCGATTATCGAAATAACATTATGGGCGCGGGCTGTCAGGCTGACACTTTTCAACACTTCCAGATCGCCAAAACTTTTCCGGATATTTTTCGCTTCCAGAACCGGTTTTTTCATCAGGCCGCATGCTCCTTCCCCACCCTCAGGCAACAGGCCGCAGGCTCTGCGCGCAATAGCGGCAGGCACCCCCCTTCAGCAGCAGATTTTCCGGCAGACTGCCAGACAAACACGCTCTGACACCGCCCCGGCAAAGCCCGTTTTATAATGCTGCTTTATCAAGCCTTTATCGGATAATCAATAATATTGCGCCCCATCAGGCTGGCGGTCAATTCCGTCATTAATTTTGCCGTCCGGCCGCGCTCATCAAGAAAAGGGTTTAATTCAGCCAGATCAAGGCTGCTTGTCAGGCCGCTATCATGCAGCATTTCCATAATCAAATGCGCTTCCCGATAAGTAGCGCCACCGGTCACCGCCGTGCCGACAGCCGGAGCAATAGCGGGATCCAGAAAATCCACATCAAGACTGACATGCAAAAATCCCTCAGCCTTTTTCACCTTTTCAAGAAAACGGCGCAACAGGGCAACCACACCATATTCGTCAATAGCGCGCATATCATAAAGCGTTATTTCGGTTTTTTTCAGTGCCTGCCGTTCAGCCGCATCAACGCTGCGCAAACCGAGCATGCAAATATTCGCCGGCGGCACAGCAGCAGGGAGCGGCGGGTAAAAACCTTCAAATCCCGGCTGCCCGCTAAAATAAGCCACCGGTGTGCCGTGCAAATTGCCGCTTATTGTTGTTGCCAGATTATGAAAATCGCTATGTGTATCCAGCCATAAGACGAAAAGCGGCTTTTTGACCCTGGCCGCATAATGGGCAATACCGGCAACCGTGCCGGCGGCCATAATATGATCCCCGCCCATAAAAACAGGAAAGCCCTTGCCCATTTGCTCATAAGCCGTTTTTTCAATCGCGGCAATCCAGCCGTAAACTTTTTCCAGCCGGTAGAGGCTGCTATTGGCATGGCGCAGCCTGGGTGCCTTGGCCGGAGCAATATCGCCAATATCGCTCACTTTATGACCAAGCTCCTGCAAAACAGAGACAATAGCCGCAGTGCGATAGGCAGAAGGCCCCATTTCGCAGCCCAAACGGCGCGCCCCGTCCTGCACAGGGACACCGACAAGTCTGATATTTTCAGATTTCACCATTGCTTTATGCCTTGTTTCTGCTCTCAAGCCTTTTCTATAACAAGTTTTTTACCCTCGGAAAATATTTTTTTGCCCAAAACAGCGAGGATAGCGATTTTTCCAAATTCTCAGGCGCAAGCGGCAAAACAGCCGGATTATCTGCCGGACAAAAAGCTCAGCCAATTTATCGTGCGGCAAAAGCCGGTATTTATTCTCTTTGCCTGCGACAATATGCCTGTTTCAAACCGGCGCGACCGGCTTTTTATCTGCTATTTTATGCTGTAAAGGTTAAATGATTATGGGAGAGCTGCCCGGTTCTGCCGCTTGGTGTGCGTGTACCCGGCAGCGGGCGGAGGGCGACCATTGTCGTGATTATGCCTCGCAACAAACAGGGATATTTATGAAATCCGCTATATCCTTTCTGCTGCCCGTTATAACTGCTTCTGTTTTGCTGCTTTTGCCGGTGCCGCAAGGCCTGTCGCCGCAGGCCTGGCATTTTTTCGCCATTTTTGCTGCCACTATTGTCGGCCTTATTCTGGAGCCGCTGCCGGGCGCGGTTGTCAGTCTGGCAGCCACGGTTCTTATTGCCGTTTTCAGCCCTTATTTCCTTTTTTCCCCCGCTGAGCTTGAAGCACCGGGCTTTAACATGCCGGTGCAGGCCTTTAAATGGGCGGTTACCGGCTTTGCCGATGCAACAGTCTGGCTGATTATCGGCGCTTTCATGTTTGCCGCCGGCTATAAAAAGACCCGTTTTGGCGAGCGGCTGGCGTTGATTTTGGTCAAATATCTGGGCAAACGCACTTTAACTCTGGGCTATGCCGTCACTTTTGCCGATCTGGCGCTGGCGCCCTTTACACCTTCCAATACAGCGCGCAGCGGCGGCACAATTTACCCCATTATTGCCAATTTGCCGCCGCTTTATGATTCCCGCCCCAATAGTGCCAGCGCCCGCAAAATCGGCTCTTATCTCATGTGGGTGGCCATTACCGCCACCTGTATTACCAGCTCATTATTCATGACCGCACTCGCGCCCAATATTTTATCATTAGGGCTTATTAAAAAAGCTGTCGGGCTGGATATTTCGTGGGCAGCATGGTTTGTCTCTTTCCTGCCTCTGGGCGCGCTGCTGCTGCTGGCCATGCCTTTGCTGGTTTACTGGATTTACCCGCCGGGAGTGAAATATAATGAAGAAGTGCCGCGCTGGGCAGAGCAGCAGTTGCAGGCACTGGGTTCTTTATCGCGCAAGGAAATTTTGCTGCTGGCTCTGGTGATTCTGGCGCTGGTTTTGTGGATTTTTGCGACAAACTGGCTGGTTCCGGCCATGGCGGCTTTGCTGGTTATTGTGCTCATGCTGATAAGCGGTGTGCTGGAATGGGAGGATATTACCGGCAATAAAGCAGCGTGGAATACTTTTATCTGGTTCGCCACTTTGGTCACTCTGGCGGCCGGCCTGGCCAAAACCGGCTTTATTGCCTGGCTGGGTGCCAAAGGCGGCCTGTTGCTGCAAGGCAGCAGCCCGTTTACGGCCATTATAATCCTGACAATCGCTTTTTATCTGCTGCATTATCTCTTTGCCAGCACTACCGCTCACACTATGGCTTTATTGCCGGCAATTCTGGCTATTGGCCAGGCTGTTCCCGGCATTAATATGCAGGTTTTGTGCCTAGTATTGGTAACATCGCTCGGCCTGATGGGTATTTTGACGCCTTACGGCACCGGCCCCAGCCCTGTTTATTATGGCAGCGGTTATCTGCCGGCGCGGGATTACTGGCGGCTGGGCGCTATTTTCGGTTTGCTGTTTTTATTTTTGCAACTGACTATTATTTATCCATGGGTTAATATGCTGTTTGGCTGAATTATTTATTAGAAAAGTATCGGGGCAAGACTATCCCAAGGTTATTTTCTCTTATTTACAATATCCTCGTAAGGCCCTAAAAACCGGCTACCATTAAAATGTATTAAATGAGATGGCGCATCTGCAATCCAAACGTCCGTTTCCCAAGCGAGGTCGCCTAAATATTTGGCCATGAGAGTTCTGTTTGGAAAAGCGGTTACATAAACTAATCCTATTTTTGATCTTGAAAAAAGTTCAGACAACTCTCCATAACGCTTACCATTAACAGGGCCGTGGCTGGTCACGGATTCTACTAAAAGTAGCCAATTTTTTTCACTATAATACAAAACTACATCGGGCATTTTTCCATGAGAGTCCACGGCTACACCCAGCGACTTTAAAAGATCAATATTAAAATATGCCCATTTTTCACCCGTGTCGCCAACATAAATAAGTTCGCTATTGGGCGCAAAGCGAGGCGCAAAATTCTCGATAACACAGCGAATAAGCTCACTATGGGCACCCGGACTTAAGTCTATCTCTTTATCTCGAGAAATCTTAACAGGAACACGGTTTTGTTTCCGTTCTTTCGCATATTTAACGATAAGAGTCTCATGTCCGGCTAAGTAGGTTTCAATATTTTTTTCCCATTCTAGAGTTCCGAAAGTACGTAACAATGTAAGTGCTTCCGGTGCGATTTGATAAACTGCCCTAGGGCTATTTACCGCTCTATTAGGTTTATCGGGATTATATAAGGCTATTCCTGCTTCACAAAATTGATGCATAGACTGACGACGAAATGTCTCTCTGGTGTTCGGAGCATAATCTCTACCATAACACTCTCTAACCCAATCCATAATGGGTGTAATGCCAATGAGACGACTTTCGGCGTTAGCCCAAATTTTCTCAGGCGTCAGATTCAATATGGCTAATAAACACAAAGCAGTCCGATCATTTTGCTGCGCAGTAGGCATTCCTAAAGAGGCAATAATCGTTTTTGCATCTCTTATATGACCATTTTTATCATTCATGAAATTTGAATCCTACCTTAGTATCAATTTGCTCCTGCGTGAGCGTCCCTTTTTCAATAGCCCACGCACCGATCTGCATAAGAATTTTGCGACTAGGGTAGTTTATGGCCTTAAGATCAGTAACGTTAACTTGAGTATGGCCGTTAAATTCCCTAAAATGCCTATCTATTGCCGTTGTGTTAAGAAATATAGCCAATCCATAAGCCAACTCACGAGGTAATCCGCATTTATCAGCATGGAATATATTTAAATGGTTTTCAAATCCAAGCATTGGGTATCCAGCGAATATTTCAGGATTAATCACACTCGCGATAATTCGCCGCTTTTCTTCTTTCGGCGAAAATCTGCGAACCGCACAGTAGAAACCGTTAGGATAAAGCCATTTCCTAGTATCATTATTTAATATTATCGCGTTCGGCTTTCTTGCTCTGTGATTAGGCCATCGTATTTCCGATATATTCCCTAAATGAGATGGATAAATCAAGGGAACAGTGCCTGTTTCAGGCATAGCACAAAGCTGCTCTTTTAAGCGAAAATCTACAACAGGCCCGGTTGATACCCTGATGCCAATATCTGTCAAAGAATAGCGCGCAGCTTCAGGCAGTTCTGTAATGCTCTCTCCTTTTACGCTAGGAATACGGATAAACTGCTCTATATCATCAGGAAATATGATCTGTTCAACAGGGCACTCACGGGTAACCATATCTGTCAGATTACCATCCAACGAATTAGAAATTAACACCTTTTCTTGCTTTTTCTGTTCACAGCGCTCTAAGCGAATAACAATATTTTCTTGCAAAACCTTATCATCTTCAAAGATTTTATCTCTCGATTCAAATAAATGAATATGCCTAATAACAGTTCGATCCAAAATAAACTTTCTAAATGGGCGATAATATGGTCCATTACAAAAACTTCGCGGAATAATCGCTACAATCTGCCCATTCAGCGCAGTCTCTGTCACGGCTAAAGCGACAAAAGCTGAATACAAATTTACAACCTCAATCCCGACACGGCGTAAAGCGGCCCGCTGTGACGAATTTGAGCTAATCTTCTTATATGGTGGATTGAGTATTACATGCGTATATTTTTGAAGTTTAATATTTTTGTTTGTGGCCGATTCGATATAATCTTCTAATCTAATATCGGTGCTGACATTATCATAAGCATATAAATGCTGTTTTAAGTAATGACCAATCTCACGATCAATCTCGTAGGCTGTTATAGCTACAGAATTAAATTGGAACCCACCATTAATCCAACGATCGAGAAACGCACATGATAAAGCACCAAAACCTGCTCCTGCGTCTAAGAGACAGCACTTTGGTAACACACTCGGCGGAAACAAAGAAGCCATAAAAGAAGCTATATTCCCCGGTGTCATAAATTGGCTGAACTTAAGCTTACGATCAGGAGCAATAGGCTGGGTGACTTCTCTACGCATTTTATTGGTAACATAAAGCCGTCGAAGCATTGAAGCCCTATATAAACAGTTGGCAAAAATAGATCTGCTATTATTTATATATCAACAGAATCTTTCTTATGAGAAGATTTACTTCTATTTTATAGAGAAAGCTATCCATAAAAAAGTATCTACACCAAGTACAGCTAAGCGGCTGCATCAAGCCGCGGTATCGCCCTCTATTAATTGATAGCTTTTATCCAATAATTCAAAGCGGAAGGATTCCGCTTTCGGAATAATAATACGCTTATCCTTGGTTACAAAAATCGCTTCTATTGCCGGCAGCGGAATAGAAGAAGCGACAGAGCCAGGCTCGTTACCCTTTTCACTATCCGGCCGGCGGCCGGAATTTGCCCTATGGCGCAAAAATTTCAGCGCCTTTTCCAGCCCAAAACCATAAAGCAGGCTTGTCCATATTTCACCGTCAACCGATTTATCCGATATAATCGTCACGCTCATCAAATCATTATGCAGTGGATAACCAGTGCACGGGTCAAAAATATGGTGATAAAAAGCCGCTTTGCCGTCACTTTGCCGCTTTGCTGAAGGCAGGCTCTCCAAGCTGTGAAGAGCAGGCTTTACCGCGGCGGCGAGCTGCCGCTCCCCGAAAACTGCCGGCACCGCTATTTCCGCCATTCTTCCGCCGCTGCTATGCTCACGCGCCCGCCCCCGCGCCGCTGCCTCTATAACAGCCTTTTCTTCTTCTGCTCTATCCGGCCTTGCTCCTGTCTGTATTGCCGCGGCCATAGCTGCCGCATAATCGCGATTATTCTTCTGCTCATCTCCGCCGCTCATAAAATAACGCTCATAAATACCGGAGGTCACAACAGATTTGCCGGCCATATGAATAAGGCCAAGCACATTATGCCTGGAAGCAAAAGGCTTTTGCAGGCCAACACGCCAGTTTTTCAGCCCTTTATCGCTCTCACCGGCAGGCAAAGCCGCTTTTGGCGCACCCAGGCTGTGAATATTACCGCCAAGATTGATAAGCGCTGCTTTTACACCGCTTTTTTGCAAAAAACTCTTCACACAATCGGCAATAAAGCCTTTGGCAATAGCGCCTAAATCCAGTGCCATGCCGCGTTGCGGCAAAAAAACCGAGCAATCGCCGGCATTCAATATTACAGCATGGGGATTACTCAAGGGCAATAAAGCTGCTATTTCAGCCGGCAGCGGAATATGTGCGCGCGCAAAACCAATATTCCACGCTTTCACAATCGGACCAATGGCAAAATTAAAACAACTGCCCTCATAAAGCCCGACTTTTTGCGCCTGTTGCAGCAGAGCAAAAACTTCAGGCTTGACCTTCACCGGCCTTTGCCCGGCCGCCGCATTAACCGCAGCGATTTCCGAAACGCTGCCGCTCCCGGCACAGCGATTAACCGTCAGCCTGTCTTCCCAATTTTTAATCAGCAAAAAAGCCTGTCTGGCTATTATGTCCTGCCTTTCATAAAATTTCAGCACAATATCGCTGCCCATCAACACGGTTTGATATGTATAAGACGGCACGGGCGACATAATCCGGCTTTCATTCCCATCTCTGCTTATATCAGGCGCGGCCGGCAGAACAGCCGCAGACAGCGGCCGCGCCCGCTCAACATACAGCGCAGCCAACACCCCGCCGGCACAGCCGGCGGCTGCCTCAGCGCTTGAACTTATGCGCCGCGGCCTGCCGCCCGGCAGTTATGCCGAAGATAATAATATCAGCCACGGCATTGCCGCCAATACGATTACCGCCATGCACACCGCCCGCCACTCTCT
Organism: Candidatus Tokpelaia sp.; assembly: GCF_008636115.1. GTDB lineage: Bacteria > Pseudomonadota > Alphaproteobacteria > Rhizobiales > Rhizobiaceae > QLZD01. The sequence continues at coordinate 26,994 of NZ_QLZD01000016.1, read as the reverse complement.
TGCGCTTCCCCGGGCACAAAACATTTGGCAGAATTTCTTCGCCATATACCTCCATTTATCGTATAAAAGCCGCCTTTGTCCGGCCGGGCGCTTAAGCTGCCAATGCTTTATACCGTCTTGGCGGGTTGTTAACCGCTCCCGCAAACGTTACTTTTACGCCTGCTCCACAGGCGCGGCGACAAAACAGGCGCAAACAGCAGCAGCGCCCGCTCAACATACAGCCACACCCTGCCAAACCTCGTCGGCGCCCAGCTTGCAGGATCAGCGCAGCCCGCGCCCCGCCGGGCGCTAGCCGGCGCTATACTCCCCTTGCTGCGCGTTAGTAACAAAGGCCTTTGCTCCGGCCGGCCGCATGGACAAGACGCCGAGCAAGGCCGGCCGTAATCCGCTTTCCTCACGCTTGGCCGCAGACAGCGGCCGCGCCCGCTCAACATACAGCGCAGCCAACACCCCGCCGGCACAGCCGGCGGCTGCCTCAGCGCTTGAACTTATGCGCCGCAGCCTGCCGCCCTGCCGTTATGCCGAAAATAATAATATCAGCCACGGCATTGCCGCCGATACGATTACCGCCATGCACACCGCCGGCCACTTCGCCCGCTGCCCAGACACCTTCAATCACATCACCCTCTTTATCCAGAACAGCGCTATCCGGATCAATCTTCACCCCACCCATAGTATGATGTATGCCCGGAGCAATGCGAACAGCATAAAACGGCGCTTTATCAATCGGCTGACGCAAGGCAGTAATACGGCCGAATTCCTTGTCCTCACCCGCTGCCACTGCCGCATTATAATTGCGCAGGCTCTTTTCCAGATTATCGGCATTCATCTCCAGCCTGGCGGCCAAATCCACTATTATTGCCGCCTCTATCACCAGATTACGGGCAATATATTGCTCAACTGCCTTATTTTCGCGCCTTATCTGCTCGTCAAAAATAATATAGGCATAATGCTCAGGCAAATCGATAATCGCGCCGGATACTTTATCGCGCGTTTCCATTTCATTGACAAAACGCTTGCCCGCCTGCGACACCAGAATAGCGCCGCCGCCGCGGACAGCTTCAGAAATGAGATAAGAACTGCTTTGCTCGACAGTCGGGTGAATCTGGATTTCCTTCATATCCACCACATCAGCGCCCAGCCGCTCCAATAATTTGATACCGTCACCGGTCGCCCCGGCATGATTAGTGGTGACAAAGCCTTTCAGCTCCGGCCGATATTTTTCTACCATGCGGCTATTGGCGCTAAAACCGCCAGTGGCGACAATAACGCCTTTGGTCAGAATAATCTGCTCCTCACCCTCACTATCACGCAGGCGCACCCCCGCTACTTTGCCGTTTTCGCGCAAAATTTCGCTGGCAGCAGTATTTGTCATAATATCAATATGGCGCTGATGCACATTTTTAAGCAGGCCGCTAATCAAATAGCCGCCAACAGCCGAACGGTCAGCCGGGCGGTGGGTACGGTCAACACTCATACCGCCGGTCGTGGTAATATCGCTCAGGCTGATGCCGTGTTTCTCCAGCCAGGCTACAGCCTCGGGCGCATGCTCAACAAAATACCACAAAAGCGAAGGATTGTTCTTATGATGGCCGCCCCGCATTGTTTCCTGAAAAAACAGCGCCTTATGATCAATAATGCCTTTCGCTTTCTGAAAATGTGTTTCCGCCGCATTCATACCGGCCGAAGCCTTGATTGTATTGCCGCCGACAACCGGCATTTTTTCAACAATCAGCACTTTTGCGCCATTATCCTTTGCCTCTATCGCCGCCGCCAGCCCGGCACCGCCGGCGCCGATAATCACCACATCATAACGCTGCAGCACTACCTCGCCGCCGCTCTCGCTCAAAGCTTCGCGGCTGGATTTCATCAAGGCTTTGGAAACAGCCTGTTTCACTGCTTCACTCTGCGCCGTAGCGCCGGCTACCGCATCAATATGCGGGCTGTTGGCCGCCAGAATACGGCCGCGCACAAGATTGAAACAGGCAGTAAATTCTTCATCAATATCCGTGCCGGCAGCCAGCGTAATATCTTTGATACGATCTGTCTCCAAAGTCACATTCATTACAATGCGCAGGCCGTCATCGGACAAATCTTCCTGATATGTGCCGGCGTGAAATTTCGCATTCTCCACACTCATATCGCGTATCATCGCTTCCACCAGCGAAAAACGCCATAACGGCTCGGGAATCAGCAATTCCTCCCGCTTTGTGCTGTCAATATAAAGTTCCAGCGCTGCCGGCTCTGCCGGCAGCAAACCAGCCAGATCGGCAGCCTCCCCGCCGGCTTCAACCGCAGTCGCAGCTCTATTCTCGCCAGCTTTCCCCGGCGTCGACACCGGCGCCGTCTCTGCTGCCGCTTTATCGCCCGCCAAATCCTGCGCGCTGATAATATCTGCCCAATCGGGATAAGCAATACAGGCCTTGCCGACCGCCACCAGATCATAGCCATTGGCCAGCGCTGCTTCCGCATCTTGCCTGTTCACCACTCCACCAACACCGATAACAGGGATTTTAGCCAGATGCGCGCCGCGTTCCTTGATAAATTTGCGGATAAGCGGTGTTTTATCCTGCCTGTCAACGAGAGAAGGACGCAAAATATGTCCCATGGAAAAATGAACATAATCCAGCCCATGCCCAGCCATTTCTTCCAGTAAATACAGGCTGTCGGCAAAGCGAATGCCCGGTTCCTCAATTTCTTCGGGCGAAAAACGATAGCCGATAATAAAATTTTCATCGGCAAAAGATTGCGCCGCCTCAGTCGCAATATCCAGCACAGCCAGCGGAAAAGCCGCCCGCTTTTCCCGGTTGCCGCCCCATTTATCACTGCGCCTGTTGGAATTGGGAGAATAAAATTGCTGTATCAGATAAGTATTGGCACCATGCAGCTCCACTCCGTCAAAACCCGCTTTAACGGCGCGGCGCACCGCATCGCCGAATTTGGCGATCATTTCTTCCACCTGGGCTTCTGTCAGGGCAACGGGCACGGGCGCCCCTTCACGCGGGGCGGCAATGGCCGAGGGCGCCACCGGTGACCGCCCGCCTATCAAAGCCGGGCTGACCATGCGGCCGCCATGATAAATCTGCAATATGGCTCTGGAGCCTTTATCCTTGATCGCTGCCGCCAGCCGCGCCAGGCCGCTTATTTTGCTGTCACTATCCACCCCGATAGCGCCGGGAAAAGCCGGGCCGCTATTGTCGATAAAGCAGGATTCCACAATAATCGCGCCAAGAGAGCCGGCGCGAGCGCGATAATATTCCACCAGCTCATTGCTGACTGTGCCGTCATAAAAACCTGAGCAGGTCGTCATCGGCGCCATAATCAGGCGATTTTTCAGCTCAATTCCGCAGGGGAAACGAAAGGCTTGTAATAAAGGATTACCGGTCATAATTTTTCGCAGCCCTAGCTTCATCGGGCCGCATTCCTTTCCAGAGTCTCAGAAGCTTTGCCACGCTAATATATTTTTGCCGCCAGGCAAAATATTTTTTTGCCCAGCCGCTGCGACAAATCGCAGCAAAAAACAAAATCCTGTTGGTTTTTTGCCGAAAAGCGCGCTAAAAACGGAGGCTGCCTGCCGCTTTAACCGCGCAGCCAGGGGATTTATGCCAATCAAATAACAGGGGAAATCATGCCAGATGCAACCTTATTGCCGCCGGGGGAGAGCCTGCCCGCCGCAAAGCTTTTCCGCTCTGATAAAACTTACGGGCATGAAGCAGGGTTTTCCTGCTGTTTCCGCCAATGGCGCGCCGAACATTCTCATTGCCGTTTTCTCCACGGCTATGCCCTGAGCGTCACCCTCACTTTTATTGCCGAAAATCTGGATAAACACGGCTGGGTGATGGATTTTGGCGGGTTGAAGCCGATAAAGGCCTGGCTGCGGCAAAATTTTGACCATAAAATCCTGCTGGCGGCAGATGACCCTGCCGGCCCTGCCTTCCGCCTTATGGCGCAAGACGGCCTGTGTGAAATAAATATTCTGCCGCATGTCGGCTGCGAGGCTTTTGCTTATTATATCTGGCAGAATTGCGATAGGCTGGTGCAGCATATAAGTGCAGCAAGAGTGCGGGTAGAAAGCGTGGCCGTGCGCGAGCATGGCGGCAATGGTGCCTTGTTTACGGCCGAAAATCTGTTTGCCGGCAAATAATTTGCGTATATGGCAAAAAACCTGCCCTATGCCGGGCAAAGAGGCGCACCGCGCCGGCGGCAGAGGCCTGCCTTTGCCTGCCTGTGCGCATTGCGGCATAATCTGCAACACTATTAACTGTTTCTCCCGTTTTTATCTTATTTTGCCAAGTTTATGCAACTGCACCCCGGCGCAATAGCCGAATTTCAGCGCCGCCTCTACCACTGGCGGCAAATTGCGCAAGGCGCCGCCGGAAGGGGCGCCGCTTTTGTCACCGCCGCTTTCATCGCATGGCATAATATAAACCGGCCTGGCCTCCGGCGGGCGATAAAGCCTGGCCGGCCGGCCGGCAATCTGGGTAGACATAATCGGCAGGCCGTCGGCGCTGTCGGCATCGGCGGCCGTTATAACATATTTGAAATAATCTGCTCTTTGTGCCATTTGCGCGTTGATTTTCGGCGTTTTCGGGCTGCATATAACCACGCATTGGCGGCCGGACGGCAGAGCCTGCCACAAAGTGCCGTTAGTCTCGATCTGCACGGTTAAATCACGGTCGATAAGGTTTTGCACCAGCGGCACAATATTTTGCCGCAGCGGCTCGCCCCCAGTCAGCACAATTAAAGAGCAGAAAGACGGCCGCAATCTCTCTATCTCCGCCAGCAATTCTGCCAGAGACGGCCGCCAGGACGAAGATTCAAAATCCGTATCGCACCAGAAGCAGCGCAAATTGCAGCCCGAAAGCCGCACAAACACCGCAGGACGGCCAATAAACGGCCCCTCCCCCTGCAGGCTGTAAAAAATTTCCTGCACATAAAGGCTGTGCCCATCGCCTTTATCATAAGACCGCACCGGGTTTTTACCAAGCATAAATAATCCTGTTAACAGTTCGCAAATTATAACATAAAAGACGCCGCCTCTCCCTGCCCGCCAGGATATAGCGTTTAACCTGCCCGGCAGACAAGCCGTTAAAAGAGTCCGCCCGGCCTCTTTTTTTACTGGCCGCTTTCCGCTATTATGCCGCGGCCAGGCCGCATATAAACAGCGAATAAGGCAGCATTGATGCAAAAAGCAGCAAATATTATGGAATTGCGCGAATTGCTGCAATTTTTCAAAGCCGCCGGCCTGACCGATGCCGTGCAGGACGCGCCTCTCAATGCTTTTACCATGGCAGAACAGCAGCTTAAAGCACGGCCGGCGGCGGACGGGAAGCCGGCGCCGGCACGCTTGCGGACTGACCGGCCGGCAGCAGAGAATAGCAGTAAGCCGGCGGCAAATAATGGCGGCAATATAAGCATATCCCGGCCGCAGCCGCGGGGCAGCCCGGCCTCTTATATTGAATGGCTGGCCCGCGCCAAAGAGCAGGCGCAGAGCGCCCAAACACTGGCGGAGCTGAAAGCGCGCATTGCAGCTTTTGACGGCTGCGCCCTGAAATGGACAGCCAAAAACACCTGTATTGCCGATGGCACGCTCCCCCGGCCGCTAATGCTGGTTGGTGAAGGCCCGGGGGCAGAAGAAGATCGGCAGGCTTTGCCTTTTGTCGGCCGGGCGGGGCAATTATTAAATCGCATGCTTGCCGCTATCGGCTTTGGGCGCGAAAGCCTGCAACAGACCGCTCTGCAACAGGCTGCCCGCGACAATCAGGCGGCAGCGCCGGCAAAGCCGATATTGCCGCTTGCTTATATTACCAATGCGGTATTCTGGCGACCGCCGGGCAATAGAACCCCTACTTTGCCGGAAATTGACCTGTGCCGCCCATTTCTGGCCCGGCAAATAGAGCTGGTGCGCCCTAAAATATTGATAAGCCTGGGGGGCGTGGCTGCTACGGCTTTATTGGGGCAAAAACAGTCTATTTTGCGCTTGCGCGGGCAGTGGCAAATTTATAAAACTGCTGACGGGCAGGAAATACCTTATATGCCGAGCCTGCACCCGGCCTTTCTCCTGCGTTCGCCGGGGCAGAAAAAGGCGGCGTGGCAGGATTTCCTCGCCGCCTTTATGCGGCTGGAAGAATTGGACAGCAAGTAAGGCCGGCCTCCGGGCAAAAAGCGCGGCCGCCGGCAACACTGAAATAACACAATAAGCAGAGAAAAAATAATGACAACAAAGCCTGACCCAGTGCAACAGCCGCCCGTTTTCCGGCTGGAAGATTATCGCCCCACACCCTATGCGATCCCCGCTGTGCGGCTTGCCTTTGATTTGCACCCCACAGCCACGCGCGTCAAGGCCGAGCTGGAAATTGCGCGCCGCCCCAATGTAGCAGCCGGAACCCCGCTAGTGCTGGACGGCAATGAGCTGAAACTTGTTGCCGTGGCTGTTGACGGCGTGCCTCTTGGCCATAAGGCCTATCACGCCGCCCCCGACAGGCTGGAAATTTTTGCCCCGCCGGCCGGGCCGTTTACGCTGGAAATCATTACGGAAATCAACCCGGATAAAAATCGCAGTCTAATGGGGCTTTATCGCTCCGGCGGTGTTTTCTGCACCCAGTGTGAAGCCGAAGGCTTCCGCCGCATTACCTATTTTTATGACCGGCCTGATGTGCTTGCCACCTATACAGTGCGGCTCACGGCCGATAAAACCGCCTGCCCGGTTTTGCTGGCCAATGGCAATCGACAGGAAACGGGTGATTTGCCGGAAGGTCGCCATTTTGCCGTCTGGCATGACCCGCACCCCAAACCGAGCTATTTATTTGCCTGTGTCGGCGGCGCGCTGGAGGCATTAAGTGACCGGTTTATCGCCGCAGACGGCAAAAAAGTAGAGCTGCATATTTATACCGAGCCGGGCAAAACCGCGCGCGCCCTTTATGCTATGGACAGTTTAAAACGCGCTTTTGCCTGGGACGAAGCAAAATTCGGCCGCCTTTATGACCTTGATATTTTCAATATTGTCGCTGTTTCCGATTTTAATATGGGGGCGATGGAAAATAAGGGGCTGAATATTTTTAATGATAAATATGTGCTGGCCGACCCGCAAACCGCAACCGATAGTGACTATGCCGATATAGAGCGGGTGATTGCGCATGAATATTTCCATAATTGGAGCGGCAATCGCATTACCTGCCGCGACTGGTTCCAGCTCTGTTTAAAAGAAGGGCTGACAGTTTATCGCGATCAGGAATTTTCAAGCGATGAGCGCTCGCGCCCGGTGCAGCGGCTGATTGATGCCGCCTTTTTAACCACGACCCAATTTGCTGAAGATGCCGGGCCGCTGGCCCACCCGGTGCGGCCGCGCCGCTATGCCGCCATAGACAATTTTTATACCGCCACGGTTTACGAAAAAGGCGCTGAACTGGTGCGCATGATAGCCTGCCTGCTGGGTGAGCAGGAATTCCAGGCCGGTATGACACTTTATTTTACCCGCCATGACGGCCAGGCCTGCACCATAGAGGATTTTATCCAATGTTTTGCCGAGAGTTCCGGCCGCAATTTCAGCCGGTTTATGCTGTGGTATGAGCAGGCTGGCACGCCGCAGGTCAAAGCCGATTATGCGTATAATGCCGGTTGCGGCAGTTTTACTCTCACTCTGGAGCAATCCTTAGCCCCGACAGCGGCAGGCGGTGAGGCCAAACCCATGACTATCCCCGTGCGTTTTGGCCTTGTCGGCTCTGACGGCAAGGATATGGCCTGTAAAACAGCCGATAAAGCGGTGCAGGGTGATGTGCTGCTGCTGACACAGGCCAAACAAATCTTTCACTTTACCGGTCTTGACAGCCGCCCCGTGCCCTCTCTCTTGCGCGGCTTTTCTGCCCCGGTGCGGCTGGTAACATCGCTCAGCCGGCAAGAACGGCTGTTCCTTGCCGCTTATGACAGTGACCTGGTTAATCGCTATCAAATGCTGCGCGGCCTGCTCATTGAAACGCTGATAGAAGCCGGCGGCGCCGCCAATAAGGCCAATGCAGCCGGCCCATTGCCGGCCGTGAGTTTTGAGATTGCCGCAGCGCAAGTGCAAATGGCCGAAAATGAGGCGCTTGAGCCGGCCTTCCGCGCTTTATGCCTGCATTTGCCCTCTGAGGCGGAAATTGCCGCCGCGCAAGGCAGTAATGTTAATCCCGATGCGATATTTGCCGCGCGACAGGCTTTTCTGCATATATTGGCGGATACGGGCAAAACGCGCTTTCTCGCTTTGCGGCAGCACCATAATGTCACAAGCGCCTTTTCGCCAAACGCATTTGATGCAGGCAAACGTGCTTTTACCAATATTCTGGCAGAATATATCGCCATTGCCGATAATGACCCGGAAATAGCGGCGGCGCTTTATACAAAAGCCGGTAATATGACAGAAAAACTGGCCGGCTTGCGCCTGTTGACGCTATATTTCCCCACGGCAGCGGCGACAAAACAGGCACTGGCTGATTTTGAACAGCGCTTTGCCCATGAGGCGCTGGTGATGGATAAATGGTTTGCCTTACAGGCAAGCGCTGCCGGCACGGATCGGCTGGAAACAATCCGGCAGCTGACACGGCATAAATTATTTTCTTATGATAATCCCAACCGCGTGCGCGCCCTTATTGGCAGTTTTGTCACGCAGTGCCAAACCGGCTTTCATCGTGCAGATGGCGCTTCTTACCGTTTTTTGGCTGAGGTGATTTTGCGGATTGATAAAAATAATCCGCAGCTTGCGGCGCGCCTGCTCAGTTTTATGCGCTCATGGACACAGTTGGAACAGGAGCGGCGCAGCAAAATGCAGGCAGCATTGCAGTATATTGCTGAAGGCCGCGCACTTTCCCGCGATGTAAGCGATATTGTCAACCGGCTATTGGGCAAACCGGGGGTATTATAGCCCTTTATATTGACATGGCCCTGAAAGGCGTGAGAGTGCCAAAGGCCGGTATCTTCCGGCCCCTTTGTCGCTGTGTGTCGCTTTTGCAGATTATGTTTCAAATCTGCCCCCGGCCGCATTTAATCCGTGTCCTTTCCGCCACAAAATTGCAGCTTTTACACAGATTGCGGCAAAACCCCTTTGGTTTACCGTATTTTAAGAAAATCACTCTTGCCTTATGCCGCCTTGCCCTAATTCACTATCCGTCACAGCGCAGTCGGCACGCTCTCTTTCATTTGTTTTTCTGTAAATACGGTGTTTATTTATAAGTATTTTTTTATAATATAGTTTTTCGGCAAAAAAGGCTGGACATCAGGAATCGGTTTTGATTCATTGTCCCGGCAAGGTGATTCGTAAAAAAAGTCATTCCCGTATTTTCTGTATTCCCTGTTCTTCAAAGCTTCGCCTTCCTTGGCAGAAGGGAGCCATTATGGCGCGATTGGCCGCGATCGAAACGGCGCCTGACAGATTCACGGCAGAGGGCGCATTGCCCCAAACTGCTGACACAGCCAGACATAACTGGCCCGGCCTGGCGGCAGCGCTGGCGCGCGGCCTGCATAGCGCCTGTTGCCGTCTGTTGACATTTGACCCGTGGATGCGGCGACTTATCCCATTATTGCTGATTATTTTCCTGGCTTTATCCATGCTTATTCGCGGCATTTCACTTTATGAATGGCGGCGAACGCTGGAAACAGGCGCTGCGGCCGGTTTGCAACTGGCTGCCTCACATTTGGCCGGGCAAATCAACCTTGCTGCAGAGACAGGCCTGCTGCCGGGCGCCTCTATAACAGCAGGCAAGGGAGAAAAACAGCATAATGCACGCTCGCCACAGCTTTATCTGCATAATATGCTGGCGCAATTTAGCGACAGCAAGGCCGTAAACCCGGCAGTGCAAAGTGCAGTGCTGGATAAAAACAACCGCCTTGTCGCCTCTTTTGCGCCAGAGCAGAATGGCGATCTGCCGGCGCCAGGAGAGATTTTGGGCAATCGCTTTGCCGAAGCCAGGCCTTTGCTGATTTTGGGCGATGCCGCCGGTGTCATGGCCATTCATCTGGGGGAGACAGAGGGCCTGGCCACTTATGCCCAGGCTTTCAAGGCGCCTTATGGTGTTTTCCTGTTTTTGAGCAAAGAAAAAATTCTGGAGCCATGGCACCGGGCTGTCTCTGTCAGTATTAGCCTGCTGGGCAGCATAGCCTGTTTAATGCTGGTGTTAATCTATGCTTATTTTGCGCAAGGAGCGCGGGCGCGCGCCGCCCTGGCCGCCACCGCCAAAATCCAGAGCCGCATTGATACGGCCATGCTGCGCGGCCGCTGCGGCCTGTGGGATTGGGATATGGCGCGCGGCCGCATTTACTGGTCGCATTCCATGTATGAAATGCTGGGCTACCGCCCTTATGACACTTTACTTTCTATTTCTGAAATTGCCTCTATTATTGATGCTGATGATCTGGATTTGTTCGATATTGCCAAAAACGCTATGAGCGGGGAAAAAGAGCAGTTCGACATTACCGTGCCCATGCGCCACGCCAATGGCCGGGCCGTGTGGATGCGCATAAGGGCGCAAGTGCTGGGCGGTGAGGAGCCGCATCTTGTCGGCATTTCCTTTGATGTCAGCGAACAGCAGGAACTGGCGGAAAAAAATGCCACGGCCGATATGCGCATTCGCGATGCGATTGAAAATATTTCTGAAGCCTTTGTTTTATGGGACGCCGATAACAGGCTGGTTATGTCCAACAGCAAATATCGCGAATATAGCGATTTGGAAAAACAGCTTCTACAAATTAAAAACCGCAAAAATGACAGGCCGGAAGCCGCCCTGAAAGCTTTTGCCCGCCCCATGAGCAATGCCGGCGGCCCAGGCAAGGATAAAGACAATTATTATAGCGGCGAAATCAAATTGTCAGACGGCCGCTGGCTGAAGCTGAATGGCAGGCAAACCAAAGATGGCGGCTTTGTCTCAGTCGGCACCGATATTTCTGAGCTCAAAGAACAGCAGCGCAAGCTGGAAAACAGCAAGGAAGAATTTATCGGCACAATCCGCGATTTACAGCAAAGCCGCAAGGATTTGCGCAAGCGCCAAAGCGAAATTTTAAAATTAAACAGCAGCCTGATGGTAGAAAAAAAGCGGGCGGAAGATGCCAATCTGGCGAAATCGGAATTTCTGGCCAATATGTCGCATGAATTGCGCACTCCGCTTAATGCCGTTATCGGCTTTTCGCAAATGATATTGCAAGGCAGTTTCGGCCCGCTGGGCAATGCGCATTATGAGGAATATATTGGCGATATTCACAATTCCGGCCGGCATTTACTCACCCTTATCAATGAAATTCTGGATATGTCGAAAATTGAGGCGGGGCGCTTTACGCTGGATTGTGTCAAATTTGATTTTGTCCCCGTGCTGGAAGAGGCCTTGCGTGCAGTCTCTCCCCAGCGGGAAGAAAAGCAGATAAGTATGGAAACGGTAATCGAAAAACCGCTCTGGGCAGAGGCCGACAGCCGCGCTTTGCGGCAGATTGCGCTTAATCTGCTGTCCAATGCGGTAAAATTTACCCCCAAAGGCGGGCAGATCCGCGTGCGCGCCAAAGCGGTGAAAGGGCGGCTGATTGTCTCAATCGCCGATAGCGGCATTGGTATCCCCAAAGCGGCGATTGCCAAATTGGGCCGGCCGTTTGAGCAGGTGGAAAACCAGTTTACCAAAGCCCATGAAGGCTCCGGCCTGGGGCTGGCTATATCGCGCTCACTGGCAGAAATGCACCATGGCTGCCTGCGCGTATTCTCACGTGAGAATACGGGGACAATCGTCTCTGTCTCTCTTCCTTTGCGTTATCATAAAGTTTAAGCCGGCCCAAAAGCCGCTGCCCTGCGTGAGCTGTTTGCTGCCGCTGTTTATGGCAAAAACGCCCAATTTCCCGCCCGCGCCTCAAGGCGCTTTCCGTCTTTTTTGCCGGGCAGCCCAGATGCTGTCATAAGGTTTTAACCCACTGAGCAGCAAAATATCGGCCAAAAGCGAAGCGCAGCCTGTTTTCCCCTGTTTTGCGGCAGGCCAGGCCAATAAAGCGCTAGTGAAAAACAGGCGAATCTTTTATTATCCTGTTTATGAGAAAATATGATTCTATAATTTTCATAATTTTATCAGCCGCAGCCCTTACTGCCTGCGGCACGCCCACGACTACAGCCCTGTTTAAGCCGCACACCACAACAACAGCCAAGCAGATGGATCTGGATCAATGCAAAATTGCTTCTTTCCGCGCTATTCCACAAGCTTATACAACCAATTATGTTGGCGGTTTTTATGATCCCGGCGATATTGACTGCTATCGCAGCCGCCGTCATGGCCGCCATGAGCGTATTTATTGTGACAGGCTGGGCGGTTTTTATATGCCGCCGGCCAGCTATACGGAAGATTTAAACGCGCCGATACGCTGGCGTTTTGTCAGCGCCTGTCTGCGCAAAAAAGGCTATTATCTGCTCCCCGGCAAGGCACCTTGTCGCAATGCCGCCGAGCGCGCCCGCGCCTTGCGCGCCAAAAATCCGGCTGAGCTTTCCTGCAATCCTGATGTCAATCTGGATTATTAGGCGCGGCTTTCTTTCTCTTTTTCCAAGCGGAATGGCGCATTGTTTTCTCTCACTATTGCGCTAATTATCCTCAATAAGCTGTGAGCAACTTCATTTCTCCTCTTGACTTTGTCAGGGGGGGGGGCAGGAAGGCGCTCAACCTTTCTGCGGGCATGGCCAGGCCGGCGCGCGCGTATTTACAGCAGCATTCGGGTTATTGGCGTTTTAAACGGCAAAGCGGGATAATAATGACGGTTATACAAAATATTATTTTGCCGGAACAGGCATTGCAAACGCCGCTTAATATGTATTTCCGCCTCAATAAACAGGATTTTGACGATAAAGATGCCGGGGAAGGCGGCAGTTGCTATGATTATCGGCGCAAAATCCTGACCCTTGCCGCTGATAAAAAATATTATTTCAATACCTATTATAACGGCCTTTCCGTCAATGTCTGGAAGGAAAACTGCCATATTGACACATTGATGCTAAAGCTGCGCGGCCAGGGCCGGGTGCAGGTAGAAATTGCGCATATAAAGCGGGAGTTTGATGCCAGGCGCAGTGCCAAAACTGTTCTCGCCTACCGGCTGCTGGCGCAAAAATCGCTTAATCTGACAGCGGAAGGGTGCCTTTTGCCGATAGAGGACTGGCCGCATATAGAGGACGGCATGCTCTATATCACCCTGAGAGCCAGGAAAGACGGCGGCAAGGCGGTAGAATTTTACGGCGGCAGTTTTGAAACAGAAGACAAGCCGTTGCATAATGTCAAGCTTGGCCTTGTTATCACGCATTTTAACCGCAAGGCCTATGTTCTGCCGGCCATGCAGCGGTTGAAGCGCGATATTTTGCAGCACCCTTATTATGGCCGCTATATTGGCGTGACCATTATCGATAATTCCTCTAATATAACCGCAGAAGAGGCAGACGGTGTTGCCGTCTTGCCCAATGCCAATTATGGCGGTGCCGGCGGTTTTGCCCGCGGGCTGTTGCATTGTAAGGATAGCGGTTTTTCTCACTGCCTGTTTATGGACGATGACGCCTCTTGTGAAACAGAGAGTATTTATCGCACTCTGGCGCTGCTGCAATATACGCGTTTTGACAATCTCGCTGTCGCCGGTGCCATGCTGCGGGAATGTGAGCCTTATTGCCTGTGGTGCAAAGGGGAGTTTTATAAAAATTTTATCATAACGTCCTCTAAACGCGGTATGGATATGCGAAAAACCGGGGATTTGATGTGGGCGGAAGAAGAGATAAGCCATAAGTCGGACAAAACACTTTACGGGGGGTTCTGGCACTTTGCCTTTCCCATTGCCAAAACCGATTATTATCCCTTCCCGTTTTTTGTCCGCGGCGATGATATGCTGTTTGGCCTTGTGAACAATTTTCGTATAGTTACCATGAACGGCATCGGCAATTTTGCTGATGATTTCAGCAGCAAGGAATCTCCTTTCATCTGCTATCTGGCTCTGCGCTGTCTTTTTATGCAGGAAATTATTACCGCAAATAGTTCTGTTTATTCTTATTTGAGAAAATATAAGCGCTTTATCCGCGGACAGCTTTACTCTTATAATTACGCTCATGCGCGCGCCTATTCCTTGTCTGCGCATAATCTTTTAAAAGGCTTGCCTTTCTGGCAGGCCAATATGGATATGACAAAAATTCGCGCAAGACTGGCGAAAGAAGCCGGCGGCGAAACTATCCGGAAGCAAGACAAACCCGCAAAAGGACGCCGGCGTTTCCCCCGCGATGAAAATCTCATACGCAAAATCTGGCGCAAATTTACGTGGCAGGGTTTCTTATTGCCAGGCTGTTTTATCCGCAAGCAAACGGCCCTGATAGCCAAAAATTTTTCAGGAGATCCGGCGGCCAGCTTTCGCCGCCGCTCTATTTTTTATTATGAGGAAGATTTAAGCCACGGCTATTATGCCCGCCATGATAAAAAACGCTTTTTTACTGAATGGTGGCTAAGCTGGAAGATCCGCCTGCAAATGGCACGGCAGCTCAAAGGCGTTATTGCCGATTATAAAAACAACTGGCACAAGCTCGCTTCAGAGGCCTTCTGGCGTCAAACCTATAATTTGCCGCACGCCGGCGCCGAAAGCCCGGCGGCAAGCCCTGCCGCTGCTCCGGCAGCCCACCCTGCCGGTGGAGATAAATTATCATGACAGGCGCCGCCGCTCCTGATTATCCAGCCGGCGCAGAGCGCGCCGCGGCAAGCGGCCTTGCCGCCGGCGGCAATGGCGTTATTGCCGGTGATTTATTGGCCGGGCGCAATCTCAGCCTCGATTTCTTTCGCGGTGTTATGGCCTTATTGGTAGCCATAGGTCATTTTTATTATTGGAATGCTTATATTAAAATTCCATTATCCTTTATTTTAGCGGTAGATTTTTTCCTGGTGCTGAGCGGTTTTGTTATCTGTCATTCGGTTACCCGCCAAAAAGATAAATTTGATTCCATCTCTTTTGCCAAAAAGCGCTGGTTAAGGCTTTTTCCCGTCTATATTGCCTGCGTCCTTATTACCGTGCCGCCAGTCCTATGGTATAAAAATCTCGATGGCCCGAATTTATTTGATATGGCGCGGATAATCACCATTTCCCAAATGATTCCGCTCAACTCAGGAAGCCATTTCCCTCTTATTGAGCCTTTAGGCATCGCCTATACTATCTCTGCCGAATTATGGACAGGCATATTTCTGTTTCCACTTTATTCATTTTTACTGACCGGATTTAAAAATCTTGTTTTTCCTGTCTTTATGCTGCTCATTATATGGGCCCTTATTATTCTGAATAATGAGCCGGGGAATAATTTTATGAATATTCATCACTGGCTCTACGGGCAATTTCTGGATTATGCTGTCATAAGATGTATTTTTGATTACTCTATCGGTATTTTAGCTTATATAATATTTTCTCGCAGCAGAAATATGCCTATATCTGCTTTTTTATCGTCTGCACAACTGGTTTGTATTATTGCCTGGTTTCTTATATATTGTAAATTCGATTATATAAGAAACAATGAATTTCTTGCACCGTTCTTATTTGCATTCTTTATATATTTACTGTCCTTTAAAGCTGGTGTTGTGTATAAAATTACAGCAACCAGATTTGCTGCCTTTTTAGGCGATATATCCTACCCTGCTTATCTTATTCACCCTTTCTGGATATTTATATTACAAATATATCGGGCTAATGTTCATAAAGCTTATATCGTTTTACTTTACCTGTTCTTACTTATCAGCTCTGCCTGGCTGATCAACCGGCTGGTAGAAAAGCCTTGCCTGAAATTATTGAGAAAATAATCGGCCAGAATGGAGCAATCATGTTTGATAATTATGATTTTATTATTGTCGGGGCGGGCTTTTTCGGCGCCACTGTGGCAGAAACTATGGCGCAGCGCGGCAAGCACATTCTCATTCTGGACAAGCGCCACCATATTGGCGGCAATGCCTATAGCCGTTTTGACGCGGAAACCGGCATTGAAGTGCATAATTACGGTGCCCATCTGTTTCATACGTCCAACCGCCAGGTGTGGGATTATCTCAATCGCTTTACCCGCTTTACTGATTACAAGCACCGGGTTTTTACCAGTTTTAAAAATCAGGTTTATTCCATGCCGATCAATCTCGGCACTATTTGCCAATATTTCGGCAAACGCTTTTCACCGGCTGAGGCGCAGGCTCTGATTGCCGGGCAAAAGGCGGAATTGGGCGATAATCCGCCGCAAAATCTGGAAGAAAAGGCGATAGCGCTTATTGGCCGGCCGCTTTATGAGGCTTTTATTCGCGGCTATACTGCCAAACAGTGGCAAACCGACCCCAAATTACTGCCGGAAAATATTATCAGCCGCCTGCCGGTGCGTTATAATTTTGACAATCGTTATTTCAACGATATTTATGAAGGCCTGCCGCAAGAGGGTTATACGGCGCTGTTTGAGCGCATGTTGAATCATGCTGCTATTAAAATTATGCTGGGGGTTGATTATTTCAGCATAAAGGAACAAATTCCCGCCGGCACAAAAATTATTTATACTGGGCCGATTGACCGTTATTTTGACTATAGTGAGGGGAAGCTGGGCTGGCGCACGCTGGATTTTGAGCAGGAAACCCTGCCGATGGGCGATTATCAAGGCACGGCGGTGATGAATTATGCCGATGAGCATATTCCCTATACGCGTATATTGGAATTCCGCCATTTTAACCCTGAGCGCCATTATCAGACCCAAAAAACCATTATTAGCCGCGAATATTCCCGTTTTGCCAAAGGCCTGGACGAGCCTTATTACCCGGTCAATACCCCGCAGGATAAGCAAATTTATGCCCGCTATAAACAAAAGGCAGAGGCGGAATCTCATGTGATTTTTGGCGGACGGCTCGGCACTTATCGCTATCTTGATATGCACCAGGCTATTGGCGCGGCCTTAAAACTCTGTGAAACTCTTTAGCCCTGAGCCGCGCCCCAATAGCTTATTAAGGCTGGCCTTTGTTTTTCGCGATACCCGCAAACCTTGTCGGTTTCCGGCGCTCAAAGACATATTCCTTGTTTTTCGCGATACCCGAAAACCTTGCCGGTTTCCGGCGCTCAAAGACATATTCCTCGTTTTCCGCGATACCCGAAAACCTTGCCGGTTTCCGGCGCTCAAAGACATGGCGCGGCCTTAAAACTCTGTGAAACTCTTTAGCCGGGCGCACCGCCTCGCTCCTGCTTTTATCGTAACAGGCCGGCACGGCCTGCTACAGAGCAATAAAAGCAGAGCCTGGCGCCAGGCTCTGCTTTTCTCTTTTCCGTGTCTTCAGCCGGTTTATTTTTTCTGCACAGAGAGCGTGATAAAATGGTTGACGCCTTCACTCTCAAGCCGCAGCAAGACAGCGGAACGCCCCTTTTTGGCCGCCTCATTCAGGCCTGCCTGCAATTCTGCCGGAGTTTTAATATCGCGATTATTGATACTGCGGATAATATCACCCGGGCGTGCGCCTTTTTCTGCCGCTTCCGAGTCACTATCCATATCAACTATCACCACACCGCGGCCGTCCTCAGCGGCAGCCACTGCCAGGCCATAACTTGCCAATGTGGCAGATTTACCCTTGCTGCTTTTGTCACCTGCTGCTGCTTTATCATTAGGCTGAGCAGCAATTTTCACCTTGATATTTTCCTGTTTGCCATTGCGCCAAACCCCCAGCACCGCTACCTCACCCGGGCGAATAGCGGCAATTCTGCGCGCCAGATCCCGCGCATCGGCAATTTCCGCCCCATTGATTGACACAATAATATTGCCGGCTTTAATCCCGGCTTTTGCCGCCGGGCCGTCCAGCGGGTCGGCAATCAGCGCCCCTTTCGCCTTATTCAGGCCGACAGAATCCGCCACTTCCCGGGTCACAGGCTGAATTTGCACGCCCAGCCAGCCGCGTTCTACCGCGCCTTTGGCAATAAGCTGGCGCACCACCTGCTCGGCCGTGGAGGCGGGAATAGCGAAAGCAATGCCGACAGAACCGCCGGAAGGAGAGAATATTGCCGTATTGATACCGACAACCTGACCGTTAAGGTTAAAAGTCGGCCCGCCGGAATTGCCGCGATTAACCGCCGCATCAATCTGAATAAAATCATCATAAACACCGGCACCAATATCGCGCCCGCGGGCAGAAATAATGCCGGCCGTCACCGTGCCGCCCAGGCCAAAAGGATTACCGACCGCCAAAACCCAGTCGCCAATCTGCATTTTGCTGTCATCGGCAAAACCGACATAGGTAAATTTCCGGCCTTTATCATTAACTTTCAAAACCGCCAGATCGGTGCGCGAATCCTTGCCCACCAATTTGGCATCGAGCTGGGTGCCGTCATCAAGTGTGACTGAAAAAACATTACCGGAATCCACCACATGATTATTGGTTACCACATAGCCATCGGCCGAATAGAAAAAACCGGAACCTAAGGAAACCGTGCGCTCCCGCGGTTTTTGCCCTTTATCATGAAAGCGGAAATTACGCTGCTCTTGAAAATCGCGGAAAAAGCGCTTTAACGGGTGGTCATCGGGTAATTGGTCAAAGCCCGGCGCGCCAAAAAAAGCGCCGGCCTCTTCCTCTTCTTCGCTTTTATCACTTTTTACCTGCACCGAAACCACGGCCGGCTTGACCGCCGCCACTAATGCTGCAAAACCGGGTATTTGCGCCTCTTTGACATAAACCGGGTCAGCTCGCGCCGCGCCGGCGACAGGAAGCAAACCAAAGGCCATTGCCGATAAAGCAGTAGAAAAACCGAGCGCCAGGGCCAGCCGGCGGCCCAAAGCGCGGGCCGGCGCGGGACGCGATGGAGGCACAGCGCCTATTACTGAATGTTTCGACATAATGATTTCCATAAAATCACTCCATTATATAGTGCACAGCAAATTGCGATTCATAAGTTACAGGCATAGAAAACCGGGAGAAGCTTTTTGTTTTTCTCTTCTGATCAGAAATTATAAAGGAAAAACGGCAAAACCAAGGGCAGGAAGCGGCATTTTCCGGGCTTTTTGGTGGTTTTGACACTGGCCGGGCGATAAAGGCCGCCTTTTGCAATGCTCCAGTGCTTTTTATTGGCCACGCACCGCATTGCGCTATTTTTTACCGGCAGGAGGCTGCCTCTCATCACTCCCGGCCAGAATATCGGCCAGGCGCGCCTCCTCTGCCGCTGTCAGAGCCGGCAGCGCTTTGGCTGTTGCAGGCTGCGCCCGCTTTTTGGCCGCCCGCGCCGCATAAAACAGATAAAGAGCTGCCAATAATAGTATAATAAGCGGCAACAGCCACAAAAAAACGGCACTGCTCCAGAAAGGCGGTTTCAGCAAAATATAAGTGCCATAGCGCGCCACCATAAAATCCAGTATTTGCTGATCCGTATCACCGGCCTGCAAATGCTCGCGCACAATCAAGCGCAAATCGCGCGCCAAAGGCGCATTGCTGTCATCAATCGTTTCATTGCGGCAAACCAGGCAGCGCAACTGCGCCGACAAAGCGCGAGCACGGCTTTCCAGCCGCGGGTCAGGCAAAATTTCATCAGGCTGCACCGCGGCGGCCGGCAAAACCAGCGCGGCAATCATAAGCATAGCCCAACATAACCGAAAGCCGGCGGCGATAATTTTTATTGCCATCAGGCCTCTCTCGCCACCCGCTCGGGCAGATTTGCCCCGGCAGCCGGTTTTACCTTTTTTCCCGCCGGCGCGCCCCTTTGCCGCCGCCGATCTGCCAGTGACAATACGGCACCAGTCATCATCAATAAACCACCCAGCCAAATACATAAGACATTCGGCTTCCACCATATATGCAAAACAGCGCTGCCGTCTTTATTATAATCGCCCGGCGCAATATAATATTGGGAAAAGCCGCGATTAAACAGCCCGGTTTCTGTTGTCTGCGCATTTTGTGAGGGAAAAAACCGCCGGGAAGCAGTAACCTGCCCAAGGATTTTACCCTGATGCTTAATAGTAAAATATAGACGATTTTCCTGAAAATTATCGCGATTCTCGCTTTTATAGCCGTCAAAAACCACTTTATTGCCGGCCAAATCTACCGCTTGGCCGGGGGCAAGATTGCCAATATATTCCTGCTCAAAGCCGGCAACAGCAATAATGCCAAACAAAGAGACTCCCAGCCCCATATGGGCAAAAGCCGTGCCCCAAAAGGCGGCAGGCAGGTTTTTCAATCGCCGGGCACGAGCAGATAAAGGCGTTTTCCACCCACCGCTTTTGCTTATCAAATCTGTCAGCGCGCCGAAAATTGCCCAAAAAGCCAGGCCGATACCGGCAGCCGCCAATACAGCTTTACCATGGTCGAGATAAAGCGTCAGGGCAAAAGCGGCAATCGCGGCCGCAAAAGCCAGCCATAAACGCTCAGCCGCGGCCGCTATATCGCCGCGTTTCCACCCTAATAGCGGCCCAAAAGGCACAATAAGCAGCAAGGGCAAAAACAACGCGCCGATAGTCAGGTTAAAAAACGGTGCGCCGACAGAAATTTTCTCCCCGGTCAGGCTTTCAACCAATAATGGATAAAGCGTGCCGGCCAAAACCGTAGCGGCCGCTGCCATTAAAAACAAATTATTGAGAATGAGCGCACTCTCGCGCGATACAGGGCGGAACAGGCCGCTATTTTTAATAGCAGGCGCGCGGAAGGCAAACAACAACAAGGCGCAGCCGATAAAAAAGCCGAGAATGGCCAAAATAGCCAAGCCGCGCGCCGGATCCGTGGCAAAACTGTGCACTGAGGTCAAAATGCCTGAGCGAACCAGAAAAGTGCCAAGCAGCGAAAAGGAAAAAGTAATAATAGCCAGCAGCACGGTCCAGATTTTCAAGGCAGAGCGCTTTTCCAGCACCAGAGCGGAATGCAGCAGCGCCGTGCCGCTAAGCCAAGGCATGAGTGAAGCATTTTCTACCGGATCCCAAAACCAGTAGCCGCCCCAGCCCAGCTCATAATAAGCCCAGTAAGAGCCGGCAGTAATGCCCCAGGTCAGGCAAAACCATGATAATAAGGCCCAGGGGCGCACCCAGCGGCCAAAAGCGGCATCTACCCGCCCGCAAAGCAGCGCAGCAATGGCAAAAGAAAAACAGACAGAAAAACCGACATAGCCCAAATAGAGCATAGGCGGGTGCAGGGCCAGGCCGACATCTTGCAAAACCGGGTTTAGATCACGCCCCTGCAAAGCCGGCGGCAGCAGGCGGGCAAAAGGATTGGAGGTAAACAGAATAAAAGCCAGAAAAGCGCCGGCAATAAAACTTTGGCATACCAGCACCAGAGCCGCCAGATTAAGCGGCAGATTTTTGCCGAAAACGGCAACAAGCGCGCTGAAAAAGGTTAAAATCAACACCCAGAGCAGCATAGAGCCTTCATGATTGCCCCAAACGCCGGTAATTTTGAAAAAAAGCGGCTTTTCCGAATGCGAGTTCTGCGCCACATTCATTACTGAAAAATCAGAAATTACATAAGCATAAGTCAAGGCAGCATAAGACAAAGCCACCAGCGCAAAAACCATAATAGCGGTGAACCGCGCGCTCCGCATGGCAATTATATCGCCGCAAAACCAGCCGATGAGCGGCACAACAGCCTGATACAGGCTGACAGCCAAAGCCAGAATCAATAAAAAATGCCCACATTCAATAATCACAATTCCTGTCCTTGCTGCGCATAGTTCCTTGATTTTACCTGGCTTTATTATTTATCCGGCAGAACCGCCCTGCCGGGCAGGCTGTTTTTTGTCTCGCGGCCTTCCGCTGCTTTTATGCGATCGGCAACATCTTTCGGCACATATTTTTCATCATGCTTGGCCAAAACACGGTCGGCAATAAACACGCCATTATCCGCAAACCGGCCCTCAGCAATCACACCCTGCCCCTCGCGAAACAAATCAGGCAAAATACCGTTAAAACGCACTTCCTGCTTATGATGAAAATCGGTCACATAAAAGCGGATATTGGCGCCTGTCTCTCGCTTTACTGAGCCGTTTTCCACATAGCCGCCAAGGCGCAGCAACCGGTGCGAAATTTTGTCCGCCGCCGTAATGTCAGAAGGAATGCGGAAAAAACCGGCTTTATCCTGCAAGGCATAAAAAATCAGCGCCACAATGACGACCATAAAGCAGAGACCGGAAATAATAATTATAATGCGCCGCCGGCGGCGCCGTTTCAAATACAGATTAAGAGAAGTTTGCGGCGCTTGCATAATTATCCGTCCGGTTTATGGTTTATCAAAAATTAAAGCAACCTTTCGGCTGTCATTTTGCCGCAACCGACAGGCCTTTTTGCCGGGCAAAAGCCGCCAGAGATTGTGCCGCTGCCGGCGGCAGCACAGAAAGCCCGCGCAAAGCGGCAGCCTGCGCTTTGTCCCGCTGCCCCAGGAGCAAATAAGCATTGATCAGCATCGTCCAGGCCTGCAAATCACCCGGCGCGGCTTTTAGCCTTGCTTCCAGCCGCCCCAGACTGGCAGCAATAAAAGCGCGCTGTTCGGCTGTCGGATCTGCCGCCGGCTTGCCGCGCGCGGCGATGCCACCGGCGGCGCCGGCGGCAACCGAATCCGGCGCCGATTGCGCGCTTTTCAGCGCGACAATCGCTGCCTGCAAATTTTGCCGCCAGGGGGAATCTGCCGGCGTTTTTTGCCAAAAATCCTGCAATAAGGCTATTGCCTCCGCCTTTTTGCCGCCCTGCACCAGGCCGCGCGCCAAAAATAGCTGCGCCTGCGGGTTTTGCGGGTCAAGCCGCAATACATTGCGAAAGGCAGCCTCGGCGTCCTGGCCGACAACACCGTCTTCAAACCCGGTCAAGGCCAGAGCATAGCCCAGCAGCCTGTCCGCCGTGTCACCGCCGATAGCCATAGCATGGCTATAAGTATTGGCGGCGTCCTGAAACCTGCCCGCCTGCAAATAAAGAGAAGCCAGCCTGTCGGCATATTGGGCGTTTTGCGGGGCGCGGGCACTTAAGGCCTCCAGCCGCACAATATGCTCCGGCAGGCTTAGCCCGGCCGGGTCGCGCGCCATAAAATCGGCAAAAGGGTGCGCCGGTGCAAAAGGCTGCCCCTGAAAATAATAAACCAAGGCGCTAAATAGGGGGACAAAAATTATAGCAAGGCTTAAAAACAAACGAAAACCGCGCCCGCGCCGGGTCTGATCGCACTGCCGCGCCTGCTTATTGCCGTCCGCTTTATCGCCGCCGGCCGGCGCTTCTCTCTCCGCTGCCAAAATACGGCGCACCAGCTCCAGCCGCGCTTCGCCGGCACTGCTGTCATCTAACAGGCCGTGGGCACGCATTTTTTCCAGCTCAGCCAGTTGCCGGCGAAATATATCACGGTCAGACAAAGCGGCAGAAACATCAAAACCGGACGAGGCAGGAAAAGACAGCCGCCCGGCAGCCGCAAGCATAAGCAGCAGAGTGACAATAAAGGCCAGACCGGCGGCAAAACTTATGACAATCATGGCAAAACAGTCTTTGCAAAATTACAGTCAATGGCGCAGTTTGAGCTGCCGACAATGCCCGGCGCCGGGACGCGGCGCCAAAGGCACGGCCTGCCTCGCCTCATAAACCCGGCAAAATTGTGCCGAACCGGGCATAAAGCCAAACAGGCCGCACCCGGCTGCTGCCCTCAAACCAGCGGTGTCCAGCTACCGTCTTCATTGCGGCAGGCGCTGCCTCGCGCAACATGCGGCACCCCGTTTATCACCCAATTATGGCTATATTGGCGGCAGTTTTGTGTGCCGACACGGTAAGGCTGCCCAGGCGTTACAATGCCGGAAGCGCGCGCGCCCGCTTTGCCCCAGGGCACGGCCTCACCTGCTTTTTTATATTCCAGTGCCTGATATTCCGCCGCTGCCGCCTGATTTTTTTCTGCCGCGCTCAAAAGCCCGGCCTCCTGCCCCGGCAGGCTTTGCCCCGGCACGGCCATGCCGCCAACTGAGGCCCCGCTTTTATGCGAAAAAACCCCGCGCAAGGGCGCACAGGCCGCAACCGGCATAATAAGCGCCGTTATGACAAGCCAGTTTTTATAATGAAACCCCTTTACCATTTAATAAAAAATTTCCGCTGAAAATATAGTTAAAGGAAAAACGCCCGGCACTGCCGCTGCGATGCTGCCCTTGTGGCAGAATCGCAGCAATGAGGCAAGCTTTAATTGCCGGCGGGCCTGGCCGGACTGCTTGCATTCGGCACTAAAGCCCGCCTATTTATCCAACGGCACAGCCAGCTCTACCCGGCGGGGTTTTTCCCCCTGTGTGCTGGGAACGGCAATAATCACCACACAAATATCCTTGCCGTCTTTATCCTTGCCCGGGCTGACCCTGACCAGCTTGCCATTTTGTTTTTCTGCCGTTTTTTGCGCGACAGACTGGCAATCGGCAAAAGCCGGAGCAGCAGCCAGGATAAAAGGCGCACATAAAGCAAAAATATATTTCTTCATCATGTCAATCCTCATTATCGCCATATTTATCAAAGGAGCCGGAACCCTGACAGTCAGACCTCAAGCCTTGTTCTGATTATAGACGCATTTTGCACTAAATTCTGCAGAATTTATTATCATTTTTTGGTAAAATGCGTCAATTATCGCGAGGCGGAATTTTAATATAGTGCTTTTTGCGGTAAATTTCACCTTTTTGGGACATTTACCGCCCGGTCTTGCGCCCGCTCTCTCCACGCAGCGGGCGAAGTGCGGCCCGCAGCGGCCGGCCAAAGCGGCGGCAACAGCCCGAAAACCGGCATAGCGCCGGGAAAAACCTGCTCTATATAAAGGCAGGCAAAAATTCTATCGGATTGCCTGATGATAAAGCAAAAACGCCGGCAAAAGCACAAAAAACGGCCTATTTTGCGCCACCCTTATTGGGCGGCTTTTATTGCGCGGCTCAATAACAGCCTTTATCGTCTGAATAATTATTTGCGCGATTTATGGGAAAATTATTCTATTTTTACTGAGCATTTTCACTTGCATGGCGCAGCGCGCTGGTTTGTCAGCGGGTTTTCCGAAGGTCTGAATCTGGGGCTCGTTGGGCTGGCTGCCTTTTCCTTTATCGGCCTCGCTATTTTTGACGTTACCAAAAGCAACTGGCAGTCAAAAGGCAATTTAAGTGTTACTTTTCTTGATAATAAAGGCAGGTTTATCGGCCAGCGCGGCGTCCTGCATTCAGAAGAAGTGCCGATTGAGGCCATGCCCGATTATTTAATAAAAGCGGTTTTAGCCACCGAAGATCGCCGTTTTTTTGACCATTGGGGCATTGATTTTTATGGCCTGTCACGCGCGCTCAACCATAATGTGCAGGCAAACAGCACAGTGCAGGGCGGCTCAACCCTTACCCAGCAACTGGCCAAAAACCTGTTTTTAAATAATGAGAGAACTTTGGCGCGCAAAATAAAGGAGGCCTATCTGGCGCTGTGGCTGGAATGCAATATGAGCAAAAAGGAAATTTTGCAGCTTTATCTGGATCGCGCTTATATGGGCGGCGGCACATTTGGTATTGCTTCCGCTTCACAATTTTATTTCGGCAAAGATGTGCGCACTATTTCACTGGCAGAGGCTGCCATGCTGGCCGGCCTGTTTAAAGCGCCGGGCAAATATGCGCCCCATGTCAACCTGCCGGCCGCAAGGGCGCGCGCCAATATTGTCCTTTCCAATATGGTGGCTAATGGTTTTTTGACCGAAGGCCAGGTGCTGGAAGCCCGCAGCCACCCGGCCAATATTATTACCCGCTATAAATATGAAGACAGTCCTGATTATTTTCTGGATTGGGCCTTTGACGAAATTCGCAAAGCGGGCGATAACTTCCCCGAGCGGGTTTTGACCGTGCGCACCACTCTGGATATTGATCTGCAAAAAGCGGCAGAGGAATCTGTCCAATATCACTTGCGGCAATATGGCAAATCTTTTCGCGCTTCTCAGGCGGCTGCCGTTATTCTGGATACAGACGGCGCCGTGCGCGCTATTGTCGGCGGCCGCGATTATACTATGAGCCAGTTTAACCGCGCCACCCAGGCGCGGCGGCAGACCGGCTCCTCCTTCAAGCCCTATGTCTATGCCGTGGCAATGGAAAACGGCCTGACACCGCGCACAGTGGTCACTGATGGGCCGATAAACTGGGGCGGCTGGCAGCCGCGCAATTACGGCCGCAGCTATGCCGGCGCGGTTGATCTCACCACCGCTTTTATCAAATCGCTCAATACAGTGCCGGTGCGCCTGACTTATCAATATTTGCACCGCTCCACCAAACAAATTGTCGCTTTGTTAAAAGCTATCGGCATAGAATCTCCCATATCGGGCTATAAAACCATGGTGCTCGGCACAGACGGCATGACAGTGATGGATCAGGCAACCGGCTTTAACATGTTTGCCAATGGCGGCATGGCCGGCAATCGCCACGGCTTCACCCAGATTACCTCCTCTGAAGGGCAAAGAATCTGGGATTGGAGCCGTGATGCGCCGCCTGTGCGCCGGGTGCTGAGCGAGAAGGCCGCCACTTATATGAATTATATGCTGGTACAGGTCACCCAAAGGGGGACAGGCGGCCGCGCCCGCCTGCCAATGGCACTGGTTGGCGGCAAAACCGGCACAACACAAAATTACCGCGATGCCTGGTTTGTCGGCTTTACCGGCAATTACACCGCCGCTGTGTGGATAGGCAATGATAATTTCTCCCCTATGAATAAAATGACCGGCGGCATTGTCCCGGCCATGATCTGGCAAAGAATGATGCTTTATGCCCATCAGAATATTAAAATCAAGCCGATACCCGGTGTCAGTAACGCAATCACCGCCGGTGCCGGCGCCGGCAAAACAAATAAGGAAAATTCCGGTAAAAGCGGGCTGACACAAAGGCTGCCGCCGGCAGCGGCGGAAATTATCCGCGCCCTTAACCGCCGCCTGCAACAGCCGCCGCCCTTCGGCGCTCAGGCTGCCGCAGCCCCGGCTGTCCTGCCACAACACCCCAGCCGGCCATTATAGCGGCCGTTCTGCCGCCGCCGGCACAGCAAATAATTTTGCATAAAAGCGGCCACAGCCTTGCTTGCGGCAGCAGTCG
>NZ_QLZD01000018.1 GCF_008636115.1 Candidatus Tokpelaia sp. | reverse complement strand
CGACTGCTGCCGCAAGCAAGGCTGTGGCCGCTTTTATGCAAAATTATTTGCTGTGCCGGCGGCAGCAGAACGGCCGCCCCGGCGCGCCACGGCCGCACTGCTCACCGGCCAGGCTTTAAGCCATTTTTCTGATAAGCCATATGGCCATGCCGCGCCATATCCGCTATATTTCCTGATAAATGATACTACACCGCCGGCTTGTTGCGGCTTGACCGCGTTTTGCACGCTCCGCGCGCCCCTTCGGTTTGCACGCTCCGCGTGCCCCTTCGGTTTCTGATGAGCTATGCTACCCTTGGCTGCGCGCTCACGGGCAGCAGCGTTGCGGCTTGATTGCCTTTCGAATTGCCTGTAATTCCCGGCGAAAGTCCGGCCCATCATCGGCCAGAGCGCGCTACCCCGGCAAAGTGGTAAAGTGAAAACAGCAAGAACGGCCTCTATCCGCCGGCCCGGTGCCGATAAAATAATGAGGCGCTTGCTGTTACACGCTAAAACCGGCATAATGAGCAGCACGCCCGGCAAGAGCAAAGCCGCTTGTGAGCGCACAGCTCGCCTTTCAAACACGCATTGCCCAATTTTGACTTAAGGAAAATCATGCCCACTCTTCCCCTTTACCGCCGCCTGTTCTGTCATCGCTTCTTCTGTCTGGTCGGCGGTATTTTTGGCGCCGGCGGTATTGCCGCTTTTGCCGCTGCCAAACATATTGGCGGCTTTTATGGTGATTTTGCCCCGATTCTGCTGGGCAATGCCCCGGTCTTTTTGCTTTTGGGGTTAGGCAAAACAGAAAGCTGCCTGCCGCGGCTGGCCGGTTTGCTCATTTTTTTGGGCGGCAGCCTGTTTACCGCAACGCTATTGGCGCTGCAATATTATGGCCGGCCGCTTTTCCCTTATGCGGCACCGCTTGGCGGCCTGTTAATGATTGGCGGCTGGCTCCTGTTTACCGCTGCCGCTTTTTGCCCGCGCTCCGGCGGCTCTTCTGCCAATACTCCGCCGACATTGCATTAACTGCTCCGGCCCGGGCAAGTTTGCTAGCGCATCTATACAGCGCCGGCGGATAATCCGCAATATTTCCAGATAAAACTGCGCGGGGCTTGCCGGCGCGCGCTTATACAGCGGCGGAGCACCTGTACACAGTACCGGCGCGTCAGCCGGCAAGGGCGGCAAGGGCGGCAAAAACAACCTGTCTCAAGCCGCCCGGCGCCGGTTGCCGGTCACATTATATCGGCCCGTTCATAGGCATTGCGCTCGATCAGCGCTTTTTCCAGCCGCTCTTTATTCCAGACTTCAAGGTCAATACCTTGCTGCCCAAAGGCCGCTCCGTCAAAAATCGGATCTTTGACACCGTTTTTCAACTGCCGGTCATAATCGCGAATAAGGCGCAAAGCCGGCTTGATAAGCAGCGCCAGAGCAATAATATTGGAACAGGCCAGCAGCCCCATCGCCAGATCGGCAAAGCTGAATACGGTAGCCAGATCGGCAAAAGCGCCAATCATACAAATCACCACCACAACAGCACGGTAAATAAAAATTGCCCCTTTGCTTTTGATACCGAAATAGCTCAGGCTGTTTTCACCCAGAAAATAATTGTAAATAATCGTGGTAAAGGCAAACAGCATTAAAGCCAGGCTGACAAAAATCCTGCCCCCGTCACCCACACTGGCGGCAAGGGATTCCTGCGTCAGCACAATGCCGGAAAAGCTGCTATCCATACCGGGGGCATAAACACCGCCAAGCAAAATAATAAAAGCCGTGCACGAACACACTATTACCGTATCAATAAATACTGAAAAAGCCTGCATTACCCCCTGATCAGCCGGGTGGTTGACGTCAGCCGTAGCTGCCACATTGGGGGCAGAGCCAAGACCTGCCTCGCTGGAAAACAGGCTGCGCCGCACCCCCATGGCCACGGCGGCGCCAATGCCGCCGCCAATCATCGGCTCCAGCCCAAAGGCACTGCTGATAATGAGATGAAACATAGCGGGAACAGCGCTGATATTCAGCGCAATAACCACAATAGCCATAGCCATATAGCCGAAAATCATAATCGGCACCAGAATATCCGATATTCTGGCAATACGCTGCAAACCACCCATAATAATGCCGGCCACGGCAACACCCAAAGCGAGAGACAAAACCCATAGCGGCACATTAAAAGCCTCATGCACGGAATTGGCTACAGCATAAGACTGCACGCCGTTAAAGCAAAAACCATAAGTGACAAACAGAAAAACAGATACTACTGCTGCCAGCCAGCGCCAGTTTTTGCCCAAACCGTAAGTAATATAAAAAGACGGCCCGCCGCGGAAAGACCCCTCTGTGCCAAAGCGCTTATAGGCCTGCGCCAAAGTGCATTCAATAAAACTGGTGCCCATGCCGATAAGCCCGGCCACCCAAAGCCAGAAAATTGAACCCGGGCCGCCCAGTGAAATAGCCGCCGCCACACCGACAATGGCACCGCCGCCGACCCGCCCGGCCAGCGACACAATCAAGGCCTGAAACGAGCTTAAATGCTCCTTGCCCTGATCTTCAAAAGCGCGGCCGCGCCATAGCAGGGCAAACATACGCCGAAAATAGCGAAACTGGACAAAACGGGAAGAAAGGGTAAAAACCAGCCCCAGCCCCACCAGCACAACCACCAGAATATAATTCCAGAGAAAATTATTCAGCGGGACTATAGCTGTGCTTATATCCTTGAAAAAAGCCGTTATCTGCTCCATTATCAGGTGTATTCCTCTCTCCTTGGCAGCAAGCTTTCACCCGCTGCAACGCAGCGCAAAGCGCCTTTTGGCTGCTGCATACCCCTGCCCGCTCTCGTCTTTTTGGCATGATTGCGGTGGAATTCCTAGCGTTTTTTACTATATATCCGCCTTTTTGTGCAAAATTGTAGCCTGACCCTGCCGCTGCTGCTGCCAAAATTGACTTTTATTGGCAAAATAAAACACAAACAGCCGGTTAAGGTAAGGCAACAAATTTGAGAGACCAATTATGCTGTTAACGCCCCATTTCTATAATATTTTATCTTCAGCCCGGTGCCTTGCCGCTTTGATCATAAATTCCGCCATTATTGGCGGCTTTCCCGCGGCGCAGGCGGTAGATTTAAGCGGCAATCCCTATATTAAAGCCGCGCCTTATCACGCGCCGCCCCTGGCGCGGCAGTCTTTTGCCGGGCAGGCGGGCGGCAGCGGCAAAGCCGCAGCAAGGCCGCAATTTACCGCGCCGGGGGTGCGCTACCGCCCTGCCCGGATTATTGACCCAAATAAAGCCGTTAATCACCGGCAATGGTGCCAGAACAACCACCCCTCTTATCGGGCGACAGATAACAGCTACCGTCCATTTGACAAAAGCGGCACTTTGCGGCCGGCGCGCGTCCCCTGTGTTTCACCTTACAGCCGGCCATAGTGGCTCGGCCCGGCCGGCATTTACGCAGAGCCGGCAAGGCGGCAATCCGGGCTGCGATTTTGTATTTGCTTTTACGCTTTTTACCTGTCATAAATTCTTGTAATCTGTTTTTCCGGCCGTGATCCGCTGGCCTGGCAGCGGCAAAAAGAAACAAGAGGCGCTATGGTACAAAAAATAAAAACCGGTATAACAGAAGGCAAGAAAGTCTATTCTTTCCGCAATCTTTATCGCCATCTTTATGCGCAGGTTATTATTGCCATTATTTGCGGCATTATTGTCGGCTATTTCTGGCCCGGCCTGGGTGAAGCGCTCAAACCTCTGGGCGATGCTTTTATCAAACTGGTTAAAATGATTATTACCCCGGTTATTTTTTTGACCATTGTCAGCGGCATTGCCGGCATGAGCGATTTGCGCAAAGTCGGCCGGGTGGCGGGCAAGGCTTTTGCCTATTTTTTCACTTTTTCCACTTTGGCACTGATTATCGGCCTGATTGTCGGCAATGTGCTGCAGCCCGGGCACGGCCTGCATATTAACCCGGCCACGCTGGACGAGGCGGCCGTTGCCGCTTATGCCGCAAAAGCGCATGATACTTCAATTATCGCTTTCCTGTTGAATATTATCCCTGCAACTGTTGTTTCTGCCTTTGCCGAAGGTAATATTTTGCAAGTGCTGTTTTTCTCCGTGCTGTTCGGCATTGCGCTCGGCGCTGTGGGAGATAAAGGCAAGCCGGTTTTAAACTTTATTCAGGCGCTGATTGTGCCTTTTTTCAAACTGGTGGCCATATTGATGAAAGCAGCGCCCATCGGCGCTTTTGGCGCTATTGCCTTTACTATTGGCCGTTACGGCCTTGGCTCTGTTGCCAATCTGGCCTATCTGGTGCTGACTTTTTATATTACTTCCCTGCTGTTTATTGTGCTTGTTCTCGGCGCTGTCTGCCGCCGCTGCGGCTTTTCCATTTTTTCGCTGCTCAATTATATTAAAGATGAGCTGGTGCTGGT
This sequence comes from Candidatus Tokpelaia sp., assembly GCF_008636115.1. Classification (GTDB taxonomy): domain Bacteria; phylum Pseudomonadota; class Alphaproteobacteria; order Rhizobiales; family Rhizobiaceae; genus QLZD01. Next base: position 97,923 of record NZ_QLZD01000018.1, on the reverse strand, counting down.
GCTGGGCACATCTTCCTCTGAATCCGCTTTGCCCAGCCTGATGGAGAAAATGGAAAAAGCCGGGGCAAAAAAAACTGTAGTCGGGCTGGTTATGCCGGCAGGGTATTCTTTTAATCTCGACGGCACCAATATTTATATGACGCTGGCAACATTATTTATTGCCCAGGCACTGGATATTCACCTGCCTTTCGGGCAGCAAATCCTGCTCCTGCTGGTGGCCATGCTGTCTTCCAAAGGTGCGGCCGGCATTGCCGGTGCCGGTTTTATCACTTTGGCGGCGACTTTGCAGGTTCTTCCCGATTTGCCGGTGGCCGGGCTGACCCTGATATTGGGGATAGACCGCTTTATGTCGGAATGCCGCGCTCTCACCAATGTTATCGGCAATACTATTGCCTGCATTGTTGTGGCCAAATGGGAAAATGAGTTAGACGAAAAGCGGCTGCGCAAGACTTTGGGCGGCACATAAAGCAGGCAATAATATTATCTGTCCCTGTCGGGCCGCGCCCCTCCCCGCCTCTTGTGCCTGCATTGTTGTGGCCAAATGGGAAAACGAGCTGGACGAATCACGGCTGCGCAAGACTTTGGGCGGCACATAAAGCAGGCAATAATATTATCTGTCCCTGTCGGGGCCGCGCCCCTCCCCGCCACAATATTCGCCGGACTGGCGCTCTCCCGCCTTTTGTGCTATTGGCATTATTGCGGCTGCGGCAAAGGCCGGCAGCCTTGTCTGTTGCACAAGAGGTAAAGGGGAAGCCTATGCCGGGAAAAGAGCCGAAAATTATCCTTGAAAACGGGGTAGCCTATAATTTTCGCATTTTATATCGCCGCCTTTATGTGCAGGTTTTCTTTGCCATTATTTGCGGCATTATTGTCGGCTATTTCTGGCCCGGCCTGGGCGAAGCGCTCAAACCTCTGGGTGATGCTTTTATCAAGCTGGTTAAAATGATTATCGCCCCGGTTATTTTTTTAACCATTGCCAGCGGCATTGCCGGCATGAGCGATTTGCGCAAAGTCGGCCGGGTGGCCGGTAAAGCGCTGCTTTATTTTTTCACTTTTTCCACTTTGGCGCTGATTATCGGCCTGATTATCGGCAATCTGCTACAGCCCGGGCATGGTCTGCATATTAACCCGGCCACGCTTAATCGCAACACTGTCTCGCATTATCTTGAACAGGCGCATGATCTCTCTTTTATCGCTTTTGTGCTTAATATTATTCCGGCTACTGTCGTTTCTGCCTTTGTCTCCGGCAATATTCTGCAAGTGCTGTTTTTCTCGGTGCTGTTCGGCATTGCCCTTGGCGCAGCGGGGGATAAAGGCAAACCGGTTCTGGATTTTATCCAGGCGTTGACAAGCCCGATTTTCAAATTAGTGGCTATTATCATGAAAGCAGCGCCTATCGGCGCTTTTGGCGCCATGGCTTTCACTATTGGCGCTTACGGCATTGCTTCAGTTGTCAATCTGGCTTATCTGGTGCTAAGCTTTTATCTGGCGGCTTTTCTGTTTGTTGCCCTGCTGCTGGGCGCGGTTTGCCGCCGTTGCGGCTTTTCTGTTTTTGCCCTGTTACGCTATTTAAAAGATGAATTGCTGCTCGTATTAGGCACTTCTTCCTCTGAATCTGCCTTGCCCAGCCTGATGGAGAAAATGGAAAAGGCCGGAGCCAGAAAATCAGTAGTTGGGCTGGTAGTGCCGACAGGTTATTCCTTTAATCTTGACGGCACTAATATGTATATGACCCTTGCCGCCTTATTTATTGCCCAGGCTTTGGATATACATCTTTCTCTCGGCCAGCAGCTCTTGATTTTGCTGGTGGCCATGCTGTCTTCCAAAGGAGCGGCCGGGGTAGCCGGTGCGGGCTTTATTGCGCTGGCTGCTACTTTGCAGGTTGTCCCCGCTTTGCCGGCAGCCGGCATGGCGCTAATATTGGGGATAGACCGTTTTATGGATATGTGCCGCTCGCTCACCAATATTATCGGCAATGCTGTCGCCTGTATTGTTGTGGCCAAATGGGAAAATGAGCTGAATGAGGAACAACTGCACCAAGCCCTGAATGACAGGCAATAAAGCCGGGCAAAGGCCTTTTATTCCCGCCGGAATAGTGCCCTCCTCGCCGCTTGATTCCTCGTCCCTGTCGTGCCACAGGCCAGCCTGTGGCACTCACGGCGCTCCTTGCTGCCTTATCCCGCTCTCTGCCGCCTTCTTTACCCACTGGCAGCTCTGCGCTGTCACCCTTCCTCACCTGTTGAGCCAAGCCCGCCGCATCACGGCGCTCCCCGCCGATTACATCGGCCGGACAGAAAAGCGCAAAACAGCCTGATTTCGCCCTACAGGCTCTACCGCACTATCACAATTTCTTCGGCAGCGCGGGTAATGGCAGTATAAAGCCAGCGTTCGCTCATATCACGAAAAGCATAAGTTTCGTCAAACAGCACCACTTTATCCCATTGCGAACCTTGCGCTTTATGCACGGTTAAAGCATAGCCGTAATCAAAATCATCATAACGCTTTTTCACCGCCCACGGCACTTCTTCTCCCGTCAGTTCAAACGCCGTTTTCAGCAGTTTGATTTTTACCACTTCACCGCTCTCTTCTTCCGGTCGCACCAGCAAATTTATCCCCGGTTTCACTGTTTCGCGGGAAGATTGTATCACTTTCCACAATGAGCCGTTCAGCAGCCCTTTGGCCGGGTCGTTGCGCAGACAAACCAGCTTGTCGCCCGCCTGCGGATATAAAGCAGTAAAATTCTTCAAATCCCGCAGACGCTGATTATAAAGGCGGCGTGAGCGATTTGTGCCGATAAGCACCTGATCGGCCGCCAATACGGCGGCAGCCATATCCTCTTTACTCATAGCATAGCGAGAAATAACCCGCGCTTTGCCATAATCGCCAAGGGCAATTTCTCTGCCTTCGCGCGCCGCCAAGGCCAGACGGATAATGGGATTATCTCGCGCCTGCCGATGAATTTCCGTCAATAAAAAATCCGGCTTGCTTTCGGTAAAAAAGCCGCCGCCGGAGACAGGCGGTAATTGCCCCGGATCACCCAATACCAAAACCGGTGTGCCAAAGCCCAATAAATCGCGCCCCAGTTTTTCATCTACCATTGAGCATTCATCGATAATAACCAAATCAGCCTGTGCCACCGGGCTGTCGCGATTGAGCGAAAAAGTCGGCACAATAGATGTTTTGCCGGTTTTTTCGTCTTTTTCCTTATCTTCACCGCGCGGACGATAAATCAGCGAATGCAAAGTGCGAGCATTGCGTGCGCCTTTGGCGCGCAATACTTGCGCCGCCTTGCCGGTAAAAGCGGCAAACAGCACATCACCCTTTACCCCCTCGGCAAAATGGCGGGCAAGCGTTGTTTTACCGGTGCCGGCATAGCCGAACAGACGAAAAACCGGGCTGTCCTTGCGCTTAAGCCAGGCGCCGACATTATCCAGCGCCTGCTCTTGTTGCGGTGAAAATTGCATATGTGGAACAAAACAGGATTCCATGCCGGAAAGCAAGCAGAAATAGTGCTTGTAACAGTGTCTTTCCCCAGCCCATTTTCTGCCCTGCCTGATTAGCAAAAGCCTGGTAATAGGGCTGCACCCGCCGGAATCGGGCCGGAAAAGCGCAAGGCTAAAAATAATGCGGCAGCGCCCCCGGTTAAAACAAGGCCTTTATTTGCCTTCAGGCCGAATCTCTCACAATAGAGCGCTTCACCCAATCAACACAATCGGCCGCGCCTGAATAACGCAATTCCTGCAATAAAGCGATTAGCGGTATTTTCGGCCGGGAGCAGCGGCAACTTAAAAAATAGCGCGCCCGGCAGCGGCGGCACTGACAAAAACCTGCCAGTCAAGACTTAAGCGGCGGCTAAACCAGGTGCGCTGCCTTTTGGCGTAATGCCGTGTTGCCTGTTTGGTTTTGTCAATAGCGGCCGGCAAATCTGTTTCGCCGTCCAGATAAGCGTAAAATTCTCTCACACCGGCAGCTTTCATCAGCGGTAATTGCGGGTCAAGCCGGCGGGCGCGCAAAACTTCCACCTCAGCCGGCGCTCCCTGCTCCACCATTTTATCGACCCGGGCATTGATTTGCGCATAAATAGCCGCTTGCGGCGGCAAAAGCACCAATTTGCGCGCTTTTTCTGCCTGTATCAATGGCGGATTAGTCTCGCTCTGCCAGTGGCCGAGCGATTTTCCCGTTTCCTCCCATACTTCCCAGGCGCGCATAATGCGCTGGCTGTCTTGCGGCGAAAGCCTGGCTGCCATAGTGCTATCGCTGCTTTGTAACGCAGCATAAAGGCCGGCTACCCCTTTTTCCGCCAGTAAATTTTGCCCTTTTTGCCGCACAGCGGCGCTAATTGGCGGGATTTCTGCCAGCCCCCCCAGCAAAGCGTGGAAATACAGCCCGGTGCCGCCGACAAAAATACAGATTTTACCCTGCATTTCCGGCTGTTGCAGCAGTTTTTCTACCGCTTTCAACCACGCTCCGGCGGAAAAGCGGCAGGCAGCATCAACAAAACCATAAAGATAATGCGGCGCCTGCGCCAAATCTGCCGCCGGCGGGCGGGCGGTCAGAACACGCAAACCATCATAAACCTGCATGGAATCGGCATTGATAATCACCGCTTCCTGCGCCCCCCCCTTGCCGGCATTCATAGAGCGGGCAATATCCAGCGCCAGTTGCGATTTGCCGGAAGCCGTCAAGCCTGCTATCAAAATCACTTTATTGTTAAATTTTTCAGGCAAGAATTATCTGACCTTATTCTCGTAAATTTCGCTTAAAAATTTGTCTCTGTAAAATATATGTCAGATTTTCACATAATTTAACAAGCGCTCTTTCAGCACAGGCTTCAACTCTATGTAAGGGGCGATTTTTACCCCCCCTTCTCATTTCTGTTGCGTAACTCTCAGAAATACCAGCCTGGTTACAAAGTTTTTGTAATTCATAGCTTTTATTTCTTCAGCACAATACAGGCCAAACAGAAGCGCCGCCTGACCGGCTTCCTTTCTTTGCGCCATTTCTTCATAAATTTTCTTTAAAACAGAGGCAGCTTCATCAAAGCGCATAGGGCATAGCCTTAATCCAGCAACACAGTAACAAAGCGCAATTCACCTGTCGGCGCGGCCAGCATTAGCAAAGCATTTTTGCGGCCGGAATCCTTTAACACTGCCAGTCTTTTTTCAACATCTTCCGGCGTTTTAACCGCCTCCTGATTGATATCGACAATCACATTGCCGGCGGCAATGCGTTTTTCTGCGGCATTGGAATCAGGTATAACCGCCAGCACGGCCACCCCTTCCACCTCTTTGACAATAGAATATTGATTGCGAATATCATCAGTCAATTCCGCCAGTTGCATACCCAGAATAAACCCCGTAGTCGCCGTTTTCGGCTTGTCTTTGTCTTTTTTCCTTTGTTTGGCATCACCTGGCGGCGGCTCATCATCAGCGCTGCTATCGTCCATTTTTTCGTCAAGCAGGCCAGGCTTCACTTTTACTGTCTGCTCTTTGCCATTGCGCCAGATTGTGACCGGGACAACCACGCCGACAGGGCTTTCCGCCACCATACGCGGCAATAAACGGGCACTTGCGACCGGCTTATTGCCAAAACGCATAATAATATCACCGTCTCGCAATTCTTTATTATCGACATCTTTAGCGCCGGCAATCAGGCCGGAAACCATGGCACCTTCCGCCGCCGGCAGGCCGAAAGAAGCAGCAATATCAGCGGTCACCGGCTGAATGCGCACCGCCAGCCAGCCGCGCCGTGTTTCGCCAAATTCACGTAATTGCCGCACTACGCCAAAGGCCAATTCTGAAGGAATGGCAAAACCAATGCCGATAGAGCCGCCGGAAGGGGAAACAATCGCCGTATTGATGCCGATAACCTTGCCTTCCATATCAAAAAGCGGCCCGCCGGAATTACCGCGGTTAATGGCCGCATCTGTCTGGATAAAATCATCATAAGGGCCGGAATTAATATTGCGGTTGCGGGCAGAAACAATGCCCAATGTCACCGAGCCGCCAAAGCCGAAAGGATTGCCGATAGCCATGACCCAATCGCCAATACGGGCATGAACGGAATTGCCAAAAGATACAGCCTGCAATTTTTTAACCTTTGGGTCAATTTGCAAGAGAGCAATATCTGTTTTGGCATCTTTGCCCAGTAATTTGGCTTTCAGCTTGGAGCCGTCAGAAAAATTCACTTCAATATCATCAGCATCGGCAATAACATGATTATTGGTAACAACCAGCCCGCGTTCGGCATCAATAATAAAACCGGAACCCAGAGATTGTGTTTTGCGCACTGTGCCCTTACCGTCTTTATCGGCAAAGAAATCCTGAAAATATTCCTGAAACGGCGAGCTGTCCGGTGCGGCAGCCGGCGGCGGCACCGATAAATTACTGCTATCCTCTACTCCCTTTACTGTTTGCGAAGTAGAAATATTAACCACAGCACCGATAAGGGCAGCAGCGAGATCAGCCACAGATTGCGGCGCTTCATAATTTGACCATCGCGAAGGGGCAACCGATTCTTCAGGCGGCAAGGCCGGAGCGACCGGCGACAGTGCCGTTTTATTTGGCGCAGCATTTGCCGGTGATAAAACCGTTTTGACAACAGCAACAGGCTGAGCAGCATAAAGCCTGCCACCCGGCACCGGCAGGCACAGCGCAAAAACAGCGCCCGCAATAACCGGAAATATAACAAGACCGCGTATGCCTAAGGACATTATGCCTATCCCCTGATTTAAAATTCACAAAAGGGATCACCCCTTGTCCGGCTGCCGCCTTTGCCAATCAAGTATTTTTCAGAAGGCGTGCGCACCGCCTGCCTGTTGACATTTGCCTCAACACAATAGAAGGCCAAAATCCCTATTACCGCCGGGCCTTGCCACTATTCCACTATGATTATTGCCCGTCCGGTGTTTTCAAATATTTAAAAAAAACGGAATCCGGCGCAATAATCATCGGCAGATTTTTAATTTTCTTATAAGCGTCCATCGACCGCCAGAACATATAAAATTCCGGATCAACAGCAATAGCATCGCGCAAAATATCGATCCGCCCGGCTTCGCCTTCCCCGCGCATTATATCGGCATCACGCGTAGCGGCGGCAATAATTTCCTCATATTCGCGATTGGCCGCGGCAATAATTTTGTCTTTTTCCTCATTGCCGCGGGCGCGCAACTGCTCGGCCACAGCCTCACGCTCCTGCCGCATTCTCTCAAAAGTGCGCTGTGACACTGCTTTGGTCAAGTCTGTCCGGCGAATACGCACATCAATAATCGTAATGCCCAAAGATTGCGCATCACCGGCTATTTGCTGCTTGACTTCCTGCATCATATCGGCGCGAGCCGAAGATAAAGCGGCGCTAAAATCCCGCTGGCCGTAAACAGCGCGCAGCGCATCATCAAAGCGCGGGGCAAGATTTACTTCTTCGGCAGTAGAAGGCTGGCCTGAAGCCACTTTCTGCAAAAATAATCTGGCATTGGTAATGCGGTAAGTGAAAAAAGCATCAACTTCATAAAAAGCACCGCCGCGCACCTGCACTGTCTTGGTCGGCAGGTCATAACGGCGCAGGCGATCATCAATTATCACCATTTGATCAATAAAAGGCAGTTTGAAATAGAGGCCGGGCACAGTTTCTACCCGCATAATCTGGCCAAAGCGTTTAACCGCTATTTGCTGGCGCGGATAAACAATAAAAACAGTCAGCCAGGCAAGAAAAAGAGCCGCCAGAATGAGGTAAAAACCGATAATTAAAGGAAAACGACGCATAATTACCTCACTTCTGTCACAGAATCAGCCCGGGCGCGACCATAAAGGCCGGCGGCGCCGGCTGCTTTTTCCCTCATTGCCCCGGCTTTATCATCACTATCCGGCAAAGCCGATAAAGATTCTCCCGGCATGGCTGCACCAGAGGCAGCCCGCTGCGGGCGCGAGCGCAGCAAATTATCCAAAGGCAAATAAGGCATAACAGCATTGCCGTTTACCCCGGTGCCAATAACCAGCTTGCCGGGCACAGCCAGCATTTGCTCCATTGTTTCCAGATAAAGACGAAAACGAGTTGCAGCCGGCGCAGTTTTCGCTTCCCTTTCCACCGTGATGAAACGTTGCGCCTCGCCGCGTGCTTCTTCTACAATGCGGGCTTTATAGGCCGCCGCTTTTTCGCGAATACCGGCCGCCTGGCCATTGGCCAGGCCATGCAGGCGCGCGCGTTCCTGATTACCCTGCTCAATGGAGCGATTACGCTCCTGCTCGGCCTGCTGCACGGCATTAAAGGCCTCAGCCACCTCATAAGGCGGCGCCGCCTCGCGAATGGAAACACGGCTTACCTGCGCCCCCAGCCCATATTTATCCAGGGTAGATTGAATTATGCCGCGCACTTCATTGGCAACAATTTCACGCCGATTGCGGTAAACATCATCGGCCGGGCGGCGGCCGACAATTTCACGCATGGCGCTCTCCGCCACTTGCTGCACAGTGCCGCTTTGATCTTTCACATTAAACAAATAGGCGGAAGGCTGGGTAATATAATAATAAACAGAGAAATTGACATTGACAATATTCTGATCGCCCGACAACATTAAACCGTCACTATTATCATTGCCAATGGTCACGGCCTGTTCTGTCAACGGCACTTTACGATAAGTCTCAACCGGCCAGAAATAGAAATGCAGCCCTTCCGCCGCTATTGTTTGCTTCGGCTTGCCAAAGCGCAATTCTACCGCCTGCTCATTTTGCTGGACAATATAAAAGCAGTGAAACAGCCAAAAAACAACAGCCAGCGCCATAATAACAAAAACAAGAGAGCCGCCGCCCATCTGTTTTATCTGCTTTTGCCCCTTGCGCAGCAGCGCATCAATATCAGGCACAGCGGGGCCGCCTGTTTTATCATCACCTCCCTTATTATCGCCGGAAGAGGCGCCACCTTTCCCGGAAGAAACAGGGAAAATCTTTTTCCCGCCGCTGGAATTGCCGCGCCCGCCCCACGGGCTGCCGCTGGAAGCGCCGCCGTTTTTATCGTCCTGTTGATTTTTCCAGGGCATATTTGTGTCCTTATTCCAAGTCTCGGCCGAGGCCTGTTTTGCCTGGCCTTTTTATAAGCAGGAAAATCCCTGTTTTCAATGGCAGCGGCAAAAAATCAGCAGCCAGAGCGGCAATATTTTCTGAAAGCAGCCTTTTGCAGGAAAAACAGACAAAGAAGACAGGCCGGAAAAGCGCGTTGAGCCGACAAGCAGGCCGATCAATCAGCCGAAAAAAGCCGTTTGAGCGACAAAGCAGCCCGGCCGCCTTTGCCGAAAATTGCCCATAAGCTGCTGATTTTTGGCACAGATCGCCGGCAATGGCGGCGCTGATACAGCAGAAAATGATAAGCATGGCTGTCTTTGGCCGATAAAACCGGGGCCGCCTTTTCACTTTTCTGCCAGATATGCGCCGGCAGAGATGGCTTGAAAAATGTATCACCGTCAATATCGGCAAGAATTTGCGTGAGATAAATTTTGTCAGCCAGCGGCAAAGCCTGCGCAAAAACTGTGCCGCCGCCAATAATAAATATTTCCCTTATGTTTTTTGCCGCTGCCCAATTTGCGGCAATTTGCACGGCTTCCTCGAGAGAATGGGCAATAAAAGCGCCCGGCGCCGCAAAAGCGCGCTGTCGGGTGAGCACAATATTGGCGCGCCCGGGCAATGGCCGCCGCGGCAGGCTTTGCCATGTTTTTTGCCCCATAATGACCGGCTTGCCCTGAGTTACGCGCTTGAAATAACGTAAATCCCCCGGCAAATGCCAGGGCATGACGCCATTACTGCCAATAGTACCGTTGCGGGCAGCAGCGACAATGATGGATATAAGCGGTCTGGGGTGCAAGAAGTTCGCCATAATGCAATTATAATGCGGTAATACCGTCCAGGCAAAGGGGAAATCCGCTTTTCCCCCTGTTTGTCCCCGGTGCGGCTTGCGCTGTTTGCCTTGACCTCAAAACGGCTCAAACGGCTATTGGCGCCTTGATATGCGGCTGCGCCTGATAATTTTCCAGCGTAAAATCCGGATAATCGAAAGCGAAAATATCTTTAACAGTCGGGTTAAGCTTTATCATCGGCAGCGGCCCGGGCGCCCGGTTTAATTGCTCTGCCGCCTGTTCAAAATGGTTTTTATATAAATGCGCGTCCCCCAATGTGTGAATAAATTCACCGGCTTTAAGCCCGCAAATCTGCGCTATCATCATGGTTAATAAAGAATAGGAGGCAATATTAAACGGCACACCCAGAAATATATCGCCCGAGCGCTGGTATAGCTGGCAGGAAAGCCGGCCGCGGGCAACATAAAACTGAAACAGGCAATGGCAGGGCGGCAAAGCCATTTCATCAATTTTTGCCGGATTCCAGGCCGAGACAATAAGGCGGCGCGAATCGGGATTGGTTTTTATCTGTTCAACTACATTGGTAATCTGATCAATATGACCGCCGCTATAATCCGGCCAGGAGCGCCATTGCGCGCCGTAAACGCAGCCCAGATTGCCTTCCTCATCAGCCCAGTCGTCCCATATTTTAACGCCATGTTCCTGCAGATAGCGGATATTGGTAACGCCATTGTCAGCGCCCCGCAGAAACCACAATAATTCATAAATAATGCCGCGGACAAACAGCTTTTTGGTGGTAAGCAAGGGGAAGCCCTGTGCCAGATCAAAGCGCATCTGATAACCGAAAATCGAACGCGTGCCGGTGCCGGTGCGATCGTCTTTATCAATACCGTGTTGCAAAACATGGTTTAACAAATCAAGATATTGTTTCATAAAACCATACTCTCAGATTTTCCTTTTGCCAAAAATATACAAAAAAGCGCCTGAACAGACAGACGCACATGCTACACTCCCTATAAAATATCCGATTCGGATAAAAGAGACAGCAAAAGCACAAAAAACAGTTAACAAATCCACAGCGAATTAGCAACAAAATCACGCCGGTCTACGGCTGAGAAAAATTGCAGGCGCCGGTCGGCACAAGAGCCGGGCGCCTGCACGTATGAGCGGGAAAGGATTCAGGATTTGAGAGAAATCCCCTTTATCAGGAAGGAATATGCCCCAATTTGCCAAGTTTTTTAGCCATAAGATAATAAAAGGTCACGCGGTTTTTGTGATGATCATTGTGCATTTCCCTGGCTACGGCTTCAACAGTGTGCTTGGCCTTCTCCTTGCCGGCACCAAGATGCTTCTCTGCCCACTGCTCTACCCGTTTCACTTCCTCAGGATCGCTCACCGCCACCCATTTGCCGTCATCATTTTGCATTGCCGCCTGCAAATGCTTGCATAATTTTTCAACGGCCGCCATATCAGGGTGAGAATCATATCTTTTGACATCTTGTTTTGCGTTTTCCATGAAAAAACCTCTTTTGCAATCAGGATTGATTATTTTTATAAATGGTTCTCAAAACGCGCGCGGCAAGATGTTGCCGCTTTTGAGGGCGGGAAAAATAAAACGGCATAATCCTTGCAAATTATGCCGCCATGGTCTATATTATCGGCTGCCGGCTCGCCGGCTATGGTGATAAACGGACTGTGTAATAAACCCATTGGACTCGGGGGCAGTACCCGACGCCTCCACCATAAAGCAATCCGGGCGCGCTTGCAGGCAAAGCGTGCCTGACGGCAGAAGATTGGGTTGCTTTATGGCGGGGGCGAAACAGGATCGACAAGGGCGTAAAGATTGCTCTTTTACCCGGCATTGTTCCGCCGTTATCGGGCTTATGTATAATTGCAAACGACAATTATGCGGAGGCACGTCTTGCTGCTTAATTGCGGCTGACAACCTCACTTCAAGTCTTGTTCTCTCGCAGGAGCAAGCGGGGTTGCAGGCACCCGGCAACAGAAGCCTGCATTTATTTTGCCATATTTGCCGGTAATCCTGTTTTCCGCAAAATTGCAAATGCGGTGCGGTTTTCAGGTGGAAGGCACTGCCGGGTGGTGGTTTTGCAGCTGATTATGCCTTTTTCAGTTGCTTTGGCTCCCCATATTATATTATTGCTCATGGCAGAAGACAGGATAATTTATTGAGCTTTGCCGGGTCGCTTGCCCGGCGCTTGCCGCTGTTTTGGGAAAAAGGCATGCAAGATCGCATAGACTATGAAAACCTTGTGCAAAATGCCCTGCTAAATGTCATTCGCGATATTTTGGCAGATGTGGCAGCAAACGGCCTGCCGGGTGAGCACCATTTCTATATTACTTTCTCTACCCAAAAGGCCGGAGTGCAAATTTCGGAGCGGCTGAAAGAGCGCTTTCCTGAGACAATGACCATTGTCCTGCAACACCGTTTTTGGGATATGCAGCTTTTTGCCGATTCTTTTACCGTTACTTTGAGCTTTGGCGGCATAGCCGAAAAACTGCTTGTTCCTTTTGCTGCCATGCAGATTTTTTATGACCCCGCTGCTGCTTTTGAAGTGGCTTTTACAAAACCGGCTCGCGATGAAGATGAAGAGGCGCTGGCGGCAGAACAGCAGAGAGATGAAGAAAACGCTATTGTCACTTTTCCGCCGCCAAAGCACAAGCGAGAAAAAGACTATACTGAAAAAACAGAAAAAAATCTCTCGCCACCGGTGCCCGTGCCGCAAAATTACACCAATGCCATAACCGAAAATGCTCTATATGAGCAGGCCGGCGGGTCGGAAAAGGCAGAGCGGAATAATGACACAGCGCCGGCAAACCAGGCCGGGAAACAGCGTGAAAGCTCCGCCAGTATTGTCTCGCTGGACGCTTTCCGTAAAAAATAACCATAAGAGCCTGGGGGGATTGCCGCGCCGGCACAAAGGCAGGCGGCAGAAGCGGCCTCTCCTTCACCTCCAGGCCGGAATCTTCTGATGCGGTTTTAAATAAAGCGCGGGATAAAGCAGCCGGCCCCTCGCTTTTTGCTGCGAAAACCATTAAATCCTGCTTAATGATGCCCGATAATTCTCCTCCCGCTAATATTCCCCGCCATTATGAGAGCAATGAGGCAGATCAAAACCCGGCCGAAAATGTAGCGGACGGCAGCGGCGATGAAAATTCTGCCGTCACGCCGCAGCCGGCAGTGAATCTTGCCGAGCGCGCTATAGCGGCACGCGGGCTGCCGCCTGTCTGCCCGAATTTTTCGCTAAAAAATTTGAACCCGCAACAGCGTGAAGCGGTAGAAACAACCGAAGGCCCGTTATTGGTGCTGGCTGGCGCCGGAACAGGGAAAACGCGGGTTTTGACTACGCGTATCGCCTATATTCTGGCACAAAAACTGGCTGCTCCAAAACAGATTCTGGCCGTGACTTTTACTAATAAAGCTGCCAGCGAAATGAAAGAGCGTATTGGCAGGCTTGTTGGTGAAGCCGTGCAAGCCATGCCGTGGCTGGGCACATTTCATGCGCTCGGGGCAAAATTTTTGCGCATTCATGCCGAATTGGCGGAATTAAAGCCGGATTTCACTATTTTAGACAGTGATGATGTCCAGCGCCTGCTCAAACAACTGATTCGCGCTGAGGGACTGGACGATAAAAGATGGCCGGCGCGCAGCCTGGCGCATAAAATTGATGAGTGGAAAAACAAAGGCTGGACACCGGAGCGAGTGCCGGAAGGTGATGCCCGTTCTTTTGGTGACGGCAAAGGACGGATCTTATACCAAGCCTATCAGGAAAGGCTGAAAACTACCAATAGCTGCGATTTTGGCGATTTGCTGCTGCTGCCGATTGCCGTTTTTAAAAAGCGCCCGGATATTCTGGCAAAATATCAGCAGAAATTCCGCTATATTCTGGTTGATGAATATCAGGATACCAATCTGGCGCAATATTTATGGCTGCGGCTGCTGGCGCAAAGGCTGCCCAATCCACAGACAGGGGAGCGGCAGAGCGTCAATCTCTGCTGTGTCGGCGATGATGACCAGTCTATTTACGGCTGGCGCGGGGCAGAGGTCGATAATATTCTGCGCTTTGAGCATGATTTTCCGGGGGCAAAACTTATCCGTCTGGAGCGCAATTATCGTTCTACCGCGCCTATTCTGGCCACAGCTTCGCATCTTATTGCCTATAATCAAGGCCGGCTGGGCAAAACCCTGTTCCCCGATAAAGTGGCTGATGATGCGGCAAAAGTTCGATTATACGCCGCCTGGGACAGCCAGGAAGAAGCGCGCGCTATTGGCGATGAAATTGAGGCGCTGCTGAGCAGCGGCACGGCACTGGGCGCTATTGCCATTCTGGTGCGCGCCTCATTTCAGACGCGCGAATTTGAAGAGCGTTTCGGTATAATCGGCCTTGATTACCGTATTATTGGCGGGCAGCGCTTTTATGAGCGGCAGGAAATCCGCGATGCCATTGCCTATTTGCGCGTGGCAGCACAGCCGGCTGATGATATGGCCTTTGAGCGGATTTTCAACCTGCCGAAACGCGGCCTGGGCGATGCCTGCCTGCGCCGGCTGCATGATACAGCGCGCCGGCTGCATATGCCGCTATTGGCGGCAGCGGCAGAGCTGATAGCGGGCACGGAGCTGCCGGCCAAACAACGCAGCGCCCTGCGTGAGGTAGTAGAAAATTTCCGCCGCTGGCGCAATATAATCGATACAACAGCGCCGGCAGAATTAGCGCAAATTATTCTGGACGAATCCGGCTATACGGAAATGTGGCAAAATGATAAATCGGCCGATGCCGCCGGCCGGCTGGAAAATTTAAAAGAGCTTGCCCGCTCTATGGAAGGGTTTGAAAATTTGCGCGGCTTTCTGGAGCATATTGCGCTGGTAATGGAAAATGATAATAGAAGCGGTAGAGAAGCTGTTAATATCATGACCCTGCACGCCGCCAAAGGGCTGGAATTTGACGCTGTTTTTCTGCCCGGCTGGGAGGAAGGCCTGTTTCCCCATCAGCGAGCGCTGGACGAAGGCGGGAAGAAGGGGCTGGAGGAAGAAAGGCGGCTGGCTTATGTTGGCCTGACGCGCGCGCGGCAGCGGGAATATATCTGGTTTAGCCAGAACAGGCGCATTCACGGCCTGTGGCAAAACACCATGCCTTCACGCTTTTTAGGCGAGCTGCCGGAAGAACAAGTGGAAATTATGGTGCCTGATAATAGTTACGGCGGCTATGCCATGCCTTACACGGCAGCGAGCGGCCATACAGGCAGTGCTTTCCATATGCCGGATCCGTTTGGCGGCAATTATCAGACCCCGGGCTTTCAGCGCGGCAAGCGCAATGCAACGGAAGCTACCCGCAATAATTGGGGCCGCCGCTCCGGCGCTGATATTGAAACCGGCATAGAGAGAGGCAAATCGGCAACAGACCGCACGCCGCTATTGGAAGAGCGAATATTGCAGCAGGGAACAGGCGGCAGAAAGGGCGGCAGCGGCAAAACAGCGGCGGCAGGCTTAAAGCCCGGCGACCGTGTCTTTCACCTTAAATTCGGCAACGGCACTATTAGCGCGATGGAAGATGATAAATTAACGGTAGATTTTGACAAAGCCGGGCAAAAACGCGTCCTCGCCGGCTATGTGGAAAAGCTGTAGCGCGCTTTATTTCGAAATCGCGAAAAACAGAGTATTAGCATAATTCATAAATACCACCGCCTTTGAAGGATAAATAGCCTTGATCACGCAGAGTTTGTAATTGCTGGCGGATTTTTGCTTTGACATTATTGTTATCGGGGTGCTTCTTTTGTAAATCTGCCTCAGCCTTGGCGTAAAACTCTGTCAGACTGAAGCGCCGTTGCGCCAGCAATTCAATTTGCTTCATCACATCGATCAGCCAGCTTTTCGCTTCTGTCTTTTGTGCATTCAAAAATCGGATTTTAGCAAAATTTCTTCTGACATCGGCATCAGGGGCACAAATATTATCGCGCATATAGAAAATTTTGCCGCTTTCCGGCAATTTATCGACCAATATTTTGCAGCCGACCCAGCGGGCGCGCCGCGCTGTCGCTCGTAAAGAGCACCGTTTTTCAATAATATTGGCGGTGAAAAACTGCTTCGGCAGACAAAAGAAATTTTCTACCCGACAGCCTGCAGCAGTCTCTTTATAGTGCAAAAAGAAAAAATTGGGCGGCTGCGGCGATTGCAGCCGCTTTCGCATAGCGGCATAGGCGCCGGCCATAATTTTCCGCCCCCATTTTTTGCCGCTGCTTTTCAGCTCAAACTGCTCAGGGCATTGCGCGCAATGAAAATCCTTCACCGGGCTATTATTTTTCACTTTCTGCAAGGCGCTGCCGCAAGCCGGGCAGACTATATTATTTTCTACCCATGCTTCGCTCATCACCCGAACTTTTTGCGCTTTGCTTTTATATCCCGCCCCTAAACTCAGATCAAAATCCTTATTCACCGTAAGTATCGCAGCCTGACAGGGTGACAATAAAAGGCGGCAGGAGAAAATCCCCCGCCGCCCGCGCCGGCCCTTATTTCACAAAATTATCGGTCAGCAGTTTTTCAACATCTTTCAATCGGCCGGCAGCCAGCGCTTTGGCGCCATAAAGGGCGGTATGAGCCACCTGACTCACATTGACATGCGGCGGCACAACCAGCTCATAGGGCGTGGTTTTGACATCAAGCAGCGCCGGGCCGTCAACGGCAAGAAATTGCGGCACAATATCTGCCAGCTCCTGCGGTTTGTCTACTGTCCAGCCTTTATAGCCCATCACTTCCGCCAGTTTGCCGAAATCCGGATTATGCAAATCCGTATAATGATTGACCAGACCGTCTACTTTTTGCTCCAGCTCAACAAAATTAAGAGAGCGATTATTTAGCACGACAATTTTTATCGGCAGTTTTTCCTGCATGGCGGTCAGCATATCACCCAGCAGCATAGCCAGCCCGCCATCACCAGAAAGGGAAATCACCTGCCGGCCGGGAAAGGCCTTTTGCGCCCCCAAAGCTTCCGGCATGGCATTGGCCATTGTCCCGTGCCGCATACTCATCAAAGTGCGCCTTTTGCCGTTCGTGGTAAAATGGCGCAGCCCCCAGGCAAAGCACGACCCACCATCAGCCGTAAAAACAGCATCATCAGCAGCATATTTGCTCAACAGGCCAACAAGATATTGCGGGTGGATAATATCTTTCCCAACCTTTTCTTCCTCTTTTGCCAGAGCTTCTACTGTCTTTTTCCGCTCTTCCAGACATTCCCGCAAAAATGCCGTGTCCTCCCTTTGCGGCAAAAACGGTAATAAAGCCTGCAATGTTGCCTTAATATCTCCAACCACACCAAGCTGCACCGGCCGGCGGCGGCCTATATGGGTCGGATCTTCATCAATCTGGATAAAAACCGTTTTGTCGGCATAAAATTGCGGATAAGCAAAATCTGTGCCCAGCAGCAGCAATGTGTCGCAATTCTGTATCATATCATAGCCGGATTTCACCCCTAAAAGCCCGGTCATACCCATATTATAGGGATTATCATATTCAACAAAATCCTTGGCGCGTGATGTATGAGCTACAGGGGCCTGCAATTTTCCGGCCAGTTGCAATAATTCCTCATGGGCACCCTCTACGCCCGCCCCGGCAAAAATACCGATTTTTTTGCCTTTGGCCAGCAGCGCCGCAATCTCCTTAAGCTGCGAATCCTCAGGGCGGATCAGCGTTTTCTGCCGGTGCAGCGGATAATCAGCCGCGCCCGCTACACTCTGCGCCGCAATATCGGAAGATAAAATTATCACCGCCACACCGCGTTTTTCCAACGCCGCCTGACAAGCCATAGCGGTAATATACTGTGCCTGTTCCGGCCGCGCGATTTCACGGCAAAAGACCGAAGATTGGGCATAAATACTCTTGAAATCCACTTCCTGCGGAAAATCCGTGCCGATTTTGTCGGTGGCAATCTGGCTCGCTATCAGCACTACCGGCGCACGGTTGCGATTCGCCTCAAAAATACCATTGATAAAATGCAGGCTGCCCGGCCCGCAAGAGCCGGCGCAGGCGCTCAGCCCGCCGGTCAAATAGGCCTCTGCCCCGGCAGCAAAAGCACCTGCTTCTTCATGGCGCATATGCACCCAGTTGATTTTGCTGCGATAAATGGCATCTGTCACATAATTAAGGGAATCGCCGACAATACCGAAACAATTTTTAACACCGGCTCGCTCCAGTATATCTACAACCCAATCGGCAACTTTCTTTTTAACCATGATATTTTCCTTTATGTTACAGGACGCGCCCGGATCAAACCGCCCGCGAGATACGGTTTAAATTTCACCTGTGACATAATTGGGGCATAGTGCCTTATTCCCCCAATTTATCTTGCACTGCCGCTCACCTGGGCAGAATTTTGCGATAAAGCTTGTTTTCAACGGCATAGAGCTTTAAAACGGGAACTGTCCTGCTCTTGGAAACCATGTCTGACAACAGGCAGAAAGGCAGATCACATTATGCAACAGGATTCTCCCTTGGCTGCGGCTGCCCGTATTGCCGGCATTATTGCGCTTTTTGCCGTTCTTCTCAGCTTTTATGTCTGGTTTACCATGCCTGGTGCTCTGGGCGGCAATTTCAACCTCACAGATTCCAATGGCCGACAAGTAACACAGGCCGATCTGCGCGCCAAGCCTGCTGCCGTCTTTTTCGGCTACACGCATTGCCCCGATATTTGTCCCACTACCCTGTTTGATCTGCAAAACTGGCTGCAAAAACTGGGCAAAAGCGCTGATAATATTAATGTCTGGTTTGTAACTGTTGATCCGGAGCGCGATACGCCGCAAATTCTGCATGATTATCTCGCCAATGTCTCCGGCCGGATTATCGGCATTAGCGGCCCGCCGCAGGCCGTGCATAAAATGGTGGAATCTTTCAATATTGCCGCCCGCAAAGTGGCGGGGGAAGATGGCGATTATACTTATGACCATACGGCAGCGGTGCTGCTGCTGAATAAAGGCGGGCGCTTGCGCGGTATGATCCCCTATCAGGAAAAAGATTCCATCGCCATCGAGCAGCTTAAAGCCCTGGCCGACAGTTAATGAACCAGGCCGGCCGGTTTGGCCGCTATTCGCAGCCGCTAAAGGCGCGCAGAACTTTATATCAAAGGGTAATATTTTATGACCCAGCAGATTCGTCTTTTCCTTGATCTGCCCAAATTAAAGGGGGAAGAAATCTATGCCAGAGCGGAAGCCGCTTTTGAAGAAGAAGGCTGGCCGCTGGCCTCATTTGATGATGAAGAAAACGGCATTTTTGCAATTTCCCTTTATGTAACCGAAAAAGAGGAAAAAGCAGCGCGAGCACGGCTTTCTGCCCTGGCCGCAACGGATATTGCCGCGGTAAAGCGCGAAGTTTTGCCGCAAATTGACTGGGTCAAACACAGCCTGGCCGGGCTTAAGCCGGTGCGCGCCGGGCATTTTTTTGTTCATGGCGCTCATGATCGCGCCAGGCTCCCCCCGGGTGCTATCGGCATAGAAATAGAGGCCAATCGCGCTTTCGGCACCGGCCATCACGGTACGACAGCCGGCTGCCTGGAAATGCTGGAAAAAATTATTACGGCGGAAAAACCGACCCATATTCTCGATATTGGCACCGGCAGCGGCATTTTGGCCATTGCCGCGGCCAAATTAGGCAAAAACCATGTGCTGGCCACCGATAATGACCCGCTGGCTATTGCTATTGCCGCTGAAAATGTGGCGCTCAACGGGGTGCGCAAGACCATCACCCTTGCCTGTGCCGAAGGTTTTGCCGGCGCCTCTATTGCTCAGGCGGCGCCGTTTGATCTGATTATGGCTAATATTCTGGCCGGGCCGATAATTGCTATGGCGGAAGCAATGGTAAAGGCGCTCAAACCGGGTGGCTCGCTGCTGCTTTCCGGCCTGCTGACTGAACAGAGTGATGCTGTCGCCGCCGCTTATCAAGCATATGGGGCGGCGGTCGTCGACAAGCTCTTCAAACAAGGCTGGGCAACACTGCATTTGCGGCGGCCGGCGGCAGGCTGAAAGAGCTGCCACCGCGGAAAGCGGCAGGCGGCACCGGCCGCTATGCCAATAAAACGGGGAAAGGGTAAATATGTTCCAGTCTTTCACGACAGAGACTAATCCGCAGCAGGCCGGCGACCGGCTCAGCGCTTTACGTCAGATTATGAAGCAGCAGGGATTTGATGCTTTTCTGGTTCCCCATAATGATGAATATCAAGGGGAGTATGTGCCGCCCTGTGCGCAAAGACTGGCCTGGCTCACCGGTTTTGACGGCTCGGCCGGCTATGCTGTTATTTTACCGGAAACAGCCGTACTGTTTGTCGATGGCCGCTACAAATTGCAGGCGCGGCAACAGACAGATCCGGCACTATTCACCTATGAAGATTTAATTGCAACACCACCGGCTGCCTGGCTGCGGCATTATAGCGCCAGCCGCGCGCAAGCCGGCTCTCTGCCGGCGGCCGGGCTGAAAATCGGCTTTGATCCGTGGCTGCATAGTATAAAAGAAGCCGCCGCCTTGCGTGAGGCCTTAGCGCCGCAGGGCGAGCTGACCGCCGCGCCGGAAAATCTCATCGATCTTATCTGGCAGGATCGCCCGCCGGCGCCGCAGGGCCGGGTTACGCTCCAGCCGGCTGAATATACCGGCCGCAGCGCCGCTGATAAGCTGGCGGCAATCCGCGCTGAGGTAAAAAAAGCCGGCGCCGGCGCTTGTTTGTTGACCGAACCGGCTGCTATTGCTTGGGCGCTGAATATACGCGGCAGCGATGTGGCGCATACGCCGGTAGCTTTAGGCTTTGCCCTTATCCCGGTCGATGATAGCGCGCCGCCGGCTGGCAAAGCAGTCGTTTTTATTGATGAAGCCAAATGCGATGCCGCTATCGAAGAAGCGCTGGCGCCGGTGGCTATGATGGTGCCGATAGGCAGCTTGAGCGATTATATGGCTTCCTATATCAAACATTATAGCACAATAATGCTGGATATAGCGGGCTGTGCGGAGGCCTTTCGCCTGCTGGTGGAAGAAGCGGGCGGGCAGGTGATAGCGGCCGATGACCCGGCCGAGCTGCCGCGCGCGGTTAAAACAGCAGCCGAGCTTGCCGGCGCGCGGCAGGCACATTTGCGTGACGGCGTGGCCATGGTGCGTTTTCTGGCCTGGCTGGACGCAGCAGCAACCAAAAACAATAGCGATCTTGATGAAATTACCGCCGCCGAAAAATTGGAAGCATTCCGCCGTGACACAGCCGCCGCCATGGGCAGCCGGCTGGAAGATATTTCCTTTGATACAATTTCCGGCATTGGCGCCAATGGCGCCATTATTCACTATCGCGTGACAGAAGGCAGCAATCGCCAATTTCAGCAAGGAGAGCTTTATCTGACCGATTCCGGCGGCCAATATCGTGACGGCACCACGGATATTACCCGCACTGTCGCCATCGGCACTGTGGGAGAAGAAGAAAAACGCTGCTTTACCCTGGTTTTGCAAGGTCTGATAAACTTAAGCCGGGCGCGCTTTCCGCAGGGCACGCGCGGGCGGGATCTGGATAGTCTGGCGCGTTATGCTTTATGGCAAAACGGCATGGATTATGCCCATGGCACCGGCCATGGTATTGGCAGTTTTCTCAACGTGCATGAAGGGCCGCAAACAATCTCCCGCGCCGGTGCGCAGGAATTATATGCCGGCATGATTATTTCCTGTGAGCCGGGCTATTATTGTGAAGGCGCTTTTGGCATTCGGCTGGAAAATCTGCTGATTATTAGCCCGGCAAGCGCAATCCCCGGCGGTGACACGCCGATGCTGAGTTTTGAAACGCTGACTTTATGCCCTATGGACAACAGGCTTGTTTTGGCAGCGATGCTCAGTGCTGAAGAATTAGCCTGGCTTAATGCCTATCATGCCCATGTCCGTAAAACACTGCGGCCCTTTATCACAGACAGCAGCACACAGCAATGGCTCAAACAGGCAACGGCAGAAATAGCGGCACAATAAAGGGAGAAAAGCAGCGCAATAAAAGGGCAAGGAGCCGCAAGACAAAAAGAATGAAAGACAAACAAAGAGAAGGATCACTCCCCCGGTCTTTGAGCACTTTGCCCGCCATAATTGCGCAAAATGGCGCACAATTTCGCAAAGCGGCAGCGGTATCTGAGAGCGCCGCTTTGCCCTCATAGGCCTGGAGCACCCACACAGAGCGCCAAAGCGTGGCAATGACATGCTCTTGCGCCTTACATTGCACCCGTTGCGCCTTTAAGGCACCACAATCTGCCCAAGGTTAATTGACACACAGTTTTAGAATAAGTGGGGAGATGCGGGAATCGCCGCTTAAGAAAAGGCGAAGGGTGAGTGCTTTTCTGGAATGTGACGGGAAGCCCGGGAGAGCGCGAATAAAGGCTGGCTCTGAAAAGCGGAAGCGAGCTAACTCCGAGAGCGATAATAAAAGCTTATCGGAGCAGAAAAAATGAGAACTTATGCGCTTTACAGCAACCATGGTGAAATGCCGGCCTGCGGGCTTTGCGGGCAAGAGGCGGCGGCTTTTATTGCTGATTGCGGCGGTTTCAAGCTGCGGCACGGCCGTTTAGGCGCGTGGGTTTTACGGCATAATGAGCGCCGCACAGGCCAGGCATATGATGCTGATACAGAAGCCGCAGCCCGGCGGCAAGCCGCTCCGTATATTATTGAGCGAGCGCAAGAGACAGACGGGCAACTGCCTATCTCTGCCGTTTCTGAAGAGCAGGCTAATAAAGGGCTTTTAAATGGGCTTTGAGGGCTGTTTAACGGCCTTTTTTGCCGCTTAAGGATTCCAAAACCGCGTGGCAGGCTACACCCAAGGCATTCTTCACAATAGCGAGCCGGCTGATTTTTAAATAACAGGGAAACCGCTCTTCACCCGAGCACCCTGCTGCTCTATCTCCAGCGCACTCGCCCACTGAGGTCAAGGCGCGCCCTTTACTCCCCACACGGCACCGCCTTCACCGCGCCGGCAAAACGCCGTGAGTTTAGCATTTTTTAAACCGTAGAGGCTACAGTGCCTTTCATTTTTTCTTGCGCTTCAACACCAATTCTTCCGGCTTTCAATTCTTCTATCCGCCACAGCAGCTTGCGCACTCTTCTTCGATTTTTGCGTTTATTGATAGAGGGGAAATAAGCGCGAAACTGGATAAAGCAGCGCTCACCAAGGCCGTCAATAGAAACAATCTGATTTTTGCCGTCTCTTTGGGCGAGAACAAGATTCCACGGCTGCAGATTGGTGAAAGCAGCCGGCGTATCCACCACCCAGCTAAGGAAATCCGCCAGCGGTTTTTCATATTTTCCCGGCTCATTAATGATTGAGGCCAGAGTCGGCGCATAATTGCCGTCTTCCCCGCGTTCAGCTTTTACCACATGTCCCCAGCCTTCTGATGTCGCGACAAAACCCGCAGAAACAAATATATAAGGCAGCACCGGAGCCGCGGGCAAATTAAGACGCATATATTCTCTGAATTCACGAAAACTCTGCGGCAGACCGCCACCCAGAATTTTGAAGCGGCGTTTCCATTTCGGAATTCTGTCAAGATAATTTTTAACGGCACGCGGGCGCGCTACTTTAACGAAAAAATCCGGATCCTCCGGGTGGACATAAACAACACGATTGCTGCCGTAAAAAATCGGCTTGCGATTCGTTAAATCCAGAAAGTGACGCATATTCAATCTCCCGCCGCCTGACCCAAAATTGTGTAATAAACAAGCCTGGTGCGGCAAACAGCTCCTGCCTGCATTCCAACAGCCGAACATAGCCGCATCACCGCCCGGCGCAACAATCCTCTGCTGTTTATGACCTTAAGGCAGCCCTGCCGGTTTTGCAACAGCAATTTTGCGGCAACCGCCCCTGTCAGACTTTTTCACCGCGTTCAGGCGCTTTTATTCAACAAAAATGCGCGGTTTGCGCATATGGCCGCGGAAAATAACGAACAGGCCGCTAAACACAACCAGACCGGCGCCGATAAACACATATTTGTCAGGCACATCGCCAAAAACAATAAAGCCGATCAAAATAGACCATATAAGCTGCGAATAATTAAACGGCTGCAACACCGCAACAGACGCCAGTGACAAAGCTTTAATCATGCAAAAATGGGCACTGACACAAAACAGGCCCAGCGCCGCAAACAGCCAAATATCTCCCCAGGCAATTTGTGTCCAGATAAAAGGCAGCGCCGGCAGCATCAAAGCCGCTGATACGGATCCCATATAAAAAAATGAGGTTTGCGGCTGATCATAATTTGCCACCAGCCGGGTCAGCACCACATAAAAGGCAAATAGAAGCGCACCGCTTAAAGCACATAAAGTGCCGAGCGAGACAGCGCCAAAACCCGGACGCACCATTATCAAAATACCGCAAAAACCGATAATCAGGCCGACTATCCGCCGCCAGCCAATCGTTTCATGCAGGATAAACACAGCCAGAATCGTGCAAAACAGCGGATAGGCCTCATAAAGCGCCGTTGTTTCCCCCAGCCCCAGCTCACGCATACTATAAGCAGCCAGCAGCCATTGGCTCATCACCAAAGCGCCGCGCAAAAACTGCAAAACCGGCTTTTTGGTTTTAATATTGGCTTTTATCCCGCCGGGTGAGGCTGATAACAGCAAAAATGAGCCGATAAACAGCGCAAAACAGCGCGTCATAATAATAAAGCTGATCGGATAGCTGCTCACCAGGCTTTTGGTGGCAGCATCTTGCAGGGCAAACATAAAAGTGCCGGTTACCAGAAAAGCAATACCCCAGCCAAGCCGGCCTGTATCGAGATTGCCGGTTGCCGCCTCAACCGCCATTTCTGCCTGCCGCACCGGTGCCGCCGCCGCCGCTTTTGCCGGCACGCGTCCTTTATGCGCCAACAGGCGCGCCAGGCGCGCCGCCGCCGCCCCTAAGCGGCGGTGCATATTTTTGCCGCCCGGCCTGTTATCTGCTGCCGCCATACTGCTTCCTTATATTTGCTCCGGCTGCTTTTGGTCATGAATCAGCCTTGGCTTCAACAAAAATACGCGGTTTGCGCACCTGCCCGCGATAGAGCACAAATAATCCGCTCAACACCACCAGCGCCGCGCCGATAAAAACATATTTATCAGGCAAATCGCCGAAAACGGCCAAACCGACAAAAATTGACCAGACAAGCTGAAAATAATTAAACGGCTGGAGTATGGCTACCGGCGCCAGAGTGAGCGCTTTTATCATGCAAAAATGCGCCGAAACAGCAAAAAGCCCCAATAAAGCAAACAGCCAAATATCCTTTGCCGCCATATCCACCCAGACATAAGGCGCCGCCAGAGTCATCACGACAGCCGGCACGGCACCCATATAAAAAAACGAGGTCGGCGGCTGATCTGAGCCGGCCACCAAGCGGGTCAGCACCATATAAACGGCAAAAATAAACGCTCCGGCCAAAGCATAAAGCGCCCCGCCCGACATTATCCCCGCTCCGGGGCGAACCATAATAAGAATACCGATAAAACCGATAATAACCCCGCAAATGCGCCGCCAGCCTACTTGCTCATGCAAAATAAATATGGCCAGCACGGTGCCAAACAGCGGATAGGCTTCATAAAGAGCGGTAGATTCCGCCAGCCCCAGATAATGCACGCCCACCCCCGCCGCCAGCCACTGGCATGTCACCAGCAAACCGCGAAAAACCTGTAAGACCGGCCTTTTGGTTTTAATATTGGCTTTTATGCCGCCCCTGCCGGAAAAAGCCAGAAAGGCCAGCCCGGCAGCCAGAAATATCCAGCCGCGGATTAACACAATAAAACTGATAGGATAATGGTTTACCAGCGTTTTGGTCACCGCGTCCTGCCAGGCGAAAATAAAGGTCGCAATAATGACCAGAATAATGCCCAGGCCATAACGGGTTTTACCCTCTGCCTCCAGTTTCTCTACCGCAGCAGGGCAGATTATACTGTCTTTATCCGGCTTGGGCGCAGGGCCGGCGGCTTTCGCCGATTTAATAAGTTTAATATTGCTTTTTTCAGAATATTTTGTTTTTTTCATGTGTATAACTCTAAACAGGGCAGAAGCTCAGGCCCATATTCATTGCGGTTTAATAAATATACTGAAAACGCGGCGCATATAGAGCCAAAGAAACCATGGCAAAAAGTGCAAACCCCGCCATCATCACAAAAAATATCCCGCAAAGCAAGCCGGCAAAACAGCAAGCAGATTTATTCCGTTACCGGCCGCATCAAAGCGCCATCATCAAGCCAGGCTGTCATAAGGCGCATGAATTTCAATTTCATATGCGCCTGAGAGGTTCAGAAAGATAAGTGCATTGAAGGCACCAGCAACGGAAGTTTTAACCGCTTTTTCAATTTTTTCCATCTGCACTGCACTCATGCCTCTAACATAAATCAGCAAATATATTTCATCAAAATCACCATTTGCTTTATAAGTTTTGGCTTTGCTTTCTTTTTGTTCTATCAGCTTTTTTGCTTTTGCTATAATTGCCGTTGCATCAATTTTATTTGGCAGTATGAAAATATTTATAACACCATCAGTCAAGGGGAGAGTTCTACCTGTTCGGCCTATGTCTGCATCAATGCCAAAATCCTTTTTATTCGGAGGCGGTTCACCTTGGCAAAAAGCCTCAATCACCGCACTCTGATACGGAATGCAATGTTCGGCTTCAAAATCGCTCATAAGCTGCGTGCACTCTATCGCTATGGTTTTATGCTTGTCTTTTATAACAAAATCCGGGCTTTCCTGTTTTATAATTGCTACAGGCCAGCTAAACGGGAACGGTTCTCCCAGAATATAAGTTTGCAGAAAATTATATAAAACTCTATCTTCAGAGTTCCTGTAATTATTTTTTAATTTCCTTTTAAATGCTTCTGAAGCGGTATCAATTCCAGCACTATCTCTTTTTATTCCAGACGAAAAATGTTTTTTCTCTAAACTTTTAACAAGTTTAGCAATATCCTGACGGCAAAAACTGGAAGCTGTTTTATTTTTACAAGATTCCAGAATTTGCAAAGCATCATTTAAAACAGCCTCGATAGAAGCCATGCGATTTTTATTTAAATTTTTTGCACTGCTTACACTGCCCCCTGCTGCTTAAAGCAGCTTTTCCCCCAGCAAATCGAGCCATTGCCGCTCATCAATTATTTTTATGCCAAACTGCCGCGCTTTATCCAGCTTTGACCCGGCTTTTGCTCCTGCCACCACCAAATCCGTTTTGCTCGAAACACTGGAAGCCGGTTTGGCGCCGTAACGTTCGGCCATGGCTTTGGCTTCATCGCGCGACATATATTCCAGACTGCCGGTAAAAACCACAATCCGCCCGGCTACCGGTGAATCGGCGCTGACAAGCGGCTCTTCTTTCTCTACCGTGATTTCCTCCAGCAGAGAGGCCAGCACAGCGCGGTTATGCTCTTCGGCATAAAAATCTACTACCGCTTCTGCCACCACCGCGCCAATGCCTTCCACCGCCACCATTACCTGCCAGGCGGCATTGCCTTTATCTGCTTTGTCCTGCGGCTTTTCCGCCATGTTTTTGTTGCGCGGCTTTTCTGCCGCCGCAGCAGCCTGGGCAAAAGCGGCATAATTGTGATAGGCGCGCGCCAGGCGGCGGGCATTGACCTCGCCGACATGGCGGATACCCAAAGCATAAATAAAACGGCTTAAAGCAATATTGCGCCGCGCATCAATAGCATCATAAATTTTCTGTGCCGATCTGGTGCCAAAACCCTCCAGATTTTCCAGCTTTTTCAACGCATTTTTCTGCCGCTGCTGCAAAGTGAAAATATCGGCCGGGTTGCGGATACGCAAATTTTTATCTTCCACTTTGAAGAAAAACTCTGCTCTTTCCTCACCCAGGCCTTCAATATCAAAAGCATTGCGCGAAACAAAATGGCGTATGCGCTCAACCGCCTGCGCCGGGCATACCAGCCCGCCCATGCAGCGATAGACTGCCTCTCCCTCTTCCCGCACGGCATGGCTGCCGCAAACAGGACAAAGCGCAGGAAAGGTAAAAGGCTCAGTCTTTGCCGGCCTTTTGCCCGGCACAATATCAACAATTTGCGGAATCACATCACCGGCGCGCTGGACAATAACCGTGTCGCCAACGCGAATATCGCGCCCCTGGCGCAACTCTCCGCCATGCGAATCAACACCCTTAATATAATCCTCATTATGCAAGGTCGCATTGGTCACCACGGCACCGCCGACATTAACCGGAGCAAGCCGCGCCACCGGGGTGAGTGCGCCGGTGCGCCCCACCTGAATATCAATAGATTTTAAAACTGTAAAAGCTCGCTCAGCCGGGAATTTATGCGCAATCGCCCAGCGCGGCGAGCGTGAAACAAAGCCCAGCCGCTGCTGCAAAGCCAGCGCATTAACCTTATAAACCACGCCGTCAATATCATAATCCAGCCCGGCGCGACCTTCTTCAATCAGGCGATATTGCGCCAGCAATTCCGCCGCATTGCGACATAATTTTGTCAGCGGATTGGTGATAAAACCGTAAGAGCGGAAGGCTTCCATCATGCCCCATTGCGTATCAGCCGGCAAGCGGCTTACCTCCCCCCAGGCATAGGCGAAAAAACGTAAATTGCGCCCGGCCGTAATGCGGGAATCTAACTGCCGCAAACTGCCGGCTGCCGCATTGCGCGGATTGGCGAAACCCGGCAGGCCGGCCAAAGCCTGTGCGGCATTTAAAGCGGCAAAATCGGCCTTGCTCATATAAATTTCGCCGCGCACTTCCAGCACGGCTGGCGGGTTGCCGCTTAAGCGGGCGGGAATATCGGCTATTGTGCGGGCATTATTGGTTACATTTTCACCGGTCGTGCCGTCACCGCGGGTCGCCGCCTGAACAAGCGCGCCATGCTCATAACGCAGTGCTAAAGAGAGGCCGTCAATTTTCGGCTCAGCCGTAAAGTCAAGCTCTGTCTCGGCTTTAAGGCGCAAAAAGCGGCGGATACGGGCGACAAAATCTTCAACATCTTGCGCGCTAAAAGCATTATCCAGCGACAGCATCGGCAGCTTATGCGCTATTTTGGCGAATTTTTCTGAAACCGGCGCGCCGACACGGCCAAGCTCACTATCGGCCTGCAATAATTCAGCATCTTTAGCCGCGCGCTGCGTCAAAAAAGACCGCACCTCCAAGACCAGCTCGGACAGTTCCGGAAATTGTCGCTCAATGTGGGGAAAGCGCTGCTCAAAAGCCGCAAAACGCTGCGGCAGATCCGCATAAAACAGCGCCCCGGCGTTAGCTTTGCCGGCAGCAACAAGCTCACGGCAAAGCTCTTCCAGCTCCGCTTGCGCTTTTTCTTTGCTTAAATCTCCTGCGTTGACCACAAAGCTCTACCACCGGCGCTAAAAGGAAACCGTCTCAGGCGGCAATTTTCTTTGCCATAGCGCCTAATCGTCTGGCAAAACCTTTGAATTCTGCCGACCGCTCTTTCATAAAAGCGGTGCGCAAATCAGCATATTCACGGCGCAGGGCATCATATTCCGCATCAGAAATTTCAGGATTATCCTGCCCGTGATAGAGCGTATCATGGCGGGCAATTTCTTTGGCCAAATAGTGCAGTCGTGTCATAGCGAAGGCCTTTCCGTGAAATCAAGGCAGTATATACGGTTTCCATTTATAGCATATTTGCCCCGGGCAAGCAAGATATTCTCCAAGCTCACACACCCGCTGCCCGGCCTGGGGCAGATATGCGCCAAACCTGGCCGGGAAACCGGCATAAAAGCCGGCTCACGCGCCAGATTACGCCGGATTGCGGCCAAAATACGCCCATTCACGCCGGCAGACAACCCGCCAGGCCGGTTTTAAGCTATCCCCGGCTTGTCTGGCGGCTTTACTCCCGGCTATTTTGCCGCCAGCAATTTTTCTGCGGCGGCGCGCGCTTCGTCAGTAATATGTTCTCCCGCCAGCATACGGGCAATTTCTTCCTGCCGCTCCGGCACCGCCATTAGCCGGATTTGCGTGGCAAGCCGGCCTTTTTTGCCTGAATTGGGCACCGGCTGCTCTGCCTTGTTAATGAGAAAATGCGCATCAGCCCGGGCAGCCACTTGCGGTGCATGCGTTATGGCCAAAACCTGCACCCGGCTCGATAATTTTTGCAGCCTTTTGCCAATAGCATCGGCCACCGCGCCGCCAACGCCCGTATCAATTTCATCAAATACCAGGGTAGGAGCTGATGTTTTTTCAGCCACAACCACTTTCAGCGCCAGCAAAAAACGCGATAATTCCCCACCTGAGGCAGTTTTCATCATCGGCCCGGCTCTGGTGCCGGGATTGGTTTGCACCTGAAATTCCACATTATCAATACCCTCGGCGCGGCGATTTTCCTGATCCACCTGCCGATTGACAAGAAAAGCAGCGCCTTCCAGCTTCAGAGCCGGCAATTCCGCCTGCACTGCCTGCTCTAATTGTCCGGCCGCCATTGCCCGTTGCTGTGACAAAATTTCTGCCGCTTTATCATAGGCAGAGCGAGCCTTTTCCGCCTCATTTTCCAAATGTTGCAGGCTTTCTTCACCCGCCTCCAGCAAGCGCAAATCAGCAGCCATTTTTGCCTGCAATGCCGGCAAATTCTCCACCGCTACCGCATATTTCCGCGCCGCTGCCCGCAAGCTGAACAGGCGCTCTTCTACTCTTTCCATTTCCTGCGGGTCAAAATCCAGGCTGCGGCCGGCAGTCTCAATATGGTCTTGTGCTTCAGCCAGAGCCTGCAAAACTTTATCCAAAGCCTGCACAACAGGCGCCAGCAAATCCTGCGCTTCTGCCGATTTCCGCTCCAGCCGGCGAACCAGATTAGATAAAACCGGCACAGGCGATTGCGAACCCGACAACAACTCGCCTGCTTCTATAATATCACCGGCGATTTTTTCTGCTTTCATCATCAGGCTGCGGCGAGCAGACAGGCTTTCTTCTTCTCCCGCCTGCGGCGCCAGTTTTGCCAGCTCCTCCGCGCTATTGCGCAAAT
This sequence comes from Candidatus Tokpelaia sp., assembly GCF_008636115.1. Taxonomy (GTDB): domain Bacteria; phylum Pseudomonadota; class Alphaproteobacteria; order Rhizobiales; family Rhizobiaceae; genus QLZD01. The sequence goes on along the minus strand of NZ_QLZD01000018.1, from coordinate 67,135 downwards.
ATTCCGCTTCTCTTGCCGCTTCTGCCATTTTCTGCCGCTGCCCGGCCAGCGCCCGTACAGCCTCTTTCCAGCTCTGATGCAAACGGCCAAGCACCGCCACTTGCGGCAGCAGGCTGCCAAAAGCGTCCAGCAAAGCGCGATGCGTTTCAATATCGGCAAAAGCACGGTCAGCGTGCTGGCCGTGAATTTCTACCAACTGGCTGCCAATAGCCCGCATAACGGCAAGGCCGGCTATTTTATCATTGATAAAAACGCGTGAGCGGCCGTCAGCCGATTGCAGGCGGCGCAAAATAATATCACCATCATCTTCCAGCCCGTTATCACGCAAAATCTGCCGCACCGGGTGGTGCAGCGGCACATCAAAAACCGCCTCTATTTGCCCCTGCTCTGCCCCATGACGCACCAGAGAAGCATCACCGCGCGCACCCAGGGCCAAAACCAGAGAATCCAGCAAAACAGATTTACCGGCCCCGGTTTCTCCGGTTAAAATAGATAAACCGCTGCCGAATTTTATCTCAAGCCTGTCAATAAGCACAATATCACGAATAGAAAGCTGAACGAGCATAACCTCATATCACTTTACTTGCGCTATTGCGACAAGCCGCTACGGCCTCAACAGCGTTTACCCGCAAGCGCGGCACCGCCACACTGCCGGCCACGGCTATAGCATCAGCATCACACCTCGGCGGGAAACACAGCAGCAAGGCAATTATCCAAACGACACAACACGCCCAGAACCCTGCCGGCGCATATAGCACATATAACAGCTTTAACAGACAAGCAGCCCCTTATCCGGGCTTTTACCGGCCTTTTCCTGCTTTTCCGTTTTGCCTGCCGCCCGTTGCCACCGCTTTTGCACTGCCGCGCACAGCAGCATCAGGCGCAATATCCTGCCCCCGGGTCACAGGGCCTGCTTCTTTTTCATCGGCTTTGCGCGAACCGAAAATTTTGGCAATCCAGCCGGTCTTATCTTCTTTCGGGCTTAAGCCTTTTTTCTGCAACAGTTTATAGGCCATTTTATACCAGACGCTTTCGGGATAATTTTGCCCCAAAGCATGCGCTGCTGCCTGCGCCTCCGAGACTATACCCATGGCATAATTAGCCTCTACCAGGCGGTAAAGCGCCTCCTCTACCTGATTCGTATTGGAATAATTTTCCACTACATAGCGAAAGCGTTTAATAGCAGCCAAATATTGGCGGCGCTCCAGATAATAGCGGCCGACCTGCATGTCCTTGCCGGCCATCTGCTCACGTGCAAAACGGATTTTGGCTTTGGCATCGCCGACATATTCCGATTTGGGGAAACGGTTCACCACCTCCTGCAAAGCCTCAGCCGCTTTGGCGGAATCCCCCTGATCATGGCTGACATCAGGTATCTGGCGGAAATAATCAAGCCCGATAACATAAAAAGCATAGGCTGTTTCATTAGATGTCGGATAAAGCGCAATATAGCGCCTGGCCATATTGATGGAATCCGTATATTTCTTCTGCTTGTAATAATTATAGGCCCCCATAATCAGCGCCTTGCGCGCCCACTCCGAATAAGGATACTGGCGGTCAATAGCGGTAAATTTTTTGGAGGCCTCTTTCAGCCGGCCGGCGTCCATATTGGCCAAAGCCTGATTGTAGAGGACATCTGGCGGCTCTTTCATTTCAACAAAATCATCGGAGCTTTTATTTTTGCCCGAGCAGCCGCCGATAATAAGGGCGCAGCCAAGCATTACAGCCGGCAAAACCTTATGACAAACACTGCGCCAGATAACAGGTAAATTTAACCGGTCAGGCATGATATATCTCCGCTTGCAACAGCTTCTGCCAAAAATCCGTAACCCACGGACAAAGGCTGCAATTATTATGCAAATCATTGGCTTAGCCGATTTTCATAGCCAAGGTCAATATCTGCCGCGCCGCTATCAGCTTTTTACACAAATTAACTTTATATTTCCCCGACACGGCACCTGTTCCGCTATAAAAACAGCAGCGGACGGCACGGCACTGCGCCCGCTTTTTGGCGCCAAAGGCCGCAACCAATAGCGACCAAACAGGTCAGGCCTGCCTGTTCTCGGTCAATTCAATTATTTCATAGGCAGTTTTATCGGCCAGTAGGGCTTTCACCGCAGCAGAATTTAACCTGTGTCCGCCAAGATAAGAGCGAAACAGGCCGATAAACGGGTGCCCCAACAAAGCCGTATCGCCCACTGCGTCCAGCGCTTTATGACGGACAAAAGCGTCCGGCGCAGTTAAAGCCTGCGGATTCATCACCGCGCCATTAGCGTCAATCACTACCGAATTTTCCTCATCTGCTCCCTGTGCCAGGCCTAAAGCGCGCAATTTCTCAGCCTCAGCCAAAAAGCCGAAAGTGCGCGCCGCTGCCAGATTGTCAGTGAAATAGCGGGGGGTTAAAGCAAATTCCAGCTTTTGACGGCCAATAGCCTTGGCGGCAAAGTCAATTTCCACCGCAAAGAGCTGCGCCGGCGCGGCACCAAAGCCAAGCGGGCAAAATTCGGCAAAACCGGCGCCCCGCTCCGCTTTAACCGCAACCGGCCTGATAATGCGCAGATAATGGCGTTTTGCCGATTGCTCTTCTATACCCGCAGCGGCAAGTGCCGCCATATAAGGCGCAGCGCTGCCGTCTAAAATCGGCACCTCACCGGCTGAGACTTCGGCCAGCACATTATCCAGGCCGCAGGCTGACAAAGCCGCCATAATATGCTCTATTGTCTCTACCCGCAGCCCTTCCCCTTTTTGCTCTCCTTCTGCCGTTAAAACCGTGCATAAATCTGCCGGCCGGCTGTAGCGGCTCAGGGCGGGGAAGTGAACAGGCCGCCCCTGCCGGTCATAACGGGCAAATATAATACCGTGATTGACGGGCGCCGGGTGCAATGTCACAACCGTTGCGGCGCCACTATGAACGCCGATACCTTCCAGCCTGATACTGCGTTTTAAAGTGGTTTGAAAAACCTGCATAATAACCCTGTCGGCCTGTTTCACTCTATTATATTTATCACTGGCGGCCGCATGAAATCAAGCACATAAGCGGAGCGGAGAAACAGATTGCGGCTGAGCCGCAACCGACCGGGCAAATTAAAGCCCCGCTCCTTATAGTTGAGGAACGGGGCTTAAGGATTAAAAACTCAAAAAGGGCAAATTAATGGCTTTGCCGGCGTAAGAAAGCCGGGATTTCCAGCTTTTCTTCCTCTTTATCTTCCTGCAGCGCCATACGCGCCTGCACCCGCTGATTGCCGTAAAGCATAGTATCCGGGCGCTGCATGGCAGCCGGACGCGCCATATTGGCCGGGCGGCCCGGCGCACGCACTGTCATCTCAGTAAAAGCCGCATCAGGCCGGCCGGCGCGGCCGTTGCGGCGGCCATTAGCCTGATTGTCAGTCTCTTCTTCTGCCGGCTCCAGCCGGGCGGCATTATCATCACCGCCGCCAAAAAAGCTCTGCAGTTTTTTGATAAAACCGCGGGCGCCGTTTACCGATTCCGCCCGTTCTTCCCTGTCTCGCGGCGAAAAATTCTGCCGCAATTCAGCAGAGAAATCTTCCCTGTCCTTAAGAGAAAAGGGATCTGCCTCGCGCTGCCCGGCCAGGCTCGGCTGCCCTGCAGCCGGCATAGTGTGCCGCGAGACAGGCTGACCCAGGCCGCCGCCACCATGAAGCGCATTAGGCGCCGGCGCATTCATAGTCATCTCTGCCGAGACACGCATAGTCTGAGCCGCGCGGGCAGAAACAGCGGCATTTTCCTCAGCCGGAGCAGCATTATCCGTTGCAATTTCCGGCGGTAATTCCGCCGGCATTGCTTCTGCCTCACGAGCAGTAACAAGACCTGAGCGATTGCCGTTAAAAGAAGCCTGTATATTCATGCGGCTCTGGCTGCCTGTATTGGCGCGCCCGCCATTGCCGGGAAACCGGCCCGCAGCCCGATTATCGCTCACGCCGGCCTCGGCATAAGAGTCTTCTGCCGCTTCTTTATCGGCGTCAAAATCCTCTTCTTCATCATAACCGATATTAGCCGGAGCTACTGCCGCTGCTGCTACAGCCGGAGAGTCTTTTTTTAAAAGCGAAGCGGCGGCCTGCCCTGCCGACAAAGCGGCAGAACCGACAAAATCATTACTGCCGACAGCATCGGCAGAGCGGGCATCAATGCCGGTTGCTACCACGGAAACGCGAATAATGCCTTCCAGCGCTTCATCAATAATGGCACCGAAAATAACATTGGCGTCCGGGTCTACTTCCTCGCGAATACGATTAGCCGCTTCATCTACCTCAAACAAAGTCATATCGCGCCCGCCGGTGATAGAAATCAGCAGGCCGCGCGCCCCGCGCATTGAGGTTTCGTCCAGCAGCGGATTGGCAATGGCTGCTTCCGCCGCCGCCAGTGCCCGGCCATTATCAGAAGCCTCGCCTGTGCCCATCATGGCTTTGCCCATTTTCTGCATAACCGAGCGCACATCGGCAAAATCCAGATTAACCAGGCCTTCATGCACCATTAAATCGGTAATAGAGGCCACACCGGAATATAAAACCTGATCAGCCATAGAAAAAGCATCGGCAAAAGTTGTTTGCTCCGTGGCGATACGAAACAAATTCTGATTGGGAATGACAATCAATGTATCGACATTTTTCTGCAATTCCTCAATGCCTGCCTCTGCCGTTTTCATGCGGCGCTGCCCTTCAAAATGAAAAGGTTTGGTCACCACTCCGACAGTCAAAATACCCTTTTCGCGCGCCGCGCGGGCAATAACCGGCGCCGCCCCGGTGCCGGTGCCGCCGCCCATGCCGGCGGTTACAAAAACCATATGCGAGCTGCCCAGATGATCCATAATTTCATCAAGGCATTCTTCGGCCGCTTCGCGGCCGATTTCAGGGTGAGAACCGGCGCCTAACCCGTCTGTCGCATTGACACCCAGTTGAATGCGTCTTTCCGCTTTGGACATGGTCAAAGCCTGGGCGTCCGTATTGGCGACGACAAATTCAACACCCTGCAACCCGGCATTGATCATATTATTGACAGCATTGCCGCCGCCGCCGCCGACACCAAAAACACTAATACGCGGCTTAAGCTCGGTTATATCCGGCTTTTGCAGTTGGATTGTCATAGTCTTACCTCTCTCACCATTGCCCGCGCCAAAAATGCCTTTGAGACGCGAAATTCCGTTGCGTTAAAAACCTTTAAAAACCTTCACACAGCCGTTAACCGACTGTAAAAACCGCTGACCTGCCTTTTTCAATTTTTTGCCCGGTTCATATTCTGCCCCCGACAAGTTAAATTCCTGTTCAGAAAACCCCAAAGATTGCGGATAAACAGACAGGCCGGCCAGAGCGGCATAAGCACCGCTGCGCGCCTCCAAAGGCAGGCCGGAAATCCCCAATGGGCGGCCAATACGCGGCTTTATCCGGCAAATCATGTGCATAATATCGGGCAGGCCGGCAAGCTGTGAAGCGCCGCCGGTCAAGACCAGCCGCTGCCCCGCAACCGGGCGAAACCCGGCGCGATTACTGCGATCGCGCACCATTTCGCCGATTTCCTCCACCCTGGCGCGGATAATTTTTGCCAGCTCCTTGCGGCTAAAGCGCCGTGTCCCGGCATAAGCAGGCCTATTGACAGCAATATAACTGTCATCACTGCCGGCATAATCCGCAACAGATCCATGCATAATTTTCAACCGCTCCGCTTCTTCTATCGAAATGGCAAGCCCCTGGGCAATATCGGCGGTAATATGCTGCCCGCCAACAGGAAGACTATCCGCATGGACAAATTTCCCCTTACGAAAAATCGCAAAAGAGGTTGTGCCGCCGCCAAAATCTACACATGTAGCGCCAAATATTGTTTCCTCACGCAGCAAAGTGGAAAGTGCGGCCGCATAAGGCGTGGCCACCAGCGCCTCCACTTTCAGATAAGCGCGATTAAGGCAATGCTCCAGATTGCGCGCTGCCCCCGTATCAACCGCCAGGCAATGCATATCAATGCCGAGCTGCGTGCCGGCCATATTGCGCGGATCTTCCAGGCCGCGATCTTCGTCCAGGGTGAAGGCCAAAGGCACGGCGTGAATAATCGGCCGCTTTACGGCCCGGCGCGCCACACAGGCTGCGGCAATAACGCGGCGTATATCGGCCAGCTCAACCCGCTCTTCATTCAGGGTAATTTTCGCCTCAAGCCGCTCACTTTTCATATGCCGGCCGGAAAAATTGACAATAATCGATTTCACCATCAAACCGGCCATACGCTCGGCCGCATCAATAACCTTGCGCACAACCTGCTCAGCCGCAGCAATATCGATAACCAGGCCGGCGCGTATACCGCGCGATTGCCGCGCCGCAAAACCGAGAACTTCCACTTTATGGGTGCGCCAGGGCAAATGCAATGTCTTGTGCAGCGGCACAAGCCGGGCAATCAGGCAGGATATTTTGCTGGAACCCATATCCAGAACCGTCAATAATCCGGTCTTCTGCCCGGAGGCAGCCTGCTCAAACAGGGAAGAAGAAACAATATTCATGCTCTCCCCCCGTTTTTCAAAGCTTTTTCACGCTTTTCTGCCGCAGCTACTGCCTGTAGACGGCGCGCATAGGCTTCAGCCCCTAAAGCTACGGTAATCCGGTCTTCAAGCCGCAAATCCAATTCTTCTATATCGCGACCAAACAGGCCGGTGCGGCGATCCATAGCGGCAGCCAGCTCCAGCCGGGCAAAAGGCTCTTTCTCCGGCAGTTTAATCCGCAGGCCATTATCCAGCAAAATATCCCAACGGCGATCGGCAACGCGAATATAAGCGCGGGCGCGGGCGCCAAGCTCAGGAAATTGCCGCATGGCAGCCAGAAAAGCCGGCGCGGCCCCAGCCGCTCCTTCGCCGACAAAAAACGGCAGGCCTCGCCCTTCTGCCCGGCTATAAGGCACAATAACCTGCCCCTGTTCGTCAATAATATCCACCGCACCCGCTTTTTGCCACACAGCAAAAGCCCGCTTTTCTGTCAGCGCCACAGCCAGCCTGTCGGGGTAAATTTTATGCACAGAGACATGCTCAACCCATGGCAGGCGCGCCAGCACGGCCTGCGCCTCATCAATATTCAAAATCGGCAGGGAAGTGTCACCATCAAGCCCCAAAGCCTGGAGCACATCAATTTCAGAAACCCGCTTATTGCCGCTTATCTGCACTTTATCGACACCCAGCCCGACAGCAGAACCCGCCAGCTTCAAAGCCTGCCAGCCATGACCGCCAATAACCAGCCCCCAACAGCCCATACCGGCAATAAGGCCGACCATGGCAATCGAGCCGGCATGACGCGGAATATGCACAGTGCCGCCTATATGGTTTAAAAAGACGCGATAACGCTGCCAAAAACGCATTATATTTGCCCGCTTGACCAAAATATTTCCCATTACCTGCCCGGCAGCACCGCCGGGCCAAAACCCGCCCGCCGGCCGTAAATCATATAAACTCCCGGCGGCGGCATTGCCTCTCAGCCAATGCTGCGCAAACGGCAAGACAAACACATTTTGCCTGTGTTTTATCTGGCACATGATGCGTCCTCTGCCGCAAAGCGCACAACATCAACAAAGCTGTAGCCTGAAGCCCTGGCAATATCAGGCACAAGAGAAGTTGGTGTCATACCCGGCTGCGTATTAAGCTCCAGCCACACAGGCAGCAGGCCTTCCTGTTCGTCATAACGAAAATCCGACCGGCTAATACCGCGACAGCCCAGAGCACAATGCGCCGCCAGACTCATTCTTTGTATATTTTGGTAAATATTTGATGAAATTTTTGCCGGGCAAACATGTTTTGAGCCGCCGGGCGCATATTTTGCTTCATAATCATAAAAACTATAGCCGCCGTCAGGCACAATTTCACAAACATCGAGCGCCTTGCCGTCCATTACCGCACAGGTCAGCTCGCGCCCGGGAATATAGGCTTCTGCCATTATCTCATCGCCATAGCGCCAGTCATCGGCATAAAGCAGCGCCGGCGGCACTGCGCCCTCCCGCACAATCACCACGCCAAAGCTGGAGCCTTCCCTCACCGGCTTGACAACATAAGGCAGCGGCAGCGGGTGGCCGGCGCGCAAATCAAAACGGTTCATCACCGCCGAGGGCGCAATATGAACCCCGGCAGCGGCGGCAATAATCTTGGCTGCTGCTTTATCCATAGCCAGGGCAGAAGCCAGAACACCTGAATGCGTATAGGGAATTTGCAAATATTCCAATATGCCCTGAATAGTGCCGTCTTCGCCAAAAGGGCCGTGCAGCGCATTAAAGGCCAGATCAGGCTTTAATTCTGCCAGTCGCAAAGCAATATCGCGCCCGACATCAACAGATGAAACCCGGTAACCCAGCTCTTCCAGCGCGCCGGCGCAGGCTTTGCCTGAGGCCAGACTGACAGGACGCTCAGGCGACAGCCCGCCCATCAAGACAGCAACATGTTTTTCTGCCATGGTCAAACCTCTCCCGGTTCGGCTGATCAAAAAATGCAATAGACCCCATTGGAACAGGCGTAAAACCCGTGTCCGGCAAGCGAATCACAACGGCCCGTCCTTTCTCTAAAGAATCAGAGATTTGGCCGAAAGCCAAGCCCCCTTGCCTTTGCCTTGCCCGCCGCAAACGGGCTAAAAAGACTCATCATACTGAAAAGATTCGCGAAAAAAATTCTGCTCTTTTTACATAAAATATCGCGGCAACAGCGTCTGAAAAATAATTCGGAAACAACAACGCCATACTCTGATTCAACCCAGCCCCGTGCGACCGGAGAGTCGAATAAACAAAACAGATGAATCAGTTGCAGAAGGGCAAAAACAAGTATTGCCTGAAACAGCAAAAGCACAAGCTAAAAAACGGGCCGGCAGCAAATGAGCCCGGCTTCATGGCAAAAAAGCAACATTTGCTACTATATTGCCGGCTGAATTGCGCATTATATTAGCGTATAATTATATTTATATAATCCGCTTATTTATAGGCAAAGTGATAATTTCTTTTGGCGGTGCCGATAGCGGCCGGCCGCGCAGCTTTTAGCTGCTCTGCCGTAATCTCCGGCTTGTAAAAGACAGCTTCTGTGTGTTCATCATAATATTGAACCGTTTATAGACCTCTTTTCCTTTTTATTTGCTGCTCTTTGCTTCAAAATGTCGGCAGGATTGATTGCCCGGGCAAAAACTGCCCTAATCTTTTAATTTCCCATTGCAGCTTTATGCCGCAATGCTCAAAAACACGGCAGCGCACAGTCTCCCCCAGCATTTCCAAATCATAGGCTGTCGCAGTGCCGGTATTGATCATAAAATTACAATGCAGGGGTGACATTTGCGCCCCGCCAATGGTCAGGCCGCGGCAGCCGGCCGCGTCAATCAGCTTCCAGGCTGAATGCCCCGGCGGATTTTGAAAAGTGGAGCCGCCGGTTTTTTCACGTATTGGCTGCACAGCCTCACGATGGCTTTGCACCGCCGCCATTGCCGCCCCAATCTGCTCTTTATCAGCCTTTTCCCCTTCAAACAGCGCTTTGGTAAAAATCAAATCGGCCGCGGCCTTTGCCTGGCGATAAGAAAAGCCCATATCCTGCCGTGTCAGCACATGTTTTTTCCCTGCCCTGTCCAGCGCGTGAACCTCCAGCACCCTTGCCGCCGTCTCACAGCCATTGGCGCCGGCATTCATGCGCAGGGCACCGCCTACACTGCCGGGAATACCGTGATAAAATTCCAGACCGCCAATCCCGGCTGCCAGCGCCGCTGCTGCCAGCCGCTTATCTGAGGCCGCAGCGCCGGCCAAAAGCCGCATTGCCCCCGCCGGCTCTATGTGACCAAAGCCTTTGGCCGGCAGGCGCAGCACCACGCCTTTTATGCCGCCGTCCCGCACCAGCAGATTAGAGCCAATGCCAACCACAGTCAGCGGCACAGAGCGCGGCAGCCCGGCCAGAAATTGCGCCAGATCCTCCTCATCAGCGGGCTGGTAGAAGAGCTCAGCCAAACCGCCGGTGCGAAACCAGGTGATTTTGCTCATTTCCGCCCCGGCCTGAACCTGGCCGCGCATTTTTGCCCGCATAGAGCGCAGCGCTGCGCTTTGCCATAAAGCCGCGCCGTCAATCGCCTGAAACTGCCCCATATCCAACCCTTTTCATGCTCCCTCATGCCCTGCGCCGCCTTAATCTTTGCGCGCTTCTCCCTGCACGATCCCCGCCGCTGCGCCTTCCCCATTCAGCTCTTTCGGCACGGCTTCCGCCCATTGGGTAATATTACCGGCGCCTAAAAACACCACACAATCGCCGTTTTTTGCCACTGCGCGGATAAATGGCGCCACCGCCTCTACCCCGCTTAGGGCACGCGCTTCAAGCCGCCCGGCCCGCTGTATTTTTTCTACCAGATGTATGCTGTCAACGCCGGCTATCGGTTCTTCGCCGGCAGCATAAACCGGAGCAATGGCGACATAGTCGGCCTCATCAAAACAGGCGGCAAAATCATCAAACAGGCTGGCAAGACGACTGTAGCGATGCGGCTGCATAATCGCAATGACCTTATGCTCTCCCGCCACCTCGCGCGCAGCGCGCAAAACCGCCTTTATTTCTACCGGGTGGTGGCCGTAATCATCAAAAAACTCTACTCCCTGCCAGCTACCGGTATGGGTAAAACGGCGTTTTACCCCGCCAAAGGATAACAGGCCTTTTTTAATAGCTTCAGCCTTTACCCCCAGCTCATGCGCCACCGCAATCGCTGCCGTGGCATTGGAAATATTGTGCACGCCCGGCATTGGCAAAGCAATATTTTTTATCACCTTTTCTTTATCACCCTTGCGCCGGCAAATGATAACATCAAATACAGATTTCGCCCCTTCGCGCCGTATATTGGCAAAACGCACATCAGCGCGGCTGTCAGCGCCGTAAGTGATAATGCGGCGGTCAGTAATAGAGCCGGCCAAAGCCCGCACTTGCGGGTGGTCAATACATAAAACGCCAAAGCCGTAAAACGGCACATTTTCGACAAACTGGCAAAAAGCCCGGCAAACTTTGTCATAAGAACCGTAATAATCCAAATGTTCGGGGTCAATATTAGTGATTACTGCAATATCGGCCGGCAATTTTAAAAAACTGCCGTCACTTTCATCAGCCTCCACCACCATAAAATCGCCGCTGCCCAAATAGGCATTAGTGCCGCGGGCATTGATAATACCGCCATTGATAACGGTCGGGTCAAGCCCGCCGGCCTCCAGCAAAGCCGAGACCAGCGACGTTGTGGTGGTTTTGCCATGCGTGCCGCCTATCGCCACCGCCTGACGAAAACGCATCAGCTCAGCCAGCATTTCCGCCCGCCGCACAATCGGCAAATATCTGGCGCGCGCGGCTTTATATTCGACATTATCGGGTTTGACCGCGCTGGAAATCACCACCACTTCAGCCGCCCCCAGATTTGCCGCCTGATGGCCGATAAAAATTTTTATCCCTTTGGCGGCAAGGCGTCTGGTCAAGCCGTTTTCCGTCTGGTCAGAGCCTTGCACCTGATAGCCCAGATTATGCAGCAGCTCGGCAATGCCGCTCATGCCGATACCGCCAATGCCGATAAAATGGATAAGGCCGATATTTAACGGCATTTTCATAAGGACACTCCTCGCTTTGCTTCGTTTCTCTCATTTCCTGCCGCTGCCGGCACGGCAGGGGGCAGAATTTGCCCTGAAGGCTCGCCCCCCTTTGACTGTCGAATCCGGCTTAACCGGCAGCGCAGTGTTTTATTACCAAAGCGGCCAGCCTGTCCACCGCATCTCTTTGTCCGGCACGGGCGGCAAGCTGCGCCTGTCTGGCCAAATCTTGCGGGTTTTGCATGGCTTTGGTCACAATTTCAGCCAGGCCCGGCGCTGTCAGCGCTGCCTGCTCCACCATTATTGCGCCGCCGCTTGCTGCCAGGCTTTGCGCATTATGCCGCTGGTCATGATCCAGCGCCTGCGGATAAGGAACCAGCAAAGCCGGACGGCCAATAGCGGCAATTTCGGCCACAGTAGAGGCCCCGGCCCGCGCAATAATAAACTGCGCTTTGGCAATCAAAGCCGGCAAATCTCTAAAAAACACTGCTATTTCCGCCTTTATTGCCATTTTGGCATAGGCAGCGCGCAATTCTGCTTCATCGGCAGCGCGCGCCTGCTGGGTGATTACCAGCCGGGCGCGCAAAGCCGGCGGCAATAAAGCCAGCGCCGGCGGCATAATGGCGGAAAAAAAGCTCGCCCCCTGACTGCCGCCGAAAACCAGCAGGTTAAACGGTGCCTTATCACCTGCCGCCTGATAAGGTCTTTGCGCCGCAGCCAGCACGGAAGGGCGCAGCGGATTGCCGACTATCACAGTTTTGGCAGAAAAGGCAGCCGGCCCCCCCGCCGGCGGCAGGCCCGCCGCCACCGCCCGGGCAAAACGCGCCAGCAGGCGGTTTGCCCGCCCCATGACTGAATTCTGCTCATGAATAAGGATCGGCACGCGCAGAAAACGCGCCGCCAGCAGCGGCGGCACCGTGGGATAGCCGCCAAAACCCATGACCAGACAGGGTTTAAACCGGCGTATCAGGCGCACAGACTGGCAAAAACCGCGGCCAAGCTGCCACAAACTCCCGCCCAGACGCAGCGGATTGCCGCCCGCCACTGTGGCGGCAGATAAAACATGCACTTTATCATCTTTAATGCCGCCTTTTCCTGTTATGATAAAGTGGCGGGCGCGGCTATCGGTCAGCATATGCACATTAAAGCCCCGTTCCTGCAAGGCCTGCCCCAAAGCCTCAGCCGGGAAAACATGGCCGCCAGTGCCGCCGGCGGCCAGAAATACTGTTTTTTTTGTATTTATGCCGGTTGAATCCATCTTGTTACTTCTGTCTTTGCCCAGCCTCAATCTCTTTTAAGCTTTAAAAGGCTTCTCTGCAATCAGCCTAATCAAAATCAAGTGAAGCCCGGCCTTCCGGCCGCTTGCGGGTCAGGCCAAGCAGGCAGCCTTGCACTATTGCAATAGCAATAAGTGAGGAACCGCCATAAGAAATAAAAGGTAAAGTCATACCCTTTGGCGGCATAAGGTGCAAATTCACCGCCAGATTGATAATGGCCTGAAAGCCGAACAATAAAACCAGCCCGGTAATGGCATAACGGATAAAAATATCACGCTCCCGCATGGCGAGATAAAAAGAGCGCAGCACAATAAAGGCAAACAGGCCGATAATTACCAGTGACAGAATAATACCATATTCTTCGGCAATAACTGAAAAAACAAAATCCGTATGGCTGTCGGGGATAATGCGTTTTATCAGGCCTTCACCCGGGCCTTGCCCCAGCCAGCCGCCGTGCATAATAGCCTCACGCCCGACATCTACCTGAAATGTATCACCCTCGCCATGCAAAAAGCCGTCAATACGCTCATGCACATGGCTAAAAGCATAATAAGCGCAAAAACCGCCGGCAACAGCCAGGCCGCCAAGCAGGCCGACAAACCATAAAGGAATGCCGGAAATAAAAAATAACCCGCCCATTACCAGGGTTATCAGCAAAGTCTGCCCCAAATCCGGCTCGGCCACCAAGAGAGCGGCGCACAGCCCCCATAATAAAACCGGCGGCAAATAGAGGCTTTTCCACCCGCTTGCCGTTTGCCGGGCAAACAGCCAGGCCATAACCACCACATAAGCCGGTTTCATAAATTCTGACGGCTGAATGCCAAACCCGGCCAGCGAAATCCAGCGGCGCGACCCTTTAGTCTCCACGCCGAAAAACAGCGTCATGACCAGCAGCACCAGAGAAATGAGCAAAAGACACAGGCAAAACAGGCGAATAGAGCGTGGCGCAAAAAAAGAAAGGCCGATCATTACCGGCACGGCAGCAAGGGTAAACCAGACATGCAATTTGACAAAATGCAAATTATCGGCAATGCCCACCCGCATTGCCACGGCCGGGCTGGCGGCAAAGGAAAATAAAATCCCCGCTCCCATTAACAGCAAACAGGCTGCCAAAATCCAGCGGTCAACTGTCCACCACCAATCGGCAATGGCGCTTCTGTCCATACGGCTCAGCATAAATACCTCTTGAACCTTCAACCCGCCGCCGATTGGTGGACTTTACCCTTTGTTTTGTTTAGGCGTCGAAAAGCGCGGACGACCTGCCTTAAAGCATAAAATACCCCCGCGCAAACCCGCGCTGATCAAAGGCAAAACCCACCAATCGGCAATAGCGGCTCTCGCCATACGGCTCAGCATAAACTCCCTTTATTTATTTGGCCCGGCGGCTCCTGGCGGCGGCAATTATCTTTATCCCGGCCTCCCCCGCAAATCACCTGAAAAACAGCTTGTAAAAGGCAAATTATAAAAAAAGCTTAATGACCCGGCATATTATTGGTTACACCCGCCGCCACAGACCAGTCTGTCAGGCTGGCCTGTCCAACCACAATTCGCGCAACCCGGGCACCCTATTTGCTGCGCCCGCCGCCGCTATACTGTTCCGCCAATGCGGCAAAAGCCTTGCCTCTTTCCTCAAAATTTTTAAATTGATCAAAAGAAGCGCAAGCCGGCGCCAATAAAATCACCGCTTCTGCTCCTCTGGCAATTTTGCCGGCGGCAATATCCGCCTTTACATCGCCCCAGGCCAGTGCCAGCGCCGCGATCAGGTTTTCCGCCGGCCGATAAGGGTATAAATCCGCCACAAAGGACTGCCCGCCGAAAAGGCTATGGGTCGCAAAGCTCTTGCCGAATTCTACTGCTGCTTCACCAAAAAAATAGGCGCGGCGCATTTGCGCCAAATATTCAGGCTGTAACAGGCTGTTTATCCCGCCCTTTTTGGCGCGGCCGCCGGCCAGCCAGTAAATATTATTGTAACTTTGCAAAGCCGGAGCGACAGATTCCGCATTCGTAGCCTTACTGTCATTGATAAAGCGGATTATTACCCCTTGATACAGTATTTGCCCAATTTCTTCCATACGATGCGGCAGGCCTTTAAAATCCGCCAGCCCCTTTTCAAAACCCTTTGCTCCCAGCACATAAGCTGCCGCCAGGGCGCAGAGCGCATTTTGCCCATTATGCCGCCCGCGCAAAGCGGCAGAAGCAGGCAAAACCTTGTCCCCTCGCCGGAAGCGGCCCAGATGCCAGGCGTAAAAGCGCGGCACAGTAAAGCAATCCTGCGGGTTTATTATACCGCTTTCATCAGCCGCGGCGCCCACGCCGATTACCCGCTTGCCTGCCTGTTTCAGCCGGTCATAAATAGCCTGGCAGGGGGCGTCATCATAAGCGATAATGGCGGTTTCGCTTTGCACCGCCAGCCGCTCTTTCAACGCGGCATAGGCTCTAAAACTGCCGTGACGATCAATATGATCGGGGGTAATATTGAGCACAACACCGATAGTGGGGTTGAGAGACGGCGTCAGATCAATCTGATAAGAGGAAATTTCTACCACATAAACCTGTTTGGCTGATAGCGCAAATGGCGCCAGTTCCAGCACCGGCCTGCCAATATTGCCGCCCATTTGCACATTATAGCCGGCCCGCCGCAATATATGCGCCAGCAGCGCCGTAGTGGTGGATTTGCCATTCGTGCCGGTAATAGCGATAAACGGGCAAAAATCTTTTATATTCTTTTCCTGTTGCAAACGGCCGCCGCAGGCTGACCCGTCCAACCCGGCCTGCGTTTCCTTTTCCTGTTGCAAGCCGCCGCCTGCCGGATTCTTCGCCGGCGCCTTGCCGCCGCAGGCTGGCCTGCCCGCCTGCAAGGCGCGCCCGGCCTGCATTTTTTGCCTCTCAGGCAGGCTGTCATAGTGCTTCTGCAGAAAAGCATTGCGCTCACGCACAAACAGTTCAATATCGCCGATAATTTCTACCCCCGCTTTATGCGCCAAAACGGCGCTCCAATGCGGCCTGGGGTGGGTGAGCGGCACACCGGGGCTTAACACCAGCGCCGCTATCTCACCCCAGGCAATAGTGCGTAAATCCTGCGCCGGCAGGCCCGCCTGCCGCGCTTCCTCTACGGCTTGCGGCTTATCGTCCCAAACGACAATATCGGCTCCGCCGAAAACCAAAGCCCGGGCGGTGGCAAGGCCGGAGCCGCCAAGGCCGAACAACGCCAGTTTTTTCCCCTTAAAGCTCGTCAACGCAATCATTGCCGCTTACCTTCGTTTTTCATTTGAGGGCACCGCCACGCTTTCTCATTGGCGCCGCACGCCGCATATTCTTTATTCGCCCCGCCCCGCCGGCCACAGACTGATCTGTCAAGCCGGCCTGTCCCGCGCATTTTCTTTGCCGCAGGGCACCGCCACAGGCCAGCCTGTCCAACCTTGCTCCGCCTAGCGCAGTTTCAGGCTGACAAGGCCCAGCAGCGCCAGAATAATGGATATAATCCAGAAGCGGATAACCACCTGGCTTTCCGTCCAGCCTTTTTTTTCAAAATGATGATGAATAGGCGCCATTAAAAACACCCGCTTGCGCGTCATTTTGAAATAGCCGACCTGAATAATAACCGACAAAGCCTCCATCACAAACACCCCGCCAATCACCGCCAGTACCAGCTCATGCTTGGCCGCCACAGCGACAGATCCTAACAGGCCGCCTAAAGCCAGCGAGCCGGTATCGCCCATAAAAATGGCCGCCGGCGGCGCATTAAACCATAAAAAGCCCAGCCCGGCGCCAATAGTCGCAGCCAGCAGCACAGTAAGCTCACCTGTGCCGGGAACAAAGTGAATCTGCAAATATTCGGCAAAAACACTATTGCCGGAAACATAGGCAATCAAGGCAAAGGAAGCCGCCGCCACCATGACCGGCACAATGGCCAGCCCGTCCAGCCCATCGGTAAAATTAACCGCATTGCCGGTGCCGACAATCACCAAAGCGCCGAAGGGGATAAAAAACACCCCCAGATTAAGCAGATAATTGACAAAGGGGAAAGACAGGCCGGGGGATCCGGCGCGCATAAATATAGCGGCAGCAGCAGCGCCTAAGCAAAATTCCAGCGAGAGCCGCATTTTGCCGGAAAAGCCGCGGCTTGTCTCCTTGGTCACTTTCAAATAATCATCATAAAAGCCGATAGCACCAAAAGACAGAGTGACGCCCAGCACTGTCCAGAAATAGAGATTTTTCAAATCACACCATAACAGGGCAGAAACTGCTATGCCGCTTAAAATCATCAGCCCGCCCATAGTCGGCGTGCCGGCTTTTTTAAAATGGGTTTGCGGCCCGTCAGCGCGAATAGGCTGACCCTTGCCCTGGCGGATTTTCAGCGAAGCAATAATTGCCGGGCCAAATAAAAACACAAATAAGGCCGAACTCATCAGCGCCCCCGCAGCGCGAAAACTAATATAGCGGAAAAGCCCCGTTCCCGGAATAATACCGATAAAATCCGATAAAAAATACAACATGAACTCTGCCGCCTTTGTGCTTATGCCTGTTTTATTTTGCTGTGAAAAACAGCAGGTTTTGCCTGCTTTATCTCACCTGTCTGCCGGCCAGCAAGGCTGCCACCAGCTTTGCCGTGCCGATGGAATTGGAAGATTTCACCATAACACAATCGCCTGCCTGCAACGCATTTTCTACCGGCGCAATCAGTTCGGCCGCGGTTGGCCGCCAATGCACCTCTATTGCCGGGTGGTGCTGTTGCAGCTTCTGCTGTAAAAAGCGCATAGCCTCACCGGCCAGAAAGACAAGCTCCACTTTTGCTGCCGCCAGCCTGGCCGCCAGCGCCTCATGCGCGCTCTGCGTCTCGGGCCCCAGCTCCAGCATATCGCCCAAAACGGCAATATGCCGGCCGCCGGCCTCCGGTTTTGCCTCCCCCAGCATTTTGAGCGCCAAAGCCATAGAAAGCGGATTGGCATTATAGCTCTCATCAATCAGCAAAAACTCACCCTTGGCGGCGCTTTTATGCGGCAGCGGCAAATAATAACGCGCCCCCCGCCCCGCCCCGGCGTGAAAATCTGCCAAGGCCGTTTTGATTTTCGCCAAATATGGCTTGACAATATGGCTGCCCTGTTTTTCATATTGAGGGCGAATTGCCAGTTCTGCCGCAGCGGCAATGACTGCTGTCGCATTCAACATCATATGCGTGCCCTGAACATGTAAGTGGAATATTTCCTGCCCAAAAGGCGTCTGCACTGCAAATTCCTGCTTTTCTGCCTGCTGTTTGTCACTGCCTGCCATTATATGATAATTCGCCTCAGAGTTACGGCCGAAACTTTGCA
Source organism: Candidatus Tokpelaia sp. (assembly GCF_008636115.1). Lineage (GTDB taxonomy): Bacteria > Pseudomonadota > Alphaproteobacteria > Rhizobiales > Rhizobiaceae > QLZD01. The sequence continues at coordinate 49,002 of NZ_QLZD01000018.1, read as the reverse complement.
ACAGATAAGAACCGATCTCTTGCAGCTTTTCTCGCAAAAATTGATAATATTCATCATCGCGGTTGATAAGCGCGGTGCCGCCCGGCGCAAGCCCGCTAAAAATTTCCGCCTTGGCGGCGGCAATTTCCGCCAGGCTGTTAAAATGCCCCATATGAGCGGCAGCAATGCGGGTTATCAGCGCCAAATGCGGCCGCACCATATTGACCAGCGGAGTGATTTCCCCCGCATGATTCATGCCGATTTCATAAATGCCGAAATCCGTATTTTCCGGCATACGCGCCAGACTGAGCGGCACGCCAAAATGATTATTGAAAGAGGCCGGGCTCAAATGCACCCTGCCAAATGGCGCCAGCGCCCGTGCCAGCATTTCCTTCACCGTAGTCTTGCCGACAGAGCCGGTTATCGCCGAAACGAAGGCACCCGGCTGCAACCGCGCCCGCGCCGCTCTGGCCAGATTTTCCAGCGCTGTCAGCACATTATCCACCACCAGGAGCGGCAGAGCAAGCGGCGGCAGGCTGCCCAGTTTTGCCTCTTCCACCACGGCCAGCGCCGCCCCGGCCTGTGCCGCGGCAGCTATATAGGCATGGCCGTCTGCCCGCTCGCCCTGAACGGCAAAAAACGCTGCACCCGCCGGGCAAAGGCGGCTGTCAATGGCAATATTGCTTATGCTTTGCGGCAGCACACCTTGCACACGCCCCCCCACTGCCTGCCTCAAAGCCTCACCTGTCCATAAACGCATCGCACTCATATCCTGCCTTGACCCCAAACTCTGGCAACACTTCGCCGCCGGCCCTGTTACAGGGCACAGGCCGGGCGGAGATTATTTGCCGCGCCCGCCGCCGAATTCTTTGCTGCGCCCTGCCGCCTCCCAGCCACAGGGCGTAACCCAGGCGCTTAGTCTCCCCGGCTCAGATGCAGGGCATTGGCGACTTCCGCCTGGTCGGAAAAAGGCAAAGTTTTATCACCGATAATCTGCCCTTCTTCATGGCCTTTGCCGGCGACAATCAATGTATCGCCGCGCGCTAACAGGCCGACAGCATGGCGAATAGCCGCGCGCCGATCAGCGATTTCCAGCGCCCCATGCGCGCCGGCCAAAATCTGCTTCCGAATAATAGCCGCGTTTTCGCTGCGCGGATTATCATCAGTCACAATAACTATATCAGCCAGTTTTACCGCTATTTCACCCATAATCGGCCTTTTGCCCTTATCCCTGTCGCCGCCGCAGCCAAAAACCAGCACAATGCGCCCATTGGTAAAGGGCCGCACCGATTTCAGCACATTTTCCAACGCATCGGGCTTATGGGCATAATCAACATAAACCGGCGCCCCTGCTGCCGTGGCGCCGACAAGCTGCAACCGCCCTGGCGCCCCTTGCAGCCGCTCCAAGGCGCGGAACGCCGCCGCAGGCGGCACAGAGCTGGCAAGTGCCAGCCCCACCGCCACCAGAGCATTGGCCAGTTGGAACTCACCCGCCAGCGGCAAAACCAGCTCATAAATTTCGTCCTCAAACGCAATTTCCGCATATTGGCGAAAGCGTTCATGCTCCACCCGCTTCAGTTTGATAAAATTGCCCTTGCGGCCGACAGTCAAAGCCTTGCGCCCGGCCGCCTCTATATGGGCAACAGCTTTATCGGCATATTTGCTGTCGGCAAAGACAACAGCCTTTGCCCCCACCGGCAACAGCGTATCAAACAGCCGCATTTTGGCTTTGAAATAGGCCTCAATAGTCGGGTGATAATCCATATGATCGCGCCCCAGATTAGTGAACCCCGCCGCTGTCAGCTTTACTCCGTCCAGGCGGCACTGCTCCAGCCCGTGCGAAGAGGCCTCCATCACCACATGGGTAATATGTTTGCGCGCCAGTTGCGCCAGCAGCAGTGCCAGCTCCACTGCCCCCGGCGTGGTCAGCGCCCCGCTTTGCGAAAAATCTTTGGCAACCACGCCAATAGTGCCGATGGAAGCACCGGCAAAACCGGTATTTTCCCATATTTGCCGTAAAAAGGCGGCAACAGAGGTTTTGCCGCTTGTGCCGGTTACCGCCACTATTATTTGCGGCCGGCTATGGTAAAAACGGGCAGCGGCAAGTGCCAGCAAATGGCGAATATTTTGCACATAAATAACGGGAATAGCGCGCGCCCCCAAATCAGCGCCTTTTTCGGCAATAATCACCGCAGCGCCCTGCTTTTCTGCCGCTTGCGCATAGGCCTGGCCATTGGTGCTGTTGCCGGCAATGGCAAAAAAAGCATAGCCCGCTTTCACCTTACGCGAATCATCAGCCACCCCGGAAATACTGATTGTCTCAGCCAGGGCTTTGCTTTTATCCGCGGCAATCGCCTCACCCAGCAAATACGAAACTTTCATTTCTTCCCTTTCTGCCGCCGCCTGCCACTATCACTGGTCGGCACCCGCTCCTGCCGGCATAAAGCCGCCAGCCAAAGCGCTGCTTTTACCGGCGCCTCAGCCGGGCCGGCTCTATATCGGCTATTTGTATCGGCATGTTTTGCGCCGTGAAATCCGGCAAAACACCCAGAAATGTTGCCGAACGGCGAATAATGCCGGCGGCCAGCGGCGCCGCATTAAACGCTGCCGTGGTAGAATATTCTCCCGCTGCCGGCTTTGGGTCGTCAACAATGGTCAATACCACATAAGCGGGCTTATCCATAGGAAAAGCGGCAATAAAAGAGTTAAAATTCTTGCCCTTGGAATAGCGACCGTTAATCACCTTTTCGGCCGTGCCGGTTTTACCGCCGACCCGGTAACCGTCAACCGCACCGCGCCGGCCGGTGCCTATATCGGCATTGCGCTTGTAAAGATAGCGCATATCGCGCACAGTCTCTGCCGCAACCACCTGCTGTTTACCAGCTTCAGCCGCCGCTTTTGACACTGGCAAAAAACTGGGCGGCAGCAAAAAGCCGCCATTTACCAGCGCGGCCACGCCGATTGCTGTTTGCATAGGGGTGGTGGCAAAACCGTGACCAAAGGAAATAGTGGCCGAATTCACCTTTTTCCATACACGCGGCGAAAAAGGCTCAGCCACTTCAGGTAATTGTGTCTGCATGCGGGTCAGCAGGCCCAGACGCTTTAAAAAAGCGCGATGGCCGCTAATGCCGACAGCCTCTGCCTCTTTGCCTGAGCCGATATTGGAGGAAAAGCGAAAAACCTCCTCCACTGTCAGCGGCCGATATTTGCCGTGAAAATCTTTAATCTGCTGCGAACCAAAACGTAACGGACGTGAAGCGTCAACCTTGCTATCCAGGCGAAATTTGCCGGAATCCAGCGCCATAGCCGTGGTGAAGCTTTTAATGCTGGAGCCCATTTCAAATGTGCCGGCGGTTATGCGGTTCAGCCGGTCTTTTTGCAAAGCTTCAACCGGGCGGTTAGGGTTAAAATCCGGCATGGAAACCATGGCCATAACCTCGCCCGTATCCACTTTCAGCACCACGGCACCGGCAGCCTCGGCCCGGTAACGCGCCATGGTTTTGGCCACCTCATCATGCACAACCGCCTGCACCCGCATATCAATGGCAAGCGCTACCGGCTCCAGTGCCGCGGGCGCGGCCAGCCCGGCCTTGCGCAAAGCGCCAAGACCGGCTTCGTCAATATATTTTTCCATGCCGGCAATGCCCTGATTGTCAATATTGACAAAGCCTAATATATGCGCGGCTGCCGCCCCGCCCGGGTAAAAACGCCGCGTTTCCGTCTGGAACCCCAGGCCGGGAATACCAAGGGCCATCACCTCTGCTTTTTGCCGGGCGCTCAAGCCGCGCGCAACCCAGGCAAAGCCGTTGCGCCGCTCCAGTCGCGCGGTTATTTCATGCCGGTTCATTTGCGGCAAAACCCCGGCCAATAAATCTATTGTCTCACCAATATCAATAATACGGCGCGGCTCGGCAAACAGCGACCAGGTTTTAATATCGGTTGCCAGCAGCAAACCATTACGGTCAATAATATCGGGGCGCGCCTGGCTCTCCGGCGCCGGCGGCGCCTTGGCCTCGGCTATTTCGCCGCCTGCTCGGCCATAATAAATCAGCTTGGCGGCAATAGCGCCGTAAAGGCAGCAAAATATGACAAAAGTAAAACCCAGGCGGCTTTTAAACCCGGTTTGCAGGCGCGCAGCCGATTTTTGCCTGATTGCGGCAGTTTTTTTCCCAAACGGCCAAAATCTCATAATGCTTTGCCTCCTGCCGCCTCAGGCGCGTTTTCTGTTGTGCGCCCGCCGCCGGCCACAGGCTGGCCTGTCCCGGGCGCAGCGGCCTTGCCCGGTATAATATAAGGCGGCCGGCTGAGCTGATTTTTATATTCCGCCCCGATTTTTGCTGTTTCGGCAGTGGCCTCTTTCCTTTGCCTTGCCGTTTTGTCGGCCTTGTTGCGGCCTGTAGGCGGCACACTGCCTGTCGCTGTCATATCCAGATTATCTGCCCTGGTTTTGCCTTGGGGCACGGCATTTTTGCCGATTATAGCCTCACTGTCTCTAATAGCTATTTCTATTGCGTCCGGCAAACGCGGCGGCACAGCCTCCAGTGTCACAATCTGCCGCGGCTCAATCAGTTGCAGCTGCAAAGCGTCATGATAATGTTCTGCCAGGCGCTGTAGCCGCGCCGGCTCTGTTGCCAGTGCCCAGCGGGCGCGCAGTAAAGCGGCCGTATCCTGCTCTATTTCTATTTTACGCTCCAGGCTGCGCACTTCCTGATAGCGCTTTTGCGCTTCATATTTTATTTCATAAGTCCAGAAAGCCGTGCACAACATGAGCAAAACCATTATAATATCGCTGGTGCGGAAAAGAGTCATATCTGCCCTCCTGCCAGACAATTATTAAGCTTTTGCGCGGCTAAAACCGGCAATTCCGGCAGACCGAAAATACTGAAATCCGCCGGCAGCGGCGGGCTTTGCGTGCGCAGGCCGGCGCGCAATCTGGCTGAGCGGGCACGCGGATTTTGCGCGACCTCAGCCGGGCTTGCCGGTTTTGCCCCCTTAAATAGCGGCGTAAAGGCGGCCTCACGCAAAGTTTTTGCCGGCAAATGGCGCGAAGCCGGGCGCTCACCGGCGCGACTGGCAAAAAAACGTTTGACTATGCGATCTTCCAGCGAATGAAAAGTGACAACTGCCAGGCAGCCGCCGGCGCGCAACACTCTCTCTGCCGCGAATAAAGCGCGCGCCAGCTCGCCCAGCTCATCATTAACATAAATGCGCAAAGCCTGAAAAATACGCGTGGCTGCATGAATTTTCTCATATCGGTGCAGGCCCATTGCCTCTACCGCCTGCGCCAGCTCCAAAGTCGTGGTAAAAGCTTTATCAGCGCGGCGCCGCTCAATCATGCGGGCAATGCGGCCGGCATGGCGCTCTTCGCCGTAAAAGTGAAAAATGCGCGCCAGATCACCGCTTTTCAGGCTATTGACAGCCGCCGCCGCGCTCACCCCCCGCCCCGACATACGCATATCCAACGGCCCGTCCCGGCGGAAGGAAAAGCCGCGCTGCGCCTCATCTATCTGCATGGAAGAGACGCCAATATCCAGCACCACCGCATCAACCGGAGCAAAGCCCGCAGCCTGTGCCGCTTTATCAAGCTTTGAAAATTCTGTTTCAATAATAGCAAAATGCCCGCTATTAGCCTCAGCCAGTTGCCGGCCGACCCGCACGGCTTGCGGGTCGCGATCCAGCCCCAGCACGTCCGCCCCTGCTGCCAAAAAAGCGCGGGAATAACCGCCATTGCCAAATGTGCCGTCAATAATGTGCAAGCCTGCCAGAGCGGCGCTTTTGTCTTTTGTGTCCGCCTCCGCTCTGGCCGGCTGAGCGGCCAGAGCCGCCAGCACTTCAGCCAGCATAACGGGAATATGCGCCGCCGGCACGGCTGCCGCCACAGCCGCTTTATTTTTTGTCATGAGCAACCCCGCTTATGAACGCCACCAGGCCTGCCTGTAACAAGTGGCCTGGCAGGAACTCGATACAAATCATCACACAACACCACTACCGGCATTGCTCGCCCGGCTTTTAATGCCTGCTTTGCCGTTACACAGCCGGAATGCCGACACAAATGCTCTCGCCCGGTCATTATCCCTGATTATCTTTAACGAAATATTGCCGCCCGGCAAAATTTACCAATGCGGCGGCAGCCGTAATTGCTGCCAGATGAGAACAATATTCAACCCCAGCACCAGCGCCGCGGCAGCAACGGCCAAAAGCTGGGTAAAAATATTATTGGCAAAAACTCCCATAATAGCCGGCGAGCGGGTAAACAGTAATAGAGCAATCATCGGCACCGGCAGGGCAAAACTTAGCACTACCTGGCTTATTACCAGCGCTTCAGTTGTGTTAACCCCCAGCCCGACCACAATAAAAGCGGGAATCATGGTAATGACGCGGCGCAGCCAGACAGGAATATGAAAACCGACAAAACCCTGCATAATCATTTGCCCGGCCATTGTGCCGACAATAGAGCTGGAAATGCCCGAAATCAGCAAAGACAGCAAAAAAGCCGCCGCCGCCGCTTTGCCCAAAAGCGGCGTTAAAGTATGATAGGCGGTTTCAATTTCGGCTACGTCTTGATGACCCTGGTGGAAAGCGCCGGCGGCCATAATGAGAATAGCCATATTCACCATGCCGGCCAGCGCCAGCGCCACCACCACCTCACGATTGGAGAAGCGGATAAGCTGCGCCTTTTGCGCCGCAGTTTCGGTTTTGACCCGGTTTTGTGTCAGGCCGGAATGCAGATAAAGCGCATGCGGCATAATTGTGGCACCAATAATGCCGACAGCAATCAGCAAAGCCTGTTTATCCGGGATTTCCGGCTTGAGGACATGAATCCCCACCTGCCCCCATTGCACCGGGGTCACCAGCATTTCCAGCAAATAACATAAGGAAATTATCAGCAGAAACAGGCCGATAAGCAGCTCCATTGAGCGAAAGCCGCCGCGTTCAAACAGCAATAAAGCATAAGTAATAATGGCCGTTATGCCCATGCCGACCAGCAAAGGCAGATGAAACAGCAGCGACAGGCCGATAGCACCGCCGAGAAATTCAGCCAGATCAGTCGCACAGGCTGCTATTTCGCTGACCAGCCACATGGCCATAACCACCGGCCTGCGAAAATTATCGCGGCATAATTCGGCCAGATTGGCGCCGGTTACAATACCCAGCCTGGCCGACAGCGCCTGAAACAGCATGGCTACCAGATTAGCCAGCAATACCACCCATAAAAGCGTGTAGCCATAGCCGGCACCGGCCTGAATATTGGTAGAAAAATTGCCCGGATCAACATAAGCAATAGCAGCAATAACAGCCGGCCCTGACATTAAAAAAAATGAGCGCAAACCGCCCCGGCGGCGAACAGAGCCGCCGCCTGCCAGGATTTCCTGCATTTTATCATGCGTGCGCCGGCTTAATGAAGCCGGTTTTGCCTTTTTTTCCTGCTCTGCCACTCCGTTTTCTCCTGCCGGGTTAAAGCCCCGGCGGCACTATTATAAAAGCCGGTTTTCACCACAGATTTTAACAAATAGCAGGCAGGCAAAGCTGTCAAGCAAAAACAGCACCGGTAAAACAGGAAAACAAGGTCAGCCGGCCTGTAAGCCGAGTTCTGTTCACAAAGCGCCTCAGCGCCCTGTTTGGCAGCCATTCCTCTAGGACATATGTCACCATATGCCTCATGCGACCAACCCGGATAGCGGCCCGGAAATCGGCCTGCGCCAAAAGGCGCTTCTATCCCTATTCGGTCTTGCTTCCGGCGGGGTTTACCCTGCCATTGCCGTTACCGGCAATGCGGTAGGCTCTTACCCTACCCTTTCACCCTTACCTGTAACCAGGCGGTTTGCTTTCTGTGGCACTTTCCCTGGGGTCGCCCCCGCCGGGCATTACCCGGCACCGTATTTCCGCGAAGCTCGGACTTTCCTCACCAGCCGCCTTTCGGCCTATGACTGGCGCGGCTGCCCGGCCGACTGACAGCCTGTCTCTATAAAGCAAAAAACAGCGGCCGGCAAGGTAAACATTCCGGCCGCAGCCACCCCCCAATGCGCGCCATCTCTCAACACGGCCTTATCTCCTGCGCCTTGCCGCCACAGACTGGTCTGTCAGGCCAGCCTGTCCAACCCAAGGCGCTATGTCTAACGGTAGCCGACAGCGGATAAATAGGCCTTGACCCTCTGGCAATAGCGGAAGGAGACAGGATTCATGCGTTGCGCTCCATGGCCGGCATTATATTTCAGCACTGTGCCGCACAAATTGCCGCCGCTCAAATTTTGCGCCAGAGCCAGATAACGCGTGCCATATTCCAGATTGATTGCAGGATTATAAAGCCCGCGAACAGAGCCTTTATAGCCCAGGAGCCGCGCCGTGGCAGGGCGAAGCTGCATCAGGCCGATTTCGCCCACACCGCCGCGTGTGCGGTAATTATAGCCGCTTTCCGTCTGCACCACAGCGTGAATCAAATCTTCCGGCACATGATATTTCCGCGCCATATGGTGAATAGCCTTTTCATAAGGACGCGGCTTTTGCACATTGCCCAAATAATAAAAACCCTGTGCCGCCGCCTTTTGCGGCCGTGCCGCCCTTGCCCCGCGCGGCGCCCGTTTTGCCGGTGCCGCTTTGTCTTTTTGCCCGGCTTCGCGCGGCGCTGTTACAATCTGCTTTCTGTTTTTGCCATTTATCAGCCGTTTAGATTTGGCCCCGCTTTTGCCGGCCGTAAAATTGCCGCCGGCTTCATGCAGCGGCGCGGCAACAGCAACAGACATAGTCGATCCGGCAACAGCCAGGCCGGCAACCAGGGCAATCGCCTTTATGCTTTTTAAATAAAAATATGTCATACTCGCTTATCCCGCAATTTTCTTTTCAACGCATAATAACCCCGGCCCCGCTATATTGGCCTGCCATAACAGCGCGCTAAAAGCGGAACCGCGTCAAAACATAATCGAAAAGAAATACAGGCCGGCGCTAAAAAACCATAAATTGCCTATTTTATCCGGAAATTGGCCGCCTTTGGCGCAAAAGGCCAAAACTGCGACAGCAAAACCGCAACCGCCTGAGGGAAATTTTGCCAAAATATAACATTATCCGGCATAAAGCCTATGGGCTATTTCAGCCTGACAAGCAGCCGCTCCAAGGTTTTCAGCGTTGATATATCGGCTAAACCGTCCACTTTTTGCCGGCGAAACCGGCGTTGAAAGGCTTGTGTCACCCATTCCGTCTGCTTGTCAAACACCCCATTGACACAAATATTATAACCGTAATGCGCCAGCCTTGACTGAAACTCAGCAACAGCCCGGCCTTTTGCCCCCAGGCCGAGAATAGTGCCGCCATTCATTGTGACAGGGCTGGGCGGCACATAAAGGCCAATGCCTGCCTGTGCTATTTTTCGCCATGGAAAATTTTCTCCCGGGTCAGTTTTCCGCTCAGGCGCAACATCGCTATGCGCCAAAATATAAGCCGGCTTTATACCTTTATGGCGGGCGAGAATATTATGCGCCAGGGCAATTAGCCCGGCAATTTGCACAGCAGGGTAAGGCTTTAATGCCGGCGCACCGGGATAAGCGATTTCAATGCCGATAGAGCAGGAATTTATATCGCGCTCACCGCGCCAATAGGCCACACCCGCATGCCAGGCGCGTTTGCTTTCGGGCACAAATTGCACTATTGCGCCGTCTTCACGCACCAGATAATGCGCAGAAACCTGAGATTGCGGGTCGGTCAGGCGGCGTTCGGCCTCTTCTGCCGTTTTCATGCCGGTATAATGCATAATCAGCATAGAGACCCGGCTGCCCGCCCGCCTGTCGTCAAAATTGGGCGAAGGGCGGATTTGGGCACCGGCATAATCCGCCATAAAGGCCGATCGCCCGTGCCCGGCCGCCTTTGTCCTGCCGGCTCTATTCTCTGTCATCAGCTTTTCTCCCGCCCGGGGCAGTCAAGGCTCGGCCCGTTTCTTATCTTTAAGCCGCAATTTCAGGGTTTACCGCCAGGAGAAAAAGACCGGGCAAAAGCTCTTTGCGCCGCTGCTGCTGCCGCTTGCCCGGCTATAGCGGCCTGTGCCCCGCTCTGGCCGCCGGCGCGCGCCGCCGCCTCAGCATCTTGCTGCGCCTGCGCAATTACCTGCTGTCGCCTGACCGCGCTCATGCGGGCAAAAACCGGCGGCAATTCCGGCAATTTAGACGCCGCCCCTTGCCCTGAAAGGCCGCCAATGCCACCCGCCTGCCCGGTATTTGTCTTTGCTGCTCTATCCAATATTCCGCCCGGAAGACCAAACAACCAAAAAACGCCGCTAATTGCGAGTAGTACCATAATAAACAGCCCCAAAAGCCGCCCGCTCCGATTTTTTTTCATCAAGAATCGCCCAAATTCTTCATACAGCTATTTTCTAAAACAGCGCAAGGCAGTATAATCCCCTTTTCGGCCAGGAGACAATGCCGTAATTGTACCCGGGAAAGGTAAAGTGTGAATCCTGCGTTTTCGTTTTTTTTAAAGCCTTATTGGCTGAAATTTACTTGTATCCTGCTTCTGCCGGCGGGCGGCAATGTGCTCTTTGCCCATAATTCTGCCGCCGGTGACAGCCAGATAGCGGCTATTATCGCGCAAGACAAGTTAAGACAGGCACAATCGACCATTTCTGCCCCCATAGCTGTAGCTGTGCCCACAGCCAAGCCTGTTTTTACGCCGGAGGCAGCAGCCGGGCCGGTGCCGGGCTTCTCTCTTATGCAGGGAGTAGAAGGCAGCGCTGCCTTTCCCCGCTTTGGCGACAGAAAGCCGCATATTTGGCTAAGCCGGCGCAAGCCGTGGCATTATGCCATACATGGCACCGATATTTCGCGCCATAATAAAACCATTGATTGGGGAGCAATGGCGCGCGGCCATGTTTCTTTTGTCTTTATCAAGGCAACGGAAGGCGGCGATCATACCGACCCTAATTTTGCCCAAAACTGGCAGGGCGCCAAAGCGGCGGGCATTGCCCGCGGTGCCTATCATTTTTATTATTTCTGCCGGCCGGTCAAAGACCAGTTACGCTGGTTTATCCGTAATGTGCCGAAAGATAAAACAGCCTTGCCGCCGGTGCTGGATATAGAGTGGAATCATAAATCCCCCACTTGCCGCCGCCGCCCCGCCCCGGCAGTGGTGCATAAAGATATGCGCATATTCCTGCAGGGGGTAGAAAAATATTACGGCAAAAAGCCGATTATTTATACAACAGTAGATTTTTTCTATGACAATAATTTGAGAATTTTCAGAACTTATCCTTTCTGGCTGCGTTCTGTTGCCGATCACCCCGATACGCGCTACAATAACCACCCTTGGCTGTTTTGGCAATATACGGGGACAGGGCGTGTTCCCGGCATTGTCGGTGATGCCGATATTAGCGTATTTGCCGGCAATGGCCGGCAGTGGCAGGACTGGCTGCAACATATAAGGCCATAAAGCGGGTGAGAAGAAGTGTATCTGAGCGCCGGCTTTCAAGTATATCCTGCTTTTGCAGGCGCTGGCCTGCTTTTTGGCAAAATTTTGCAGGAAATTCCGGAAATATGACCAGCAAAAGACAAAGCGCCATTGCCAAAGCGGTGGCCCGTTTTATCCCGCAGGCGCCGTTTTATGATGCCGAGGCTATTCGCAGCCGCGCAGCGCAAAAGCATTTGCGTAATCTGCCGCCGGATAAAGCTGTCTGGCTCACCATTATCGCCTATATCCGCCATATTTATACCGATTATGATGCCTTGCGTGATGAAAATTATGAAAGTGAGGCCGCGCGCTTTTTTGTCCGCAATGCCATTAACAGCAAATTGCAGCAATGGCGCGCCGGCCGCTTCTTAATGATTGAGGAAGCGCAAACCGCAGCGGATAAGGCGCCGGTTCACCGCGGCAAAAGCGGGCAGGAAAGAAAAATCTGAACCGGTAAACACGGTGCCGCCTTCATAACCGGCCGGGCATAATATGGCCGGCAACAGCCTCAAGGCCTGATTGGCACTATTTTAGTGTCAAGCCGCCTGATGCCTCGGTGTATCGCAGCTCGCTTCGTATTTTTCTGATTAACTATATCCGACCCAAAATTGGCCAAAGACCTATGCACATTGCGGTGTGCCCCGTATTTTGCATAGCTCACGCGCGCCTGTTCTTTGTCGCGCCCACCGCCCGCCAGGCCCCAAGCGCTGTTTGCACGGCTCATGCGCACCCCTGCGGTTTGACTCGTTTCTCCGGTTGGCTATATCCCGGGCAAAATTAAAGCGGCCACTGTTCCGGGTTGCGGCCTGACTGCCGCGGCCCGGCGGGCAAAAAGCGTACAAGCGCCCCTTTGCCGCCAATATTGGCGGCCTTCCCGCTTCCTAACGCGTCAGCGGCTTATAGGTGAAACGGCGCGGATTAACACTTTCCGCTCCCAAACGGCGGATTTTATCCGCCTCATAATCGGCAAAATTGCCCTCAAACCATTCCACCCGGCTATCACCTTCAAAAGCCAGCATATGCGTGGCCAGTCGATCCAGAAACATACGATCATGGCTGATAATTACGGCGCAACCGGCAAAATTTTCCAGCGCTTCTTCCAGCGCAGCCAATGTTTCCGTATCCAGATCATTGGTCGGCTCGTCCAGCAGCAGCACATTGCCGCCTTCTTTCAACATTTTGGCCAAATGCACGCGATTACGCTGCCCGCCGGAAAGATTGCCAAGTTTTTGCTGTTGGTCACTACCCTTGAAATTAAAGGCGCCGCAATAAGCGCGGCTGTTCATTTCATATTTGCCGAGTTTGATAATATCCTGCCCGGCAGAAATTTCTTCCCACACAGTTTTATCAGCGTGCAAATCATCGCGACTTTGGTCAACATAGCTTAAATGCACCGTCTCACCAAGGCGGATTATGCCTTTATCCGGCTTTTCCTGCCCGGTCAGCAGGCGAAACAAAGTCGTCTTGCCGGCACCATTGGCACCAATCACGCCGACAATACCGCCGGCCGGCAGTTTGAAACTTAAATTATCAATCAGCAGCCGGTCGCCATAGCCTTTGCTCAAGCCTTCCGCCTCAATCACCACCTGCCCCAGCCGCTCACCCACGGGGATAATAATCTGCGCCTCACCCGGGCGGCGCGCCTCAGCCGCCGCTACCAGCTCATCATAGGCTTTAACGCGCGCGCGTGATTTTGCCTGCCGCGCTTTGGGATTGGCGTTAATCCATTCACGCTCATGCTCCAGCGCTCTTTGCCGCGCTTCTTCTTCTCGCCCGGCCAAGGCCATACGCCTGGCTTTGGCGGCCAGATAAGCAGAATAATTGCCCTCATAGGGGTGGCCCCGGCCGCGATCCAGCTCTAAAATCCAGCCTGTAACATTATCCAGAAAATAGCGATCATGCGTAATAAGCAGCACCGCGCCTTTATAGTTGCGCAAATATTTTTCCAGCCAGGCGGTAGTTTCAGCGTCCAGATGATTGGTCGGTTCGTCCAGCAGCAGCAAATCCGGCTGTGACAGCAGCAGGCGGCATAAAGCAGTGCGGCGCTTTTCCCCGCCGGAAAGGCTCGCTACTTCCGCCTCAGGCGGCGGGCAGCGCAAAGCCTCCATGGCCATTTCCACCTGAGCGTCTAGATCCCATAAATTCCGGCTGTCAATAATATCCTGAAGTCTGGCACCTTCCTCGGCCGTTTCGTCAGAATAATTCATCATCAGCTCATTATAGCGATCAAGAATCGCTTTTTTATCGGCCACGCCTTCCATGACATTTTCGCGCACAGTCCTGCCGGCTTTCAGCTCCGGCTCCTGCGGCAAATAGCCGCAAGCAGCACCTTCGGCCAGCCACGCCTCGCCGGTATAATCTTTATCCAGCCCGGCCATAATGCGCAAAATGGTGGATTTCCCGGCGCCATTCGGCCCCAAAATGCCGATTTTGGCATCAGGGTAAAAAGACAAATGAATATTTTCCAATATTTTTTTGCTGCCGAAGGCTTTATACAAGCCTTCCATATGATAAATAAACTGACGCGCCATAGCTTTGATTGTGAACCTGTTTGAGATAAGGTGACCCGGCAGCCAAATAACCGGGTGCAAGCCGGGCAAAATAAAGCAGAAGCCTTGGCCGTTCAAGCTTTTTTTGCCGCTTTGCGGCGATAATAGCTTAAAGGCGGCGCGATAAACGGCTCTGGGAGAGAGCACATGCCGCAGCCTTTAAGCCACGCGCAGAGGGAAGCCGCGCAAGATTTTTTGCGGCGGCTGATCAGGGCCGGCTATGCGCCTGAAGACAGGCGGCGCGCACACGGCCTGACAGCAAATTTATCGGCTAAATTGCGGCTACAGGTCTTGAAAATACGGCTTTATTATGAAAGATTGCGCCTTGGCAGCGATGTAACCAGCCCGTATCTTTATAAAAAACAGTTCTATTTACAGCAAAAAAAGGCAGATTTCCACCGCTTCTTCCCGCCTTTAAATATTGGGCAATGGCTGGGACTTCTTGCTTCTTTTGATAAAAAAATATAATAAAAACCCATTATGGCAAAATATTAACGGCTTTTGCTTGCCCCCGGCAGTAAAATTGCGCCTAATCGCCCTGATTATGCTTTACTTGTTTTACATAGACCTGCTTTTATGGCATTTTGCCGGAGATGTGCTGTGAGGGCGGGAGTGATGAGCAGCCAAGGCCGCGGCCGGGCAGGAAAGCAGACTTATTATTGCCTGTCACGAGTGACGAGGCCGGAATGAGGTTACAAGCCGCTTATGATATTATCAGTTCTTATTCCCTGTAAAAATGAGGCGGAAAATCTGGATTTTCTGCTTGATGAAATTATGGCGGCCCTGCACGGGCGCCGTTTTGAAATTATTCTTATTGATGACGGCTCAACCGATAATATCTATGACCTTATCCGCGGCAAAGCTTTAAGCGGCGCGCCGATACGCTATATTCGCCACGACAAATCAGCCGGCAAGGGAGCCGCCCTGCGCACCGGCCTTTATGCAGCAAAAGGCGATATTATTTTAACCATTGACGGTGATGGCCAAAATGACCCGGTTTACCTGCCGCAACTGGCCGATGCGCTGGCGGCAGCCGGGCCGCAATGCGGCATTGCCTGCGGTCAGCGGCAGAGCCGCACAGATTCTGCCGCCAAGCAATATGCTTCGCGCTTTGCCAACAGGCTGCGGCAAAAATTATTGCATGATAATACGCGTGATACGGCTTGCGGTCTGAAAGCCGTTTATACCCATATTTTCCGGCGTTTGCCGTTTTTTGAAAACTGGCAGCGTTACTTCCCCGCTTTGGTCAAGCGTGAAGGATATACTGCCACGCATATTGATGTTATTGACCGGCCACGCCGTTTCGGCCAATCCAAATATGGTATTTTTGACCGCGGCCTGGCCGGCATTGCCGATCTTGCCGGTGTTTGCTGGCTTATGCGGCGGGGGAAGATTTTGCCCAAAGCAGAAGAGACAGCCATGAGCGCGGCAAAAGCAAAAGCGGATAAAACAGCGCCTTAGGCAAAACAGGGTCAAGCGATAAATAGATAAAGGATAAGAGCATTTTATTATGACGCAATTTGCGCAAAATCTGGCGGATTGGCTGCGGGAAGTTTTTCTTTCAGGCTGGGATAATTGGGCTATTTTGGGGCTTATTGGCCAATTATGCTTTACCATGCGCTTTGTTGTGCAATGGCTGGCGTCAGAATTGGCCAAAAAAAGTGTTGTGCCTTTCGCCTTTTGGATATTTTCGCTGATTGGCGGCAGCCTGTTACTGCTTTATTCCATTTATCTTAAAAATGCTGTTTTTATTTTGGGCAATAGTATCGGCTTTTGCGTTTATTTGCGCAATATCTGGCTTATTTATAATGAGCGAAAAGGCAAAAACAAACACAGCACCAAAGCCGCCTGATAATGGCCGCCCGGCAGCGCCGGCAGCCGTAAGACGGCGGTGTAACAGACTCCCATGCTTTGCTGCGCAATCTGGCTCTGACTGTCTACAGGATTCCGGCAGGCAAGCCTTATGCCGGTCAAAAGGTTCAGCCGGCAAGGAAGCAGGCAGCCGGCGGTCAGGCAGCGGCCGTGCCCCGGGGCAAGCGCCGGCACTATGCGGCGGGCCCGTATCGGTAAGCCAGCAGGCCTTATTTCAGGGCAAATATATATAATACAGCCGTTCGCTTTGTTGATTTTGCCCTTTTTGCAGGCGATAAGGCACAATAGCCAGGCGGGCGGGCGGCAGGCTGTGCCTGTCTATCCCCGCTGCGGTCATAATCGGTACCAGTTTTTGCGGCAATTCCGGTGTATTTTTCCACAAAACAACCAATGGCCGCTGCAAGCGCTCGGCGGCAAAAGGCGTCTCAGTAAACAGGGTTTTTATCTGCGGGTTAATAAGCCGCAAATTGCCGGCATAAAACGGATCCGGCGCCAGCAGGGCGGCAATAGGCCCATTAGCGCTCAAGCCGGCATAAAGTGCCGGATAATCCAGATTTTGTATCGGCAATTTTGTTTTACCCTCACGCGCTTTTTTTGCTTTGCCCCTGCCGTTCACTGTTTTTGTCTTACACGAGCCGCCGCAGGCCAGCCTGTCCGATCCCACTCCGCTCCCGCGGGCATTATCTGTTTCGCCCGCGCCGCCCACAGCCAACCCGCGGGCATAGAGATTGGCATAAAGCATTGGCGGCACAATCAAGGCTGCCGCCAGCCCCAAAAGGCCGAAAGCGCGGGCCGCCCGGCCGGAAATATCCAGCCGCGCCAGCCATAAAGCAGCATAAGGCGGCGCCAGAAACAAAACAGGCTGCAACCAGCGATCCTTAATATGGGTAGCGCCGGAAAACAGCACCATAAGCGCACAAACTGCCAAAGCGCACAATAAAACGACCTGCAAAAACCGCATGGCGGCCTGAATATTACCCTGATTTATCGCCGCCATAAAGCCCGCCGGGTCAGGCATATTTTCTGCCGCCGGCCTGCCGCCCGCCGAGGCGGGCATCTTGCCCATTGCCCGCTGGTCGGATTCATCGCCGGCGTCTGGCTGCCACAGGCCGGCCTGTCCAGCCGCACGGCCTGCGGCCCGTTGCTCGCCTGCCGGATTCCTCGCCGGCACTTTGCTGCCACAGGCCGGCCTGTCCAGCCGCACGGCCTGCGGCACATTGCCCGCCCGCCGCCGGCGCTGCCACCAAATAATCAGGCTGAGAATAGCGGCAGCTATTAAAGCCGGCAGCACAAAGGCAAGGCCGGCACGCACCAAATCCAGCAAACCTTCAACACGCTCGATAAACCAGTTTTCACCCTGCCCGGCACGAAATTTTACTGCCCGCTCCACCACGCCTCCGGGGTGCAAAACCATAAAAACCAGTGCCGGCGCCATTAAAGCTAAGGCCGCTGCCACCGCTGCAACAAAATACCGCGTCAACAAGGCCCGGCGCACGGCGCGCAAGAAAAAACCGCTCATAAACAAAGCAGCAATAAAAATCAGACCATTATATTTGCCCAAAACCGCGGCTGTAATCGCCACAGCCAGGCTGAAAGCGCGTTTATAACCGGGCTTGTGCACAAACCAGATAAAAGCGGCAAAACTCCAGGCCGAACCGGCCGTGCCCAAGACGGAATGAATCAAAGCGCGCTGCGATTCCCAGCCGATCTGCGGCAATAAAAACATGGAAAGACAGGCAAAAGCCGCCAAAGGCCGCGCTATTTGCAACAGGCGCAAACCAAGATAAACCGCAAAAAAGCTTGAACCTAACAGGCTGAAGCGCAAAAATTGCAGCACGGTAAAATGAAGGCCGAAAATTGCGGTCAGACCATAAGCCAGCCAGGTATAAAGCGGCGGTTGCGACCCGCCATAGCCCCAGTTCCAAAAGCTTAGATTAGAAATCAGCTCAGCATCATCAAGCCCTGCGCCCAAAGAGATAAAACTGACAAAACAGGCCTCAAACAGGAAATAGGCAATGAGAAAAATAAAAAAATACCCATTTCCCCGCGCTGTTTTATGCTTTGCTGCCATAATCAGCCTTTCCCTTTACCGGCACAGGTCGCTGCCGCTTTGCCGGGCAAAGCAGCCTCCCCACCCTCTCCCGGCAGAATGATAATTCCGCCTCCTTAAGCAAAATCCCGATCCCGGCCGCCTGATATTGGTAATCCAGGTTTCAGGTTTGATAATTTTAACCAGACTGATGATAAAACCAAAAACCAGAGCGGCCGGGCAAAAACAAACGCCAAAATCAGGTAAAGGCCAGGCTGAAACAGCCGTAACTGCCCGGCTCTGCCTCCGCAGGCCAAAAACGGCAGCACCATTGCCGCCGGCTCACTGAAACAGATTATCGCCAGGCTGCCCCGGAACCTCATTGCCGGAAACCCCTTCATAATTCCCTCTCTTTGTGATTCCGCCGCTCCGGCCGGAACAAGGCATAAGCCCCAGGAGCGCCGATACAAGGTGTTTCTCCAGCAACCGACCGGGTATATAACAGCATAATACCGGCACAAGCTTGCAAAAGCATAAGCCACAAGCCCGCAAAAGCCCGGCAGCAGCGCAGGCCTTATGATAGAGCATGAGAATGTCAGGCGCAAGGCGCGGCATAGCCACAACAAACCGGTCGCGATACAAGACAGAGCCCGCTCGGCAGGGCTGCAACAACCGGCCGCAATACACCGGATAATAAATAACCGCCGCCGGCCGGGACAAAGAAATTACCGCCAAAACACCGCCTCTATGCCGTATTTCCTCTCGCAGCAGGCAACCACCGGCAGGCAGCAGTAAAACCACTGCCAGGCCGCCTTGCCGGCGTAAATTGCGACAGTGTAACGCCCCACCTGTCGGAAAACCGATAATGAATCAGCGCCGCTCTGCCGTGCCGGATAAACAAAACCTAGCTGCCCGCAACCGGCGGGCGGCCGACAGAATAATATTTCACCCCGCGCACCGCCATTTCTTCCAGAGAATAGAGATTGCGCATATCCAGCAAAACATCACCTTCCATCGCCTGCCGTAATTGCTGGAAATCCAAATGACGATATATATCCCATTCGGTCATAATAACGCTCACCCCCGCACCTTTTGCTGCTTCATAAGGGCTGTCGCAACATTGCACAGCAGGAAACAGCGCTTGCGCCGCCTTCATCGCCTGCGGATCATGCAGGCGCACTGTCAGCCCTTTTTCCAACAAAGCAGCAATGACATCAATGGCCGGGCTTTCCCTTATATCGTCTGTATCGGCCTTAAAGGCACAGCCGAAAACCGCAACCAGTTTTGTCTGCGCCGCATCAGCCGCGGCGATAATACGGTGAGCCGTCTGCTGCCGCCGTTCATGATTGATTTCTATCAGATTTTCCACCAGTTTTTGCGGCGCGCCGGCCTTGTTGCCGGTGGCGGCAAAAGCCAATGTATCCTTGGGGAAGCATGAGCCGCCAAAGCCCGGCCCGGCCTGCAAAAAAGCACTGCCAATGCGCTTGTCCAGGCCGATAGCTTTGGCAACTTCATCAATATTGCCGCCCAGTTTTTCGCATAAATCCGCTACCTGATTGATAAAGGTCAATTTCAGCGCCAAAAAGGCATTGGCGGCATATTTTATCATTTCGGCATTTTCCGGCGTGGTAATAATAATCGGAATATTGCGGCTTGCCAAAGGCGCATAAATTTGCACCAGAACCTCATGCGCGCGATTATCGCCCGCCTTCACGCCGATAACCACCCGGTCAGGCGCAGTAAAATCAGCCACGGCCTGGCCCTCGCGCAAAAATTCCGGATTGGAGGCCAGCGAAAAATCCAGATCAGGGCGCAAAACGGCAATTTTTTCCCGCAAAGCAGCATTAGTCCCCACCAGCACAGTGGATTTGATCGCAATAACAACACCTTGTTTGCAATGGGGGACAAGCTGCTCAATCGCCGTATTGATATAATACATATCCGCCTCGCCGCTTTTATCGCGTGAGGGCGTGCCGACAGCCAGCAAAATACTATCGGCTTCGGCAATAATTGCCGCCATATTTGTAGAAAAAGCCAAACGCTGCGCCGCAATATTGCGCTGCAAAATTTCCGCCAGCCCCGGTTCGTAAAATATTGATTCCCCTCGATTTAAGGCGGCGACAAGATCGGCATTTGTATCAATGCAGGTAACCTGAAAGCCAAAATCAGCCAGACAGGCGCCCGACACCAAACCAACATAACCTGTGCCGATTACGGCAATACGCATTTTTAATTCCTTTACAGCAAACCGGTTTTGCGCCGGCAATATTTCCGGGCCGGCAGCGGCAACCAAATCAGGCACCGCCTATCTTTATCCCAGATTCGAAATTTATTGTAAACTTCTTACCCTTTATACAGATTTTTTCGCCGATTAAAACCTGAAAACATGCAGTCTTCAGCCTGAATGCAGCAAAAAGCAGAGAGATATTTATGGCCGGCGGGCAAAAAACAGATGAAGCGCTGATTATTATTGATGTGCAGAATGATTTTTGCGCCGGCGGCGCGCTGGCTGCAGGGGGTGATAATGCCTTTATCGACAAAATCAATCGCCTGACAGAAACCTGTGACAACATTATTTTAACGCAGGACTGGCACCCTGCCGGTCATGTCAGCTTTGCCGCCGCACATGCAGGAAAAGCCGCTTATGACACTGTGGAAACAGCGGCCGGGCGACAGATTTTATGGCCGACACATTGCCTGGCCGGCACTGAAGGCGCCGCCTTCCACCCGGCTTTGCGGCAGGACAAGGCCGCTCTCATTATCCGCAAGGGCACCTGCCGCGATTATGACGCTCTTTCTGCCTTTTGCGACACGAGCGGCAGGCCGACAGGGCTTGCCGGCTTTTTGCGCGAGCGCGGCTTTGAAAAACTGAGCTTTTGCGGCCTGATGACAGATTTTTGCGTCAGCTGCTCAGCGCTGGACGCAGTAAAAGCGGGGTTTAAAGCGCGGGTAGCGCTGGCGGCCTGCCAGGCGATAGATATTAACGGCTCTTATGCACGCGCTTTAACTATTATGCGCCGGAACGGCGTAGAATTGGGGCTGCTGGCCTGAGCGGGTTTTGCCTTTGCTATTATTCCGCCCTGCCTGTTTTAGCCTTGCTGCTGTCGCGCCTGTACCGCAGGGAGGATATATAGCCCGCGCCGATAAACAAAGCGCCGATAAGGCCGGTTATCGCCTCCGGCACGGAGAACAGAATTTGCCCATACATCAGCAAAGCCAGCGCCAGAATAGCATAAAAAGCGCCATGCTCCAAATAGCGGTAGCGCAGCAGATTTTGCCGGGCGACAAGCATAATAGTCAGGGAACGGACATAAAAAGCGCCAATGCCCAAACCAATGGCAATAATAAAAATATTGTCGGAAAGGGCAAAAGCGCCAATCACACCGTCAAAAGAAAAAGCGGCGTCCAACACTTCCAGATACAGAAAAGCACCTAAACCGGCTTTTTTCAGGGCGTTGACTTCCTCTTTGCTTTTGTCAAGAAAAGCGCCTAAAGCCCCCAGCCCGATATAGGTCAGCAGCCCGTAAAGTGCTGCGGTCATAAAAGCCGTCTGTTCTCCCTCTGCCATAAAAGAGGAAAAAAATATAATAATCAGAATAGTAATGGCTGTTTCCACTCCGCGGGCTTTGGCCATTTTTTGTGCCCCGGTTTCAATCAGCTTTATCCAATGCGTATCTTTATTACTGTCAAAAAAGAAGCTCAGCCCGACCATGAGCAAAAATGTGCCGCCAAAAGCGGCAATGCTCAAATGCGCCTCGGCCATAATATGGGCGTAATCCTGCGGCCGGAACAAAGCCAGCCTGAAGGCGGCAAACGGGTTAATATGCGCTGCCGCCGCCACAATAAGCAGGGGAAAAACAATGCGCATGCCGAAAACGGCAATAATAATGCCCCAGCTTAAAAAGCGCCGCTGCCAGGGCTCAGCCATATCACGCAAAATACGCGCATTGACAATGGCATTATCAAAAGAAAGCGAAATTTCCAGCACTGCCAGAACTGCGGCAATAAACAAAAAGCGCCCGGCACCAAACCAATGGCCGGTATAAAACCAGCCAAGAGCCGCGGCCATTGCCAGCCCCAGCGCAGTAAAGAAAAAAGCAGGGCGAAAATAACCGGCAATAGCCAAGGGAAAAGCTCCGTAAAACAGTTATAAGACTGAGCATATAGCGCAAAAATGCAATAAATCCTATAGGCCGCAATTCGCGGCCGCATGATTTTGCCGGCCCTATTGCCGCCGCCAGGCCGGCCATAGGGCTTTGGCCGGCAATATTATCGGCACGGAAGCAGCCTTTAATCCCCCCGCGGGGGAATGCGGAGAAATATTTGCCGGCCAAAGCCCGTGCCGATATTTTGCGGCGTGTTGCGCAATAGAGACAAATTAAAGGAACAATCAAGGCTGAATTTATCATAAATCCACCCATAAAGCAGCCGTGAAAAAGCAGCAAATACAGGCAAAGAGGAAAACAGAACTGAGGCAGAATTATTCTTGCCCCGGACATTACCGGCAGACTGAGATAAAACAGGCAAAGACTGAAAGAAATGTGCATAACAGAAAATAGCCATTAGGCAGGCTTGCAGTTATGTATTACAATTTCGGGTTCTTTCGCCTCTCAACCATCTACAAAACTTCCCTGTTTGAGGAGAGTTTGATGCCCGCTTCCCCCAGATATAAATCTGTTGCCGCCTATAATCACGGCGCCATGCTGCTGCACTGGCTGATGGCTTTTCTGCTTGTCTGGCAGTTGGTCTTCGGCTATTTGATGCGGCATACGCATTCTTTACCGGAGTCTTTTATTCCCGTTTCCTGGCAGATACACAAGACATTCGGCGTTCTTGTTCTGCTGCTGGCGCTTATGCGCCTTGCCTGGCGTTTTCTCTACAAGCCGCCGGCGGATCTGCCAATAGGCAAAGCAGAAAAAGCGGCAACGCAAATTGTCACTTTCCTGTTTTACGCCCTGATGATTCTGGTGCCGTTGCTCGGCTGGGCGATAGTTTCTACTTCGTCCAGAAATATACCCACTTTATTATTTGGCAATCCGCATCTTGTCTGGCCGCCTTTGCCGCCGCAATTCGTGTTTATCTCTCACTCTCAGGCCGAGCAGGCGCATACTGTGCTGGCTTACAGCTTTATCTTTTTATTATTCCTGCATATATGCGGCGCTTTAAAGCACCAGTTTTACGACCATATGCCGATGATAGCGCGCATGGTGCCAGGCCACATTTTACAGGCTCAAAAAGCGGGGAAATCAGCTTTTCTGCTGCTGTTTCTGGCTGTTTTCTGTCTGGCCGCCGTGATGATTTATTTCGGCTTTGTCGGCACACAGCAGGAGGGTTTGGCAGATGCTGCTGCCCGGGCAGCAGCCGCAACCGGTTTTGGCAATGCCGGTCAGGCGGCGGATTATAGGTAATCTTCTGCCGCTGGCGCAATGAAGTTTCCGGCACGCTGGAAAACGGCATTATCGGCGCCGGGCAGGTCAGTGTCTGCTTTGACCCGGAAGCGGAAAAACCAGGTGAATTTATCTATGTTAAAATACACCTTATTGCTTGTAGAAAGCCGTCCAGAACGATTTGAACCGGCAGCCAAATGGAAATAGCCAGGATCCGTTCCGCCGCGCCCGTAAAACAGCAACAGGCCGCAAGCGGGGTTCTGAAGCAATGGAGAGCAAAGAGATTGGCAGCGTCCCGGCCCGCGCGGCCTGAGAGCTTCTGATTGTTCAGCTTCCGGCTCTCAGGCCGGTGAGAGAAGCAGGGAAAGAGGCGGAGCGGGGCAAAGCGGGCATGCGTCAGGCAGCATAAGCGAGCAGGTCAGGCCATAAAGAGCCAAAGGCCGCACTGTTTCGGCTGACATTAATTCTCTATTACGAATCAGGGGCAAGATTGCCGGCGCTAAAGGTCATTGTTTTTACCGGAGCCGGCTCTTAAACCCGGCCGAAAGCGGCAAGAGCCGCCCCCTCTGTTGCCGGGTAAAACATATGTGTATAAAAGTAAAGAAGCGTTAGGCGGCTTCCCTCTTTCCCGTTATATTCTCCTCCCTTTGTTACAATCCGGCATGATTTTCCGGCTGCCGGTAAATTTCCCGTTTGCAAGGAAAGCATAATGTCCCTCGCCCCCGGACGCCAATCCGTTGCCGCCTATAATCACGGCGCCATGCTGTTGCACTGGCTGATTGCCTTACTGATTATTGCGGAATTAAGCCTTGGCTATTTAATGAAGCATTATACTATTCTGCCGGAAATGCTTGCCTCCGCCTTTTATCAATCGCGTTTCACTTTTTATCAATCGCACAAAACATTCGGCATTATGATTTTGCTGCTGACGCTTATGCGCCTTGCCTGGCGTTTTCTCTATAAACCGCCGGTGGAGCCGCCAATAGGCAAAGCAGAAAAAGCGGCAACGCAAATTGCCACTTTCCTGTTTTATGCCCTGATGATTCTGGTGCCGCTGCTTGGCTGGGCTGTGAGCTCCACCACAGCCAGGAAGCTTCCCATTTTGTTATTCGGCAATCCCCATTTTGTCTGGCCGCTCTTGCCGCCACAGCTTACACTTTTCTCCCATTTGCAGGCTGAATGGCTGCATCTCGTGCTGGCTTATAGCCTGGCTTTCCTGTTATTTCTGCATATAGGCGGCGCGTTAAAACACCAGTTTTACAGCCATATACCGATAATGGCACGCATGCTGCCAGGCCACAATTTACAGGCCCAAAAAGCAAGCAAAACCGTGTTCCTGCTGCTGTTTCTGGCTGTTTTCTGTCTGGCCGCCATGGTGATTTATTGTGCTTCCATCGCAAAGCGTCAGGCTGAAACAGCGCAAACAGCGACTCTGCCCGCGCAAGAAGGCCAGGCGCTGCCAGGCGCCGCGCCAATCACGGCGCCTGCGGCCAATAATCACATCAGGCAATAGGCTATTCACAGCCTGCTCTTATCTATGTTACGAAATTTCCCGGCGCGATAAGGGGGCCGCCCAAAGGCTTCCTGCCCGGATAATATAGCGAAGAAGCAAAGACAGCGCCTGAAACAGCAAAAACGGAACTGGCGGCGCTTGCGAGCTTTGATCCGCCCACCGGCCGGCAGGCCGGAAACAGCGAAAACCAGGCCTGACGAAGCATATAGATTAAGCCCGGCCCAAAGACGGCAAATCGAAGCAGAGCCGCCCAGTTCCGGCTCGCCCGCACCGCTATTTAACCGCAGCAGGCGGCTCAATTTTAAACCTCCGGGCCGATAAAACAAGCAGCAAAGAATTACCAGAGCCTAAGGCCCTTAGGCCGGCAAAGCCAGCAAAGAATGAGTCTCTACCCCGGCCTTGCGCAGTTTTTCTACTCCGCCCAGTTCCGGCATAGCCAGCACAAAACAGGCGGCAGAAACGACAATTTCAATTTTTTTCATAAGCTGCACCGCCGCCACAGCGCTGCCGCCGGTGGCGATCAAATCATCAACCAGCAGCACTTTTTCTCCCTTTTTTATGGAATCGCGGTGCATTTCCATTTCGTCAAGGCCGTATTCCAGACTATAGGCAATATGCACTTTTTTATAAGGCAGCTTGCCCTTTTTACGAATGGGGACAAAACCGGCATGCAGCGCCTTGGCCATTGCCCCGCCAAGGATAAAACCGCGCGCCTCAATGCCGGCAATTTTATCAATACCCTGGTTTTTAAACGGCTCTGCCAGCCTGTCTATAGTGCGGGCAAATATTTTCGCATCACCCAATAATGTGGTAATATCATAAAAGCGGATTCCCTTTTTCGGGTAATCGGCAATAATGCGGATAGAATTTTGCAATTCGGTTTCAAAATTCGACATAAAACCCCTTGGCAGCTTGCTTCTGTCACCTGTTAATTACTGTTTGGCCGGCGCTTCACCCTTGCCGGCAACAAAGCGGCTGTTACTCTTCCGGCTGTTTTTTCCTGCCGGTCTGTGATTTTGGCGCTTTTGCCCAGATTTCCCGCTTCAGGCCATAAAGCAGAGCAGCCAGTACAAGCAAAAAAACACCGATAGCAAAACCGGTTTTTTCTCGCTTTTCGCGTTGCGGATCGGCGGCCCAGCTTAAAAAAGCGGTCACATCTTTGGCATATTGCGCTGCGGTCTGTTTTGTGCCGTCATTATAGGCAATCAGCCCGTCCTGCAAAAGCGGCGGCATGGCCAGGGAATTGCCGGCCATAAAATAAGGATTATAATATTGCCCCTCTGCTATAGTAATATTTGGCGGCGGGTTTTGATAGCCGGTCAGCAGGGCATAAATATAATCCGCCCCGCCTGTGTCATAATGCGTTACCACATCAGTAATAAAACTGAAAGGGCGGCTGACAGCGCGCGCCCGCGCTATTAGCGACAAATCCGGCGGCGCGGCGCCATTATTGGCAAAAGCGGCCTGCGCCGCATTGGCATAAGGCGGGAGGAAATAATCCTGCGCCGTGCCCGGCCGCTCAACCTCTTCACCGCGATAATTCAGGCTTTTATAGCGAAAACGGGCGGCAAATTCCTTTATCTCCGGCTTTGAATAGCCCAGCGCCTGCAAATCACGAAAAGCGACATAATTCAAACTATGGCAGCTATGGCATGTCTCGGTAAAAACTTTCAGCCCGCGTTGTAATTGCGCTTTGTCATAAATGCCGAAAATGCCGCTAAAGCTCCAGTTTTGCCGGGGCGGCACCAAAGGCGAATAAATCTCCGCCCGCGCCGCAGTGACGATAAACGCCGATAGCCACGCCCAGACAAGCAGCAGCAAACAGCGCCGGCACCCCTGCCGAAGGACAGCGCCGACTAAAAACCGTTTTGCCGCGCTATGAATCCGCCCCATCAGCCTGCCCCCATATGCGGCGCGCCGGCTTTGCCCGCTTGTCCGCCCTTTTGGCCATAAAGCCGCTTTTCCAGCCGCGGCAAGAAGGGCATAATCAGCAAAAAAAAGGCGAAATAAGCAGCGGTGGCGGCCTGCGCCAAAGCAATATAAAGCGGCTCAGCCGGGCAGGCGCCCAGCCAGCCCAGCGCCACCATATCAGCGACAAACAGCCAATAAAAAACCCGATAAAGCGGGCGTGAGCGGGCCGAATAAACCGGAGAGCGGTCAAGCCACGGCACAAAAAACAGCACGGCAATAGCGGCAAACATGACAAACGCCCCGCCAAGAGTGGAAGAAATAAAGCCCAGATCAAAGTTTATCGCCTTCAGCATGGCATAAAAGGGCAAAAAATACCATTCCGGCAGAATATGGGGCGCGGTTTTCAGCGTATCCGCCGGGGTAAAATTATCCGGCTGGCCAAAATAATCCGGCATATAAAACAGAAACCAGCAAAAAAACAGCAAAAAGACACAAATAGCCAGACAATCTTTGGCCAGAGCATAAGGGATAAAAGGCAGAGTTTCCTGCGGCGGCAAAGCCCGGCCGGTGGGGTTGTTTTGCCCGACATAATGCACGGCAACAATATGCAGCCCCACCAACGCCAGCAAAATAAAGGGCAAGAGAAAATGCAAAACATAAAAACGGCTGAGCAAAGGCTGGCCGATACTGTAACCGCCCAGCAGCGTCTCACCCAGCCAGGGGCCGATAAACGGCACCGCTTTGAACAGGCCGATTATCACCGCCGCAGCAGAAGAAGACATCAACCCCCAGCTCAGAACATAGCCGAAAAAAGCTGTGGCCATCATGGTGCAATAAATAGCCATGCCGATAAGCCATACAAGCTCGCGCGGGGCGCGGTGTGAGCCGTAATAAAGCCCGCGCGCCAGATGAATATAAGCGGCAATAAAGAAAAATGAAGCGCCAACCGCGTGCCACGGCAAAAACAGCCAGCCAAAAGGCACATCGCGCATAAGCACTTGCCGTGAGGCAAAAGCCTGCGCCGTATCCGGCACATAATGTATGGCGACCACCAGACCGGTTAGTATTTGCGCCACCAGCACCAGGGTTAAAATACCGCCGAAAGTGTAAAAATAATTCAGATTATTCGGCACGCGAAAGCGGCAAATATGGCGGCGAAAAAAAGAACAAACCGGCAGTCGCGCCTCGATAAAGCGCATCAGGCGGCTTTGCTGCCCGCCCGGCAAATCCTGCTGATCTTCCTTAGCCATAGCCTCCACCTGTTTTGCCCGCGCCGTCACAGGCTAGTTCTGTCAGGCCAGTCTGTCCAACCCGCGGGCGTTTTTGTTTTGCCCGCGCCGCCGGCCAACCCGCGGGCTGTATTCCCATTTTACCCATTTTTGCAGCCTAACCGATTTCAATTACTTTATCGCTTAAAAAACGATAAGGCGGTATCGCCATATTGCGGTTGGCCGGGCCTTTTACTACCCGCGCCGCCATATCATAGCGCGAGCCGTGACAGGGGCAAAACCAGCCCTCTGCCACTTTCTGTGTCGGGCAGCCCAAATGCGTGCAAATATTGATAAAAACCAGCCAGTTTTCATGCTCCTTGCCGCCGGAGCGCGCTGCATCATCAGCCGGCGCGCCGGCAGGCAGATTGGCATTGCGCGCCAGCCTGTCTTTCAACTCAGACGGCGCTGTTTTTTGCGCTGCCGCCATTTCTGCCCGGCTGCGATTGCGGATAATTACCGGCTGCCCGCGCCAGGTGACGGTAATCTGCTCGCCCGCCGCAATCGCAGAAATATCTACCTCCAGCACCGCAGCGCCGGCCTGGCTTTTATCCGGCCGCAACTGGGCAATAAAGGGCACAGCCAGCGCCGCCGCACTGCAAGCGCCGACAAGCCCCAGGCTGGAGAGCAAAAAATCACGCCGCTCAAGGCTGCCATAATCTGCCGGGCAGGCAGCGCCGCGGCCGGCGCCGGCCGCCTTTTGCCTGTCATCTTGCTCGCTGCTCATAGCTCACACCCGCTATTGTGTCACATTTCTCCCGCAGTATAGCTTTTTTGCGGCCGGCGGCAAGCTTTATTGCCTTAATCGCCAATCAGGCCGCCCACTTGTCGCCGCCATAAAGATGCATAAATACCGCCTTTGGCCAGTAATTGCTCATGCGTGCCGTCTTCAACAATCCTGCCTTTTTCCATGACAATCAGCCTGTCCATAGCCGCAATCGTTGACAGGCGATGGGCAATGGCCAAAACTGTTTTGCCGCGCATTAAACGCACCAGATTTTCCTGAATAGCAAATTCCGCCTCAGAATCCAGCGCGCTGGTAGCTTCGTCCAACACCAGAATCGGCGCATTTTTCAACATAACCCGGGCAATGGCAATACGCTGCCGCTGCCCGCCGGAAAGTTTGGCCCCGCGCTCACCGACATAGGCATCAAGCCCGGTCTGACCGCGATAATCTGCCAGTTGGGCAATAAAATCGCCCGCTTCCGCCTGGCGGACAGCTCGTAACACGGCCTCCTCATTGGCATTTTCACTGCCATAGCGCAAATTATCGCGCAGAGAGCGGTGCAGGAGCGATGTATCCTGTGCCACCACACCAATATTGGCGCGCAAGGATTCCTGTGTCACTGCGGCAATATCCTGCCCGTCAATAGTGATACGCCCCCCTTCCGCATCATGAAAACGCAAAAGCAGGCTCACCAGGGTGGATTTACCGGCGCCGGAGCGACCGACAATGCCCACTCTCTGCCCGGCTTTTATCGCCAGATTAAGCCCTGTTATCACGCCCTTTTCCCGGCCATAATGAAAGGTCACTTTATCAAACAGAATAGCGCCTTTATCCACTTTCAGCACCGCGGCTTTTGGCCGGTCGGTCACCCGGTGCGGCACGCTCAAACTGTTAATACCGTCTGCCACTATGCCGATATTTTCAAACAAAGCCGACATTTCCCACATAATCCACTGCGCCATGCCGTTAAGCCGCAAGGCAAGACCAATGCCGACTGTTACCGCACCAACAGCAAGAACGCCGTGCAGCCACAAAAAAATGCCGGTAAAGCCGACAATAAACAGCAACAGGCAGTTGATAAAATAAACAGCGCTGGACAACAGGCTAATGAGCCGCATTTGCCGGTAAACCGTGCCCTGAAACTGTTTGAATGCCTCTTTGGCATAGGCGGCCTCGCGCGCATTATGCGCAAACAGCTTGACGGTCATAATATTGGTATAACTGTCAACCACCCGCCCGGTCATCATTGAGCGGGCATCGGCCTGCGCCGTTGAAGCGCGTTGCAAACGCGGGATAAAATAATACAAAAGCAGGGCATAAAGCGCCAGCCAGCCGATAAAAGGCAGCATTAACCGCCAATCGGCCAAAGCCACCAGAATAAGCGTGCCGCAAAAATAGACAATGACATAATTAAGCACATCAAACAGTTTTAACACTGTCTCGCGCACGGCCAGCGCGGTTTGCATCAATTTAGCGGCCAGCCGGCCGGCAAATTCATTCTGGAAATAGTCAAGAGATTGCCCCAGCAGATAATTATGCAAAAGCCAGCGAATACGCATGGGATAATTGCCAAGCAAAGTCTGGTGCAAAAACAGCGAATGCAGCAGCACAATCAGCGGCAAAACCACCAGAATGACAAAGCCGATAGCAATAAATTTTGTCCCCTGACTAGCGAGAAATGTCTGCGGAGTCTCAGCCGAAAGCCAATCCACCACCTGGCCGAGAAAGCCGAAAAGCAGCACTTCCATTGCCGCAATAAGGGCGGTAAAAACCGACATGCAGGCGAGCCACGGCCAGACACCGCGCGTATAATAGAGGCAAAAAGCAACAAGCCCGCGCGGCGGTGTCTCAAATCCGGCAGCGGCCACAGCCCCGGTTTTTCCGCCGGCTGTCGCTTTTGCCCGGCGGCGCGCTTTCCCCGCTTTTATTTCCGCTTCTGCGGGAAAGGGGTTTAAGCGCTGCTCAAACCATTGAAACATACATCACCTGCTTTATCCTGGCCGAAACAGTGCCCGCTCTCGGCCGCCGAGCCGGGTATAAGCGGCGCCGGCAAGCATTTGAGCGGCAATTAGCTTTAGCTGCGTTTGAATTCCTTCGGCTTTCTTGCTTTTATGCTGGAGGTATTCTAAACAAGCGGTTGTATTGACCCAGGCACGACAGCGCATACGCAATAGCCGGCGGTTCCGGCCGGGCGCGCCTGTCCCAACAATAGCGCAAACTCTATGAAGATTGAAGAGAAAAAACAACAGGCACAAGACTGGTTTGCCGCCTTGCGTGACAAAATTTGCACCGCCTTTGAAAAACTGGAAGAAGAGGCAGCCGCGCTGCCGGAACTTCAACCTGGCCACCCCGTCAACCGGCAGGCTGACTTGCCTGAGGGAGATTCCTGTTTTGCCGGCGCAGTCACAGGGCGGCCTGGCCACAGGCCAGCCTGTCCGGCCGGCCGATCCGCGAGCGGGTTTGTCAAAACCCCGTGGCAACAGCCGGGGGAGCATAGCGGCGGCGGTGTCATGGCGGTTTTGCACGGCCGGGTTTTTGAAAAAGCCGCCGTGCATATTTCCACCGTTTATGGGGAATTTGCGCCGGAATATCAAAGCCAGATCGCCGGAGCGGAAGAAGATCCGCGCTATTGGGCCTCCGGCATATCGGTCATTGCCCACCCGCGCAGCCCGCATGTGCCGGCAGCGCATATGAATACACGCCTGATTCTCACCGCCAGACACTGGTTTGGCGGCGGGGCGGATTTAACCCCCATGCTGGCCGCCCGCCGCTCACAGGCCGATCCCGATGCGCAGATTTTTCACCAGGCCATGCAGGCAGCCTGCGCCCGGCACAAAGCTGTTGCTGATTATGCCCATATGCGCCAATGGTGTGACGACTATTTTTATTTGCCGCATCGGCGTGAGCCGCGCGGCATTGGCGGCATATTTTATGATCAAATGCAGTTTTCGGCAGAAAAAGACAGCTTTGACCGGCGCTTTGCCTTTACCCGCGATGTCGGCGCCAGTTTTGCTGCCGTTTATCCGCAAATTGTGCGCAATAATTATCATAAAACATGGCTCGAAGCCGAGCGGGAAGAGCAGCTTATCCGCCGCGGCCGCTATGTGGAATTTAACCTGCTTTATGATCGCGGCACTTTATTCGGCTTTAAAACCGGCGGCAATACAGAGGCGATTTTATCCTCTCTGCCGCCCATGGTAAAATGGCCCTAACAAATTTGCCGCTGCTGAAAGCGGCAGAGAGTCTCTCCTTTGTTTTGCCTCTTAATCCTGAAAATCTCCTTTTCAGGCGGGCAAAACTGCCGCCCATGGTGAAATGGCCTTAAACTAAACAGCGCAGCCCTGCGGGTCAAATTATCCTGGCCAGCAGAGCCTGTTTTTGCGGCTGTGGAACAAGAAAAATATTTCAGGAACAGGGTATGCGCTGTTGAAATTTTAGGGGTAATATGATGACTGTCTTGGTTAACAGGAAAATATCATTATGAATGCGTTACAGCAGCAGGGATCTGAGCTTCGTTCAAAGGCCAAAGAATTGGCGCTATCGGCTTTGAAAAAATATCCGGAAGGGCACAAAAACGGTAAAGGTATCAGGCAAGCTGAAATATTTCGCCTTTGCGGCCTCGATTGGGGAGATTACGCTAAAGCTTTTAGTTCCCAGCAGCAATTTTGGGTAGTCGCTCTCCTGCGTGAGCTTGAAGCAGAAGGTGCTGTAGAACAAATTAGAGAAAGCGGTCCGTGGCGCTTGAAGTAACATATATTGCATTAAAGCAGCGGCAGCGGCCGGCCGCACCCCGCAATCGCCACTCTTTATCATCAATCTTATTTATTGATTTTATTGCAAATATTTGTTTTCACTCCTCTGTTTACATCAAGAGGCTTTTCAGCTTTACGCGCGGCCTTCACGCCACCAGGTCAGCGCCAGCAGCCCAAGGCCAATGAGCAGCGCCCAAATATTGTGCATAAGCGGCAGCCGCTCTTCCGCCACCGGGGCGCTGGCCGCGCTTTGGCGCAAAACCAGACTATCGGCTGCGGCGGTGCTCAGGCCTGCTTTGGCGCTCAGCAATTTTATCGCGCCAATATGCACATTATCTTGTGCTTTTGGCCGCAGCCGCAGCACATGGCCGCCGGTCGCGGCAGCAATAGGGGCAAGCTTCTCCGGCGTTGAGATAATATCCTCATATTCCGGCTGATTGGGCACTCCGGCATGCACAATTACATTTTTATCACCATTGCCAATGCGGACAAGCCCTGTTTCCGGGCTGTCAAAGCGGGCTTTATACAGCCCGTCTGCCGCTTTTTGCGGCTGTATCTCCATTGTCCTGCCGCTCGGCAAAGTAATATGAAACCGGCCAATCGGGCTATTGGCAGCCGATGCGGAAGGCGCAGAGTATGGCGCCGTTTTATCCTTTGCAGCGGCAGCGGGCGGGGACGCAAGCGTCTCCTCTTTCATGGTGCGCCGCTCAACAAATATTGTGTAACCCTGCGCTCTGGCGGTCAGGTTTTCCTCTTCCAGCTCCGGCTCTTTCATCAGCCAATGCGCCATGCGCCGGTAAAGCGAGGCATAAGGCCCGCCGCCCTGATAATCGCGCGCCCACAGCCAGCCTTCATCAGAAAGCAGCATGCCAACACGGCCCCGGCCTTTGGCGGCAAGCAGCATAAGCGGCGCTTTATCAACCCCCTGCATCAATACCATACTGTCTTTATCGGCTTCTACCTCAATCTGCCGCAGCCACGGCCCCCATTTGGGCGGAGTAGTGGCGCCGCCCTCCAGATTTTGAGTAACCGGGTGGCGCCGGCCGGCCTCAGTCAGTTGCGGCAAAAACGGCTTTTCAAAAATATTGCCGGTAGGTCGCGCCGGAAGAATGCGGGAAAGTGGCGTTAAAGCCAGCGATCTGCCGCCGGAAAATTCCGGCCCGACAGCCATAAGCAAAGCGCCGCCATTTTCAACATAGCGCGCCATATAATCATAATAGGCC
The DNA here is from genome assembly GCF_008636115.1 of Candidatus Tokpelaia sp. Classification (GTDB taxonomy): domain Bacteria; phylum Pseudomonadota; class Alphaproteobacteria; order Rhizobiales; family Rhizobiaceae; genus QLZD01. Next base: position 15,365 of record NZ_QLZD01000018.1, on the reverse strand, counting down.
AGCGGCAGCACGGCATAATGCTGATAGCGATCAAAAATAACCAGATCAAAATCCTTCAGCCGGTTGACAAATAAATCAGTCGTGGGGAAGACAATCAGCGATAATTGATATATTGGCGTATTATCCTGTTTTTCCGGCGGGCGCAAAATGGTGAAATGCACCAGATCAACGCCGGTATCGCTTTTTAACAAATCCCGCCAGACACGCAGGCCGTTATGCGGCTCGCCGGAAACCAGCAGCACTTTCAAATTTTCACGCACACCGTCAATAATAATAGCGGCATGATTGTTAACAGCCGTCACTTCCCCCTCTATTTCAGGCGTTTTCAGCTCAATAATATTGCTGCCGGTTCGGGGCAGAGTGACGGTCAGCGCTGTTTCTGCCCCGGGCCGCACCGGATAGCTCCCCTGTTTTTCACCATTGACAAACAGCTCTATTATCGGCGGCGGCAGACCGGCAGGCATAGCCCCTTCATCTTGCACAGTGAAAGAAAGCGGCACTTCTTTGCCGGCAAGGCCGAAGCGCGGCGCCTTAATAAAGCGCAGGCGGCGATCATATTCCTGGCCATTGCCGCTAATAAGCGCATTGACAGGCGCATCAAAACCCAATCTGGCGGCAAGTCTGCTTTTGCCTTCGTCTGACGCTTCGGCAAGTCTGCTTTTACCTTCGTCTGACGCTTCGACAAATCCTCTATTGCCTTCGTCTGGCGCTTCGGCAAGGGCAGCGGCGGAATCTGCTGCCGATAAAGCGGGAATATCAGCCACTTGTCCATCTGTTATTATAATCGCTCCGCCAATACGCGCCGGCGGCACATCGGCCAGCGCCTCCTGTAGCGGGGTAAAAAGCCGCGTTGCCAATAGAGTATCGCTGTCTGGATTATTGTCCTGCCGCGCTGCCTGCACAAAACGCGCTTCAATTTGCGGCAAGCGGCCGAGCCCCTGTTTCAGAGCCGCCAGCGCCTGCTCTGTATCCCGCTTGCGCGTGCCGAAATTCTGGCTCCGGCTATTATCAATCACCACCGCAATAATAGTGGAAAGCGGCCGGCTTGTTTCCTTCACCATAATCGGGTTTAACAGCAGACAAATAAAAAAGCCGAAAGTTAAAAGCCGCAACCAGGCACTGCGGCTTTGCCTATAAAGCGCCAAAGCCAAAGGCAGACAGCCGGCAAGCGCCAGAGCCGCAAGCGGGACAAGGCGCAATACAGGCTCAAAATACAAGGAATAGCTCATCAAACAGGCCTTGAACTTTCTCAATCTGTGCCGCAGCTTTTGGCCGCAGGGCGTTTTACCGCGAAGCGTTTGCCATGCCGTTTTACGGGCTTAAGCGGCGCAATAATTCCGGCATATGCATTTGATCAGCCTTATAATTGCCGGTCAATATATACATGATAATGTTTAAACCGCCGCGAAAAGCCCAAAGCCGCTGTTCCTCACCGTCCGGCACCAGCGGAAATAAAAAACCGCCTTTGCCGTCATCGGCCCAGGCGCCGGCAAAGTCATTGGCGGTAATCAAAATAGGGCTGACACCGTCACCGGCGCGGATAAGCGGCGTTTCACCATTTGTGGCGGCAGAATCGGCGCCGGCGGCTATCCATAATGGCGAATTGCGATAGTGGCCGGGGAAATCCGGCATAATGTAAAAAGAGCGGGCAATGACATGTTCCGGCGGAGCGGGGATAAGCGGCGGCACATTAAGCCCGGCCAAAATCGCGCGCAAGCGGCTTGTATTGGCACCGGCACCGTCTAATTGCAGGCCGGTTTGCAAAGCATCGCGCGTGTCAAACAAAATTGTGCCGCCGCGGCGCATATAAGAATCCATATTATCAATCGCCTGCCGCGCCGGCATAGGCGTTTGCGCATCAATCGGCCAGTAAATCAGCGGATAAAAGGCCAGTTCATCACGGGCCGGGTCAATACCGACAATATTGCCCGGCTCAATCGTGGTGCGCCGCTCAATGAAACGGCTTAAATTTTGCAAACCGGCTTTGCTGACAGCATCAAGCTCCGCTTTGCCGGTCAACACATAGGCCAAACGCGTTTTACCGGCCAAAACCGCACTGGGCGCTTTATCCGATATTCTATCTTCCTGCTCTGCGCTGTTTTGCGCCTTTAGCGCAATAATTTGTGCTGTTTTGGCCGCAGCCGGCTGCGCCGGCACTGGCGCAGCAATAATACCGACAAAAGCGGCAGTCAGCCCGAAAAACAGGCCGATAAACAGCAATTTACTGCTGCCGGGAGCTTTTAGCCTGCTTTTGCCGCGCCAATCACCCATTTTGCGGCGCAGCCCGGCCTGCCACCCCGCGCCCACGGCCTTGCTGCGGCGGCCCGGTCTAAAAATCCGCCAGCCAATATTACCGGTTTTAAGCAGGCTTAAAATTATATCCATAATAAACAGGCAAAAAGCGGCAATCAATAAGCGGTTTTGCCAATTTGTCTCCGGCCCGGCATAAGACATAGGCTTTACCGCCGGCAAAAGCGGCAAAGGCAAAGCCGCAAACCGGCTCTTATCCCCCAGCAGATTAAGAGGATAAAGAGCATTGCGCGTGCCGTAAAAACCGGGCGGGTGATAAAAATCCGGCGCTTCTGCCTTGGCCTCTTGCAGCTTGAGCGCGCGAATATAATCGGGTGCTGCGGCCAATACGCCCTCTGCGGTAATAATACGATAAGGTGCCAGCACAGCGTCACCTTGCCGGCGCATAACCCGCCCGCTACTGCCGGAAATCGCTACCAGTTTTTGCAGCATATCAACAAAAAAGCCCGATAAAGCCAGGTTTGACCAGCCGCTGTCTAACCCGGTATGGACAAAGACCAGCCGCCCCCGGCCCAGCGCAGCGCTCGATACTAACGGCGTGCCATCTGTCAGTGCGACCCAGCTTTTATCAAATAAATCGGCCGAAGGCTCGGCCAGAATCTGGCGAAAAACCAGCACATCTTGCGGCAGCGCCTGCCCGTAAAACGGGCTGTCCGGCGGGAAAGGCGCCAGTTTTTGCGGCTTTTCCCAGCTTAGCGCGCCGCCAAAACTGCGCTCACCGCGCCGCAAAGGCACAGGCAGCAAACTCTCTGCCGCCGCTGCCGCAGCAGCCGGGCCGCTGCCGGCTTTGCTGTTATCGGCATTGGCCAGCGCCGGCCCGGCAAAGCGCAATAAAGTGCCGCCTTTTTCCACAAAGCGGCGTAATTTCTGTTGCGCCGGCGCGGGGATAGCGGCAATATCCCCCATAATCAGCAAAGCCGGCCGGGCCTTAAGCAGCATATCAATATTTTGCTCAAAACTGCCGCTATCAGCCTGCAAAACCTTGCCGCCGGCCACTTGCGGCGCCTTTTCCAATGCTTTGGCGACATAATAAAGCGGCGATAAAAGCGGCTGTGCCAGCCGGCTTTGCGCCGGCGCCAAAATCGCCACAGTTTTTTGCTTTTTGCCTGTATCCAGCAGCCGCAAACCGGCAGCATTATGCAGGCCGCTCCGGCCGTTTTGCCCGGCAGGCAGCAGTTGCAGCCAGGCAATATCATTGCGAATTTCCGCCGGCAGGGCAAAAAGCCCCTGTGCTGTCTCTGCCCCGGCGGCAAAATGAAAATCCTGCTCAGCCACTATTTGCGCTTTTTCGTCATAAGCAGCAAGGCGGCCGCTTGCCTCTTGCTTGTCAGCCGCCCGTATCACGGTGAAATGCAGCCCGTCTGCGCCGTTTTCCGCCGCAGTAATGCCAATAAGATCCACCTGCGGTTGATACCACAGCAGCTCGGCGACAGGCAGGTTTGACAATAAAGCAAAAGCTTTTTTATCTCCTGCCGCGGCCAGACCGTCCGTCAGATAGGCACTATGCAGCCCGGCTCCGCCCGGATTTTGGGCGGCAATTTCCGCCAGCCGGGCAAAGGCGCGATCACGGCGCACCGCAATGGCAGAATAGCTCAGCCGGTCAATAACTGATTTTGCCTCAATACTGCTATAAGGGCCGATTTCTGCCCCCATTGCCCCGGCTGTGGGGATAATATAAACAAGGCTGTTTGTCGCTGCCGCCGCAGCAAGCAATTTTTGTGCCTCTGCTCTGACCCTGTCTTTATGCGGATAAGCGGCAAAGCCGTTATCCAGCATTATTATTACCGGCCCCCCATTCACGGCAAAGGACAGGCCGCGGTTTTGCACCGGCCGGGCAAAAGCCAGAATCAGCAGAGCGGCAAGCCCCAGCCGCAGCATTATCAGCCACCACGGGCACCGCAAAGCCTGTGTCTCTGCCCCCTGCAGGCCGCGCAACAGGCGCAATGGCGGGAATATTTCCACTTGCGGCCGGGGCGGTGTCAGGCGCAACAGCCACCATAAAGCCGGCAAAGCCAATAATGCCCACAAAATATAAGAGGCGGCAAAGCTAAAGCCGTTCATACGCAATCCCGAAAATATTCGCGCCCAAAAACACTGGCCTTAAAGCATAAAAGCAATTTGCAATCTGTCAATCGCGCTGCAAAAATCTCTCCAGTTTTTCTATTCTGTTTTGCAGCGGCGCATTGGTTTCGTCTTCAAGCAGCGTTCCGCCAAAAGCTGCAGCCTGCCGGGCCAGGCTCTGCCGCTGCTGCTGATAAATTTCTCTATAAGCGGCGGCCATAGTCTGCACCTGGCCGAAATAGACTTCCTCTCCGCTTTCGGGGTCGCAAAACACCGTATCGCCGCTAAAGGGAAAATCAGTCTCGGCCGGATCGGCAATAATAATCAGGCCGATATGGGCTCCCTTCTCTGCCAGTAAGGCAAAAATTCTCTCCCAATCTTCGACCTTATCCAAAAAATCGCTGATAATAATACAATGAGCCTTGCTGCCGACAGCAGCAAAATCTGCCTTTATGCCGCTTGTTTGCGGGTAGGATTTATACTCAAGCAAAGCGGCAGCCAGTTTTTCGGCGGCATTGCGGCCAAGGCCTGGCGGCAACAGCCCCGGCACGGCCACGCGCTCGCCGCTTTTCACAAAAAACTCCGCCAGCATAAACAGCCACAGCAAAGCGCGCTCTTCTTTAGAGCACAGCGCCTGACGCGAGCAATAGTGCATTGAGGCGCTCAAATCCGGCATCAGATAAACAGTTTGCGCAATTTCATGCTCTTTATCACGAATATAAAATTCATCATCGCGGCTTGAGCGCCGCCAGTCAATGCTGCTGCTTGCTTCTCCTGCCTGATACAGGCGAAACTGGCGGAAATTTTCTCCCTGGCCGCGCTTGCGCTGCCGGCGCTGCCCCTGTGCCACAGTTTCTGCCAGCCGCCGCGCCCGCCACAGCACCTGTTCCAGCCGTGCGGCCTGCGCCCCTGCCTCTGCCAGCAGCGAGGGCAGCACCGGCCGGCGGCTGTTTGCCCCCATAGTCATTATTCCAGCCCCCCGGCCAGATTATCAATCAATGCCGTCAGTCGGATATTGGCCGCCCGGGCGGCAAAGTTAAGCGCCATACGATGCTGCAATACCGGGCACGCCAAAGCGCGCACATCAGCTATAGCAGGGGCCAGGCGTCCTTGCAGCAAAGCGCGCGCCCGCACACAAAGCGATAAAGCCTGGGTAGCGCGCGGCCCCGGCCCCCAGGCAATAAACTGCCCTGTCTCAGCCGCGCGCAAGGCCGCTGCCGGCCTTATTGTCTCTGTCTCTTCCTCTTCAGGCGGGCGGCAGGCGCGCACCAGAGTCACAATGGCATTTAATACATTTTCCGGCATTGGCATATAGCGGACAAGCTCCTGCATTTCCACCAGCCGGGCGGGGACAAGCGCCGCCTGCGGGTGTGCCGGTGCCGCCCCGGTTGTCGCCAGGGCAATATGCTTTTCTGTCTCCCTGTCGGGATAGGAAATGTCAATCTGCATTAAAAACCGGTCAAGCTGCGCTTCCGGCAGCGGGTAAGTGCCCTCTTGCTCCAGCGGGTTTTGTGTGGCCAGAACATGGAAAGGACGCGGCAAATCATAGCGCTTGCCGGCAATAGTTACATGATATTCCTGCATGGCCTGCAGGAGAGCCGCCTGGGTGCGCGGGCTGGCACGGTTGATTTCATCACCCATGAGCAACTGGGCAAAAACCGGGCCTTGAATATAGCGGAAAGAGCGCCGGCCTTTGGCATCTTCTTCCATCACTTCCGAGCCGATAATATCGGCAGGCATTAAATCAGGCGTAAATTGAATACGCTTTTCATCAAGGCTTAAAACAATGCCCAGAGTTTCCACCAATTTGGTTTTGGCAAGCCCCGGCACCCCCACCAGCAACGCATGGCCGCCCGCCAGCAGCGCCGTCAAAACCTGCTCCACCACTTTATCCTGCCCAAAAATCACCTGAGCAAGATTTTTACGCAATTCAGCCAAAAGCGCCAGCGCTTTATCAGCCGCGGCGACAATATCCCCCGCCTGCGGGGCAGCAGCGGCAAATAGCGGCGTATCATAAGGCTGCGGTGAAGCTTTGGCCGGCTTTGCCGCCGCGGTTTTTGACAACCTGGCCTTTGGCGCAGTCTGCGGTGCCTTGACGCGAGCAGTTTTAGCAGAATTGGGTGTTGCGGCCATGGTTTGCTGTTGCTCCTGCTTGTCCTAAATGTAATATAGCGCGGGGTCTGGGGAATCGCAAAGCCTGCCCCCGCCAGCCGGCGCGCCGGCGGCGGAATCGGGCTGCCGGGCAAAACGGCCTGTGCGCTTTGATTAGCATATAAAACCCGGCCTGAGCAGAAAAGATTATCGGCATGAAACGGTTTTCAACACATAATGCTTTTTTACAAAAAACGCCGGAGGCCGCCTGGCTTTACCGGCCTGATTTGCAAAACCTGCTGGCCGCTTTGGCCGAGCCGGGAGAAGAGGCGCGTGTGGTTGGCGGCGCCGTACGCGACACGCTGTTGCAGCGACCGGTTACCGATATTGACATTGCCACTACCGCCACGCCGGAGCGAGTGATTGAGCGCGCCCAAAAGCATGGTTTTCGCATTGTGCCTTTGGGAGTGGAATTTGGCACTGTGCTGGTTATCAGCAGGAACAGTCGCTTTCAGGTAACCAGTTTGCGCGCCGATATTGCCACAGACGGCCGCCGCGCCAAAGTAGCCTTTTGCCGCGATTGGAGCCTGGACGCCGCCCGGCGCGATTTTACCGTCAATGCTCTTTATGTTGATAAAGATGGCCGGCTTTATGATTATAGCGGCGGGGTAGACGATATAAAAGACGGCCATGTGCGTTTTATCGGCGAGGCACAAACCCGGATAAAGGAAGATTATTTGCGTATTTTGCGATTTTTCCGCTTTTATGCGGCTTTTGGCCGCGGCCGCCCCGATAAAGGCGCCATAATGGCTATTGCTGCCTTAAAAGAAGGATTAAAACAGCTCTCGGCCGAGCGTATATGGGACGAATTTAAAAAACTGCTCACTGTGCCCGACCCATATCGAAGCCTGTTATGGCTGCGCAGTTGCGGTGTTCTGGATATTATCCTGCCGGAAAGTGCCAAATGGGGCCTTGATATTATGCCGGGCGTGATTGCTGATGAACAAGCGGCAATAGCGAGAGGAGAGACCGAGGCAGCTGACGCCTTGCTGCGGCTGATGGCGCTTGTCCCGCCCTGGGCGGAACGGGTGACAAGCCTGGCCAAAAGGCTGCGCCTGTCGGGGGCGGAAAAACGCCGCCTGGCCAACTGGGCCGCGGTCAAGCCGATTGCGCCGGATATAGATATAGCGGCAATGAAAAGGCGCCTTTATCTGGCCGGCAGCTTTAAAACGGACAATCAGGATAAAGCCGCAGGCCAGGCAAAAAGCGGCGGCGAGCTGGCAATATACGCGCCAAAATTGCAGGCCGTTCTGGATAATTTGCGCCTGGCGGCAGCCCAAGCCTATGTTTATCACAAGCAGGAGGATTATCAAAGCTATAGCCGACTATTGGAACTGGCCCAAAGCTGGGAGATTCCACAATTTCCGCTAAGCGGCGGCGATCTGGCGGCAACAGGCCTGCACGGCGCTGCTATTGGCAAAGCCCGGCGCAGGCTCGAAGGCTTGTGGGTGGATTCCGGCTTCAGTCTGAATAAAGGCGCCTTGCTGGCAAAATTATAGCAGACGCATAAGAGCCGCCTCAAGAGCTTGTGTCACGCCGGAAAGGCAGCAGACACGCCTCAGCCGAAGGAGGCAGCCACAGAAGATAGCGGGGAGCACCCCCAAAAGGCTCGGCTTTTACCTTTTATTCCACAGCAAAGCGGATAATAAATAAAGCGGCAATAAGCCAGGTGGCGCCTGCGACTTCGCGCCTTTTGCCGGTCATCGCCTTAAGCAGCACATAAGAAATAAAGCCGAAAGCCAGACCATTGGCGATAGAATAAGTCAGCGGCATCATCAGGGCTGTCAAAGCGGCGGGCACGGCATTGCTGATATTTTTCCAGTCCACTTCGGCAAATTCCTGCATCATCAGGCAGGCGACAAACAGTAAAGCCGGCGCTGTAGCATAAGATGGAATAGCCAGAATAAGCGGCGAAAAAAAACAAAGCGGCGACAAAGAGCAGGCCGACTATACAGGCGGTAAGCCCGGTGCGCCCGCCCACGGCCGCCCCCGACAGGCTTTCTACATAAGCAGTAGTGCTGCTTGTGCCCAGCACTGCCCCGGCAAGAATGGCTGTGCTGTCGGCAAACAGCGCTTTATCCAGATTGTTTTTGCCCTTTTCCCCCTCGCCCAGCAAGCCGGCTTTTGTGCCGACAGCCAGCAAAACACCGGTAGCATCAAAAACTTCCACCAGCACAAAAACCAGCAAAATATGAAAAAAGCCCTTGCCGAGAATACCGCTAATATCCAGTTGCCAAAAATTGGGCGCCAGTGACGGCGGCAGAGAAACCAGGCCGTGAAATTCGCTCTTCCCGGTTATAAAAGCCAGCAGGCTTATGGCCAGAATACCGATAAGAATGGCGCCTTTCACACGCCAGGCTTCCAGCCCGGCAATAATAAACAGGCCGAGCAGCGCCATAAGCGGCGCAAAATCAGCCAGATTGCCTAATTTTACAAAAGTAGCGGTTGAAGGGGCGATAATACCGGCTGTTGTCAGCGCGATAACCGCCAGAAACATGCCGATACCGGCAATAATGGCGCTGCGCAGCGAGGACGGTACCCCCTCAAGCAATTTGCGGCGCAAGCCCGTGGCTGTCAAAATAATAAAAACCAGACCGGAAACAAAAACAGCGCCCAAAGCCTGCTGCCATGTATAGCCCATGCCAAGCACAACACTATAAGCAAAAAAAGCATTAAGCCCCATGCCCGGAGCAAGGCCGACAGGCCAGTTGGCGGCAAAAGCCATAATCAGTGAGCCGCAGGCGGCGGCCAGGCAGGTAGCCACAAAAACAGCCTCTCTATCCATGCCCGCAGCGCCCAATATATTGGGATTAACAGCCAGAATATAAGACATGGTCAAAAAAGTCGTCACCCCGGCAACAAACTCAATGCGCGGTGTGGTTTTATGAACGCTGAGATGGAAAAGCCTCTCCAGCATGGATTCTCCTGCATTTATGGCCCATTGCCGGTTTAAGGCAGGCATGGTTGTAGCCGGGAATATAGTACGCCGGCAAACAAAACGCCGTTGCAACGGCGTTTGACGCAGGCAAAGCGCAGCTTTGCCTGTTTGTGCCTCTCTCCCCGCCGGTAATAGCCGGCAGGAAGAGTATTTATAGCGGCTTTATGAGCAGTTTTTCAAGAATTTTCCCGCGAGCCGGCAGTTTCAGCCTTTAAGCGGCTGCGGGTTTTGGCAATTTTGGCTGTATCTGAAAAACCGGCCTTTTTTTTACTGTTTTTTATTTTGCTCCCGGCCGGTTTTGCCGCCGCCGGAGGCTGCGCCTCACCCTCTGCTTTGGCGACAGGCAAAATATTGGCTGCCGCCGGCAGAAGAGCGCTTGTCTCTTTTTCCTCGCCGCTATTTGCTGTTTTTACCGGGCTTTTTGCCGCAACCAGTTGCGCTTGCTCATAAATAGCGGCGGCCAGATTTTTAGCCAAAGCAGGCTTATCTCCCGCCTTTACTGTGCGAAGCGCCGCCCGCCGCCCCGGCTTGCCGCCGGCAGCGGCAGCGGCCTTTGCCGTTTCCGCCTCCTCTGCCGGTGCGACAAAATGCAAAACGGGAGAATTTTCTCCTTCTTCTGCTGCGATAAACCCTGCTGTCTGAGCGGCTATTATTTTTATCTGCCGGCGAAATTCCGCCAAATCAGCCTTTTTCAGCGGCAAGGCTTTATCGGCCTTCTCCTGCAAATTGCGGCAGGTTTCTTCCAGCCCGGCAATTTTTTTATCCCGCTTTTCCAGCTCAGCCCGGCGCGCTTTATCCTGCGCCGCCATGGCATCTATTTGTTGCAGCCGCTCACGCGCCTGGCTCAAGGCCAGTTTACGGGCATAATCTTCCCGCCTTTCCTGCGCCAGCTCCTCTTGCAGGCGGCAGACAATAACAGCATGGCGCGCGCGCAAAAAATCGCGATCCGCCTCTACCTCTTTTAGCGATAGCGGCAATTCGGTGCGCACGACTTTTTGCGCCAGAAACAAAGCGCGCCGCCAGATTATCGGCGCGCACAGGATAAGAACAAAGACCGCAGCGGCAAAACCGAGAATAAAACCGAGGACAGATTGCACAGAAAACATAGCGGCTCAATCCTTAAATTTACCGCTGCCGCCAAGGCGCAATATTCCTTGCCGGCTCCCGGGACAGCGGCGTTTTATCACAGCGGATTCCAGGTAGCTTTGCGGGTCAGTTTCAGATAATTGATATTGACACCAAGGCGGGCGCCAATGCCGGTGCGTATCGGCACCAGCAGCACGCCCTGGCGCGAAAGGACATTAAAGCTGACACCGGCGACAAAATAGGCCGAGCCGGAAACACCGCCATAGCGCCCCCACATTGTGTCAATATTACTCAGCTTGTAGACCAGAATCATGGCGCGGGAGCCGTCACCGCCGGCATCAAAACCGACCGAAGGCCCCTGCCAGAACATTTTATGATCCCCCGCATTTTTGGTATAAAGAATGCCTTCGCCATAAGTCAGGCCGACAATAAAAGCGCCGGAAGCCTCCTGCCCCTGAATATAACCATTAGGCATACCGTATTTTTTAAAAATAGTCTCCACCGCTTTGGCCAGACCGCCGCTGGTGCTGCCAAAAAAATTATTGCCGGAATCAATAATCTCCTGCATGGAATATTGGCCGGGCGACTGCGAATCGGGATTGGCAGGGGCCGCCGCCCGGGCAGAGAAAGGCATCACCCAAGCAAGGCAGGCCAAAACCAGGCCCAGCCTGCCCAGGCGGATAAATTTTACCAGATAAGACATTCCTTCACCTCTTTTCCGCTCACCCCCTAATGCCGCCCCCTGCTGCCGCTTGAACGGCATGAACTGCTTGAAGCATAAAATTTACCGCATAATATGACAGAGTGTTTTACGAAAAATGAACTTTGTCCCCCCTTTTGCGCTTGGCAAATCTGCCCGGAATCGCCTATAAATTGAGCCTGGGTGCCGCGCCAGACAAAATTTTATGGGAAGAGCCTTCAAAATACAATCGGAGATTTTTATGCCTGTTGATTATTCCGCTTTTTCTGCTTTCCGGTCCAATATGACACAGGCTCAACCTGATTTTTCGCTGGATCCTGCCGAGCTTGCATCTTTACTGGCCAGCCGCTTGTGCCATGATCTTATTTCTCCTGTCGGAGCTATCAATAATGCTATGGAGCTTTATGAAGAAGGTCTGGGCGATGAAGAAGCATTGAGCCTTATCCGCCTGTCGGCAGCCAAGGCCTCGGCCCGGTTGCAATTTGCCCGCCTGGCCTATGGCACAGCCGGCAGCGCCGGCGATGCTGTCAGCAGCCTTGAGGCAGAAAAACTGGCGCGCCATTATCTGGATAGTGACAAAACGGAATTGCACTGGCAGACAAAAATGCCTTATTTGCCCAAGGATAAGGCAAAATTGCTGCTGAATATGCTTGTGGCGGCCGCAGGCAGCATTCCGCGCGGCGGGAAAATTTTTGTCCTGATTGAAGAAAAACAGGAAAAGCCGCTTTTCCTGCTGCATGTGGAAGGGTCGCTTTTGCGCCTGCCCGCAGCCTTTGCCGAAATTTATCAAGGTTTGATACAAAAAGCAGCCATAAGCGCCCATAATATCCAGTTTTACTGGCTGATTTTGCTCAGCGCCCAAACTGCCATGCCGCTTGCTATTGCCCAACAGGCAGAATTTATTGAATTTCTGGCGCAATAAACAGCGAAATATTATTTGCCGGCCGGCACAGGCGCGGCGCTATGCGCCGGGCCGATCAAGCAGATAAACGAAACCCCGCCGGCAAAGCGGGGTTTGCGGGAGAGCCGGCACTTACCGAAAAACCGGGCGGAAAAGCCTATATTACCCGGCGCCGCGGCAGAGGGTCTTGATTATGTTATATTATGCTGTCTGGCGCATATTGGCCGTTTGCACCACCGGATCGCGCAGCACATAACCGCGCCCCCAGACAGTTTCAATATAATCCTGCCCGCCGGCAACGGCATCAAGCTTTTTGCGCAATTTGCAAATGAAAACATCAATAATTTTCAGCTCAGGCTCGTCCATGCCGCCATAAAGATGGTTCAAAAACATTTCCTTGGTCAAGGTTGTGCCTTTGCGCAGCGACAATAATTCCAGCATTTGATATTCCTTACCGGTCAAATGCACGGGGTGGCCGGCAATCTCGACCGTTTTGGCATCAAGATTAACAATGAGATCGCCCGTGGCAATAACCGATTGGGCATGCCCTTTGGAGCGGCGCACAATAGCATGAATGCGAGCAATCAGCTCGTCTTTATGGAAGGGTTTGGTCAAATAATCATCAGCGCCAAAGCCGAAGCCGCGCACTTTATCTTCTGTCCCGCCCATGCCGGAAAGAATTAAAATAGGTGTCTTGACCTTTAACAGGCGCAATGAGCGCAAAACCTCATAGCCCGACATATCCGGCAGGTTAAGATCCAGCAAAATAATATCATAATCATATAATTTGCCTAAATCCACGCCTTCTTCACCCAGATCAGTGGTATAAATATTAAAGCTTTCCGATTTCAGCATAAGCTCTATGCTTTGCGCCGTTGCCTTATCATCTTCAATCAGCAATATACGCATTTTGTCAGATTCCCTTTCCTCCGCCTGTATTAACAGCCGGCAAACCAGCAGCTCAAGGGGGATAACGCCCCTTTGCCTCTCAAATAAAATAACGAAAAATAACCCCGGAAGTCAAAAGGGGCAATTCCCTTTGCAATCGGCAGGACACGATACATATGAAGCATTGCCGCTTCACCAGAATGGCGAAAAAAGGTTAACAAATCATGATTCCCTTGGGAAGAGAATTAAAAATTTATTTGCCATAAACTGCAAAAAAATGCGGCCGTATTTTTTGTGCCGCGCTTTCCGTTTGATTTTGAATCATAAAAAACATTGCCGGCTTTTTTATCGCCTGTGGATATGTTTACCCTGTTTTAAAATTCGTCATTTATAGTGCCTGAACCAGGGAGACAGGAATAATTTCCTCACACTCTGTGCCTGTTAATCTGCGAATCGCTCAGGGAAGCCTGCCGGCTTTACCCGGCCGATTTGTCTGTTATTTATGCTTTTTCCGGTGTTAAAGGCCGGACAAGGCGAAGGGAGTATTGCGTTATGAAATCGCCGACAAGCCTTGTGCGTTTAAAAACTTTTCACCTGCGGGAAAAACAGCGGCATTTGCAGCAACTGGAAACAATGGAGCGCGAGTTTCAGCGCATGGTAGCGGCCTTGAACAGTCAGATTCAAGAGGAAGAGCGCAAAAGCGGCATAGTCGATAATACCCATTTCGCTTATTCTATTTTTGCCAAAGCAGCCGCCAATCGCCGCGACAATTTGCTGCATTCAATTAACAATTTGCAAGAGCGAAAAGAAGCAGCCAGGCTATTATTGCAGCGCGCAAACGGCGATTTGGAAAAAGCGCGGGAACTGGAAAAACGCGAAGGCCAAATGATAACCCCGCCCGAAGAGATACAATTTATCCGCCGCCGGGCAATGATCGGCTAAAGAGCAGAATAAGCGGAATATTTGCCGCCTTTCACTGCCTGTATCAGGCGGCATCTGGCGGCCGGCAGGCCAATAAACCGGTGCCTTATGCCGCCGCGGCAGCGCGCCGGATAAAGCATGGCATCACCGGGAGCAATATTGCTGCCATGCTTTTGCGCGCGCCAAAATCATGATTATCGAAAAAGGCGGCCAGGCGGCACCGCAATTTGGCCTAAAAAGCCGATAATGGCGGAGAGGGCAGCCAATCGGGAAAGGCGGTCAAGGCGCAGCCCGGCGGTCTGTATCGGCATAATTTCAGAGGAAAAAGGCAGCCTGGCAGAAGACCAAAGCGGCAATTTATAAGGCTTGGCCGCGCCGGCGGGTCAGCCAAGCCCGCCGTTTTCGCCCGTGCAAGACATGGGCAGAAACGGCAGGGCTGGAACAATTTAATGCCGATATTGCTGAATGCGCGTTGTGCGCAGCCCCGCCAGCCCATATTCATCAATAGACATTTGCCAGGATAAAAATTCTTCTACTGTCAGTTTATAGCGCCCGCACGCTTCTTCCAAACTTAACAGCCCGCCGCGAACCGCAGCTACAATCTGCGCTTTGCGCCGGATAACCCACCGCCTGGTATTGGCCGGCGGCAGATCTGTTATAGTCAACGGGCTGCCGTCCGGGCCTATAACATATTTTATTACGCGGGATCCTGTCAGACCTGTCATGCTACTCTCTACTTGGTTTGTCTCAAATACTTCAGAGTTGAAATCTAGCAGTTCAGCTTTAAAATTTAGCTAAAGGCCCGGCAAAGAAACATTAACCTTAAACCGGGAAAAGACAAAACACGACAAAAATTGCCTTTTAAAAACATAGACTTGCTAAAATAATTGAAAAAGGATAAACATGATAACAAGATACAGGTTTATTTTTTTGTGAAATATTATAAAATAAAACCGTCTTTTTGCGCCGAGCAAAGCCGGCGTTTCGGTCAAACAGGAGCGCCCTGGGCCGGTAGTTTGCGGACGGAAGACAGGCAGGCGGCAAAGCTGTCGGGCGGGCCGGCAGTTTTGGGCGCTTGTGACCCAAAACAACAAAAAATCACAGCCGCAAAACCGGCAGGGTTTTGCGATAGCCGAAAACCAGACTATAAGCGCCCCGCCCGCAGGCTGATAGTCAAGATTAAAAGTGAAGATTATGCCTGAGATACAGACGGAAACATTATTAAACAGCCTCGGCCTGCCTAAAAAGCCGAGCGAGACCCGCGTGGTAGTGGCCATGTCGGGCGGGCCGGCAGTTTTGGGCGCTTGTGACCCAAAACAATAAAAAATCACAGCCGCAAAACCGGCAGGGTTTTGCGATAGCCGAAAACCAGACTATAAGCGCCCCGCCCGCAGGCTGATAGTCAAGAT
>NZ_QLZD01000032.1 GCF_008636115.1 Candidatus Tokpelaia sp. | reverse complement strand
TCTGCTCGCAGCAACCGGAAGGGTGTTCTGCCTGTTGTAATCCGTGATATTGGAAACCGGGTGGGTGCCGAAATCCGCCGCGTCCAGCGTAAAACCGCTATCCGTCCGGGTGAAGCGCAGCGCTGCCACGCCACCGGCCGACAAAGAAAGCTCAGTGCCGGTGGCTGCCGGGGCGTCAATAAACAGCTCAAATATCGCTCCCCATGTCATCTCCCTGATGGGCAGGGAATCGTCCCCCTGAAGCGTCAAATCCAGATATTGCCGGTAATTTGGCAGCACCCCCGCGCCTGTATCGGCCGGCACATCAATAGTCAGCCGATTATCCACCACCTGCAACTGCCGGGCAATGCTGGTGCGCCAATGCGGCACCATTGACGGCGTGAAATCCTGATTGAAATTGCTGCTGTGCAGCACCCAGCCATTGCCCACCCGGCCAAGGCTGGCACCCGAAACAGAATTGCCATAGTCAAGAGGGTAAGGCTCGGCTGTTGCCGTCCAGCGATAATCCTCGCTGAAAAACCCTTCCTGCGCCATTGTTGTGAGGGTGCCATTATAGCGATTGCCGAACAGCAGAAAGCTCTTGCTGTTAAAAGGCAGGAAATTGAAGCAATCCGGGCTGCCGTCAAAAGCAAAATCGGAAGCCCGC
>NZ_QLZD01000046.1 GCF_008636115.1 Candidatus Tokpelaia sp. | reverse complement strand
TCTGCCCCTTGCTCGCCCAAAATTGTGCGGCTGTCTATTTTGCTCGTTACCTGAAACGAAATCCGCGTGGGGAAATTGGCCTTGATTGTGCCGGTAATAACGTCAACTGAAGGGCGCTGGGTCGCCATAATCACATGAATCCCCGCCGCGCGCGCCATTTGCGCCAGCCTTTGAACCGCGCCTTCAATCTCCTTGCCCGCTACCATCATTAAATCGGCCATTTCATCAATAATAACCACAATATAGGGCAAGGGCTTCAGCTCTATGGCTTCTTCCGTATAAAGCAGCTCACCTGTTTCTTTGTCAAAACCGGCCTGCACTGTGCACATAATAGTCTCATTTTTATGCAAAGCTTCTTTTATCCGGGCATTAAAACCGTCAATATTACGCACACCGAGCCTGGCCATTTTGCGATAGCGCTCTTCCATTTCACGCACCGCCCATTTGAGCGCGCTCAAGGCTTTTTTAGGGTCGGTTACCACCGGGGTGAGCAAATGGGGGATACCGTCATAGACAGATAATTCCAGCATTTTGGGATCTACCATAATCAGCCGGCATTCCTGCGGGCTCATGCGGTAAACAAGCGACAAAATCATCGTGTTAATAGCCACAGATTTGCCGGAGCCGGTGGTGCCGGCCACCAGCAAATGCGGCATT
>NZ_QLZD01000008.1 GCF_008636115.1 Candidatus Tokpelaia sp. | reverse complement strand
GGGTCGCAAGCGCCCAAAACTGCCGCCCCACCTTTATTGAGCTGAAGCTAACCGATATTGAAAAGCTCTTCGCCAGACGATAAAGAGTAATATGGCAACGGCTGTGCAATTCTGTTATTTTGCTCGCAGCACGAGAACTCTGCCGGTTCCAGGCCATGTGGAATGTGCCCCTGTCTTTATCAGGCCAGGCTGAATAATAGCAAAAAACTTTTCGCCAGATGAAAGGCCAAAGCGCCTATAACAGCGTATTTTTAACACGCACCAACAGGAATGAGAAATAATGCCGAATGAAATTGACACTAATGAAGCCGGGCTGCTTTATGAAGGCGGCGATTATCGGCTATTGAAAAACGGTTCCTATGTGCGCTGCGCGGTAACCGGGCAGCGTATTCCGTTGAACGAGCTGAAATATTGGAGCATAGAGCGACAGGAAGCTTATGCTGATTGCCGCATTTCCTTTGAGCGCGAGCTGGACTGCCGCCCCGAATTGCGTAAATTATTGGCATAATATATTGAAAGCGCGAAAAAAACTTTCGGCGGCAATAACGCGCTTAAACACCGGCGGAAGCGAGAAGAAAAGCTTCCTGCTTCACGCCTTATTGCCAAGGCGCAAAAACAAAGCCCGGATCCAACCCGTTATGGGGTTTCACCTATGAGCCTATGAGCCTATGAGCCTATGAGCCTATGAGCCTATGAGCCTATGAGCCTATGAGCCTATGAGCCTAT
>NZ_QLZD01000017.1 GCF_008636115.1 Candidatus Tokpelaia sp. | reverse complement strand
ACATATGCTGCTCACCTCTCACGCCCGGCAGATTTTAGAAAAATATGAGGCCATGGCAGGGGCCACAAAGTAAGGAGACCGTATGAACGGGGATTCTCATAATTTTTTGGGGCCGGTAAGCGGCGTTATAACCATAGCGATTGGCGTTATTGGGGGCTTGTTCGGCGCTTATTTTTCCAAGCGCGACAGCAAAATTGAATATATTCTTTCCGCCATTTTTGGCGGGATTATTACATTCTGCCTCAACCCGATGCTGATTTTGATGATAAGCCGCAAAACAGGCATTGCCGAGGACGACCTTTTAAACACGGCCAGCGGGACGGGTTTTATCATCGGCCTGTTCTCCTTCACGATTGCCAGCCGCCTATATGATTGGGCAGTTGGGGTGATTGAGCGCCGCATAAAGGACAGGGTAGGTGAATAATGGAATGGAGTGATTGCGCTCAATGCGGCAGACAGATTTACGATAAATACGCCCGCTACTGCGATACATGCGCTAGCGCGCTCAACCGGGAAGCTCTTGATAAAAAGAGGGGGCGCTCTTTCGCGGAGCTGACCAGCGCGGAGCAGGAGGCTTTATTGGAAATATCCAAAGAGAGCGGAGACGCCGCGCTCAAGGCGTTCTGGAGAGAATACGGCAAAAATAAGGAGAATGAGATGACAACTTGTAAAACTATTGAAAGCGCCCCCAAGCCCGATATTTTGAAAAATCTGGAAAATGCGCATAAGGCCGCAA
>NZ_QLZD01000023.1 GCF_008636115.1 Candidatus Tokpelaia sp. | reverse complement strand
TCTTCCCATGGTCTACATGACCAATCGTCCCTATGTTGACATGCGGCTTAGTCCGTTCATACTTGCTCTTCGACATTGCCTTCACTCTCTCTTTTGAAAGCCCAAACAGAAGCCTGTCCTGTAAATATTGCTCTCTGCCGTTTAAAGCGGCGTGTGTCAAATGTCAACAAAAAACATTAAAATTCACAGGAATCGGGACAAATTTTCCGTATTTTGCGGCCATTTCCCCAAGTCAAGACCTATGGAGCGGGTAGCGGGAATCGAACCCGCATATTCAGCTTGGAAGGCTGCTGCTCTACCATTGAGCTATACCCGCCGGCTCACACGCGATCATTTCAACAGGCAAATGGTGGAGGGAGTTGGATTTGAACCAACGTAGGCAAAGCCAACGGATTTACAGTCCGTCCCCTTTAACCACTCGGGCATCCCTCCATTGGAATCCCGGCATAAACAGTAGCGCCGAAGCGAAACAGCACGTCATGACAAAGGCCGCAAAGGCAAATCCCTCGCCAATACCCGGCTGCAGGGCACTTATGGCGGTAAGAACCCTTTCTGTCAACAGCTTAATTGCAAACTCCCGCAATAAATGCCAAATTGGCGGAAATTCCTGTTGCGCCTGATAATTCAAGAGCGCTGAAAGCCTTGTGAGAATATTATATGAAAGAGAAAACGGCAAAAGATTCGCATTATGCCCGCCTGCGGCGCCGGCATCGCAGCAATAAGGCTGAACAACAAAGCGCAGAGCAGCGGCAGCCGCAATTTCGCGCTAAAAAGCCGGCGGCGGAGCAGCTTTGGCTTTACGGCTTTCACACGGTTGAAGCAGCGCTGAATAATCCCCGCCGTGTCCTGCATCGCCTGTTTTTAACCAGAAATGCCTATGACCGGCTACAGCAAAAACAGGACGCTGCCGGCACTTCCTCCCTCGTTGCTGCCGATGATAATCGGGCTTTATCTCACCATGAAAAAACGCCGGCAGCGCAGCCGGGCGAATCAAGATCAAATATATATCCGGCAGAAAAGCTGTGTTTTTCTGTGCCGATTACCATTGTAGAACCGAAGGAATTAGACAGGATTCTTGGTTCACAGGCAGTCCATCAGGGCATTGCCCTGGAAACAGAGGCCTTGAGGCCGCAATATAATGATGATTTTGGCGAATCGTCTCTGATTTTATTGCTTGATCAGATCACAGATCCGCATAATGTCGGCGCCATAATGCGCTCGGCGGTGGCGTTTAACGCCGATTTTTTTATTACCACAATGCGCCATTCGCCGCAGGAAACAGGTGTTATGGCAAAATCAGCTTCAGGCGCGCTGGAAAAAATAACGCATTTAAATGTGCGCAATCTGGCCGAAACACTGGAGAAATTGCATAAAGCAGGATTTCAGACTATTGGCCTTGATTCGGCGGGGGACAAATTATTGGAATCCGCCTTTTCGGGAAAGAAAATTGCCGTTGTTCTGGGGGCGGAAGGCAAGGGTTTGCGGCAAAAAACACGGCAAACTGTCTCTGTTGTAGCGCGGCTCGATATGCCGGGGGCGATTAAATCGCTCAATGTCTCTAATGCTGCCGCCATTGCTCTTTACGCCGCCTGTCGGCATAAGCAGGCCTGAAAGGCTGCGGCTTTCCCTGCCCTGGCCTGCCTGCATAATTCAGGTCTTGAAATTATGAGTCCATTTATCAAAAAAGCCGATGACCAGAAAGCCGGCCAATAAGCCGCCAATATGCGCTTCCCAGGCTATGCCGGCCGGATTACCGGCATAGCCT
This sequence comes from Candidatus Tokpelaia sp., assembly GCF_008636115.1. Classification (GTDB taxonomy): domain Bacteria; phylum Pseudomonadota; class Alphaproteobacteria; order Rhizobiales; family Rhizobiaceae; genus QLZD01. The sequence continues at coordinate 112,395 of NZ_QLZD01000023.1, read as the reverse complement.
GTTATCCACTGATCAATAGCTGTCAGGAAATTAAGCGTCACAAAACTGCCCATAACCAGAATTACAGAATGTGACAATAAGGCTTTTTTTATCGATAAAATCGCCCCCGGCACGTAGGATCCGCCAATAGTCTGGAAATCATACCGCGCCGAAGCGCCCATCATAGCGGAAATCGCCCCTGAAGCACCGATAAGTGTGGTTTCACTGTCAAAATGTGCCAGACAATATATCATAGCGGCGATAAAAGCGGTAAAAAACCAGAATAAAATAAAAAAAGTGCCGCCTAAACGATTGGCCAGAGGTGTACCGAAAACAACAAACCACACCATATTCAACCCCAAATGGGCAAAATTGCCGTGAAGGAAAGAATAGCTGACCGCACTTATTTGCGTCATTACATCATGATTATGCAAAAACAGGACAGGGACAAAACCGAAAAAAGCAAAAAATTCTTCACTCTTGCCGGGAGACAGTAAATAAGCGGGCATAATATAAGCCAGGCAACATACTGCAAAAAACACAATAATCACGAGCGGAAGGTTGAAAATCCTTTCTCTTTGCCGCTTATTCCCACTTTTATCATGTAAAAAATGTTTTTGCATAAAGCGCTATTGCTCCCCGCTGATTTGGATTTGTGCCGGCTCAATATATCAAATGCGTGTAGCGCAAGGCCAACAGGCGGAAAAGGAATTTATCGTTTAAGGCAAAGCCCGGCCATGCGCTCAACCTTATTTCCTCCACCCTTTTATGACGCCACTACCCTGTTTCTCTTTATATTTTTGTAAATATGTCACAATGGCAAAAGCCGAGACTTTAATTAAGGACAAGAATTTGCGTTTCATTGACGCCGGCAGCGGTTACAAGCTTGTATAATTCTTTGGCATTGGCAGTTTCCAGGCGCACACAGCCATGTGAAGCCGGCGATCCCAGCCGGCCAATGGCCGTTGTGCCGTGAATAGCATAGCCATTATGAAAAAATATGGCATAAGGCATAGGTGCATTATTATAAGTTCTGGAATGCCACATTGTATACATACGCTGCGGGCGGTAAGAGCCGCCAGGCGTTTTATAGCCTGCGCGTCCTGTAGAAATTTTCCATATATATAAAACCTCACCGTCACGATGCACGGTCATTATCTGTTTTGCTATGTCGATTTCAACTATAATAGCTTCGCGCGGTGTTTCCGTTTCTGTCGTTTGGAGGCTTTTGCCTGTATTTATCTGCTCTTTATCGCCGCCTTCTCCCAATTCGCCTGAATGAAAACCGAAAATCCCCCATATAGAGAATACCAGGCCGAGAGCAAGCAGATTTTTAATCAATTTTTTCTGAGACATTACTCAACCCCAACTCTTTGCATTCCGGAAATTGGCAATTTTCTGAAGAATCTGAAAACCGGGCTCACTCCCTGACCTTAGCTTTTCATATAAAACTCTAAGGCCTTTTCAAAAATAAAAAAACAATTAAAGAGCAATTTTTTCTTCAATCTAAGAAAATATTAAATATAGGTTAACAGAAATACAGTAATATTTACTTGTCAGACCCCTTGCCTTTCACCGCGGAAGCCATATTTAGGTGATAAATGGCGGGTATTATTATGGATAGCAGAGAAAGAAATGAAAAGAACTCTGGCAGAATAAGGAAATATTGTGCGCCTGGCTTGCCCTTATCAGACTTTTTGCCCCGAAATCGCTTCTATAAAAAGCAGAATCAGTAAGGGAGGGCAATAAATTTGACGGGAAAGAAATATTCAAGCCGGTATTTCATCAATTTGCGGCGGCGTTACAGTGCCGGGGACAGGAGTGCAGGTTACAGGAATAGCGCCGCCACTCAGGCCGCTATTGTCAGCTTTGGCAATCACAGCCCGGCAGGCCTTTTCTTCCGGCAGATATACTGTCAGATGGATAGGATATTTAGCGCCTTTTGTCGGCAAAACGCCAATACCGTCATAAGCAATATCAAAACCCTGATTGGTGCCGTCGATAACAGCATAAGAGCCTGTCGGCACGGCTTCGCCCCCGGCATATTGCAAGGCCGCATAAATATAATCCGATTTGCCGGAAACACCGAAATGCTGGATAACGCCGCTCTGATAGGCCGGCACCACCACAGCGTCAGTTTCAGTAATCAGCGTATCCAGCGGCAGCGAATCCACATCAATACTCAAGCGATTATCGCGATAAGATACTAAATTCGGCACAACCAGGCGGCCATTCCACCCGGTTTTGCCGTAATAAACATTTTGGCTGGCGACACGCACACCAGGCGCGCCGGCATTAACAACCGCGAAAGAATCATAAATCTTGTTGGAGGGCATAATACTTTTATCGGCAATAACCAGGGCACCGTCCATATCGATGGTAGCGCGGTAACGTTCGTCTACCTGCTCAACCGAACCGGCAAAAGTTGCAAAACGGCTGCGATAATTACCGGAAGCGCCGCGCTGGTCGTTAAGTGCCCCGCCTTCAATATCACGCAAACTCCAGCCGTAATCGCCAATATTGCTGCCCATTTGGCGTGTCAGGCTGGAGCTGATATTCGTGCCGCCGTGATCTGTCGTGCTATCTACCGAGGCAGAATATTTCTCGCTCAGGGTAACCGTCATACCGGCGAAGAGGCTATAGGATTTATCATGCCGTAAATCCTGAAAACCGTTCATATAGCCGTAAATGCGGCGGCCGAAATTGCGCGATAAGGAAAAACCGGCATAACGCGACTCCGCCTCGCCCCGTCTTTTCGATTCCGTATACGTAAAGCTGAGAGCAGCCGGGTCAAAAAACAGCGGCACGGAAAGCGCTATCTGATTGGCGGTTTTCGGAACCTGCGAATCACGATAGCGGCGTCTTCTCCGATTTTTCCTTTGATCGGGAGAAACAAATTCATCATAAAGCGTATCGGAGCCGTAATAATCCATATCAGCATAATCAACTGCCGACCTGTCGGCCGAAACAGAGACAATATCATGATAATCGCGCGAAGCGCCCTGAGTCCGCGCCGTAAGAGAAAATCCCCATTTTTGTGCCTGAAAGCCGACTGAATATTGCGAACCTGTCTGGCTTTTATGAGAGCTGCCGCTGCCGGCCAGGGCAAGCGTGCCGAAATCCCACAGGCTGAATACGGTGCCGGCACCGCCATTGACAAAATTCTCACCCGCTTCGGCATGTCCCTCCAGCGTTATATTATTGCTCAGGCCGTAACGCGTTGTGCCTGTGGCATAGACCTTATCGTCATAATCACCGGATTTCGTGCCGTAATTACGGCGCGGCGTCCCCACCTCAAACGAAAAATCCCACAGATTTTTGGATAGAAGCTCAGAAGAACCGAAGAAAGAAACAGTCGTTGTCGTTTCACGCCCCTGGGCGTCACGCACCACCAGCTTCGCCTCATTATTACCTGAAACAACAGGCAAATCTGTCAGATTAAACGGCCCGACAGGAACATTTTCTGTCGCCCTTTTGGCATTGTTAATATAAAGATCAACGGCAGAAGGAACCGCAGCCGAGCCGGAGAAATTGGGCAAAGGCATGGTGACCAGATCAGGCCGCAAACCGAAATTACGGCGAATCTGGGCTCCCCCCAGACGGACAGAACGGCTCCACGGCAGACTGCGGGTGATAAGATCACCGGCGCGGTAAGTTACCAGCCTTTTCGGATCGGAATAAGACCAGTAACTATCAAGGCGAACACTTTTATAAACATCATGGCCGCTATCGCTATAGGTCAGCAACTGATTATTATCCAATGAACCGAAGCGGCTGGAAACACGCCCGCCAAGATTGGCCGAAACACCGTTCAAATCAAAAGCTTTGCGGATTTTCTTCTCTGAATTGGAATTGGCATAAACATTATAATTGATAATACCGGCCAAATCCGAGCGCGGCTTACCTTCCATATCGTCCCCCCGCCGCGCTTTTGCCGCCCAGCGATTAACGCTGATTGTATAAGGCGCCAGAGCCTTGTCGCTCAAAGTGGTAAAAATAATAGCCTGTTTTTCGGCGTCATAATCTACGCGTATATCAGACAAAGCAGCAAGATCAACATAATCATCTGCACCAACAGCTTTTTTATCAGCCAGCAGGCCGATAGTCTCCAGCTCACTTTCCTTGATAAGAAAATCGCCGTTTTCTTTCTGCCGAAAGGCAAACATATCCTTGCGCATTTCGCCGTTCACTTCGGCATTCAGGTAAATATCATCATTTTTCCCCGCACCGGTAGAAAGCGCCTCATCAGATAGAGACGGATCGCCGACGCCCTGAGAAATATCAATGCCTTCTGCCTGCGCATTTTTACCGAGAGAAAGCAGGCAGATCAAAATACCGGCAGGAACACTGCCCGCCGAAAAGAGCGCACGAAACACCCTGCAAAATTGTTTAATACGGTTCTCCGTCCCGCTTCCCGCCACTCGACCCAACTCCAGCATTAAATAAAAAAACAAGCGCAATACAAGCTATTCTGCGCTATGTGTCACAAACATTCCCCGTTTTGTTCAAGCTTTCACAAAACGGCGAATTTTCCGGCTATATCCCCCTTACCCTTGCGTCAGCTCTACAATATATTTTTTTCATATGCAACAGATTATTATTTTAAATTGCAATTTTTATTAAGACAATGTTCATAGAGCAATCAAGCGCCGCCACATAAAAGCAAAGAGACGAAAAATCCGCGCGGAACCCTTCGTCTCTTTATGTGTCACTTATATAAAATCTGTCACTGCAGCGGGTAAGTTCCCTCTATACCTTTACCCTCTAAAACCCGTATTTCCTGCGGTTTGCCGCCGCCTTTGGCCGGAACGAAAAACTTGACCTCCGATTTGGGCAAAACATTGCCGACACTTCGGCCGGAGCGGCCGATTTCCGTGCCCCCCGCCCATAAAGACACAGCTCCTATACGCAAAACGGCCCTGGAACCGTTAATCGCCGTAATTTCATAACCGCCGCGCGCGGCCTGAGCGCGGAAAGACAGGCGAGGAGCAGCAGCACCGCCGCCGTGATTGCCGCCGGGCTCCGGCGTGCTGGTAAAAAACACCGGCAGGATTTGCCGTGTTACCACCTCAACTGAAGCCGCCTGCCCTTTTACTCTGGCGCGCACGCGCGATGAAGGCAGCTCATCAATAATCAGACGATAGCTCTCAGTTCCCGAGACGGCTGTTTTAGCCGTGCGGATAACACGGATATTACCGTCCGCGCCGCCTTTAATAGTGATGAAAGGCGGAGTGGCGACCACACCCTGCGCAGGGTGATAGACATCTTTGCCGCCCTTTTGCTCCCAGCGGAAAAGGCGTATCTGCATTTTCACCGGGCGGCGACCCTCATTGCGAATCGTAACAATATCGGCAGCTTTCGGCGGCGCAATTCGAAGCGAGGTTGGCATAACCGTCAAATTCGCCGCCGCAAGCTGGGCAACAAAACTGAAAACAGCCCCCAGAGAAACCAGAAACACAAAGAAAAAACGATATTTCATGATATATCCACCCATAAACAGCAATCACCGGAAAAAATATAAAGTGCAAACACTCTGCTTCTATTTTACCAGATCCGGCACATTTGGCAAAACATATTCACCAGAGAAGCTCTTTGTTAACACGCTTTTACCGCATTTAAACAAATACCGCCCCCTCTGCCCACGCCTTAGGCGACTTCACCCCTTGAGGACAAGAGGCGAGCGAATCTTTATCTCTCTTAAGTCCGGGCGCAATTTGGCATTGCTTTTTCACCGAGCCTGTTACCCCCGGTTTCGGGCCTGTCAACTCCAGTTTATTGTGGCAATAACCGTATCTGTATATGTCCCCGGATAAAGGGTCTCCCCCGTCTTTGGCGGAACCAGAAGATAGACCTGATGCGTATCCGAATCGGCATTGTCAGGGTAAGTGACAGGCCCCAGAACATCATCACTGCCAATAGGCCCCCATAATTGGCTATAAGCGCTATCCCGGTAAATATTATAGGCGATAAGACGCACTGTTCCATCTATATTTGCCGCCAGATTACGGTTTTTATAATCGCTTGTGGCATTTTTGCCCTGATCCAGGCCGATATTATATTTGAGGCTGCTGCCCCCGTTGCAACGGATAGTAAGCGCAATCTGCGCAGATTGCGCCGTATTCAGATTGATAAAAGAGCCGAAATTAACCGCACCGGCCTCGCCATCGCCATTAGCGCCAAAACCGATAGAACAGCCCGCCGTAATTTCCAAAGAAACATTCAAATTTGCTGTAGTATTTTCTGCCCAGGCCGGCCTTTGCATAAAGCCGGCAAAAAACCCGACCACCAGGCAAAAACCAAAATTTGCCGGTTTTTTCAATTTACGCATTTCACTGCCTCTCCCCGTTTTACCTCTGATTACACAATATTTAAAGAGCACTGCAATCTTCTATAGATTTTTTGTCATAAAGCAATAAAAATTATCTTTGAACCGCTATAATGCCGTGACTACAGTAAAATAGCCGTCTTCGCCACCGCTGCCTGTCAAACTTATGGCTATAAACCTCATAATTTAAAGAAAGACTGTTTAAAAACTCCCTGCCCTGCTTGTTTTGCCTCATTTTAAGGCGTAAGCGTAAAGCGCGAAAGCCTGTAACAAAAGGGTAGCAAAATGACCAAAATCAAAGTAGAAAATCCTGTTGCCGACCTTGACGGCGATGAAATGACCCGCATTATCTGGGGTTATATTAAAGAAAAACTGATTCTCCCTTATTTGGATATTGACCTGAAATATTATGATTTATCGATACAAAACCGCGATGCGACAGCAGATCAGGTCACTATTGATGCGGCTGAAGCCATTAAGAAATATGGTGTGGGGATTAAATGTGCCACTATCACCCCTGATGAAGCGCGGGTAAAAGAATTTAATCTCAAAAAAATGTGGAAATCGCCTAATGGCACAATTCGCAATATTTTGGGCGGGGTGATTTTCCGCGAGCCGATTATCTGCAAAAATGTTCCGCGCCTTGTTCCCGGCTGGACCAAGCCGATTATTATCGGCCGTCATGCTTTTGGCGATCAATATAAAGCCACAGATTTCACTTTTCCCGGCAAAGGCAGGCTTTCTATTAAATTTGTCGGTGAAGACGGTAAGGTCATTGAGCATAATGTTTATGACGCGCCGGGTGCCGGTGTGGCGCTGGCCATGTATAATCTGGATAAATCTATTACCGATTTTGCCAGGGCTTCGTTTAATTACGGCCTCCAGCGCGCTATGCCGGTTTATCTTTCTACCAAAAACACTATTCTCAAAGCCTATGACGGCCGTTTCAAGGATATTTTTCAAGAGCTTTATGACGCTGAATTCAAGGCCGAATTTGAAAAACGCGGCCTGTTTTATGAACACCGTCTGATTGATGATATGGTTGCCTCTGCCCTGAAATGGTCTGGCGGTTATGTTTGGGCGTGCAAGAATTATGACGGCGATGTTCAATCGGATATTGTTGCTCAGGGCTTTGGCTCGCTGGGGCTGATGACCTCTGTGCTGATGACGCCTGACGGCAAAACAGTTGAGGCTGAGGCTGCTCACGGCACGGTTACGCGCCATTATCGCCAATATCAAAAAGGGCAGGAAACTTCTACCAATTCCATCGCTTCCATTTTTGCCTGGACACGTGGTCTGGCGCATCGCGCCAAGCTGGATAATAATGAAAAGCTGAAAACCTTTGCTCACAGGCTGGAGAAAGCCTGCATTGATACAGTAGAATCCGGCTTTATGACCAAAGATTTGGCTATTCTGGTCGGCCCGCAGCAAAGCTGGCTTTCTACCACCGGCTTTTTGGATAAAATTGCCGAAAATCTGGCAAAATCTGTGGCCGCGCATTAGAATTTTCGGGTTTCCGCCGCGGCGAGGCAAGTAGAGTTATTGCCTTGCCGCCGGATCTGCCTGAGGACGGGATCTGCCTGACAAAATCTGGGGGCAGCGGTGGTTTGTGAGCTTTTATTCGTATATAGCACGAAAACAGGTTATGTGCTTGCGTGAAAACAGCCGGGGTCTGTCTGCTTTCGGAATGCTTCAGGCTCATTTGCCGGCTTTAGGCGGCAGCGCTTTTTTCGCTGTTTAACGCGCCTGGCCGGTTATGCCGGGAGGTTTGTTGCAGCTTCATTTGGCTGTTGCCGGCGGCTGCCCTTGCCGGTTTTGAGATAAATTGCCTTGCCGATCCAAAGCAAATTTTGGGCTACTGCCTGGCTCATTTTTCTGATTAGCTATGCTGCGGCCTGCCACGGTAAGGGCGCCGGGCATGTTGCGGCTTGATCGTATCTTGCACAGCTCACACGCCCCTGCGGTTTGCACGGCTTACGCGCGCCCCTTCGGTTTGCACGGCTTACGCGCGCCCCTTCGGTTTGCACGGCTTACGCGCGCCCCTGCGGTTTGCACGCTCCGCGCGCCCCTGCGGTTTGCACGCTCCGCGCGCCCCTGCGGTTTCTGACAGGCTATATTCTTGATCGCTTTCGCCCGGCCGCATGGCCTGTTGCGTCTCGGCCGCATTTTCTGATAAAGCTTATATTTTCTTTCTCCCTGTAGTTTCAAAACGCTGCGGACGGCATTTTGTTCCATTTTTCCAAATTTTGCTGCAAATTCCGGTTTTACAAAAGTAAAGCCCTGCTATAATTCTCCTCACCCGCTCTTTGGCTTTCTCCATTAGTGCCAACGGCCAGGCCCGGGCGGCCTATCAAAGCAGGTTTTCCAGATGACAGCAGCAACGCATACCGGCTGGCGCGCCCTTCTACAAGGCAGGCAAGGGCTTTATTGCCTCACTTTAACCGCCGGAATTCTGCTTTATGCGCTCGTCTTGCCTGTCAGTTATACAATTTTGCCGGCCATTGCCAAAGAGCTGAATGCCGGGCTTTATTATGCCTGGATAGCCATGCTCTTTGCCCTTGGCTCGCTTGTCGGCGCCTGCCTGTTAAATCATATTCTGCATATAATGCCGGCACCCATGGCCTATGCCGGTGCCTTATTCCTGTTTGCCGGCGGCAGCCTGGCCTGCGCTTATGCTCCGGTTTTAGCCTTTTTACTGGCGGCATGCGGCATAATGGGTCTGGGCGGCGGGCTTATGGTAGCGCTTACTTATACTATGCTCAATACAGCTCTGCCGCCCGGTCTGCTGCCGCGCAGTATCGGGCTTATTTCCGCCATGTGGGGCCTGGCCACACTTATTGGCCCCTATCTTGGCGGCTGGTTTGAAAATTGGCGCCTTCCCTTTTTTATCATTGGCAGTCTCAGCCTGCTCTTTTGCCCGCTTGCCGCCTTTATGCTCAATATATTGGGCCGAACACAGCAAAAGCGGCAGGGTCGCCGGCCGGAAGCTGCGCCTTTACTGCCTGTTTTTATTCTGACAAGCCTCGTTTTTGTCATCAGCGCCGGCAGCCTGCTGGAAAATTTACAAGCAGAGCGTGACAGCCTGTTTGGCGCCTGCCCGTTTTTCCGCTTTATTATCGGCCTGCTTGCCGGCAATACAGGCAGTCTGGGACTGGCTTTTCTTCTGATAGTGTTTTTGGCTGTTACCGAAAGAAATTCTGCCAAAAGGCTATTGCCGGCCGGCACATTTTCACTCTCTTCCGTTTTTGCGCCGCTTTACGGCATTATTATTTTAAATATGGTCGCCTTGGGCGGGGCGAGATTATACTTGCCGCTATTTTTGCAAAATTTGCACCAGGCCGGGCCAGTCAGCGCCGGCTATCTGAGCTTTGTTGACACTATAGGCTGGACAATCGGCACTTTAATCGGCGCGACCTTCAACACTGCAAAACCCGATAAAGGCAGCAATAAAAATTTCTTTCAGCAAAAAAATCAGGCGGGGTCACTGTTTGTTTTTATTATTGCGCCGCTCGGCTGCATTTTTGGCCTTGGCGGTGCTTTTTTGCTTGTTCCTGTTTTATCAGGCTCTTATCTTGTCCTTGGTCTCATTGGCTGTTCTCTTTTTATAACAGGCTTTTTTTCCGGTATTTTATGGCCGCATATTTTGGCGCGCATAGTGCAAAACGCCGCAGAGGGAGAACAGGAGGCGGCCGGCAGCTCACTGGTCACCATACAGTTTTTCGCCGCCGCGATGGCGGATTGTCTCGCCGGGGCTGTTGCCAATATTACCGGCCTGCAAATAGAGAATACAGCCTCTCTCGCCCATAGCGCCGCTGTGCTTTTTGGCTATTGCCTGCTTTTGCTGCTTATTGTCTTCTTCCTCTGCCTGAGAGTTAAAACCTGTCCGGACTGACAGTCCGGCTGCCACGCGCCAGATACCACGACCAGACAAAAATAAGCAGGCCAAGAAGGGCGAAAAGCGCTCCCACCCAAACAGTTGACGACAGGCCAAAGCCCCGGGCAATAACGGCACCGCCGGCATAAGCGCCAAAAGCATTGGCAATATTATAAAAAGACTGCATTAAGGCGGTTGCCAAAGTACGCGCTCCGGGCGAGACGTCCATAATCCGCGTCTGGATAGAGGGCTGGCTCATAAAATTTGTGCCGACCAGAAATACGGCAATGGCCGCGCTGGCCGGCGCCCCCATTAACATATAGAAAATAATGAAAGTGAGCAGGCTCCACAGCAGCGTAATAAATATAGAAGGCATCAGGCCGAAATGCAGGGCAATGCGCGGGCCGATAAGATTGCCTGCCACCATGCCGCAGCCGAAAAGCGGCAAAATAATTGGCGCCCAGCTATCCGGCGCATGGCTGACAGTAAATAAAATCTCGCGAATATAAGTATAAACCGCAAAAGTGCTGGCCATGCCGACAGCAATAACCATGAGCAGCAGCCATAATTGCCCATTCTTCAGGCCGCGCAATTCAGCCAGCGGCCCGGCCTTTTCAGGCCGGGGGACAGCAGGCATAAATACGGCAATCAACCCGGCCGCCAGCACAGCTATGGCTGAGACCAGCACAAAGGCCAGCAACCAGTTGGCGTGTTCGCCTATCCAGGCCTGCTGGCCTATCCAGGTAACCAGCATAACGCCAAAAATTGTTGCCACTGTCAAACCCAGCATAACTGAGCCAATAGCCCCGGGGCGCCGCGCCGGCTCCACCATGGAAGCAGCAACAATACAGGCAACGCCGAAATAAATGCCATGCGGCAAACCGCTCAAAAAACGGAAAAATCCATAAAGATACGGATTAACAGCCGCCAGAACGCTAAGCAAATTGGCCAAAGCATAAAACAGCATAAAACAGACAAGCAATATTTTGCGCGGCACCCGCGCTGTCAGCACCGCCAGCAAAGGCGCACCAATAACCACGCCCAAAGCATAAAATGAGACAAAATACCCCGCCTGAGTCTCATTTATATGCATAAATTCCTGCACTTCCGGCAGCAGCGCCATAGCAGCAAATTCTGCCGTGCCAATGGCAAAACTGCCAATGGCAAAAGCCAGAAAACACAAATTGCGGCGTGCCGGATTTATGAGAATCGTCTGGGTTGCAGCTTTATTTGCTATCTGCGTCATTATAACTCCATATTTGATAAATTTGCTGTTTTACCAGGGGATCACGCTTTACCGGCAACAAGACATTGCCGCAGAAAATCTTCAACCCCGCAGGCCAGGCTGCCCATTACGGGTTTAATACCTGTAATCTTACCGGAAAATTCTGCCTCATAATACAGGCAGAATCGACCTTTTACAAATACTAAACCAGAAGAACAAAATCTTGCCTCAGCTCGGCCGCCGGGCCGCCGGTTAAAGCTGCGCCGCCATTTCCCGGCTTATCTTGCGGCAAGCCGTCTTCTTATTACAAAATACGATAATTTGCATTTTTCTGCTTTTCGGCTGCGGTCACTAACCGGGCATTAAGATTATCCGGCTATTATTTTTGCAGTCAGGCGAAACAGCTTTCGCTTTGCTGCTCTCCGGCTCAAGGTCTCGCGTACCGGAGCATTTTTCAGCATAATCCAGGGCCGCCCAACAGGCGGCGAGGCCGCATGGCGCTTAACGCGTCTATGCGGCTTTATTTTGCGCCCCTGCCGGCTCAGGCTCAACGCTAAGGCAATAAAGCCGGAAAGTTCACTTGCTATAGTATAAAGCCAATGCCATAAATAGAGACCTGATGAAATGGAAAAAACCGACAAATAAACCCAAAAGCAACAAGCCGCAGCAAGAGCGGAAACGGCCGGCGGCGCTAAAGTGTGGCACCCGGATTACCCCGGCGGAAGAATCGGGTTCCGGCCTTGCCCGACCCAAATCTGCGCAGCAGGGTAAATTTTATTTGCCGGGAGCAATTATCAACCGGTTAAATTTCGGCTCTTTGCCGCGAGCGCTGCGTTTTTGCCTGCTGGCGCTGGTAACGGCTTTGCTCACTTCAGGCCTGGAGCTTGCCCATATTCCCGCAGCTTTGCTGCTTGGGCCGATGATAAGTGCTATTTTATTAAGCCTGTGTGAAATTCGCCTGAAAATTGATTTGCGGCTGTTTACGGCCGCACAGGGTATTATCGGCTGCATGATTGGCCGCGCTATCACGCCTGATATTCTGCATGAAATGACGACTGACTGGCCGATTTTTATCGGCGGCGTGGTTTCCGTCATTATTGCCGCTGCCATTATTGGCTATATTCTGGCAAAAAAGCAGATTTTACCCGGCACTACCGCCATTTGGGGCTCAGCCCCCGGCGGCGCTTCGGTTATGGTGCTGATGGCAGAATCTTACGGCGCCGATATAAGGCTGGTAGCCGTCATGCAATATTTGCGTGTGGTTCTGGTAGCCTTGGCCGGGGCGCTGCTGGCCCATTTTGTTACGCCGGCTGCTGCCCCTGTTATTGCGGCAAGTTTCCCGCCTTTTTCGCCAGGCGGCTTCCTCATTACGCTTTTTATCGCCTTTGGCGGAGCTTTTGGCGCCCGCTATATACTGCGCATACCCGCAGGCGGCCTGTTATTGCCGTTTATTCTCACCGCTATTTTACAAAATACCGGGCTGTTTTTTCCCATTTTGCCGCCCTGGCTTCTGGCAATATTTTATATGATTATCGGCTGGAATATTGGCCTGCGTTTTACCCGCGCCATTTGCCTGCATGCTTTGGCTCTTATCCCTGTTTTGCTGCTTTCTACTTTGAGTCTTATGGCCATATGCGGCATTTTTGCTGTTATTTTGAGCTATGTCGCTAAGGTTGATCTGCTCACGGCCTATCTCGCCACCAGCCCGGGCGGCGCCGATTCTATTTCCATTATTGCCGCCAGCACCAATGTCAATATGCCGTTTGTCATGTCTTATCAAAGTGTCCGCCTGCTGCTGGTAACATTGACAGGCCCGTTTATTGCCACTTCCATGGCCAAATATTTGCGCAAAAAAATACCGCAACCGGCAGACAGGCAGGGATAAATAAAAGCCTGGCCGGCAGCAGGCCTGTTGCTCAGCCGGCTTTTAAATATTTATTAGAGACACTATTCATTATAGTTGTCTTTATTTTTTAGCCGAAATTCATAAACCCTCAGCCGCGATTTTCTTTTTCCCCTGTTTTCCACAATTCGGCCGCCTCTTCGGCAAAAGCCGCAAAGCGCCCGGCCGTTATGGCCTGCCTTATGCCCTGCATTAATTGCTGATAATAGCTCAAATTGTTCCAACTCAGCAGCATAGCACCCAAAGCCTCGCCTGATTTTACCAAATGATGCAGATAAGCGCGGCTGTAATCCCGTGCCGCCGGGCATAGTGACTCCGCATCAAGCGGGCGTTTATCCTCAGCATGACGGGCATTGCGCAAATTGATTTTGCCGAAGCGGGTAAAAGCCAGCCCATGCCGCCCGGCGCGAGTCGGCATGACACAATCAAACATATCAACCCCGCGCGCGACAGATTTGAGAATATCGTCCGGTGTGCCCACTCCCATTAAATAACGCGGCTTGTTATGCGGCAAAAGCGGGCAGACAAGAGCCAGCATATCCAGCATAACAGATTGCGGCTCACCTACTGCCAGGCCGCCAATAGCATAACCGGGCAAATCCATGGCCGCCAAAACCCGGGCTGAACGCTCGCGCAAAACAGCATTATCGCCGCCCTGCACAATGCCGAACATGGCCTTGCCGGGCTGCCGGCCAAAAGCGCGCCGGCACCGCTCGGCCCAGCGCAGCGACAATTCCATGGCCTGCTCTATTTCTTTCGGCGCAGCAGGCAATTTTACACATTGATCCAGCTGCATCTGAATATCGGAATCCAGTAAACTTTGGATTTCAATCGATCTTTCAGGCGACATGGCATAAGAAGCGCCGTCAATATGGGATTGAAAAACAACCCCTTCTTCAGTGATTTTACGCAAAGCGGCCAGAGACATTACCTGAAACCCGCCGGAATCCGTCAAAATCGGCTTTTGCCAGCGGCAAAATTCATGCAGCCCGCCCAGACGCGCCACCCGCTCTGCCCCCGGGCGCAGCATTAAATGATAAGTATTGCCAAGAATAATATCAGCGCCCAGCTCCTCCACCTGGCTCATATACATGGCCTTGACCGTAGCTGCCGTGCCAACCGGCATAAAAGCCGGCGTGGCGACAAGCCCGCGTCCGGTTATTACTTCACCCCGCCGCGCCGCGCCGTCTTGCGCCAGCAGGCTATAGCCAAAATCCCCCGCCGCCAAAACCTGTGTCATAGCAGCTTTTCTCCCTTTATTGTCTTATATTTTGCCACGCGGCAACACGCCCGGGCAGTTAAGCCCTTTTTGCCAAATCAAGCAAACTTGTATCGCCGTAAGAATAAAAGCGATAGCCGGCCTCTATAGCGTGAGCATAGGCTTTTTTCATCAAATCCAGCCCGCTAAACGCTGCAACCAGCATAAAAAGCGTGGAGCGCGGTAAATGAAAATTGGTCATCAGCCGGTCAACAAAACGAAATTGATAGCCGGGGGTGATAAAAATATCGGTCGCGCCTGACCAGGCCGGCAGCCGCCCGTCCGCTGTCGCCGCACTTTCCAGCAAACGCAGCGCCGTTGTGCCGACAGCGATAATTTTACCGCCGCGCTCTTTTACTTTTTGCAGTTTTGCCGCTGTTTCTGCCGTAATTACGCCGCTCTCAGCGTGCATTTTATGATCTTTTGTATCTGCCGCTTTAACCGGCAAAAATGTTCCCGCGCCAACATGCAAAGTTATAAAATACTGCTCTACCCCGCGCGCGGCCAAATCTGCCAGCAAAGCAGGGGTAAAATGCAAACCGGCAGTCGGCGCGGCCACCGCGCCTTCTTCACGCGCATAAACAGTTTGATAATCCTGGCTGTCCTGCGGCGCGACAGCGCGGCGAGCAACAATATAAGGCGGCAAAGGCATGGTGCCAAACCGCATCAACGCTGCGTCCAGCTCCGCCCCGGCTTTATTAAATTGCAGCAGCATATCGCCGGCTTCACCTTTTTCCTGCACAGAGGCGCTTAACGGCTCCTGCCTTCTCTCACCATTCACCGGCTCAAAAAGCGGCGAAGTCGCCGGCGTAAAAATAATCTCCTCGCCCAGGCGCAAGCGGCGTGCCGGCTTGACAAAAGCCCGCCATTTATCCCCGGCTATACGCTGATGCAAATTAACGCCAATATTGGCAATGGCCATTTCACCGGCGGCCGGGTTTGGCTTTTGCCCGGCTCTGGGCCTGTCATCAGCAGGGCGGCGATAGCGCCTGCCCTCCAGCCGCGCCGGGATAGTTTTGGTATCATTAAATACCAAAGCATCGCCCGGCTGCAACAAAAGCGGCAAATCCCGCACATAATAATCTGCCAGCCTGTCGGGCGGGATAATGCGCAGCAAGCGCCCCGCCCCGCGCGGAGAAGCAGGGTGCAGGGCGATATTATTCTCGGGCAGATAAAAATCAAATCTGTCCACTTTCATAAGAATGCGTCCTCAACCACTCTGCCGCCACTCTTTTACAGCCGCTGCCGGCTTTAGCCTATATCAGGCGGCAGCCCTGCCGGCGAGCAGCTACAGCCCCCCCCCAGAGCCGCCCCTTATAAAGGCAAACCGCCATTTAAACCAAACCGCCTGTAGACCACGAAATTCAGGCCTGTCAGCGACCGGTTTGCTGCCTTATTTACCGACCTTATCAGCGGCAATACTGGCTTTGATAATTTTATCAGGCCGAGCTACGGGTTCGCCGCGTTCAATTTTATCGACATTATCCATGCCTTCAATCACTTCACCCCAAACAGTATATTGCCTGTCCAGCCAGGGCGCATCTTCAAAGCAGATAAAAAATTGCGCATTGGCGGAATCAGGGTCTTGCGCCCGCGCCATTGAGGCCGTGCCGCGTCTATGCGGCTTGTCAGAAAATTCTGCCTTTAAATTCGGCTTGTTTGAGCCGCCTTGGCCGGCGCGCTGCGGGTTAAATTCCGCATTATCCGTTTTGCCATAGCGCACATCGCCCGTTTGTGCCATGAAACCGTCAATCACCCGGTGAAAAACAACATTATCATAGGCACCTTCCCGCACCAGCTCCTTGATACGGGCAACATGCGCGGGCGCAATATCGGGAAAAAGCTGCAACACCACATTGCCTTTGCCGGTTTCCAGAACAAGAATATTTTCAGGATCCTGATACGCCATTTTTATCTCCATTATCACTTTTTGCACCAGGCCTTGCCTCACTCAACAGCAAAAGCCCAAATTACACGAATGGCGGGAGGCTCCCCCGCCATGTTGATTGCTTAATCTGCCGGCTCTCCCGGCAAGCCGTAATACTGCCCAGTCACATTTTTCAGGGAGCAAAATCGGCAAGCTGCGCCTTTACAATATAATCCGGCTTGCCTTCCACTTTACCATTATCGGCGTTACTGCCTTTTTTCAACCTGTCAACATTATTCATGCCTTTAACCACATTGCCGACAATAGTATATTGCTTATTCAGAAAAGCGGCATCAGCATAGCAAATAAAAAATTGCGAATTGGCAGAATCAGGATTTTGCGACCGCGCCATGCCTACTGTGCCGCGCTTGAACGGCTCATCGGAAAATTCAGCCGGAATATCGGCATAATGGGAGCCGCCAGTGCCGACATTATCAGCATCATAATGCTGACGATTGCCATAGCGCACATCGCCTGTTTGCGCCATAAAACCGTCAATCACCCGGTGGAAAACGACATTATTATAAGCGCCTTCCTGCACCAGTTTTTTGATTTGTTCAACATGGCGCGGCGCCAGATCAGGGCGCAATTTAATTGCAATAATGCTGTCTTTCCCGGCCGCATTTACTGTCAAAAGCAAAATATTGCCCTTATCACCGCCTTGAATTCCTGCCGCCTGAGCCGCCAGAGCCAGACCAAAAACAGCAAACAAAGCATAAGCAATAAGGCGCAAAGCGCGAAAATTCCTGATATTTCGTGAAAAATAAACAGACATAAAACCTCCCGAACAGAGTTAGACATTAGCGATATTTCTTTGGTCGCAGCAGCAAATAGAGGCAGCGGGCACAGGCCCCACCCGCCGGCCGATAAAAGCAGCAGACCACGGGCAGCGGCGGCGTCTAGGCCAAAGCGAATTTTTTTGTCAAGGCCGGCGCCACATTAAGCGGCACAAACGGCGTAACATCGCCGCCCATAGAAGCAATTTGCCGCACCAAGCTGCCGGATATAAAGCGATTTTCATCTTCTGCCGGCACAAATATGGTCTGCAAATTCGGCACTAATTTTCTGTTCATACCGGCCATTTGCATTTCATAGTCAAAATCCGTGCTGTTGCGCAGGCCGCGAATAAGAATTTGTGCGTTTATCTCCTGCGCTTTTGTCACCAGAAGCGCATCAAAAGCAAGAACTTCAACTCTCCCGGCCTCTTGCCCAGGCAGATTTTGCAGGGCCTGCTCAATCAGCTTTTTCCGCTCAGTAAAAGTGAAAAGCGGTTTTTTACTTTCATGTGTGCCAATAGCCATTACTACTTTTTCCGCCAACTGCAACGCCCCGCGCAAAACAGCCATATGACCATTGGTAATCGGGTCAAACGACCCGGCATAAACCGCTATCGCCATAAGTCACCTCACTTCTCAACCTTAACCCTTCCCTCATTTTAAGCTCTTCCCGCCTCATTTTACCGGCTCTGTCTTACGGCCTGCACCCGCCCGGCGAAGCGCAGCACACACCCTTCGCAATGCCCTGATCGCCAAAACTATGGCCGGCCCGTTTTATCTTTGCCGGGCAGAGCCTCAAACGCATCATTTCCAGAGCGTATTTATCTGATAACGCATTTATTTATCTGTTTCTTCTACTTTACCCGTTTCTTCCGGCAATGCCTTATCATCGTTTTCTTCCTCACCCAGAGCGGCTTCTGAGATACGCTCCACCGAGACTACCTTTTCGCCCGCGGCCGTATTAAAAACAATCACCCCTTTGGTCGCGCGGCCGGCAATGCGGATACCTTCCACCGGCACGCGGATAAGCTGGCCATTATCAGAAACCAGCATAAGCTGATCCCCTCCTTTGACCGGAAAAGCAGCAACAAGCTTGCCTATTTCTTCTACCCGCGCTGTATCAGTGGCCTTAATCCCCTTGCCGCCACGGTTTGAGACACGAAAATCATAAGAGGAAGCACGTTTGCCATAGCCGAATTCGCTAATAGTCAAAATCATTTCCTCCCGCGCGCGCAAAGCCTCATAACGGCCGGCTTCCAGCACAATATTTTCTGCCGCGCCTATATCTTCCGCCTCACCGGCGCCATCTGCCGCCGCCTCTTCTTCCTCGCCGGCAGCAAGGGCGCGGCGCTCAGACACAGCCTGCTTCATATAGGAAGCGCGCTCCTGCGGCGCGGCCTCAACATGCGCCAGAATCGCCATGGAAATGACCCGATCATCAGCCCCCAGCGCAATACCGCGCACACCAAGCGAGCTGCGACCGGCAAAAACGCGAATATCCTCTACCGGAAAGCGAATGCTCTGGCCGCCTGCCGTCGTCAGCAAGACATCATCATTGGCAGAACATGTCTCCACCGATAAAATCTCATCACTGTCTTCTTCCAGTTTCATGGCAATTTTGCCGTTACGGTTAATCTGGGCGAAATCGGAAAGCTTGTTGCGCCGCACTGTGCCGCGCGTAGTGGCAAACATGACATCAAGCTCTGCCCATTCCGCCTCATTTTCCGGTAGCGGCATAATAGTAGTTATCCGCTCTCCCTGCTCTAAAGGCAGCATATTGATCAGCGCCTTGCCGCGCGATTGCGGCGCACCCACCGGCAGGCGCCATATTTTCTCGCGATAAACAATGCCGCGAGAAGAAAAAAACAAGACCGGCTGATGTGTATTGGCGATAAACAGGCGGGTTACAAAATCTTCGTCCCGTGTCGCCATGCCTGAGCGTCCCTTGCCGCCGCGCCGCTGCGCCCGATAGGCAGAAAGCGGCACCCGCTTGATATAGCCGGCATGACTGACGGTTACCACCATATCTTCCCGCGCAATCAAATCTTCATCTTCAACATCGGCACCGCCACTGCCAAAATGAGTGCGGCGCGGATTATTGGCGGCAAATTCCTCTCTCAGCTCGGCCAGTTCGCCCTTGATAATGTTCCATATACGCGTGGGGGAGGATAAAATATCAAGATAATCAATAATTTCGGCACCGATTTTTTTCAATTCATCGCCAATTTCATCACGCCCCAGCGCGGTCAGCCGCTGGAGGCGCAAATCCAGAATAGCGCGCGCCTGTTCTTCCGACAAATTATAGGTCTCATCATCATTGATAATATGCCGCGGATCATCAATCAGGCGGATAAGCGGCGCCACATCGGCGGCCGGCCAGCGGCGCTCCATTAATTGCGCGCGCGCGGCAGCCGGATCGGGCGCGCGGCGGATAAGGGTGACAATTTCATCAATATTGGCAACGGCAATAGCCAGCCCCACCAAAACATGAGCGCGCTCACGCACTTTGCGCAATAAATAATTGGTGCGGCGGCGAACAACTTCCTCACGAAAAGCCAGAAAGGCCCGCAGCATATCCAGCAGCCCCATTTGCTGCGGCCGACCGCCATTCAAGGCCACCATATTGCAGCCGAAAGAGGTTTGCAGCGGCGTCCAGCGATAAAGCCGGTTCAGCACGACATCGGCCACAGCATCGCGTTTCAGCTCAATGACAATGCGATAACCGTCACGGTCGGATTCATCGCGCAAATCGGCAATGCCGTCCAGTCGTTTCTCCCGCACCAGCTCGGCGATTTTTTCTATCATCGCCGCTTTATTAACCTGATAGGGAATTTCAGTGACAATAATCGCCTCACGATCGGCGCGAATTGTCTCAATCTCTACCTTGGCGCGCATAATAACCGATCCGCGCCCGCTTTCATAAGCAGAGCGAATGCCGGAGCGCCCCAATATCAGCCCGCCAGTGGGGAAATCCGGCCCGGGAATAATGGCCATTATTTCGTCCAGAGTGAGACCCGGCCGATCAATCAGCGCCATACAGGCATCAATAATCTCACCCAGATTATGCGGCGGAATATTGGTGGCCATACCGACAGCAATACCGCCGGAGCCGTTAACCAGTAAATTGGGAAAACGCGCCGGCAGCACCACCGGCTCCCGCTCCCGCCCGTCATAATTATCCTGAAAATTGACTGTGTCTTTATCAATATCGGCCAACAGCCATTGCGATAATTTTTCCAGCCGGGCTTCGGTATAACGCATGGCCGCCGGCGGATCGCCGTCAATGGAGCCGAAATTGCCCTGCCCGTCCACCAAAGGGTGACGCATGGAAAAATCCTGCGCCATGCGCACCAATGCGTCATAAATAGAGGCATCGCCATGCGGGTGATATTTCCCCATTACCTCGCCGACAACACCGGCCGCCTTGCGGTAATCGCGATTCCAGTCCAGCCCCATGCCGTTCATGGCATAAAGAATGCGCCGGTGCACAGGCTTGAAGCCGTCACGCACATCAGGCAAAGCGCGCGCCACAATAACGCTCATCGCATAATCGAGATAAGAGCGGCGCATTTCTTCGGCAATATTAACCGGCGTCACGCCGCCTGTATCATCAGCAGCAGGCAATAAAACTTCGTCAGCCACGAAAACAACCAATCCCTGAAAAAAGCATTATCCCCCCTATATATTGCGACCCTATGCCTGCCCCGCTTAAATTGCGGACGGGAGAGACGCAGGAAAAGCAGCAGGCTTTTCCTTTATAAACGATTAAAAACCAAAAAGCCAATCGGAGAGGGCGAAATCGGCATATATATATATATAAATTTCAAGGCATTATACAATTTTATGAAAAAACAGTGGACGATTTGAGCGAATTCCCGCGGCAGAACGAAAAAAACAGGCCGGCCGGCGATTTTGCCCGGCGCATTGCCGCACCAATCCTTTGTCTATTGTCAGGGCTTTTCATCTTGGCACAATAATTTTATAGTGCGCCGGGATCGTCATCGGAAAGAGAGTCTGCCATGCCCATTACCAGTTGGACCAATGATTTTGTCGCGCTTGTCGTTATCACCGATCCGATAGGGCTGATCCCTATTTTTCTTGGCCTGACAGTGGGCATGACCAAAACCGACCGGCAGCAAACCGCGCTGATCGCCGCTATTATTTCTTTTGTCATTATCGCCATTTTTGTCTTGGGCGGCATTGAGGTGCTGGCCGCTATGGGCATTTCGCTCGACGCTTTCCGCGTGGCGGGCGGCATTTTATTATTTTACATTGCTTTCGAGATGATTTTTGAAAAAACGCCGGAAAGACGCGCCAAAACGGCAGAAATAGCTGTATCGCGCGATCATATTCGCAATATTGCCGCTTTTCCGCTGGCTATGCCGCTTATTGCCGGGCCGGGCACGCTTTCCGCCTCTATTTTAATGGCAACCAAGCATAGCGGCTTTTCCGGCCTGGCCATGAGCCTCGGCATTGTGGCCATAGCAGTTATTATCTGCTATATTTGCATGCTGCTGGCCACACCGATTGAAAGGGTAATCGGCGATACCGGGCGCTCCATTGTGGCAAAATTATTCGGTATTCTGCTAGCTGCCATGGCTGTGCAATTTGTTGCCAACGGCTTGCGCGCCCTGCTTTTTGCCTGAAGGCAGCAAACCGGCACAGCCCGCCAGTCGCAAATTGCCGCGCATTATCGCTGCCGCGAAATTGTAGCTTTTTTTCATTATTATCCGCCTGCCGGCCAAGCCTTTATTCTGCCTTTAACGCCGTCAAAACAGCGGCGGCGGCATAAAAATCCCGCTCGCGCCCGGCGCGCCTTTGCGCCGCTTCAGCATCTTGTCCCCATTGCGCCATGGTCCAATCTTCCTCAATCTGCGCTAATTGCCATGCTTCCCGCACGGCAAGCGCGCCGCTTTCCACCATAAAGGCCAGCAAGGCCGAGCCTGAAACGCAAGTCATGACATGCAGAGCCGCCAGCGCAAAAGGCGTGCATGCTGTTGCCGGGCTTAGCCTTTGGCGCAAATAAGCGCTGACGGCAGCCAGGGCTTCCGGCTTCTGGCTTATAAACATTACCCCTGTGCCCGCCTGAAATTCCGCCTCCATAATCTCCCACGCCCAATCCAGCACTTTATCCCAGCCCTGGGCCTGTTTTTCCGCCAGTTCCCGCGGTGAGTCGGCGCGATAAAACACCATATCGCCGGCGCTATAGCGCAATATATCTTCCCGCACTGGCTGCTGATTGGCCGAGAGGCCGTCAATAACCGTATTGGCCAGCCGATTGACCGGCATTAAAGCGGGGTTTACAGTGTTTTCCTGCGCCCGGAATTCCTCAGCAATCAGTTCCGCCAGCGCGCGGCAAGGCACTATAAGCGGCCGGCGTGCCGGCGTTTTGACAGGGCGGCCGTCCAGTAAAATTGTGAAATGCGGGCAGGCTGCCTGTTCCATTGCTATTTCTGCCACAATTTCGCCAGCCGCTGCCGGTGCCGTTGCCGCAGATCCGGCGCTCTCGCCCGCTACCGGTGCCACCTGCACATTTTTGTAAAAACGCCTGGGCAAAAGCGGCGGCGCGCCGGTTTTATTTTCTATTTTCATAAAGCCTCAAACTTGCTTTAATGGGTTACATAAAATTTATAGACGGCTTTATGCAGCTCTTCCCGGCCAATCTGGAACCATTCCGTATTGCGCCCGTTTGCGGCTTTAATTCTTTGATAGCCGTTTCTCGCCAGAAACCGGTGCAGCGCATGGTCATCAAACGGCCGGCCGCTTTGGCTGACGGCCTCAATCTCCCATAAAATTTCAGGGCGAATATCGGCTGTCCTGAGCTGTGCTGTAATTCTGTCCTCTGTGCGTTGTTGTGTCTGCCCCAGTTTTATCAGCCCCTGTTTGCCGTAAATTGTATAAGCATAAATTTTATTGCGCCCGGCGGCTAAGGCAAAGCGGCTCTGATAAGGCGGCGCAAACCGCGCCTGCCAGGCCTGATAGAGCTGTTCAAACTCCTTTTGTTCAAGGCTGTAGTAATAAAAAGCAAAGCCAATCGCCACAGCAAGAGCCAGAATAGCCACCGGCATAGCAGAAAACCCCGCCAGCACCAGAGCCGCACCGGCCATAAAGCAGATGGCATAAGCAGCCAGAACATAATAAAGGCTGCCATTTTTCCAGCAAAGCGGAGATATATATCCCTTCAACAGAAAAGCCACCGCCGCCGCCAAGGCCTCGCTTTCTACTTTCGTTAAGTGCCGCTTTCCTGCCATTTACCTACCTGCCCGCTTTAAACCCGCAATCTTTTATTGCTCTTCTGCTGCCGTTTCTGCCCTAAAGCCCAGCAAATTAAAACTCTGCACCATATGCGGCGGCAAAGGCGCCGTGCACGCCAAAATACCGCCGCCGGGGTGCGGCAGGCGAATGGAGCGGGCGTGCAAATGCAGGCGGTTTTGCATGCCGCCCGGTAATTGCCAATTATCATCGGCAAAGAAATATTTGTCATCACCGATAATCGGGTGGCCCATATAGGCGGCGTGAACGCGCAACTGGTGGGTGCGGCCGGTATAGGGTTCCATTTCCAGCCAGGCAATATTGCGCCCGGCTTTATCGACCACGCGGTAATAGGAGACAGCATGATCCGCTGCCACTGTTCCATGCGGGCAAACACGCATTTTATCACCCTGAGCGGTTTTTTCCCTGACCAGCCAGGTGGAAATTTTATCCTGCGCCTTGCGCGGCACCCCGCGCACCAGCGTCCAATACGTCTTTTTACTCTCCCGCGTGCGAAAAGCAGCAGTAAGGCTTTGCGCTGCGCCGCGTGTGCGCGCCACCACCAGAATACCGGAAGTCTCACGATCAATACGGTGGACAAGCCGCGGCTTTTCCCCTTTTTTATTGCGCCATGCCTCCAGCATGCCGTCTATATGGCGGCTAAGCCCTGAGCCGCCTTGCACGGCAAGACCGGCCGGCTTGTTAAAGATAAAGACTTTGTCATCTTCATAAAGCAGCATTTTGGCCAGCGCCTCGCCGTCACTGCTCTGGCGCAATAATTTTTTGCTCAGCCCGCCGGCGCCGGCGCTGCTATCACTTTTTGCCGCGGCGGCCGCCGGCCCGCCCGGCAGCGGCGGCACGCGGACAAATTGCCCGGCCTGCACCCGCATATCTGATTTTGCTCTTTTGCCGTCCAGCCGGATTTGACCTGAGCGCAGCAGTTTCTGCAAAGCGCCAAAGCTCAAATCGGGGTAATGCAGCCGGAACCAGCGGTCAAGCCGCATAGCATTTTCTTCTTCCTCTACCTTTTGCAAGGCAAGTCCTTTCTGCCGCTTTGCCCGGCATATACCCCGATTAACCCTGTTCTGACCCTTGGTTTATCCTGTTTCCGGCGGCCTCCTGCCCTGGCGCCGGGAAACAGGCGCTTATCACATGTCGTTACAGGCAAGGCAAAAAAGTGTCCGCCGGCACCTCTATATAACAGGCAAATTGCCTTTATAATAGGCCTGTTGCGGCGGGAGCCGGGCCTAAGGCCAATCTGCCCGCCAGAGGCCCGGCAAGGCAAGAACAGCAGCAATCGCAATCAGGGAGCATATTCGTGTCACTAATCCAGACTTATCTGCGCGCTTTATCTTATTTGCGGGAAGAAAAGCATGCCTTTTTTTCCATTTGCCTTGCCAATATTGTGCTGGCTGCCATCACCATTGCCGAGCCGATATTATTTGGCCGCGTTATTGACGCAATAGCCAATAAAACCGGCATTTTCAAGACGCTGGGCTTTTGGGTTGCCTTTGGCATTTTCAATATTATTGCTTATGTGCTGGTGGCGCGCGGGGCCGACAGGCTGGCACATCGCCGCCGTATGGGCGTTATAACCCGTTCTTTTGAAAAAATTATTGCCATGCCGCTGTCATGGCATCAGCAGCGCGGCACTTCCAAGGCTCTGCATACGCTTATCCGCGCCGGAGATTCGCTCTTTTCCATCTGGCTGGAATTTATGCGCCAGCATTTTTCCACCATTATTGCTCTTCTTGTGCTGATCCCCACCGCTCTGCATATGGATATTCGCCTGTCTATGGTTCTTGGTGTTTTAGGGGTGCTGTATCTGATGATTGCCCGCCTGGTTATGCGTAAAACCAAAGGCGGCCAGGCGGCAGTAGAACATCATCACCATGTTTTGTTTGACCATATTACCGATTCCATCAATAATGTTGCCGTGGTACAGGGCTATAATCGTATCCGGCAGGAATCGCAATCACTGCGTTCACATGCTGCCAATTTGCTGAAAGTGCAATATCCGGTGCTTAACTGGTGGGCGCTGGCCAGCGGGCTTAACCGCATGGCTTCTACCGTTTCTATGGTGATTGTGCTGCTGCTCGGCGCTTTTCTGGTAACACAAGGCCGCTTGCGGGTGGGCGATGTCGTGGCTTTTGTCGGCTTTGCCCAGTTAATGATTGGCCGGCTTGACCAGATTTCCGCCTTTATCAATCTGGCTGTTTCCAGCCGTTCGCGCCTGACGGATTTTTTTGAGCTGGAAGATGCCACCAAAGCCCTGGCCGAGCCGAAAAAACTGCCTGATTTACCCAATGTCAAAGGTGCAGTGAGTTTCAGCCATGTCAGTTATGAATTTGCCGATAGCGGTCAGGGGGTTTATGACATTTCCTTTGACATTAAACCGGGGCAGACTGCTGCAATAGTCGGCCCGACAGGCGCAGGCAAAACCACGCTTATCAATTTGCTGCAGCGGGTTTATGAGCCGTCAATCGGCAATATTGCCATTGACGGTATTGATATTGGCACTGTCAGCCGCGACTCCTTGCGCAAAAATCTGGCTTCTGTCTTTCAGGACGCCGGCCTGTTCAAACGCTCTATTGCCGAAAATATTTTGATAGGCCGCAGCTCGGCCACCAGAGCGGCAATGATAAAAGCCGCGCGCGCCGCTGCCGCGCATGAATTTATTGTCGATAAAGCTGAGGGCTATAATACTCAGGTGGGGGAGCGTGGAGCGCTGCTTTCCGGCGGCGAGCGTCAGCGCATTGCCATTGCTCGCGCCGTGTTGAAAAACGCCCCTATTCTGGTGCTGGACGAAGCGACAAGCGCTCTTGATGTAGAGACGGAAGCCCGCGTCAAGGAAGCTCTGGACAAAATCAGCCGCAATCGCACCACTTTTATTATTGCGCACCGGCTCTCCACCGTGCGCAATGCCGATATTGTGCTGTTTATTGAACATGGCCGGCTGGTGGAGCAAGGCACATTTAACCAGTTAGCGGCTAAAGGCGGCCGTTTTACCGCGCTTTTGCGCGCCGGCGGCCTGACCATTGATATTGCGCCCGCTAACACAACAGCGGATAATGTTACCCCCTTCCCGCGCCGCGTCAAGGCTTAGAACCAAAGAGAGTGCAGGCAGAAACAGCAAAACAAAAACAGACCGATGCTTACGCGCCGCCTGTTTTAAGAATGCCTCAGCCTGCCAATAGCGGCTGCAATATGTTTTTCTGCAAAAAATAATCAGACGGTGCGGCGGCAATAATAATCTCAGCCTGGCGGCGCAGTTCTGCTTTATTATGGAAAAGCTCTTTGAACACAACTTCATTCTGTTTAGAAAAACTTTCCAGCGGGCTGAATCCGCTTGAAATTTTACCGTAATTTTTCCTTTCTAAAAAAGCAATATTTGACAATTTCATTCTGAAGCTTCCGGGCTTTAACCCGCATATATCCGCAGCAGCCTTTATATATTTCTGTTTATCCTTTTGTATATTTCCCCTTCCGCAAAAGCAGCTATAAAGCCCCAAGGCTAAAATCTCATTATCCCTATTCCACTTATCCAATTTATGCCGCACCTCATCTTTATAAGAATACAAGCCTTGCATCTGCCGTTAAACCCCCGCGCTGCGGGACAAATCAAACTAGGTTTTGCAGTTAAGAAAATCCAGATGCGCATTCAGGCTGATAAATTGCGAACAGGCATTTTTTAATTCCCAGGCAATAGTATGCTCCCATGAATAAATGCGGACAATAAAGCATTCCTCTACCAGATCCTCAACCACCGGGACAAAATCACGATCACCGGAAACAAGAATAATTTCATCATGTTCCCGGGCAATTTTGCTGCTATAGGCATCTTTGGTGATCTGGTGAGCAATAGCGACATCAACCTTTTTCTCTTTACTGGCATAGTTGTAATCATCGGTATTGCCGTTATTCTTTTCATAACCGACAAGTTTGCAACCGGCACTTTCAATAATGCTTTTAAACTTTGCCATATTATTGAAAGAGCCGAAAATCTTCGGCCTTGGGCAAATCACCGCCTCTTTGCCGCATAATAACAGGCGCAAAGCATTATAATCCGGACTCCAGCCGGCGGAATCGGCAACACCGCGCCCGCCATACAATAAATTTGAATTATCAACATATATAAATTTCATTATATATTCCCCTAATTACTCCACCCAATAGCCAAATTTCCGATGGCGGCCCCCTCTACCCTTTGCAGAATCACAGGCGAAAAGCTGCAATATTATTTTATCTTTTCATCGGGGCGGCCGCTTATAACCGCGTCACTATATTTCCTTATCCTCCTTCTCAACCGGCCGGCGGTTGCGGCACACAGCCAAAAAATGAACAAGCCCGAATGCCCCGCAATATGAGCAGACGGAACCGCATAAAACAAAGCCGTAATTCCGGCTTTTACCATAATTTCTGTGAAATCCCCTCTATATGCCCCCAATCGCATGTTTCAGCTCAACATGCTTCACTGCCCGGTGATTCGGACATAATTATAACACCATATTGCTGCGCCGTTTGCACCACAAAAATCACCGCCGGCAAAGGCAAGGGGCGCCGTCTTATTGCCGGCAAAGGCAGCGAGGCAATAAGACTCTGTCAAATCTGCCACCCATTCGCTGCAAATTCTAAGCTTTTGCCGATATTTTTTTGCTTTTTTGCTGCCGCTGCAACAAATCCCGCAAAAACGCTCCGGTATAAGAGTTTTTTTCCCGAATAATATCTTCCGGCCGACCTTTGGCAACAATATAACCGCCGCCATCGCCGCCTTCCGGGCCAAAATCCAAAATCCAGTCTGCCGTTTTGATCACTTCCAGATTATGCTCAATTACCGCAATCGTATTGCCTTGATCAACCAATTCATGCAGCACTTCCAGCAATTTGGCGACATCGTCAAAATGCAGACCGGTTGTCGGCTCGTCCAGAATATAAAGCGTGCGCCCGGTCGCCCGGCGCGCCAGCTCTTTGGCCAGCTTGACCCGCTGCGCCTCACCGCCGGAAAGTGTGGTTGCCTGCTGGCCGATTTTGACATAGCCGAGGCCGACTTTTACCAAACCGGCCAGCCTGTCGCGTATAGCCGGCACGGCGGCGAAAAATTCCGCCCCTTCCTCCACCGTCATATCCAGCACATCGGCAATAGATTTGCCTTTAAACAGCACTTCCAGCGTTTCACGATTATAACGCTTGCCATGGCAGACATCGCAGGTCACGTAAACATCGGGCAGAAAATGCATTTCAATTTTCAGCACGCCGTCCCCCTGGCAGGCTTCACAGCGCCCGCCTTTGACATTAAAGGAAAAACGCCCCGGCTTATAGCCGCGCGTTTTTGCTTCCGGCAAATTGGTAAACCAGTCGCGTATCGGCGCAAAAGCGCCGGTATAAGTGGCCGGATTGGAGCGCGGCGTCCGCCCAATGGGCGATTGATCAATATCGATCACTTTGTCAAAAAATTCCAGCCCCTCTATTTTATCAAAAGGCGCCGGCTGGGCGCGGCTGCCCATAATTTTGCGCGAGGCGGCTTTATAAAGAGTCTCCAGCAAAAAAGTGGATTTGCCGCCGCCGGAAACCCCGGTAACGCAGGTAAAAGCGCCGACCGGAATTTCCGCCGTCACATTTTTCAGATTATTGCCGCGCGCGCCAATAAGCTTAATCTGTTTATTTTTATCAATTTTCCGCCGCATTGCCGGCACGGGCACCGATTTTTTGCCTGATAAATATTGCCCGGTCAGCGAAGCGGGATTGGCCATAATCTGCTGCGGTGTGCCCCGGGCAACAATCTGCCCGCCGTGAATGCCGGCTGCCGGGCCGACATCAACCACATAATCCGCTGCTAAAATAGCATCTTCATCATGCTCGACGACAATCACCGTATTGCCCAAATCGCGCAAATGGCGCAATGTATCCAGAAGCCGGGCATTATCGCGCTGGTGCAGGCCGATAGAAGGCTCATCAAGCACATAAAGCACCCCGGTCAGGCCGGAGCCGATTTGCGAAGCCAGACGGATACGCTGGCTTTCCCCGCCGGAAAGTGTGCCGGAAGAACGCGCCAGCGTTAAATAATCCAGCCCGACATCATTTAAAAACAGCAGCCGCTCACGGATTTCCTTTAGAATACGGGTAGCAATTTCCCGCTGCTTGGCGCTAAAGCCGCGATCAACGGTTTTGAACCATTGATCAGCCTGGGCAATGGACATTTCCGCCACCTCACCAATATGCAGACCGCCGATTTTTACCGCCAGCGCTTCCGGCTTCAGCCGGTAGCCGCCGCAGGCCTCGCATGGTGTGGCTGCCATAAAACGCTCTATATCCTCCCGCACCCAGGAAGAATCCGTCTCGCGCCAGCGGCGCTCGAGATTGGGGATAACCCCTTCAAACGGCTTATGCGTGGTAAATTCTCTCGCCCCGTCCTGATAGGTAACGGAAATTGCTTTGCTGCCGCTGCCGTATAAAACCGCTTTTTGTGCCTCAGCCGGCAAATCCTGCCATTTATCACTCAGTTTAAAACGGTAAACCTGACCTAAAGCCGCCAAAATCTGCTCATAATAAGCAGAAGAAGAGCGCGCCCAAGGGGCGATTGCCCCTTCGCTCAGGCGCCGGCTTCTATCCGGCACAATCAGGGCGGCATTTACCGCCTGCTTTACCCCCAGCCCGTCACATTGCGGGCAGGCGCCAACCGGATTATTAAAGGAAAACAGCCGCGGCTCAATTTCCGGAATGGTGAAGCCGGAAACCGGGCAGGCAAATTTTTCTGAAAACAGAATATGCTCATGCGTGGCGTTTTTGGATTTATTGGTGCTTTTGCCGCCGGCACTGCCCAAAGCAGCCAGCGGCCTGTCGGCAAATTCGGCCAGTGCCAGGCCGTCCGCCAGTTGCAGGCAGGTCTCCAGGCTGTCGGCCAGCCGGGCCGGCAAATCCGCCCGCACAACAACCCGGTCAACCACCACATCGATATCATGCTTGTATTTTTTATCCAGCGCCGGCACATCGGCAATTTCATAAAACTGCCCGTCAACCTTAACCCGTTGAAAGCCTTTTTTCTGCAAATCGGCAAATTCCTTGCGGAATTCGCCTTTGCGATCGCGCACCAGCGGCGCCATAATCAGCAGCCTTGTGCCTTCCGGCTCGGCCATTACCCTGTCCACCATTTCACTGACGGTCTGGCTGGTAATGGGCAGGCCCGTTGCGGGCGAATAAGGCACGCCGACACGGGCAAAAAGCAGACGCATATAGTCATAAATTTCTGTCACCGTGCCTACCGTCGAGCGCGGATTGCGGCTTGTTGTCTTTTGCTCAATCGAAATAGCGGGAGACAAACCGTCTATCCGGTCGACATCGGGCTTTTGCATCATTTCCAGAAACTGGCGGGCATAGGCAGACAGACTTTCCACATAACGGCGCTGGCCTTCGGCATAAATTGTGTCAAAAGCCAGCGAAGATTTGCCTGAGCCGGAAAGCCCGGTCATGACAATCAATTTGTTACGCGGCAGATCAATATCGATATTTTTCAGATTATGCTCACGCGCCCCGCGGACAGAAATATATTTTTGTTCAGACATTCGGCACCAATCATTATTGAAAAATTTTCGCCTGGCTCAAGCCCTCATGGAAATAGGCTTTGTTACCCGCAAATTCAACCTTTCAGGGCTAAAGCCGGCCTGTTGGCCGACAGGCAAGAGCGATAAATTGTGGAAAAAAGCATAAATTGGCGCCAAAATCATAAAAGCCGTTAACCTTGGCAGCAAAAAATGCAAAAAACTGCCATAAGAACGGGCAAATAAAGCAGCAAAAACAATCTTCAGGAAGGCAAATAATTATGGCGGGCAGTGTCAATAAGGTTATTCTGGTAGGCAATATTGGCGCCGATCCGGAAATTCGCAATTTTGCCTCAGGCGGCCGTGTTGCCAATTTACGCCTCGCCACTTCCGATAGCTGGCGCGACAAAAATAGCGGCGAGCGTAAAGAACGGACAGAATGGCACAGCATTGTCATTTATAATGAAGGGCTGGTTAAAGTCGTTGAGCAATATGTGAAAAAGGGCGCAAAACTCTATATTGAAGGCCAGTTGCAAACCCGTAAATGGCAGGATCAATCCGGGCAGGATCGCTATACGACAGAAATTGTTCTGCAAAATTTTCGCGGTGAGCTGCAAATGCTCGATTCACGCAATGGTGACAGCGGCGGCTATAATCAGGTTGCGCATAATAATCAGGGCGGCAATTATCATCAGGGCGCTTATGGTGATAATTCTTCCGGCGACAGCGTGCGCCGCGGCGGGCAGGGCAATCAGGGCGACAGTCAGGATTTCGCCCGCGATATTGACGATGAAGTGCCGTTTTGAAGGCTGAAACTCCAGGGCAGTGACAAGCCCGTAGGACTGCGAGCAGTTTTGCCGGCGGCGGGGCGGAGTTGTCGAAAGAATGGCTCGCAGCAGATAATGCGCAATATGAGCTGCCCCTTTTCCCTGCGAATCATTACCTGTATCGGCGTGCATAAGGCTTTCATCACTTTCAACGCCGGCCTATGGGCGCCGGGGGTGGCTTATCTCTTTCAGCGCGGCGCTTGATTATCTTTATCGACAATATTAGCAATTTTGAATGCACTGAAATAATTCACACCGATTTATATTTGTTTTATCGGCGATTTTTTGCCTTTCCTGTGATATATTGCTGAATATTCCGCATTTTTTTGCCGGATAATCCGCTCTTTTACGCCTTGCAGCGCAGGACTATATGCGGCATTTTTCACCAGTCACGCTCTTTGACAGAAGGCGCAAGAGGCAGTAACGGTAGAGGGGGCTCGGCAACCGCTTTAGACGACTCTATAAGACATTTCGCAGTTTTTGAGGCGTAATATGAAACTGGCAGGCAATATTCTGACGGCTGACGGCTGGATAAACGGCCATTTGACAATAAAAGACGGATTGATAGCCGGAATTAACAGAATTTCGGGGGAAATTGTGACAGGTGCCCCCTGCCTTATCCCCGGTTTTATTGACCTGCATGTGCATGGCGGCGGCGGTTATGACATTATGCAAGGCGGTGAAGCAGCGCGCGTCCTCGCCCGCACCCATGCCCGTTTCGGCTCGACTTCCGTGCTGGCCACCACCATGACAGCGCCGCCGGCCGCTATTGACGCAGCTTTTGCGGCCGTTGCCGCTGTCCGGCGCAACCCGCCGGCAGACGGGGCGGATATTCTCGGCATACATTTGGAAGGGCCGTTTATCAACCCGGAAAAGCTGGGGGCGCAGCCGGCTTATGCTATTCGCGCCGATAAGGAATTCATCAACCGCCTGAATGCCGCCGTTCCAATCCGCATTATCACCATAGCGCCGGAATTTGCCGAGAATCTTGCCCTTATTCCCTGGCTGGGCCGGCAGAATATCCGTGTGCAAATCGGCCATACACTGGCCGATTATGAGCAGTGCTGCTGCGCTTTACAGGCGGGCGCCAAATCTTTCACCCATCTCTATAATGCCATGTCACCGCTCTCACATCGCGCGGCCGGCGCTGTCGGAGCCGCTTTGGCTCATGCCCGTTATTGCGAAATAATCCCCGATCTGGTTCATGTCGGCAAAGGCGCCATGCGCGCCGCTATGCGCGCTATTCCGCGCCTTTACGGCATTACAGACGGAACAGCGGCCTGCGGCATGCCTGACGGGCAGTACAGGCTTGGGGAGAACGATATTTATAAACAAGGCAATGCCGTGCGGCTGGCAGACGGGACTTTGGCCGGCAGTGTGTTGACGCTTGATAAGGCGCTGAAAAATTTTATCCGCCTGGGCGATTCGCTGGCTCAGGCCTCGCACCGCCTGAGCGCTTATCAGGCCGATTATTTGGGGCTGCAAGATCGCGGGCGGCTGGAAATCGGCCTGCGCGCCGATCTGAATATAATTGATACGCATTATAATATTATTGATACTTATATTGCCGGGCGGCGTGTCGGCCGGGACAAAGACTGAAGAAAGGCAGGCAATGACAACATTTATGTATCAGGAAGCAAGCAGCGCGCCGGAGCACATTGCCTTTGCCCTGCGGGAAAATGCCCGGCAAATGCGGGAATTGGGAGAAAAACTGCGCCTTGTCAATCCCTTTGGCGGGGTAACAGTGGCACGCGGCAGCTCTGATCACGCCGCCACATATTTTTCCTATCTGTGCATGATTCGCGCCGGCATACCGGTGACTTCAGTGCCGCTTTCCCTCACTACCCTGTTTAACGCGCCATGGCGGTTAGCGCGCTATTTTGCTCTGGCTATCTCGCAATCGGGGCAAAGCACAGATCTGGTGGAAACGCTGACCGCGCTGGGTAAAGGCGGAGCCTATGCCATTTCCATGATTAACGCGCCCAATTCTCCGCTGGCGGCAGCAAGCCGCGAGGCAATCTCCCTCCATGCCGGGCCGGAAAAAAGTGTGGCCGCGACAAAAACCTATATTGCCTCTCTGGCTGCCTCTGCCCAGCTTTTGGCAGCCTGGCTGGAAGACAGGCCGTTGCAGCAGGCTTTGGCATCACTACCGGAGACTTTGCATAAAGCCTGCTCCCTTAATTGGCAAAAGGCCGTCACTATGCTTGAAAATGAAGAAAAAATGATTGTTATCGGCCGCGGTCTTGGGCTGGCAGTTGCGCAGGAAGCGGCGCTTAAATTCAAGGAAGCCTGTAATATGCAGGCAGAGGCCTTTAGCGGCGCGGAAATCAAGCACGGCCCTATGGCTTTGGTCGGCAGCGGTTACCCTGTCCTGATTTTCGCTCTGCCCGGACAAGGCCAAAGCGGGCTTCTTGCTCTGGCGCGGGAGTTTCGCAGCCGTCAGGCCAGGGTGCTGCTGGCAGCCGATACAAATATTGCCGATCGCGATCTGGATATTGCCGCTGCCCCTGACAGCGCCCTTTCTCCCATTAGCGCCATACAAAGTTTTTATATTATGGTGGAGCAACTGGCGCGCGCCCGCGGGCTGGATCCTGATACGCCCCGCTTTCTTAATAAAGTGACTGTTACCGTTTAAAGGTTTTAAGCTTTTACAAACCTGCCAAGGAGCTGCCATGTCCGCCAATCTGTCACAAAGCTGGCTTATTTCTGCGCCGATTGACGGGCTTTGTGTTCCGGTTCATGCTATACCAGACCCTGTTTTCTCTCAGGAAATGTTAGGCTCAACTGTAGCTATTGAGCCATTGGGGGATCATTTATGCGCGCCTGCCGCCGGCACAGTGATTCAATGTGCGCCGACACGCCATTCTGTCACGCTGAAGCTGGCTGACGGAGTAGAAATATTGCTGCATTTAGGGGTGGATACGGTTAAGCTTAACGGCGAAGGGCTGTCGCTGCTGGTCAAACCGGGAGATTATGTTACAGAGGGAACGCCGCTTATCCGGTTTAATGTTGATAAAGTAGCTGTCGCGGCCACCAGCCTGATTACACCGCTTATTTTTGTCGGTGAAAAGCCTTTGCGCCTGATTGCTCTGGCAACAGGGCGCGTGGCAATGGGCGCGCCTTTTGCCAGGCTTGTTGCCGCTGACGCGGCGCATACAGGCAGCAAACAGCCGGACGCCGGCGCGGCAAAGGAAATTGTGGAAGCAAGCGTTGAAATCGCACTGGAAAACGGCCTGCATGCCCGCCCGGCCAGCCGGCTGAAAGCTGTGAGCGAGCGCTATCAGGCTGATGTTTTTATCCGCAATAAAGCTAAAACAGTCTCGGTGAGCCGCATTGCCGCTCTGCTTGATCTTGGCCTTATGTATAAAGACAAGGTTGTTATAACCGCCGGCGGCGCGCAAGCGGCACAGGCAATAGCGGAAATCCGCAAAATACTGGAAACGCCGGAAGGAGTGACAAGCGGCCCGGCACTATCTGCTGCCTGTAGGCCGGATAAGAATCAAACTTTTCCTGCAACAGATATTTTACAGGGTCTGGTGGCAAGCCCCGGCTATGCTATCGGTTTATTGCGTTTTTTCAAACCCGCTCTGCCTGCTTTTGCCGAATATGGCAAGGAGGCAGAAATTGAGAAGCAGCATTTGCAGCGCGCCATAAAGGCTTTGCAAACGCAGCTCAGAGATAAAGTGCAGGCGGCGGAAAATACAGCTCAGGCTGATATTCTTGCCGCTCATCGGGCTTTGCTTGATGATGACGAGCTTCTTGCCGAGGCGCTGGCGCAAATACAGGCAGGCAAAAGCGCCGCCTTTGCCTGGAAGACTATTATGGACAGGCGCATTGAGGCTCTTGCCCGCTCTGCTAATCCGCTCATTCGCGAGCGCACCGCCGATCTGCGCGATATTCAGCTTCAGCTTATTAGTTTGCTGCCCGGCAATACGGCGGCAGAACCGGCAGAAACAGATAAATTTGGCGGAGCGATAATTGCGGCAGAGGATATTACGCCTTCGCAGTTTATGATGCTTGCTGCGCAAAAACCTGCCGCTTTGTGCCTTGCTTATGGCGGCATTACCTCTCATGTCGCTATTTTATGCCGCAGCAAAAACATTCCATGCCTTATGGGGTTGGGAAAAGCTGTTCTTGACCCGGTTTTACTACAAGGGCATACCGTTATTCTTGACGGTGATAAAGGCATAATACAGCTCAAGCCAACGGTAGAGCAGCTTGCAACAGCGCGCCGCCGGCAGGAGCTTACAGGCCAAAATGAGGCAAAAGCCAAAGCGGAATCTGTCCGCCCGGCTGTCTCTAAAGACGGCCGGCTTGTCCTTGTTGCCGCCAATATTGCCGGGGCTTTGGAAGCAGAAAACAGCCTGATCAATGGCGCTGATGCCGTCGGGCTGTTTCGCAGCGAATTTCTGTTTCTGGGGCGCGACAGCGCTCCCTCAGCAGAGGAACAGCAACAGCAATATCAGGCCGCAGTGGACGCTATGCAAGGCCGGCCGGTTATTATCCGCACTTTGGATATTGGTGCCGATAAACAGCTTTCATGGCTGAAAATAGGCGGCGGCCCTAATCCTGCTCTGGGGATTCGCGGCGCGCGTCTTATCCTGACCAATCCTGAATTGATGTCAACACAATTAACAGCCCTGTTGCGTGTCAAAGCAAAACCGCTGAAAAACGGCAAAAGCCCGGTGCAAATCATGGTGCCAATGGTAACAGATATTCATGATTTTATTGCTGTCCGCGCTATGATGGAAGAATTGGCCGGCAAATTGGGAATAGACAAAAGAGAGGATTTTCTCATGCCGCAATTAGGCGCCATGATTGAAGTGCCTTCTGCGGCGCTCATGGCCGCCAATCTGGCGCGCGAGGCAGATTTCTTTTCTGTCGGCACCAATGATCTCACCCAATATACGCTGGCCATGGACAGGGAAGAAACAAAGCTCAGTGCGCGGCTTGATGTTTTGCACCCTGCCGTGCTGCGTTTGATTGCTTTTTGCTGTGCGGAAGCGGCAAAGCAAAATTGCCCTGTCGGCATTTGCGGCGCGGCGGCGGCCGATACTGTCGCCGGGCCGGTGCTGGCGGCACTGGGCGCCGAGGAATTGTCGATGGAATCACCGCATATTGCGGCCGCCAAAGCGCGTTTGCGCCAAATTGATCTCGCCGCCTTGAAAGCAGAGTGCGAAAAAGCCCTGACGCTGGCTGACGGCGCAGCAGTGAGAGAAAATCTCGGCCGCTGGCTGGCCGCGCAGATAAAAACCTCATAAACGGAAAGCGCCTATAAATGGAACAGACAATCCCGGCCGGCGAAACGCAATCTAAAAATAAAGCGGGCTTTTTGGCGCGCCTGAATATTATGGGCGCCTTGCAATTACTCGGCCGATCGCTCATGCTGCCTATTGCCGTCTTGCCCGTGGCGGGCATTTTATTGCGGCTCGGGCAGCCGGATTTGCTGAATATTCCGGCTATATCTGCCGCCGGCGGAGCAATTTTTACCAATCTGGCGCTGATTTTCGCTATTGGCGTTGCCATCGGCCTGGCTGAAGATAATCACGGTTCCGCCGCTCTGGCAGGCGCGACCGCTTTTCTCGTTTTAAACGCCACTTTAAACAGCCTTGACAAAAATCTTGATATGGGGGTTTTAGGCGGCATTATTTGCGGCATTGTGGCCGGTGTTTACTATAATCGCTATAATGCTATTAAAATGCCGGAATATCTGGCGTTTTTTGGCGGCAGGCGTTTTATTCCCATTATATCGGGGGCGACAGCGCTGCTTCTCGCCTATATATTTGCCTATATCTGGCCGCCGGTTGAACACGGCATTAACAGCCTTGGCAATTTTATGATTGAATCGGGCAATATCGGCCTGTTCTTTTACGGCCTGTTTAACCGTCTGCTGATTGTCACGGGGCTGCACCATATTCTCAATAATCTGGTCTGGTTTCAGTTCGGCTCATTTACCGATGCTGCGGGGGGGATTATCCATGGTGATATGAGCCGGTTTTTCGCGGGCGATAAAACAGCGGGAATCTTTATGGCCGGCATGTTTCCCGTTACCATGTTCGGCCTGCCGGCAGTGGCGTTAGCTATTTACCGTAATGCCAAAGCAGAGCGGCGGCCGGTGCTGGGCGGCTTGCTGCTATCTATGGGGCTGACTTCCTTTCTTACCGGTATTACGGAGCCGATTGAATTTTCTTTTATGTTTCTTGCCCCGGCTTTATATGCTGTGCACGCTTTTCTTACCGGGCTGGCAATGATTATTATGAATCTGCTTGATGTAAAGCTCGGTTTTACTTTTTCAGCCGGCGCTTTTGATTATGTTCTGTCTTATGGCAAAGCGACTCACCCTTTATGGCTTATCCCGATAGGATTTTCCTATTTTGCCGTTTATTATTGTATTTTCAGCGCTGCAATTCGTCTCTTTAACCTGAAAACCCAAGGGCGAGAGCCTGAGTCAGATGAGTCTTTGGCCGGGGTCAGGCAAGCCGGCGGCAATATTGGGCGCGATTTTGTCGCCGCGCTGGGAGGAGGGCAAAATCTGTCTTCTATCGGCGCCTGCACCACAAGGCTGCGGCTGACTGTCCGCAATCAGGATAAAATTGATGAAAAGCAGCTCAAACAACTAGGTGCTGTGGCTGTCATGAAAATGCGCGATGATAATGTTCAGGTTATTCTCGGCCCTATTGCCGATGATATTGCCCAAGCTATGCGTTCCGCTGTCGGTGCCGGAGATAATAATAAAATAATAATGGCCGGCGCCGGCGAAAGCAGTGCTTTGAGTGCGGGCGCAGAACCGCCGCCAGCCGGCCTTCATAGCGCGCCAATCACTGCTGCTGCCCTGGCCGATTGGGTGACAGCCTTTGGCGGCCGCAGCAATTTGCGTAAAGCCACGGCCATTGCCGCTACGCGCCTGCGGCTTGAGCT
This sequence comes from Candidatus Tokpelaia sp., assembly GCF_008636115.1. Lineage (GTDB taxonomy): Bacteria > Pseudomonadota > Alphaproteobacteria > Rhizobiales > Rhizobiaceae > QLZD01. Next base: position 73,596 of record NZ_QLZD01000023.1, on the reverse strand, counting down.
TGCGGATACAGATGCGCTGAATACCGCTGCTGTCACCTCTCTCGGCGCGGCGGCGGTTGAAATATTGGGCAAAGAGCTTGTGCATATTATTTTCAGCTCACAGGATTTACCGCGCCTTCTTGCTGCCCGATTATCGCCATAATACTCCCGCGGTTCCGGCCGTGCCCGGCCCGGTAAAATTTTCAGTCCTGCCAGCCTCTTCTGCTCTGTTTCTCCTTAGCCGGCGCGTATTAACTCGGTTCAGGCGCGCTGCGTGATTTCGCGCGCACATAACCTCTCCGATTTGCTCCATTGAGCTGCTCGCTCTATATTTAGGGCAAAACTGCGCCCTATATTGTAGTTTCCCCGGCGGATTCTGCACAAATCCCGCGCAAACAGCCATAAATAGCGCTGCTTTGTATTTTTTAAAAGTAAGCGGCAGCGGAATAACAGAATTTTATTGGTGCAAGCAAGATAGTTTCTATATTTTTCTGTCTAATCACAGTATATACTGAATTATAACATAATTAAGACTGTTTCCATTGTAAATTTATAAATTGCTGGAAAATATATGTTAGTATAGCTGGGCTATTGAGCTAAAGGAGGCAGACTATGCCGATAAAATATCCTGTTTTAAGCTGCCTGGCTCTGCTGCTTTGCCCCGTCTCTCTCGCCGGGGCAAAAATCTATCAGGCGCCGCTGCCGGATACCGGCTATAATAGTGACAATTCCTATAATTTCGGCAGTGAACCAGGCTATAGCGCGCCGCAAGCCCACTATACCGCACCCCTAGGCCGCTATTCTGCCGCCACAGTGCAAAAACATTATTACGATAATGAGCAAAGCGATTACGCTGCGCCACAGCGCCATTATCGCAATCCGTTCCGCTATCATCGCTCCTATAAAACTTATGCTACGCCCTATAATGGCGGCGGCTATCGCTATCGCACCCATTATTATTCCCGCGGTAACGGCACTTATGCCAGCCCCTTGCGCCATGATTATTATTACAGCCCGGCTACTCCCTTTAAAGGGGGCGGGAATCTTACAGCACCGCCAAACAGCCCCAGCCCCTATCAGGAAAATTCTTATAGCGCTTCGCCCTATCCGGCACCGCCGAGCCCGACTTATAGCCCGGATAATAATCGCCGCATTTACAGCGCACCCTATGAAGGGCAAAATTACCGGCATATTTATCCGTAAATCTGCCCGGCGCAGTTTCTTTATTTCGCCTTATTTCGCTTATAGCATTCCGATCACCGGGGGGGGTATCAGCAAAGGAAATCCGGCTATGACAGCGAAAATTCTCTACCAGACAGAAGCAACAGCCAATGGCGGGCGCACGGGGCGCGTTCATTCTGCCGATGGCGCGGTCGATATGCCGCTTGTCATGCCGAAAGAAATGGGCGGCAGCGGTGAAAAAGGCGCTAATCCTGAAACACTTTTTGCCTGCGGCTATGCCGCCTGTTTTGAGTCGGCCTGCCGTTTTCTTGCCCGCAAAGAAGGTTTGTCGCTTGGTGATGATACACATGTAACCGCCAAAGTGGGCATTGGCCCGCGCGCAGCCGGCGGCTTTCAGCTTTATGTAACGTTAGAGGCGCATCTGGCCGGCTTGAGCCAAGAGCAGGCGGAGCAGATTGCCCGCACGGCGCATAATGAAGTTTGCCCCTATTCGCACGCTACCCGTGGCAATATTGCTGTGCAGGTAGAAATTATTTAACGCTCGCCTGATCCCGCGCTTGGGTGACAAATAAGAAGCAGGGTCGCCTGCCCTCTTACCCCGCGCGGCTTGCTGTTCTATAATTTGCTGTTTTTCAGCTAAAGCGAATTTTAAGCCTTTTTAAAAGAGGGTTTTCGTGCGCTTTCGCCCGCCGGAAGAAAAAATAGAGCTTTATAAAACGGGTTTCGCGGCAGTTAATCAGGAAATGGCATCTGATATTCTGCAACGGGCGGAAATCGGCAAAAAACTTTCCAATATTGTGCAGAATGTGGAAGACTCGCTGGTAATTGCTGTCAATTCCGGCTGGGGCACCGGTAAAACCTGGTTTTTGCAACGATGGGTCGCTGCACATGGGCAGAAAAACGGCGGCGAAGCTCTGACTGTCTATATCAATGCCTTTAATCATGATTATCTGGAAGACCCGTTGCCCGCTCTTATTATGGCAATAGAAGGAAGACTGGAAGAGACAGAGGGGAAAACCAAACAACTATTTACCGAAGTCAAAAAATACGGCGGCATATTAGGGAAGTTTTTCGTTCAGGCAAGTTTAGCGGCTATAGCTTCCGGCATCAGTCTTGTGGCAGAATCCGGTGCTGAAACAGTGAGTAAAGCAATGAGTGACGCAGCCAATCAGCAAGGTAATGAGGCTCTAAATGCCTATTGGAAACAAGAAGACGACAGACGGACGACAATGCGCCGGTTTGTGCGCGCCATAGGAAAATTTGCCGCAAAACAAAAACTGGTTATCGTTGTTGATGAGCTGGATCGTGCTCGCCCTGATTATGCGCTTTCCGTGCTGGAAACGATCAAGCATTTCTTCTCCGTAGACGGTATCCATTTTGTCCTCGGCGTCAATATGGAAAAGCTGGAAAGCATGGTAAAATGCCGCCATGGCAGCGATATTGGGGCTGACGGTTATTTACAACGTTTTATCAGTTTTCCCCTGACCTTATCCGACACTATTCAAAAAAACGGCCAAGCTCATAAAACTGTTTTGGCTTATACGGAATGGGCTGCAAAAGAAATGGGGATAGAGCCGCAATTAGCGAGTTTATTACAGAATCATCTGAGCTGCGTGACAAAAAACAACTCTCTATCCTTGCGTGAAGCTGAACGAATTCTTTCTATGTTTACGCTCATTGCAACAGCAACGGGGATTAAAAATTTTTTACAGCTCCCCGTTGCAACACTGGAAATATGCCTGGCTCTAATAAGTTCAAATATTATCAAACATGATTATTATCAGAAATTTCTCAATGCAACAATAAGCGAAAGCGAAGTGCTATATTATTATGGAGTAAAAGAACAAAATTATATCGACCTGAATAGTAGATATACTAATCGCTATCACGGTTCTCTATATGAAAAGTATGAAAAATCACCTATAAATATTCTTAATTTTATAGAATATACTCTCAATTTCCCAGCTTACTACGAGCATCAGCGTAATTATAATTATGGCGTAAACAGCTCCGAAATCGGGCTCAAAAGCGCATTTATGTGGCTAAAAGCTGTTACAAAGGCCTCTGAGCCATATGGTTTGCAGAACCTCACAGAGCGATTAAAGTTAAACGGTAAGTCAGCCACTTGGCCTATATCTCAGCAAGTTCAGCAGCAATATTTAGATATATTCAACCCGGATTTCGCAGTTGATGAAAATTCAAATGAAGAATAAGGGAAACAATTATTGCACTATAGGGCAATCAAATAAACCAGGAGACACTTTTCCCCTTTCCAATTCCGGCTATTGCCCTTGCCGACCCGGCAGGCCGCGCCTATTTCAAGTGCAGGGCAGCACACTCTCTAACCGAAAACCGGGCTTCGCAGTTTAGACGGAATAATACATGGCAAATTCTACCGGGCTGGGCATTGTCTCATAGCGCTGCACTTCCTGCTGCTTCAGCGCAATATAAGACTCAATCATATCATCATCAAATACATTACCCGCTTTCAAAAAAGCGCGGTCTTTATCTAACGCCGCCAGCGCCTCACGCAAATCAGCGCTGACAGTCGGAATATTTTTCAATTCTCGCGGCCGCAATTCATAAAGATCTTTATCTATCGCCTCGCCCGGGTGAATTTTATGCTTGATACCGTCAAGCCCGGCCATAAGCAAAGCTGAAAAAGCCAGATAAGGATTGGCTGCCGGATCAGGAAAACGCACCTCTACCCGCTTGGCCATAGCCGAAAATACATGCGGGATACGACAGGCGGCAGAACGATTGCGCGCCGAATAAGCCAGTAAAACCGGCGCTTCAAAACCAGGAACCAGCCGCTTGTAACTATTCGTGGCAGGGTTGGTAAACGCATTCAAGGCACGGGCATGTTTAATAATGCCGCCGATAAAATACAGGCAGGCTTCAGAAAGCCCGGCATATTTATCGCCGGCAAAAAGTGGTTTCCCATCTTTCCACAGGGATAAATGCACATGCATACCCGAACCGCTATCGCCAAAAACGGGTTTTGGCATAAAACTGGCCGTTTTGCCGTAAGATTGCGCCACTTGCCGCACCGCATATTTAAAAATCTGCATTTTATCGGCCTGGCGCAGCAGCGAATCAAATTTAATACCCAGCTCATGCTGGGCTGCTGCTGTTTCATGATGATGTTTTTCTACCACAACCCCCATATCCTGTAGCATTGCCAGCATTTCCGAACGCATATCCTGGGCCGAATCAACCGGCGGCACCGGCAAATAGCCGCCTTTGGCCGGCGGGCGGTGCCCCATATTGCCGGCGGCATAATCACGCCCGCTATTTAGCGGCGATTCATCACTGTCCAGATAATAAAAATTCTCATAAGGGCCGGCCTGAAAACGCACAGTATCAAAGACAAAAAATTCTGCCTCCGGCCCGATATAAACCGTATCGCCAAAACCATGCTCGCGCGCATAGGCCTGGCTCCGGCCGGCAATAGTGCGCGGATCGCGATTATAAGGCAGTAATGAAACGGGATCAACCACATTGCAGAAAACCACCAGAGTCGGCTCGGCAAAAAACGGATCAAGGCAGACAATTTCCAAATCGGGGCGCAGCACCATATCCGAATCATCAACAGCTCTCCAGCCATCGATAGACGAAGCGTCAAATACCACCCCTTCCGCAAACAGCGCTTTATCCACAGTGGCAGCGGCTATGGTAATATGATGCCATTTTCCGCGCAAATCAGTAAAACGCAAATCAATAAAGCGAATATTTTCAGCGCGTATTTTTTCAAGAATTGCCGATATGAGCATAAATTGCCGTTCCCTCCTGTCAAATCTGCCGGCAAGGCCCGGCCGCAATACCCGCCCCTCATTTCCGGCACCATTCATAAACCTCTTCTTTGTCCTAACATTGCCTGAAAATGAACACAAGCAGCGGCGCCGCCTTTCCCCGCTTTTTAAGCAGCCTTCAAAGCAACAGCAAAGCTGCCGGAGCAAAAAAGAGTTGCATTTTGCCGCTAAAAGCTTTAATGGGGGGCTATTCACCCGGAATTTGGCCGGTGGCTGAACGGAGGGTCGGTTATTTTGCTGTTTGCTCTATTGCGCTATAAGCCGTAAATACGGCAGGCGGGGTATTTGCAGACAATGCCGATAGCCGGTTTTGCAGGGCATAAAGCTCTGCGCCTCCTGTGTCTCCGCTCTCGAAATATTCTGGTTTTTGCGCCTTTCCCGGCCTTGCTTGCAGAGGTTGAAGATTAAGTCGCAGAGGCTTTGCGCCAATTCCGCAGGGAACCCAAAGAAAGGCAGAAAATGGCTCTTTACGAACATGTATTTCTTGCCCGTCAGGATTTGACACAACAGCAGGTTGATCAGGTGACGGAGCAATATAAAGCTGTAATTGAAGCGCAAGGCGGCAAAATCGGCCGGGTTGAGCAATGGGGTTTGCGCCCCCTTGCCTATCGTATCAAAAAAAACCGCAAAGCCTATTATATATTGATGAATATTGATGCTTCAGGCGCCGCTATGGCGGAAATGGAGCGGCAAATGGGCATTAATGAGGATATATTGCGCTTTTTGACCTTGCGGGTGGAAGAATTTAACGATACGCCCTCGCCAATAATGTCGCGCCGCGACAGAGATGACCGCTTTCGCGACCGCGATGAAGAAAGACCGCGCCGCCAAAGGCGCCCGCGCAGCGATAACCGCAATGCGGATAATGCCGCCGACAAAGGAGAATAAAAATGGCTGATGTCACTCAAATGCCGGTGCGCCGTCCTTTCAGCCGCCGGCGCAAAACCTGCCCGTTTTCAGGTTCTGATGCGCCGAAAATTGATTATAAGGACGTAAAATTATTGCAGCGTTATATTTCTGAACGCGGTAAAATTGTCCCTTCGCGCATTACGGCTGTCAGCCAGAAAAAACAGCGTGAGCTGGCGCGTGCCATCAAACGGGCGCGTTTTCTTGGGCTGTTATCTTATGTTGTGCAATAAACAGGCGCGTGAAATTTGGGAGCTTCAAATCCGGTTTTGCTCTCGTCAGACTTGCAGCGCCGCAGCGGTTTCCCTGCTCCGCGTGCAGTGTCCGATATTTTAACCGGGTCAAAGTAAATTCAGGTTGGGGCAGGCGGAGCATTTTGCTGAGCCTGTCTCTAACTGCTTCCCGCCTGGTCGGGAGAGATGCAGGACAGCACAAATGATAAAAGAGAAAATCAATATAAAAGCCGCTTTGGCTGCAGCTATTCTGTCTGCCGCTTCGATTATGCTGCTGTGGTTTACTCTGTTCAATATACCGTTTTTGCCGGTGTTTTTCGGCATTGGCGTTAATATTCCCGTTCTTTTTGTGCTTTTTTCCTATGGCTGGCAAAGCGGCCTGGCTGCCGCCCTGCTTGCCGGCCTGTTTTCAGGCCTGGTTTTGCCGGCAGAGCCGGCTTTGCTGCTGGCATTTTTTTTCTTCCTTCCCGCTTTATTTACCGGCTGGCTTTTGGGGCTACAGACTAATTCCGGCCAGGCAAAGCCGGGTAAAAACGCCTTTGGGGAACAAAATCTGCCGCAATTTTATCCGTTGCCGGCAGCCATATTCCAGCTTGCACTTATTATTGCCTTTGTAACTATTGCCGTGCTGTTTTACAGCTTTTCAAATGCCGATAAAGCACAGGCTTTCAACATGGTTACCAGCCAGATTGCCGATTTTATCGCCCAGAAAAATTTCTATAATATGCCGGCACAAAGCGGCGATATACATAATATTCTCCAGCATTTGCTGCCCGTCCTGCTTGCTGTTTCGCTTGCTCTTTACGGCTTTTTATTTCAGCTCGCCGCCATTTATTGCGCCATGCGTCTTGCCCGGCGCAATAACAGCCTGAGACGCCCTTTCGGCTATTGGCCGGCAGATTTGCGCCTGCCGCCTATGGCCTTATTCCTGTTTATCGGCCTGTGGCTTGCCTCTTATTTCATCGGCAATGCTGCATTTACCGCTGCTCCAACCCTGACTTTATGCGTCAATACTATTCTGGCAGTATTGGCGGCCGGTTTTTGTGTTTCCGGCCTGGCTGTTTTGCATCAGACAGCGCGCGGCTCATGGTCGTGGCTGCGTTTTCTTATTTATATTTGCCTTTTCAGCCTTGTTTTGACACCGATTATTTTTTTCGGCCTGGTTATTATGGGGCTTTTCGCTACCCCTTTTCCCTCTGCCAGACAGGGTAGAAAACCTCCTCTTCCGTAATTCAAGTGAAAGGAAAACATCATGGAAGTTATTTTATTGGAGCGCGTTGCCCGCCTGGGCAATATGGGTGACAGAGTTGCGGTAAAAAACGGTTTTGCCCGCAATTTTCTGTTACCGCAAGGTAAGGCTTTACGGGCAACGGCTGCTAATCGTAAATATTTTGAAGAGCGCCGGGCCGAGCTGGAAAGCCGCAATAGCGATCTGCGTCAGCAGGCGGAACAGCATATTGACCATTTTAAAGATAAAAAATTTGTCATTATCCGCGCTGCCGGGGAAACCGGGCATCTTTACGGTTCTGTTTCACCGCGTGATATTGCCGCTCTTGTTACGGCTGAGGGCTTTGCCGTTAATCGCAATCAGATAAAACTGGATCACCCGATTAAAACAATCGGCCTGCAGCCGGTTATGATCAGCCTGCACCCGGAAGTGGAAGTGGAAATTATGCTTAATGTTGCGCGCACGGCAGAAGAGGCAGAGAGGCAGGCAAAAGGTGAAAATTTGACCGGGCGTGAGCGCGACCGCGAAGCCGCCCTTGATGATGAAACTGCCTTTGAGACTGAAATTGCTCTTGATGACAAAATGACTGAAATCGCTCAGGAAGAAATTGAAACAGAAACAGACATAGCAGCGATTGAAAAAATAGCGGCACTGGGGAAAGCCGAGCAGGCTTGATCTTATTGCCGGAAAACAGTTTAATAAACAGGGCGTTTTGCGCCCTGTTTTGTTTTTGACCGCTGCGCATTATATAAAACCGGCACGGCTTTTCCTGCCGGATTTGCACTTGAGTCGCCCGGCCGTCAAGGCATAAAATCCATCTTCACTATAAAAACCGCAAATTGTGCGAATCTCTGTGAATCGCGGGTATTATTGGCAATGCCCCGTTTTTTTCACTTATGCCGGCTTACCGGAAGCGCTAAGCTTGGTGCCAGGGGTTTTCCCGCTTTACAGCATTTCTTGAAATTGTGAGACAGCGCACCGGCAATGCTGCGGCATTGGCAGCCTGTTTCCGCGTGAGGCAGTTTTAGCAGCCGGAGCGCTATGTTTGTCAAGCGGCAGCAACAGATAAGGGTTGGACAATGGCAGCGGCAGAAATTCATGCGTTGAAACAACATGCGGAAGAGAATAATAACCCGGCCACATGGCGCCGGCCGCCGCATAATATTGAGGCAGAACAGGCATTGCTGGGCGCGCTCTTGATCAATAATGATGCCTATGACCGCGTTTCTGATTTTTTAAAGCCTGAACATTTTTTTGAGCCGCTGCATGCCAAAATTTATGAAATTCTGGCCACACTGGTCGCCAGCGGCAAGCTGGCCGATCCGGTTACCATCAAGCCTTTTATTCCGGCAGAAGAAAAAATCGGCACTATGACCGTGTTTGAATATGTTGTCCGGCTGGCGGCTGAGGCAATCACCATTATCAATGCTGCTGATTACGGCCATATTATTTACGATCTTTACACCCGCCGCTCCCTCATCAATCTGGGAGAAGAAATTGTCAATACCGCCTATGACGCACCGGTAGAGCTGGTGCCGGCGCAGCAAATAGAGGAAGCGGAAAAGCGGCTGTTTCAACTGGCGGAAACCGGCCGTTACGGCGGCGGGTTTGAGAATTTCGGCAGCGCCTTGACCAAAGCCATTGATATGGCCGGTGCCGCGTTAAAACGCTCTTCCAGGCTTTCCGGCATTGCCACCCGCATTCACAGCCTGGATAATAAAATGGGCGGACTGCAAAAATCCGACCTGATTATTTTGGCCGGCCGCCCCGGCATGGGCAAAACCTCACTCGCCACCAATATTGCCTTTAATATTGCCGCTGCCTGCCAAAAAGATAAAGGCGAAGAAAATGAAGGCGGCGTGGTCGGCTTTTTTTCGCTGGAAATGTCGTCTGAGCAGCTTGCCACCCGTATTATGGCCGAGCAGGCGGAAATTTCTTCCAGCGATATTCGCCGCGGTAATATTAGCGAAAATGATTTCGCCAGCCTTATGCGCGCTATGCAGAAAATGCAGCAAGTGCCGCTGTTTATTGACCAGACGGGCGGCATTTCGGTGGCACAACTGGCCGCCCGCGCCCGCCGGCTGAAACGCCAGCACGGGCTTGATGTGCTGGTGATTGACTATGTGCAGTTGATGAGCGGCTCTTCCCGCCGCGCTTCTGAAAACCGGGTGCAGGAAATAACCGAAATCACCACCGGCTTAAAAGCGCTGGCCAAAGAGCTGAATGTGCCGATTATTGCTTTGTCGCAATTATCGCGTCAGGTAGAATCGCGCGAGGATAAAAAGCCGCAGCTCTCAGATTTGCGTGAATCCGGCTCTATCGAGCAAGATGCCGATGTGGTTTTGTTTGTCTTTCGTGAGGAATATTACATTAAAAATCGTGAACCGAAACCGGGGACAGAAGACTATTCTAAATGGCAGACAGATATGGAAAACAGTTTTGGCAAGGCGGAAGTGATTATCGCCAAGCAGCGCCACGGGCCAACCGGCACTGTGCGCCTCGCCTTCCAGGCTGATTATACCCGCTTTAGCGACCTGGCTGATGAAAGTCGCCTGCCCGAACGCTATGGCTGAGCGCGGCAAAGCTCTGCGGTAAAGGGGCTGGTGCATAAATTTAGCGGCTCTCAAAACAGAATCCGAAAAGCGCAAAACCCGCGGCGAAAAGAGTTGGCGCGTGAACCGATAGCGCCTTGCCTTAGCCGCTGCCTCAGCTTACAAACAGACAGCAGCGCGGTGTGGTTTTAAAGGATTCCGTCTATGGAAACGCTTTATCTTATTTTTCTCAGTTCAACTTTTACCGATTTGGAACAGGAGCGAAATGCCATAGCTCATGCTATCCGCAAAATGGGCCATGCGCCTATGGGTATGGAAGGCTTCCCTGCCAGTGGTGAAAAACAGATGGATTATATTCGGCGCACTATTGATAAATGCGATTATTATGTCCTTATCATTGGCGGTAGATATGGTTCCCTCACTAAGGAAGGTATCAGCTACACAGAAGCAGAATATAATTACGCACTTGAAAAAGGTCTGCCTATTCTGGCTTTTGTGCATGATGCGCCTGAAGATTTGCCCAATAAGCATACGGATAGCGACCCTGAAATGCTTGAAAAGCTGGCAGACTTCCGCCAAAAGGTAGAAAATTCCTATCTTGTCGAGCGCTGGAACGAGCATAAAAATCTTCCCGCTCTTGTTGTGGCCAGTATTGCTCAGGCTATAGGCATACAACCCGCTATTGGCTGGGTGCGCGGCGATACCGTGGCAAGCGCGGAACTGACTGCCGAGCAAAATGCCTTGCTGAAGGAACGCGATTCCCCGAAAGCTGAAAACGAAAAACTGAAAGCTAAATTAGGGAAAAATAAATCCTCTATTTCTGGCTTAGATGACCCTATCCCGCCTGAATTTCTTGCCGAGAATACGCGAAATATAAAACCGCCTATAATTATAACATGGCGGCACTTATTCCTGACTATAGCAAGATTCCCCTTTAAAAAGGAAAGGACAGATGATTATGTAAAAGCCGTCTTGAATAGATGTCTCATAATGCCCGAACTTTTCGCCGCTGAGTTTAAATGCAAAATTGATGATGGCCAGCTTGAACATATCCGTAGGAAATTTAGACACTCGGATTTAATTTCTTGTCAAGATGGGATTTGGAAGCTTACTGAGCAAGGTGAAAAAATTTCCGATGACGACTACCTCGCTCGTAAAGCAAAAACTGAATCAGACTCAGCCGTTAGCGGTTAATATCACAAAGCACCTTAATTTATGGCCAAAGCTAAAATCCAGTTTATTTGTCAAAATTGCGGGGCGGTGTATCCGCGTTGGCAGGGGCGCTGTGACACATGCGGCGGCTGGAATACGCTGGCGGAAGAAAGCATTTCCGCCGGTATTGGTGCCGCGCCGGCCATGCCGGGCAAAAGCGGCCGGCCGGTGGCGCTCTCCCGCCTTGCCGGTGAAACGGAAGAAGTGCCGCGGATCATTTCCGGCATTGCCGAGCTGGACAGGGTGACCGGCGGCGGTTTTGTCCGCGGCTCAGCGCTGCTGGTGGGCGGCGATCCCGGCATTGGCAAATCCACCCTGCTCACGCAAGCGGCGGCGGCGCTGGCCGATAAAGGCCATAATGTCCTTTATGTTTCAGGCGAAGAGGCGGTGGCGCAAATACGCCTGCGGGCGCGGCGTCTGAAACTTGAGCAAAGCGGCGTCAAACTGGCGGCAGAGACGAATGTAGAAAATATTCTCGCCACCCTCAAACAGGAAAAAAGCCCTGATTTGGTGATTATCGATTCCGTGCAGACTTTATGGTCGGACACTGCCGATTCTGCCCCCGGCACGGTGAGCCAGGTGCGGCTCTCAGCTCAGGCGATGATTCGCTTTGCCAAGCAAAGCGGCGCGGCGGTGGTTTTGGTCGGCCATGTGACCAAAGACGGCCAGGTAGCCGGGCCGCGCGTGGTTGAGCATATGGTTGATGCCGTGCTCTATTTTGAAGGGGAAGGCGGCCACCATTATCGTATTTTGCGCACGGTAAAAAACCGCTTTGGTGCGACCGATGAAATCGGCGTCTTTGAAATGTCGGATAGTGGCTTGCGGCAGGTAGCCAACCCGTCTGAACTGTTTTTGGGTGAGCGCAGTCAGCACGCTCCCGGTGCGGCGGTTTTTGCCGGCATGGAAGGCACGCGGCCGCTGCTGGTGGAAATTCAGGCCTTGGTAGCGCAAACTTCGCTCGGCACGCCGCGCCGCGCCGTTATTGGCTGGGATAATAGCCGGCTGGCGATGATTATTGCCGTGCTTGAGGCGCATTGCGGCCTGCGTTTTGGCAATTATGATATTTATCTCAATATTGCCGGCGGCTATCGCATTAGCGAACCGGCGGCCGATTTAGCCGTGGCCGCGGCGCTGACCTCCTCGCTGGCCGGGGTGAGCCTGCCGGCTGATTGCGTTTATTTTGGCGAAGTGAGCCTTTCCGGCAGTTTGCGCCCGGTCAGCCACGCCGGGCAAAGGCTGAAAGAAGCCGAGAAACTGGGTTTCAAACAGGCCGTGCTGCCGGCCTCTCTCAACCGCAAAAGCACGGGAGAGGGTGAAAAAGCCAATGCCGCCTTGCGGCTGGATAAAATAGAATCGCTGCCGCAATTAGTAGCACAAATTGCCGCGCAAGCCGCGCAACAGAAAAACCGGCAAAAATAAACACTGCCCGCGCTCTTATTGCCGGGTAAAATCACCGCGTAAAGAAAAACAGGTTTAAGGGCCGGATAATATTGTTTGCGCCCTATAGTCGCTTAAAACAGTGAAAGCTGTTAAAGCCAGGGCAAAAAAATATTGCCTTGCGCTAGCGGAAACAGCTATTGTGGCAGATAAGGTAAAGCGGCTGCGAGTGGGGGAGCGCAAAAGCCCCGGTGGGGAGGTTAGGCCCGGCACCTGAGGCTCGTTTGAGGGATAGAGATAGATTATGCCGGTCACAGCGTTAGACGGAATTGTTATTCTCGTTATTTTTCTTTCCGCCGTCCTGGCGATGGTGCGCGGCCTGTCGCGTGAATTATTATCGCTGGTTTCCTGGGCTTTGGCGGCTTTATTCGCTTATCTGGCCTATAAGCCGGCGCTCGGCTTCACCGCTAATTATATTCATAACCCCAAAATTGCCCTTGGTGTTACTATTATTGTATTATTTCTGGTTGCTTTGATTATTCTTTCCATTATTTCCATGAAATTTGCCGATATAGTTATCGACAGTCGCATTGGCGCGCTGGATCGCACTTTGGGTTTTGTTTTCGGCATTGTCCGCGGCCTGGTGATTTTGGCCATTGCCATTCTGTTTCTGAACGGGCTTATCAAGCCTGATGAACAGCCGGCCTGGCTGGCGCAGGCGAAAAGCAAGCCGCTGCTGGATAATATTGGCAGCGCGATCTGGCGCGCCGTGCCGAAAAGCCTGATTGATAAAATTGACGAAAAAACCGCCCCTGCCGCCAGCGGTGCGGCAAGCGGCAATGATAATGAAGCAACGCCGGTAGAATAGGCTGAAGAGCAAAATTGAAAAGAAGCGGCAGCACTATTTCAGGCTTAACACGGTAAGTCCTTTCGCTTTTCCAGCTCAATGACTTTCGGCTGCATCAATGATCAAACAGGGGCAAGCAGCCTGCTCTTATCCTGGCAATTACTGGTTTTATCTCCCTTCTGCCGGCGAAGATGGCGCCACAGAGCAACAGAATAATTATAGAATTTCTATATTATTATGCGTGATGAAAGCTGCCGCGCGCCGCACTGCCCCGGCTCTCAGAATTAAAGCTTTTATTCATGCTCCTGCGCAAGAATAGTGAATATTTTTTTGCCTATGCGGGCAATAGCGGCATTAGTTTGTGCTATACTTGCCTTTGTTGCGGTAATATAAATGGCAATAAGCAGCGGCTCTCTCTTTTGCGGCCAGATAATGCTGATAATAGAGCGCGAACCATAATCGCCTGCCCCTGTTTTATCGGCAATTTTCCACTGCGGCGGCAAAACGGAGCGTAACAACTCGTCGGCCACTTTATCATTTAACAGCCATTGCGTTAATTGCCGGCGCGATTGCGGCTGCAAAATATCGCCAAACACCAGTTGCTGCAATGTCCGGCCTATCGCCACAGGCATTGTGCTGTCACGCTTGTCACCCGGCTTGATGTGATTCAAATCCGGCTCAAAATGATCAAGTTGCGTGATATTATCGCCCATATTGCGCAAAAATCTGTTAAACTCCCCCGGCCCTCCCAAAGCAGCTAAAATCAGATTAGCGGCAGTATTATCGCTAAACTCCACCGCGGCGCGGCATAATTGCCGCCAATCCATGGCCGCGGGGGTAATAAAATTTTGTGTAACGGGGGAATAACTGACCAGCCGGCTTTTATCAAACCGCACTTTATCGCTCAAATCCAAGGCACCCTTATCAACCTTATGCAACAAGGCCGCACAGAGAAGCGGTTTATAAGTGCTGTTCAGAGGAAAATGCTCATAAGCGCGCCAGGCTGCTATAATACCGCCGGCTTTATCAAGAACGGCAATGCCGATGCGCGCCTGCAAAAACTTTTCTTCCGACCCGGCAATGGCGGCAAGCCAGCTAGCCTGTGGCGCTCCATTTACAAAAGCCGCCGGCTTTATCGCCTCATTTGCTGCTATTGCACTATTGGCCATATTGCTGCAAAAGACAAGGGAAATTCCGGCAATCAGCCATTGCCGGTAAAACCGGCCAGACGACATAACCCCTCCTCCAGCCACAAAATCCAGGCTGCCAATATTTCACCTGCCCGCCTGTTTTTTACTGAGGCGATAATAGCTATAGGCGCTGAGCGGCAAAAAGGCGAGATAGATAAAACAGGTAACGGCCAGTGTTTCCCACATATAGCTGACCAGCAAAATAAGATAAATCACCACAAAAAACAGCGCCGGTATAACAATATCGCGCCGCAAACCGCCGCGAATAGCCTTGCCGTTCCACACAGGCAGGTTGCATACCATCAATAAAGCCAGAAAAATCGTATAAAAGCAGAAAAACAGGGCAGCGGCATTTGTCTGCGGCATGCCCAAAAAGCCCAGACAAACCGGCAAAAGCAACAGGCACCCCCCGGCGGGGGAAGGCAGGCCGACAAAATAATTCTGCTGCCATTTGGGCGTAGAATTGCTATTGTCAATCATCACATTAAACCGCGCCAGCCGCAAACAGCAGGCGGTGCTGTAAATCAGCGCCGCCAGCCAGCCAAACCGCCCCATAGCATCTAATATATAAATATAAACCACCAAAGCCGGCACAGCGCCAAAATTAATGGCATCAGCCAGCGAATCCAACTGTTCGCCAAAACGTGAAGTGCCGCGAATAGCGCGGGCAATGCGGCCGTCTATCCCATCGAGAAAAGCCGCCAGCAACAGGCAGATAACGGCCGGCTCAAAGCGGTTTTCTATCGCCATGCGCACGCCGGAAAGGCCGGAAATAATTGCCACAACCGTAATAATATTTGGCAGCAAAAAACGAAACGAAATAAATTTGCGCTGCTTTTCCTGCGCTTCCCCCTCTTGCCCGGTTTGAGCAAAAACATTATCCGCATCAAAGCGGCGGAGCCTCCCGGCTTTTTTGTCACCGTCAAAAGGCGGAAAAGGAAGCGATGGTTTCATTGGCCTGACCTAATCTAAACGAAAATGCAAAAAATCCGGCTTGTCGCCCTCTTCCTCATCAGGCACAGCAGGCGGGTGAACAGCAGTGCTCATGCTGTCGCTATTGCCGCGCCTACCGGCACTATCCCCGGCGCCATCAGGCTCAGCCTTATCGGCGATATTCTCCTTGCCATTATCGACAGCGGCAAAACGCGCCAGCACAGTCTCTCCCGCCACCATTTTCTGCCCCACGCTTATGCAGATTTCTGTCTGTAGCGGCAGATAAACATCAAGCCGCGAGCCGAAGCGAATAAGGCCGAAACGCCGGCCGGCCGCCAGCTCCTCCCCCTTTTTTACCCAGCAGACAATGCGGCGGGCAACCAGCCCGGCAATTTGCACCACGCCCACCTCACCATAGGCTGTTTGCAGCAACAGGCCGTTGGCCTCATTAGACTCACCGGCTTTATCCAGCATAGCATTAAAAAAATGCCCCTCATGATAATCTATCACTTTGATAATACCGCTGACCGGAGCGCGATTCACATGGCAGGAAAATATGTCCATAAAAATAGAAATACGGAACATTTGCCGCTGAGGCAGGCCCAGCTTTTCCGGCGGCATAACCACTCCGGCAAAGGAAACCTTGCCGTCTGCCGGGCTAAGAACAAGATTAGCCGCCAGCGGCACCACCCGCTGCGGATCGCGGAAGAAATAAGCACACCACAGAGTTAAGCCCAGCCCGGCCCAAAATAAAGGCAGCCAGAGAAAACCCAGCACCACGGCAATAATAAAAAACAGGGCGATAAAGGGGTAACCCTCTTTATGTATCGGCGTAAGCATTATGCGGGCAGAATGCAAAATATTCATAAAAAATCCCGTGAACTACGCCCCTTAACCGGCCGGACGCCAAACTGCCGGCCCGGCCGGTTTTATGCCGGCCGTCAGGCCATATCAGGCAGCAAGCCAAACTGCCCCTGAATCCTGTTATTTCCCGGCTTTCCCCATGATGCTTTTCGCTTTATATAGTATCGCAGCGGCGAAGCAAGCAGAGTTTTCTCCAATTTTCCGGCAAATAGCGGCACAGGGGCTTTAAGCTGTTTCCGGCTCATTATCGCGCTTGTCCAAAAAACCGGCTTTATCCTCACGCCGTATCAGGCGCAATTTTTCACCCAAAGCCGTTGCTTCCAGCTGCCGCTGCCACATAGAAGCATAGAGCCCTTTTTTGGCCAATAATGTCCTATGGGTGCCGCGCTCGACAAAACGGCCGCCTTTTAATACCAGAATTTCATCAGCCTGAATAATGGTGGAAAGCCGATGAGCAATCACCAGAGTTGTGCGGCCGCGGCTGACTGTATCCAAAGCATGCTGGATTTCCTGCTCGGTCGCCGTATCCAGCGCCGAGGTTGCTTCATCAAGTATCAGCAAAGGCGGTGCTTTGAGCAAAGTGCGGGCAATAGCCACGCGCTGCTTCTCCCCGCCGGAAAGTTTAAGCCCGCGCTCGCCCACCTGAGTTTCATAAGCCTGCGGCAGGCTGTTGATAAATTTATCAATCTGCGCCAGCCGGGCAGCTTTTTGCACATCTTCATCACTGGCTTTGCTGCGGCCATAACGAATATTATAGCCGATTGTATCATTAAACAGCACTGTATCCTGCGGCACCATGCCAATAGCCCGGCGCAGGCTTGTTTGCGTTACATTGCGCACATCTTCCCCCCCCACCAGCACCTGGCCGGCCTGCACATCATAAAAGCGGAATAATAGTCGCGATATAGTTGATTTCCCCGCGCCGGAAGGGCCGACAATAGCCACGGTCTTACCGCTCGGCACTTCAAAGGAAATACCCTTTAAAATTGTGCGATCCGCATCATAGCCGAAAACAACATTATCAAAGCGGATAGAGGCTGCCTCCGCCGTCAGATCCAACGCTTTTGCTCCTCTTTTATCGGCAATTTCTTCCGGCACATTTAACAGATTGAACATTTGCTCAATATCGGTCAGCCCTTGGCGCACATCACGATAAATAGAGCCGATAAAATTGAGCGGGAAAGAAAGCTGGATAAGCAAAGCATTGATAAAGACAAAATCGCCCAGGGTTTGCCGCCCATGCAATACCTGCCAGGCAGAAATCAGCATTAAAATCAGCATGCCAAGGCCGAAAATAACGGCCTGACCGAAATTAAGCCAGCCGAGAGATACCCAGGTTTTGGTGGCCGCAGTCTCATATTGCGCCATGGATTTATCGAAGCGGTGCGCCTCCAGCTCTTCATTGCCGAAATATTTGACCGTCTCAAAATTCAGCAGAGAATCTACGGCGCGGCTATTGGCCTCATTATCGGCAGCATTCATGGCGCGGCGAATATTGATGCGCCAATTACTGGCAATAATGGTAAACCAGACATAAGAGCCGACAGTCGCCACGACAATAAAGAAATACAGCCAGCCGTAAGAATACCAGACGACAAAAGCCGTCATCGCACATTCCAGCACTGTCGGGATACTGTTTAAAATAGTAAAGCGGACAATCGCTTCTATCCCCTTGGTGCCGCGCTCAATAATGCGCGACAGGCCGCCGGTGCGCTTTTCCAGATGAAAGCGCAGCGATAACTGGTGCATATGGACAAAAGTTTCATAAGCCAGTTTGCGCACGGCATACTGACCGACTGAAGCAAACAAGGCATCGCGCAACTGGTTAAGCCCGGCCTGCGCAATGCGCGCCACATTATAGCAAAAAACCAATAATAACGGCGCCGCCAGCACATAAGGCAGCCAATTTGGCGGCGCCCAGCCTTCGGTTAAAGAATCTGTCGCATATTTGAAAAAATAAGGGACAAGAATCAAAATGACTTTGGAAAGCACCAGATAAAACAGCGCCCACAGCACCCGCATTTTAAGATCAGGCCGCGCTGCCGGCCACATATAGGGCCATAATTCGGCGATTGTTTTCAAGGCGCCGCTTTCATCATTTTTCTGATATTTTGTCTTTTCAGCGGCCATGACTGCTTTCCTGTTTGGCTTAAGCCGGTTTTAACGCGTAACCTCACCCTTCCCCCGCCTTTGTAATGCAAAACCGCACTTTCTGCAAATTTTACCGCCCGGCACCGCGCGGCGGCCTTTATACATGCTGGCCGCCATTAATATGAATTTCCGAGCCGGTTACATAAGAGGCCCCCTCACCGCATAAATAATAAATTGTGTCGGCCACTTCTTCCGGCCGGCCCAAACGGCGCAGCGGCAAATGCTCAGCCATTTTCTCCGTACCGGGAGAAAGAATGCCGGTCGCAATTTCTCCCGGAGCAATAGCATTGACGCGCACATTATGCGGGCCGAAATCAGAGGCCATTTCCCGCGTTAAGGCCGCCAGCGCCGCCTTGGAAGTCGCATAGGCTGTGCCGGCAAAAGGGTGAACACGGCCGCCGGCAATAGAAGTGACATTGACAATAGCGCCATGCGCCGCCTTTAACTCGGCAAACAGGCCGCGCGCCAGCATTATCGGCGCATAAAAATTCACCTGAAACACAGCGCGCCAGATTTGCATATTGGTCTCAAGCGAATTCAGCCGCCTGCCGCTTTCGCTTTTAGGAGAAATGCCGGCATTATTGACCAAAGCATGCAGGCGCCCGCCATTTGCCTCCAGCCGGCGGCGAATTTCGGCAATAGCGCGGCCGACATCTTCGGCATCGGCCAGATTAACGCCAATATGATCCTCTGCCCCTTCCGCCCAAGGGCAGGTTTGCGGTGAAAAACTCTGCCGCGAACAGGTAATAACCCGCCAGCCTTCGCTTGAAAAACGCTTGACTGTGGCATGGCCGATACCGCGGCTGGCACCGGTCAAAACCAGAGTTTTGCGCGTATCATCGGCAAAGCGCGCGCCATGTTTTCCTCCCTGCGCAGCGCCGCCGGCCAACCCGCGCGCCTGTTCTGCCGCCTGCGTCCCGGCATTATCGGCTGCGGCCGGCGGCTCCCCGCCGGCGGCGGTGCCTGTCTCCCCGTGAAACGGGCAATACTGCTCGCTATCCTTCATCATTTATTCTCACTTTATCCGGCCCCGCCCGTTTATTTGCCTGTGGCACACAGACCGCCTCTCCACTCATTTTAACAGAAGAACAAGGCGCAAAAAAGTCCCGGCACCATAAAGCGGCAGGATCAAAGCTGCTTTATGGTGCTGATCGAGCTGCTTATTGGCTTTTTTCAGCTTCCGGCTCTTGTCTTCACTCTGTTTTTGTTTGCCCCGCTTGTGGACAAATCGGGTTAAGAAATTGTTAACCACAATAATATTTAACAGTTTTTTCCGCCTTGCGGCAATATAGACATTTTTCCATAGCGCGCCAAATCACTCACAATGCAGAGAGTGAGTATAATGGTTTGGTATAGTTGGTTTTGTACGCGTTTTGTAAACCGGCATAATTTTGCTTTGGCTGGGCAGAAGCAAAATATCGTCACAGCACAAAAGCCTGCCCCCCGCAAATTATATTGCCAGATTAAAGCCCGGCTATGGGCGGCACTGCTGTTACTCAGCTTTATGCTGGGCGGCAGCCTGCAAACGGCACAGGCGCAAATCGGCGTCGGCTTTACCGATAACGGCACATATACAGGCACGGTCGGTGCCAATAAAGGCGCGGTAGCGGGCTTTCGCTGCCCGAATGGCGGCGTTATTCGCGGTTATCGTCATACAGACAAATCCGTGCCTTACCCGCCAATGGGTGCGACCGCCGGCATGACAATCCGCATAGATATTTATTGCAATCTTGTTACTATGGATAAAGACAAGGTCGCACGCGCCTACCCTACTACGCCGGACGATGAGCCGGCAGTTGACGGTACTAGCGGTTATGCAGGCGCAGGTGCGGTGCAGAGTGCCTATTGCCCGGCCGACCAGGTTGTCAACCGCACCGGCGGCGATTCCCGTAAATCAACCAGTATTTACCCGGCCTGGGCCTCGGATATAACATTTACCTGTGCCAAGCTCACAGTCCTGACCGGTGACTGGGTAGCGGTGCAGGATATAGGGACAACCCCCAATTACCGCGCCGGCAATATTGAAAACAATTTGTGGACGCATAATTTCAGCGGCTGGATTTGCGCCCCGGCGCAAAACCGCGCTGTTAACGGCATTTACCGGCAAAATGGCGGTGAGGGCTGGGACGGCTTTAATATTTATTGCGCGACAGTGCGGCAGGCGCGATTTTCTTCTCGCATTCAGTTTCAAAATTTTGCCTGGAAAAAGACTCTGGGCCCGGACGGCTGGCTGACCGACCTGACCAAAAACGGCGTCCCGCTGGAATCGCAGATAGTTGATCCGGCAACCGGAGAAATCAGCACTGTTTCCGGGCGTGATAAAATGCCCTATTCCAATTTTGAGGGCACGGATAATGACCCTGCCCAATTCCAGTATGATTATGAAATTTTTGTGCTGCCGGGGACAGGTTACGGCGCTACCTTAAGCCAAAGGCCGGGCGATATACCGGAAGCCAGCTATTCTGCCACCAGCAACTGTATTTCTACAGTCGCTCTGGCCGATCACCAGGACGCGACCTGCGATCTTCTGGTAACCGGCAGGCCGGATATTGGCGTTTCTGTCAGCGTTTCGGGAGAGCATTTTACCGATACGGATAATCAGAAAAACGTAACCGTTGCAGGTGTCAGCCTCGGGCCGACACAGGCCAGGGGCACAGCCGGTTTCAGCCTTGAGGTTGATATTCCCGCCGGCTGGACGCCGCAAGCCGTGCCCGGCTGCACGGTTTCCGGCCAGCATGTCAGTTGCGCTATTGCCACTAATCTGGCAGAGGCTGCCGATTTTGGCGAAGAAGGCGGCACTGCCAGCTTTACCTTCCCCATTACGGTCAATGCCAATGCGCAATTAGGGCAGTTTGATATTGCCGCCTCTCTCGGCCGATCCAGGCCCGATGCCGGCGGCAATATATTGGATAGTGACTATAATACGGATAATGACAAGGCCACAACCCAGATAAGTTTTGACAAAAGGCCGGCGATCACTCTTACCAAAATCAGCCTGGGCGGCACCGGGCAATTTACCTTTTCCGGCGATAATGGCTGGCAGAGCCAGACCCTCGCTACAGATGTTGCCGGCACGGCCAAAACCGGCAAGCAGCAAGTGCTGACCACGCCGCTTGCTCCTACCACTATAACAGAAACGCCGCCGCAAGGCACAAACCCGGCCTTTAACTGGACAATAGCAAATCTTGACTGCACCGGGCTGGGCGAAGACGGCAGCTATACGGTAGATGGCAATTCCTTTACCCTGGATCAATCGGCAACCAATTATAATGCCGAAATCAACTGCACAGTTACCAATCAGCTTGCCACCACGCGCACCGCCAAAAGCTCTGATCTCGGTAATAATACGCCGGTGCAAAACGGCGATGAAATTGTCTATACGCTGACAACTGATGTTATCGGTAATGCCACCATAAAAGATACGGTGTTGACCGATATACTGGACGATAGTGTTGAATTTGTTGATATTGAAGATGCCGGCGATTTTCAGGCCGATACATCAAATGCGCCGGCGCTGAGTTTCACTTTGCCTTCCGGCACTGCTGTCGGCTCCTATAGTATTTCTTATCGCGTCAGGGTAAAAGGCACGGCTGCCGATGCCGTCAAAAATAGCGTCACCTCCGATAATGGTTATTGCGATGCCTGTGAAACGCAAAACCCGCTGGTGCAGGTTTCTACCACCAAAAAATCCAGCAGCGGCAATGGCAATCCGGTCGGCGCCGGCGATATTATCACTTATACGCTGACCACCACGGTGACCGGCGGTGCCACCACCAGCCCGGTTGTCTTAACCGATGCACCCAGCGATAATCTGGAATTTGTCGGCGTGACCAATGCCGGCTCCTTTACCACGGATATTAGCGACCCAACGAGGCCGCAATTTACTTTACCGGAGGGCACGCCGGCCGGTATTTATCAAATCACCTATCAGGTCAAGGTAAACGCAGATACAACAAGCGCAGCCAGCAATTCTGTCACCAGTATTCCCGGCACTTGCGATCAATGCAGCACCAGCAGCCCGGTTGTCTCCCTGCGTGTCAATAAAAGCTCCGATGTCGGCACCGGCACTCTGGTGCAAAATGGCGATATTATAACTTACAGGCTCAGTGTCACTGTGACCGGCGGCTTTACCCTGCGCGATACAGTATTAACCGATACATTGGGAGACGGGCTGACCTTCCAGAAAGTCAGCAGTGCCGGGCGGTTCCGCAGTGATACCGGCAAGGCGCCGGTACTGGCTTTCACTCTGCCCAAAGGCACGCCGGCCGGCACCTATACTATATCCTATACCGCGCAGGTGAAAAATGATGCTTCCGGCACTGTCGCCAATAATGTGACCACAAGTGACGGCACATGCGAGACCTGCGCTACCGAAAACCCGGTTATTACTATTGCCTCTGAAAAAACCTCAATGCCGGCGCCCGGCACACCGCTACAGCCCGGCGATATTATTACCTATACCTTGACCACGCATATTACCGGCGGCACTTCAACCACCCCCATTACGCTTAACGATACTCTGGGCGGCGGGCTGGCCTTTCAGTCTGTCACTTCTGCCGGCTCCTTTACCGCCGATACCGGCAAGGCACCGCAGCTGAAATTCACTCTGCCGAAGGGCATGCCGGCCGGCGACTATCAGGTAAGCTATAGTGCCAGAATTAAAGATGATGCCACAACTGACCAGGCTAATAATATTGTCTCTACGCCCGGCACGTGCACAAGCTGCACAGTGACCACCCCGCTTATTCATGTAGACACAGTCAAAAGCTCTGATATTCCCGCCGGCACCGGGGTGCAGACCGGTGATTTTATCACTTATACCCTCACCACCACAGTGAGCGGCGGCACGACCACCAAAGACACAGTCTTTACCGACAAGCTCGGCACCGGGCTGAGTTTTGACAGCATTACCGATAGCGGCAGCTTTACAAATGATACCGGCGCCGCGCCGACTCTGACCTTCACCCTGCCGGCCGGCACAGAGGCCGGAACTTATACCGCTTCTTACAGAGTCAAGGTTGAGGACACCGCCACCGGCGCGCTGAATAATGCGATAACGCCCGGCTCGGGCGGCAGTTGCTCCTCCTGCTCAACCACCACGCCTTTAACCGATATTGTCACCGAAAAGACAGTAGATGTTGCCAGCGGCACGCCGGTTCGGCCGGGCGATATACTGACCTATAGTTTGACAGTCACAGTCAAAAATGCGCCGACAACGCGCGATTTAAACCTGGCAGACAGTTTGGGCGATTCGCTGAGTTTTGACAGCATTGCCGATAGCGGCGCTTTTACCAGCGACACCGGCGCCGCGCCGCAGCTAAAATTTGTCCTGCCGGCAGGCACGGCAGCCGGCACTTACAAAGTCTCTTATCGGGCAAAAGTCAAAGATGATGCCACGCTTGCCGCCAATAATGCCGCAACGAGCGATTACGGCAGTTGCTCCCCCTGCACCACCACCAATCCGCTTATGATTATTTCTACCGCCAAAAGCTCTGATATTGGCGCCGGCAAACCGGTGCAAAAAGGCGATATTATTACTTATACCCTCACTATGACGGTTGCCGGCAGCCCGGCAATGCAGGCGGTGCAGCTCACCGACACGCTGGGCAGCGGCCTGGATTTTGTTGCCGTTGCCAATGCCGGGCAGTTCACCCCCGATACAAATGCCCGGCCGGTTTTAAAATTCACTTTGCCGGCGGGGACAGCCGAAGGCACTTATAAAGTTTCCTATACGGCGCGCGTCAACAGCGATGCTGTCTCAAGCGTGCAAAACTCTGTTACCTCAAAGCCGCTGGATAATAGCGGCAATCCGGTAGACGGGGTTGAGCTGCCTTGCAACCCGTGCACCTCCACTAATCCGCTCACCACAATTACAACGGCCAAAAGCTCTGATGTCGGCGCCGGCGCACCGGTGCAGACCGGCGATATTATCACCTATACGCTGAAAGTTGATGTGGCAGGCGGCACCACGACACAGGCAACGCTGCTCACCGACACGCTGGGCGACAGCCTGGAATTTGTCAGTGTCACCAATGCCGGCGCCTTTACCGCCAATACCGGCGATACCAAAAACCTGAAATTCACTCTGCCGGCCGGCACTGCCGCCGGATCTTACACGGTTTCCTATACGGCGCGGGTCAAGAAAACCGCTACAACCGCAGCGCAAAACTCTGTTACCGCCCAGCCGCTGGATAATAACGGCAATCCGGTAGACGGGGTTGAGCTGCCTTGCGACCCGTGCACCACGCAAAACCCGCTTGTTACCGTGACAGCGACTAAAAGTGCCAATATTGCTGAGGGCAGTCCCGTGCAAAAGGGCGATATTATCACCTATAGCGTCACGGCGATAGTCTCAGGCGGTGCGACAACACAAAACACCCTGCTGACCGACACGCTCAGCAGCAGCCTGGATTTTGTCGCTATCAGCGCTAATGGCGGCTTTACTGCCGATACCGGCGCCGCGCCGCAGCTTAAATTCACTTTGCCAAAGGGCACGGCGCCGGGCACATATATTGTCTCCTACACAGCGCAGGTGAAAACAGATGCCAAAACCGGCGCCAAAAATACGGTTATTGCGCAACCTGCCGATGAGAGCGGCAATCCGACAAAAGATCCGAATGCCGGCGAAATCCCCTGCAATCCCTGCACCACCAATAATCCGCTTTTCGGCATTTCCATTGCCAAAACCGCCAATATTGCCGATGGCGCCGCCGTGCGCAAAGGTGAGATTCTCACTTATACCTTAACCAGCACGGTTGCCGGCATTGCCACAACACAGGCGACATTGCTGACAGATACACTGGGAGCTGAGCTGGAATTTATCGCGGTAACCGATAGCGGCTCCTATAGTGCCGATGTGTCTGATCCAGGCAATCTGAAATTCACTTTGCCTAAAGGCACGCAACCCGGCCTTTACAAAGTCTCTTATACGGTTCGTGTCAAGCAGGACGCCCAGATCGGCGCTGATAACAGCATTGCGCCCCAGGCGCTTGATGATAGCGGCACACCGGTTGACGGTGTTGAAGTTCCCTGTGAGCCTTGCTCTACCCAAAACCCGCTGGGCGATATAAGCATTGCCAAAAGCTCTGATATTGGCAGCGGCACTGCCGTGCAAAAAGGCGATATTATCACTTACAGCCTGACAGTGACCGTGATAGGCGGCGCTACGGCACGCGACACTTTGCTCACCGACACGCTGGGCGACAGCCTGGATTTTGTCGCGGTCACCTCTGCCGGCTCCTTTACCGCCGATACCGGCGATACCAAAAACCTGAAATTCACTTTGCCGAAAGGCGCAACGGCCGGCACTTATACTGTCTCTTATACGGCGCGGGTCAAAAATGCGGCGACAGGCAGCGCGCAAAATGCTGTTACCCCGCAAATTCTGGACGATACGGGCACACCAATAACCGGTATTGATATTCCCTGCGATCCATGCTCGACCCAAAATCCGCTTATTGATGTCAGCTCGGCCAAAAGCTCTGATGTCGGCACCGGCACCGCCGTGCGTAAAGGCGATATTATCACTTACACGCTGACAGTCACAATTACCGGCGGCACCAGCACACAAAATATGCTGGTTTCCGATACGCTGAGCGACAGCCTGGAATTTGTTGCTGTAAGCGATAGCGGCAGTTTCACTGCCGATACCGGTGCGGCGCAAAATCCAAAATTTACTTTGCCGAAAGGCACGGCGCCGGGCACTTATACTGTCTCCTACACAGCGCGGGTCAAGCAAAGCGGGGAGACCACGGCCAAAAACGAAATTCTGGTCAAACCGGCCGATGATTCCGGCACACCGGTGAGTGATATTGATATTCCCTGCGACCCTTGCAGCACAGAAAGCCCGATTATCGGCGCAACCGCAGCCAAAACCTCCGATATAGGTGACGGCGTGGCTGTGCAAAAAGGCGATATTGTCACTTATAATCTCACAGTTACGGTGACAGGCGGCGCCACCGCCAACAACACTCTGCTCACCGACACTTTAAACAGTAATCTGGAATTTGTCGCGGTCACCAATGCCGGTTCCTTTACCGCCGATACCAGCAAAGCACCGCAACTGCAATTTACCTTGCCGAAAGGCACGCCGGCCGGCACTTATACCGTCTCCTATACGGCGCGGGTCAAGACTGATGCACAATCGGCAGCGCAAAACAGTGTCACCGCACAGCCGACTGATGATAATGGCGATCCGATAACAGATCCCAACAGCCAGATCACCTGCAACCCCTGCACCACCCAAAACCCGCTGGCGACTATTGATGCCGCCAAAAGCTCCGATATTGGCAATGGCGTCTCGGTGCAAACCGGCCAGCTCATTACTTATACACTGACAGCCCATGTAACCGGCGGCACCAGCACGCAGGCAACGCTGCTCACCGACACGCTGGGCGACAGCCTGGAATTTGTCGCAGTCACCAATGCCGGCTCCTTTACCGCCGATACGGGCGATACAAAAAACCTGAAATTCACTCTGCCAAAAGGCACGCCGGCCGGCACATATACGATTTCTTATACGGCGCGCGTCAAGGAAGATGCTATCGCTGCCGCTGATAATTCGGTTACAGCCAGCCCGCTGGATAATAGCGGCACACCGGTTGAAAATGTTACAATTCCTTGCAACCCTTGCGCCACGCAAAACCCGCTTGTTACCCTGTCTACCGCCAAAACTTCCGATATTGGTGACGGCACGCCGGCACAAAAGGGCGATATTATCACTTATACGCTCACTACCACGGTTAAAGGCGGCGCCACCACTCAGACAGTAAATCTGACCGATACATTGGGCGATAGTCTGGCTTTTGACAAAATTGTTGATGCCGGTGCCTTTACCACTGATACCGGCGCCCAGCCGGCATTAAAATTCAGCCTGCCGCAAGGCACGCCGGCCGGCACTTACACTATTTCCTACACGGCGCGCATTACCGGCACCGCCACAAAGGCAGCGCAAAATAATGTCGTAAGCGACAGCGGCACTTGCGACCCCTGCACCACTCAAAACCCGCTTATTACCCTGTCTACCGCCAAAACTTCCGATATAGGTGACGGCACAGGCGTGCAGCAGGGCGATATTATCACTTACAGTCTGACGGTAAATGTAACCGGCGGCGCAACCACGCAAACCACTTTGCTCACCGACACGCTGGGCGACAGCCTGGATTTTGTGGAATTTGGCGATGCCGGTGATTTTACCACCGACAGTTCCGCCCTGCCCGCATTGAAATTTATCCTGCCCGCAGGCACAAAAGCCGGCAGCCACATAATAACCTATAAAGCGCGGGTCAAGAGCGATGCCCAGGCTGACGCGCTCAATAATGTAACCGCCCAACCGGCCGATGCAAACGGTAATCCGCTAACCGGCACTGATGTGCCGCAAATCCCCTGCGACCCCTGCACCACCACTAATCCGCTGGTCGAGATTGCCACTGCCAAAACCTCTGATGTCGGCACCGGCAATGCCGTGCAGCAGGGCGATCTTATCACTTATAGCCTGACGGTAAATGTGACCGGCGGCGCCACTACCAGGGCCACCTTGCTCACCGACACGCTGGGCGACAGTCTGGATTTTGTGGAATTTGGCGATGCCGGTGATTTTACTGCCGACAGTTCCGCCCTGCCCGCGCTTAAATTTATCCTGCCCAAAGGCACAAAAGCCGGCAGCCACATAATTACCTATAAAGCCCGGGTTAAAGAAAATGCCGTTGACCTGGCGCGCAACAGTGTTACCGCGCAGCCGGCCGATGATAGCGGCCAGCCGATTGATGATCCCAATATACCGGCAATCCCCTGTATCCCCTGCGAGACACAAAATCCGCTGGTGATTATCAACACCTCCAAAACTTCGGATATCGGCACCGGCAATCCCATGCAATCGGGAGAAATCATTACTTATCGCCTGACAACTATTATTTCCGGCGGCACCAGCACTAATGATATTGTCCTGACCGATACATTGGGCGAAAATGTCCAGTTTGTCAGCATCAAGGCGGCCGGCAGTTTTACCGCCGATACAAAAGCCGCACCGGTGCTGAATTTTACCCTGCCTAAAGGAACACCCGCCGGAACCTATGTCATAACCTATCAGGCCAAGGCCAAAGACGGCATTAAAAGCGGCGTGGCAGAAAATTCTGTCACCACTAATCAGGGCAGTTGCGCCCCCTGCGCCACCCAAAATCCGATAGTGGTGATTTCTACTGTCAAAACCTCTGATATTGGCACCGGCACACCGGTTCAGCCGGGCGACACTATTACCTATACGCTCACTACCACGGTTGCCGGCGGCGTTTCTACCAAAGCCGTCACTTTGACCGACACATTGGGCAGCAGTCTGGATTTCTCCGGCCTTGTTGCCGCCGGCAGGTTTACCGCCGATACTTCTGCTGCTCCCAAACTCGCTTTCACTTTGCCTGCCGGCATGGCCGCCGGCACATATCAGGTCTCTTACAAGGTCAAGGTCAAAGGGCAAGCCACAGCGGACGCCGTCAATAATGTTACGACCGATAACGGCTCTTGCGACCCCTGCACCACACAAAACCCGCTTATTGGCGTGCGGGCGCAAAAAAGCTCTGATGTCGGTGACGGCACGGCGGTGCAGACCGGCGACATTATCACTTATACGCTACAGGCAGTAGTGGCAAACGGCCAGTCCACGCAAAATATCCTGCTGACCGATACATTGGGCGAAAGTCTTGACTTTATCGCCGTTAAAGACGGCGGCCGCTTCACCGCTGATTTAAGCGATAAAAAACAGCCTAAATTCCTGCTGCCTCCCGGCCAGGCACCCGGCATTTACACAGTTTCCTATACGGCACGCGTTAAAGCCGATGCCACAATAGCAGCGCAAAACGCCATCACCGCACAGGCTGCCGATAATAGCGGCAAACCGATAACCGGCCCTGATGCTCCGCTTATCCCCTGTGATCCTTGCACTACGCAAAACCCGCTCATTAGCATTATGGCCAATAAAACCTCCAATATTGGTGACGGCAATGCTGTCGGCCGCGGCGATCTTATCACTTATACAATCAATGTTTCTGTGACCGGCGGCGCCACAACGCGCAATACCTTGCTCACCGATACGCTGAACAGCAGCCTGGATTTTGTCAAAATCGTCAATGCCGGCAGTTTTAAAACCGATGTTTCGGCCGCCCCGGTGCTCAGTTTCACTTTGCCGAAAGGCACGCCGGAAGGCTTTTATCCCATTATTTATCAGGCCCGGGCAAAAACCGATGCGACAGCGGCGGCGCAAAATACTGTCACCGCGCAAGGGGCCGATGATGACGGCAATCCGCTGACCGGTGAAGATGCGCCGCAAATCTCCTGTGATCCGTGCACCACGCAAAATCCGCTGGTCGGCGTAAGTGTGGCCAAAGATTCCACTATTGGTGACGGCACTTATGTCCAGCGCGGCGATATTATTACCTATAGGCTGAAAGTCGATGTAACCGGCGGCAAAACCACCAGAAATATCCTGCTGACCGACACAATGAACAGCAGCCTGGAATATATGGCCCAGGTTGATTGCGGCACTGCCTTTCCAACCGCCGGCAAAAAGGCCGCGGAAACCATGGCAGCTACGGCAGCGGGAGCAGAATTTACCGCCGCTGCCGGTCAGATTTACACAGCCACTATCCCCGCCGGCACGGCCGCAGGGCAAAGTTCTGTCTGTTATCAGGCTCTGGTGCTTGAAACGGCCACGCTTACTGCCCAAAACTCTGTCAAACCGCAATATACGGATAGTCAGGGCAGGCCCGTCAATGACAGCAATTTACCCGCTATCCCCTGCGATCCGTGCACCACTCAAAACCCGCTTGTTGATGTATTGGTCTCCAAAAGATCCAGTGTCCCGGCCGGAGAAAGCGTACAGCGGGGCGATATTATCACCTATACGCTGCAATTAGAGGTAAAAGGCGGCAATACTACACAAAATGTCGTGCTTACCGACACATTGGGCGACAATCTGGAATTTGTTGAAGATGTGCCGGGAGATGGCGCCATCATGTATGATGCCGCCAGTGTGCCGCCGGTTTTGAGCTTTAGCGCTTATCACGGGCTTCAGCCGGGTATTTATAGCGTCTCCTATACAGCACGGGTCAAAAGTGATGCTGTCGGCACTGCCGATAATCAGGTCATAGCCGCGGGACAGGCTGTCGACAAAGACGGCCAGCCGATTCTCGATTCCCAAATGCCCGGGGTTCCCTGCAATCCCTGTGCCACCACGGCACCGATAGATTTCGGCGTATCACTGGAAAAGAACCTTATTGCCGAAGACGGCGCTGTTGCCGGTGTCGCCGAACCCGGCGAAACCCTGACCTATGAAATCACCATCACCAATCGCGGCGGTGCAATCACTGATTATGCTGCCCAGGATATATTGGACACTAATGTCACTTATCTGGAATCCGATCCTGCCGCCGCACATGACGGCAGCGCCAAAGGCGGCACGGTGGAATGGACAGGGCTGACCCTGCCGGCGCGGCAGGACGGTGCAAACGGTGTGCTGAAGCTCACCGTCAAGACAAAAGTCATTGCCCCGGTTGATGAACAGGCGCTCTCTGTCTTCAATATGGTGAAGGAAAAAGGCGCGGCCGATCCCGATTGCTCCGGCAAGCGCAAAACAACTGCCGCTGATGACGGCCTCAATACGGAAGCAACAACAGACAGGCAATGCGTTACTATACCGCTGGGCAAACCCAGGCTCAGCCTGAACAAAACCGTCTCTTATGAAGATAGTGACGGCAGCGGCAGCGCCAATGCCGGGGATATACTGCATTACAGCTTTGAAGTTTCCAATGATGGCAGCGTGCCGCTTGAGAATGTTACCATAGAAGATAACGGGCCGAAATTTAACAATTTTGCGGCAAATGGCAGCCTGGGCGCCATGACACCGGCAAATGTCAAGCTGGCAGTGGGAGAAAAGGCCACCATCAAGGCCGATTATATCCTGACCGATGCCGATGTGGAAAACAGCCTTGGCCTTATTGATGCCGTTGTCAATACAGCCAGCGCCAGGGGTCGGCTTACAAATGCCGCCGGCGGAGAAGATGACCCGCTGACAAGTGTGGCTTCAACCGAAGATCAGGCCAAACTGACACTGGCGGCGCCGAGACAGGAACTCACAATCAGCAAAGTCGCCGGAATCCGCGCCATTCGCCGCGGTGAGCAGGTGCCCTATACAATCCGCCTGACCAATAACGGCACAAGAGCGGTCAATAATGTTCGGGTCGTTGACCGGGCACCTTCCGGCTTCCGCTTTGTTGAACATTCGGCCGGTGTTGATGCGCAGGCGGTAGACCCGCTGGTGGAAGGCCGCAATGTTATTTTTGAAAATATTACTCTGGCCCCCGGCGCGGCGGTGGAAATTCACCTCAATATGCTGGCCTTGAGCAGCGCTACGCCGGATAAATATACCAACCGCGCCCATGCGGAAGATGAAGCCGGCAATCGCCTGACCGATGATGCCAAAGCCACAGTGGAAATACTGGTCGAACATGTCTTTGACTGCAGCGATGTTATCGGCACGGTATTTGATGATTATAATCGCAACGGCTACCAGGACGAAGGGGAAATCGGCCTGCCTGATATACGCCTCGCTACAGCCAAAGGCTGGATTATCACCACAGATACTTTCGGCCGCTATCATATCCCTTGTGCGGCGCTGCCGGAGAGTCGTATCGGCTCCAATTTTATCCTCAAGCTGGATACGCGCAGCCTGCCCTCAGGCTATCGCCTGACAACTGAAAATCCGCGTGTTGTGCGCCTGACAGCCGGCAAGCTCACCAAAATCAATTTCGGCGCCTCTGTTTCCCGTGTTGTGCGGCTTGACCTGCGCAGCGATGCTTTTGAAGCCGGCACAACAAATCTGAAAGCGGAGTGGAACAGCGGCATAGCCGAATTGATAGAAGTGCTGGAACGGGAACAGTCTGTCCTGCGTCTGAGCTACATAGACAGCAATGTCGGTGCCGGCGCCGCTCAATCCCGCATTAACCATGTGCAGCAGCTTATCCGGAGAATCTGGGGGCAAAAAGCCGGGCGTTACCGGCTGGAAATTGAAACACGTGTGGAGGTTGGCGGATGACACAGAATCTTTATCGCCGCACCATGCCCAAAGGCCGGTCGGTTCGGCACAACACCGCACCGGACAGCATTCAAGTGCCCGCACGCCGCAAATATGATGCCGGTTTCCGGCCAGGCCGGCGCGGCGGCACCAATATAATGGGCAATCTGCTGCCGGCAAGGCCTGTTGCCTCGCTTTTATCCACCACAGCTTTGCTGCCGGCAGCCTTATGGGTTATAACAACGAATGCCTCGGCTCAATATAATCCAACCTTCACCCAAAATACGGTGACCGAAGGCATTTGCCGTGAACCCGGCTGCAAAATACAAACACGCGGCAAGGCGCTGGATAATTCTGCGGCCGGATTTACCCCGCTTATCCGCAATAGCGGCAGAGCCAAAAGCACGGAAAAGGAAAGCCCGGCCGACCGGCGCGCCAACCCG
The DNA here is from genome assembly GCF_008636115.1 of Candidatus Tokpelaia sp. Lineage (GTDB taxonomy): Bacteria > Pseudomonadota > Alphaproteobacteria > Rhizobiales > Rhizobiaceae > QLZD01. Next base: position 40,628 of record NZ_QLZD01000023.1, on the reverse strand, counting down.
TTCAGCATTACTATTGACGGTGAAAATCTGCCTGAAAATCGCGATCCGAAGGGCATTATTCCCTATAAAAGCGGACGGCTGGGCATTGACAGCGCAGCCCCGCAGGTAGACAGGCAGCGCCAGGCCGATTTAGACCTGCATGCCGCCGATATTCAGGTAAAATTTGACGGCGGCAATGTGGATACGGAACTGAATATTTCTACTGTGCCGATAAGGCGCTCTTACCGCGCCAATGAGCAGATAAAATTTTTAACAAGCTCCAATTATCCTGATTTTATCAGCCGTTCGGAAATCCGCATTTACCGGCGCGGCAGACAGGATATCGAGCAACCGCTGGCGGTGCTGCCCGTGGCGATAAATAATGAGGCAACATGGATAATGCCGGCCTCAGGCACACTGCCCGGCGATAAAGACCCGCTTATCAAACACCCGAATGATTTTATCTATATTTTGCGGGTTTATGATGAAAAAGGCCGCTATGATGAAACCGCGCCGAGAAGCCTGGTGCGCACCAGCCAGGGATTTGCCCCGGCGGCAGAAGACAAGCCGGAAATTGCCCCCGGTGTCGGTGATGATCACACGGCCCGGCGCAATATTCCTATTCAGGGCGGCGCCATTACGGTTTTTGGCCGCAATGTGCCGCCGGGCTATACGGCTCATGCTTTCGGCCGCACTATACCCATTGATAATGAGCGGCAATTTGTGGTGCAGCGCATTTTACCGCCAGGCGATCATATTATTGATGTCAGCCTGACGGGCGGCCCGGGGGATATTGAGAGCGGCCTGCATGTGCAGCGGCCGGTCAATATCCCGGATAATGACTGGTTCTATGTCGGCCTGGCCGATATTTCTCTCGGCAAGCGCATGGGTGATGAAAATATAGAAGAAGTGCGCCCGGGCGAATATGAAAGAGTCTACAGAAAAGGAAGGCTGGCCTTTTATTTAAAAGGCAAGATAAAGGGCAAATATTTGTTGACAGCCGCTGCCGATACGACCGAAGACAAACTGAAAAATATTTTCAAAAATATCGACAAAAAAGACGCGCGCCGGCTGCTGCGCCGCCTTGATCCGGACGATTATTACCCCATTTACGGCGATGATTCCGCCTTTTCTGAAGATGCGCCGACCAAAGGCCGCTTTTATGTGCGCCTGGAGCGCGGTGACAGCCATATTTTATGGGGCACCAGCAATACGCGCATAACCGGCACTGAGCTTTTGCGCTCCGAGCGCGAAATTTACGGCGGCAATGCTCTTTACCGCTCGCAGAAAATGACGTCTTTCGGCGAGCGTATTACTGAAGCGACAGCCTATGGCTCTCAGCCGGAAGCCCTGTCTGAGCGGCAGGAATTTCTGGCAACCGGCGGCTCTGCCTATTTTATGAAGCGGCAGGATATTGTCCGCGGCTCAGAAACTGTAAGCGTGGAAACGCGCGATGAAACCACCGGCCGGGTAATTGAGCGGCGCACTTTGCGTTATGGTGAAGATTACAGCTTTGATTATATGCAGGGCGTGTTGCTGCTGCAAAGGCCGCTTAACTCCACCACCGGGGTTAATGGCGCTGTGCGCGAAGGTGCTTTGGGCGGCCAGAAAATTTATGTGCTGACCAATTATGATTATGTGCCCACAGCGCGCGATGTCGACGGCTATTCTTATGGCGGCCGTGTCCAGCAATGGCTGGGCGAAAAAATTCGTGTCGGCGTAACCGGCATGTCGGAAACCACCGGCCCGGCCGATCAAAAAGCCTATGGCGCCGATATTCAGTTGCGCCAGTCGGAAAAGACTTCATTGGAAGCGGAAATTGCCCATTCCAAAGGCCCCGGCTTTAATGTGCTGCGCTCCACTGATGGCGGGCTGACCTCATGGTCGCCCAATGACCGCAAACGCGATTATAAAGGCGCTCTTTCCTGGCGCGCGCGCGGCCGGTTGGGCCTGGCCGATATTATGGGCGAAAAAGCCGGCGACAGCGCGCTTGGCGGCTATTATGAAAAGAAAAAAGCCGGCTATTCTTCTCTGACAGAAGAAATCACCCGCGACCAGACTATTTGGGGGGCAGATACGGCGCTCACTTTAAGCAAAAATATTGGCCTGAAACTCAATTATGACGATTTCAGCACGGACGATGAGCGCAAGAGGAAAGACGGTGCCGGCACTGTGACCGCACGCTTTAACGATTTTTGGAGCGCCGAACTCGGCCTGCGCTACAGCAGGCTGCATAATCCCAACACGCAACAAAAAGGCTATAATGGCGAAAGGCTGGACGGCGGCGGCCAATTAGCCTACCGCCCCAATGATGATGCAAAAATCTATGTTTTCGGCCAGGGCAGCCTGCACCGCTCCGGCGATATTCACCGCAATGATCGCGGCGGTATCGGCACTGAATTGCGGCTGACCGATAAAATCGGCCTGAATGCCGAAGCCTCTTACGGCACACACGGCCTTGGCGGCCTGGCCTCGCTGGATTATAGCCAGACAGCCGATGATCATTATTATATTGGCTACCGGCTTGATCCCGACCGCGCTTTCAGCCTTGAACGCAGCTATAATCTCTATGGCACAGATATGGGCGCCATTGTCGCCGGCATGAAGCGCCGCATCAATGATGTTGTTTCTGCTTATGCCGAAAATAATTATGATTTATTCGGCCGCCGCCATTCACTGACTCAAACTTACGGCGTCAATTATACGCCTGATAATTTGTGGAGCTTCAATGGCGGGCTGGAAATGGGGCGGGTAACCGGCGCTGCTATCACCCAAAGCAATCAAACGGATTTTGACCGCTATGCGCCCAGTATCGGCTTTAATTATAAAAATGAGGAAAGAGGCCTGACAGCAGCCGGGCGCACGGAAATGCGCCTGGAAAAAAGCAAGGATAGAAGCCGCAATCAGATAAGCTACCTGTTTTCCGGCGGACTGGGCATGAAAACCTCTAAAGACTGGCGCATAATTGCCAATGTCGACGCTGTCATTGCCGATTCCCGCGCCCAGGCCGAAACGGCTTTTATCGACACGACTTATATAGAGGCCTCTGCCGGCTATGCTTACCGGCCGATTGAAAATGACCGCCTGAACGGCCTGTTCAAATATACCTGGCTTTATGATATGCCCGGCACCCATCAGCGCGTTGGCGGCGATGCGGAAATAGAGCAAAAATATGGCGGCTACTACGCCCCGGCGCAGAAGACGCATATTGTCTCGGCCGATTTCACCTATGATCTTTTTTCCTGGCTGTCAATAGGCGGGAAATACGGCCTGCGCCTGGGCGAGGTCAAATACCGGGAAAATTATAATAAAAGCGCTGAGTTCAGCCATCACTGGCAAAAATCCACTGCGCATCTCGGTGTCGTCCGCGCTGACCTGCACTGGATTAAAAACTGGGATATTCTTATGGAAGGACGCATTATGAATATGCCTGAAGCCGATACGACCGATTACGGCGCCCTGGCCGCAGTTTACCGCCATTTGGGCAATAATTTCAAATTCGGTGTCGGCTATAATTTCGGCCGCTTCTCCGATGATTTGCGTGACCAGACTTACGATGATCGCGGCATGTTTGTCAACTTTATCGGCAAATTCTAACCCCTTCGCCGCCGCTTTGGCCTTACACCCTGGCGGCGGCAATAACAGGCAAGCGCTTGATCGCGGCGCTTTGTGTTTCAGCTTTTGGCTTTGTCTGACCTCTTGCCAAAAAGACAGACTGCCAATCGCTTATCCACAAATTTAAAGGAAAGGAGTTTATAAAAAGTTTCGGCTAATGATTTTTTTCACTTTCTGCAAGAATGAATAAAACCAGACCGAATCCCGGAAAGCGCTTGCCTTTTTCTTTTTTTACTGATTATGCCGCGCAATTTGCGCCGCTTGTCAAAGAACCGCACCGCCCCATAATGGAGCAGACACAGGATTATTATGCCGAATCGGCACAATTTCCCAGTTTTTTAGCGAGTCTTTACGGCTTTATCCACAGGCTTTTGCTGCCGGCAATCATGTTTCAGCCGATTTCCCATTTCGTCAGGCGCCTGCCGTCTTTGTCTTTACTGTCTATCAGCCTGACACCATGCTGCGCCAAATCAGCGCGGAGTCTGTCCGCAGTCGTATAATCCCCCTTTTCAAGGCTCTCCAGCCGCTGCTTTATGACGGCTTCTATCTCCCGGTTAGAAATATCGGCCCGTTTTTCAAAAAGCGCATGCAAGGGGCGCAAAAATTCAATATCCAAAAGCCCGATAAAGGCGAGACCGGCGATTAAATTTTTAAACGCAGCCTGCTTGTAATAATGCCGCAAAAGGGCGATTGCCTGCGGCATATTCATATCATCGGCCAGAATCTTTAAAAATTCCGGCGGAAGAGCCTCTGTCCTCAACTCCGGCTTAAAGCGAGCAGAAGCATTTTTTCCCATACTGGCAGCCTGAGGAAGATTATCATCACCGGCAACAGCCAGGCCATATTTCCCGGCAGATTTTTGCAGTGCCGCATACCATTTATAAAGCTCGGCACTTGCTGCTTCAAAACGCGTTTGTGTCCAGTCCAATGGCTGGCGATAATGGCTTTGCAGCATGGCAAAGCGCGCTGAAAGCCCGGCCCAGCGCTGTTTGTCTGTCACTGCCATATGCCCGTTAAATTCCGGCAATTCTGTCTCTAAAATCTGGCGAATAGTGATAAAATTGCCCAGAGTTTTGGACATTTTATTCCCTTCCACCTGCACAAAACCATTATGCAGCCAGAAATTAGCCATATGCGGCGCCCCCAAAGCACAACAGCTTTGCGCTATTTCATTTTCATGATGGGGAAAGATTAAATCCAGCCCGCCGCCGTGAATATCAAAACAGTTTTGCTGCGGATTATCGCATTCCAGCCCGCCGCCATAAGGCTCCAGCAATTCCACCATGCTCATGGCCGAACATTCAATATGCCAGCCCGGCCGCCCCAAAACCGCTATCCCCGCCGGCGAAGGCCAGCCCGGCTCGCCCGCGGCAGAAGGTTTCCACAGCACAAAATCCTGCTCATCGCGCTTGTAATCTGCCACTTCCACCCGCGCCCCGGCCAGCATTTCTGCCTGCGGCCGCCGCGACAGTCGGCCGTAAAACGGCGTTTTGTGCTGCCGACCGCTCTCATTCATAGCGGAGACAGAAAACAGCACATTATTTGCCGCCACATAGGCATATTTTTTTGCCAATAACCGCTCTATCAGCCGTTTCATCGCGTCTATATGATCGGTTGCTTTCGGCTCGGCATTTGGGGGCAGGCAGACAAGCGCCGCCACATCGGCATGAAATTGCGCTTCCGTTTTCTGTGTCAGCCGGGCGATCGCCTGATTCAACGGCAAATCGGGGTAATCTCGCGCGGCGCGGGCATTTATTTTATCATCAACATCGGTAATATTGCGCACATAATGCACGGCTTGCGCCCCATAAACATGCCGCAGCAGCCTATATAAAATATCAAAAACAATAACCGGGCGGGCATTGCCGATATGGGCATAATCATAGACTGTCGGGCCACATACATATATACGGACACAAGCGGCATTTATCGGCGCAAATTGCTCTTTTCGCCGCGAAGCCGTATTATAAAAATATAAATCCGTCATGAAACACCCTGCCCCTGTAAAGTGCCGGCCGGCTCAGGCCGTTTTTGTTTCCCATAAGCCATTTTGGCGATTCACGCAATTTTTATCCGCTTTTATCTTTGTTAAAGCGGCAATCAGCCTAATTATAACAGCAAATTCTCACTTATCAAAAAAACGGTTTCCCATGCCACGTCACCCGCAGCGCCCAACAGCACCGCATTATCGACATTCCCCGTCCTTACCGGCTTTTGCCGCCGGCCGGCAGCGGGTTTTTGCGCTCATGCTGGCGGCCGGCGGCACTTTTTTACCGCCTTCTGCCGGGGCAGAGGCCATAACTGCGCCGTTAAACAGCATGCCCGACCCGGCCACGCAAAACCGCTCTTTAAGCAATTATGATGAAAAATTAAATCGTATGGCCGAAATTCTGGGATCGCTGCATTATTTATACAGGATTTGCGGCGCGCAAGACAGTGAATGGCGCGCTTATATGCAAAAGCTTATTGCCGCTCTTCATGCCGATGATAAACAACAGCTCCGGCTTTATGCCGCTTTCAACCGCTCTTATGAGGCTTTTGCCGATAATTACAGCGCCTGCACCACAGCGGCAAAAGAGGCAAGTGAACGTTACCGGCTGGAGGGGCTCACTTTAAGCCGCCATTTGCTGGAACATTTCAGCAGTGATTCTGCGGCGCCTTAAGCCGGCCGGCAAAGGCATGCCCCCTGAAATTCCAGGCCGGGCGGCCGATAATTTTAGCTCCGGCCGCCTATACGCGCTGCCAAAAAGAGCTATGTATAAACAGTGAGCCTTTTGTTTGCTTCTATGCTCCGCGGGGAAGAATGTCTAAAACCTGTTTATTGTCAGCCGCTTTTATCGCCTTTTGTCTGAATTTTGCCGCTTATGCGCCACAGGCGGCAGTGGCAAAGCCGGCCGCGGTAAAAGCGGCGGCCCCGCCCGTTATTTATAACTCAAACGCCTTGCCGGCGCCGGTGCGGCTCATGCGTGACACTATTTTGAGCGCTGCCAAAAGCGGCGATATTGAGGCTTTGCGGCCGCTTTTTACCCATAAAAACGGCGCAACGCGCCTGATGTCGGAAGAATCCGGGCAAGATCCGATTGCCTATCTTAAAACAATTTCTGCCGATGGCCAGGGTTTGGAAATTTTGGCCAGCCTGGTGCAAATCCTGCAAACCGGCGCCGTGCATTTAAACAGCGGCGGCAAGGAAGATGCCTATGTCTGGCCTTATTTTGTGGCTCTATCACCGCAAAATCTCTCCCGGGCACAAATCGTAGAAGCTTATGAAATTATGAGTGTCGATGATTTGGACACGATCAAAGAAATCGGCCATTATATTTATTTTCGCCTGGGGCTGGCGCCGGACGGTCAATGGCGCTTTTTTCTGACCGGTGATGACAGCTCCGATAAAGCGGGTAATAATGCAACAGAAAACAGCGCGCCGGCAATGCCAAAACGCGGCGATAATATTGCTTTGCCTGATGATTCCGGCGATTTGCCGCCTGATGAATAAAAGACCGTATTTGGCCGGTCAAGAGCGAGAGCAGAATAACAAGGCCAGGCCGGGTAAGGTGATAAGGCAAAGGCCGTCATTTGCCCGTTTATCGCCTATGCGGCAGAGCTTCGATAAATTCCACCGCTTCTCCGCCATGCGCGCTTACCAGCTCTCCCTCCCACATCACCCGGCGGCCGCGAATAATAGTGCCGACCGGCCAGCCTTGCACTTTTTTGCCGTCATAAGGAGTCCAGCCGGCTTTTGAAGCTGTGCCGGCATTCGTAATTACGCCCTGGCGCTTCAGATCAATAATAGTGAAATCGGCATCATAGCCCAGCGCAATCCGCCCTTTGCGGCTAATGCCGAAAATACGATTGGGGCCGTGGGCTGTCAAATCAACAAAACGCTCCAGCGATAACAGGCCTTTATTGACATAATCCAGCATAAGCGGCGCAATGGTCTGCACGCCGGTCATGCCGGAAGGCGAGGCCGGATAGGCCTGTTGTTTTTCGCTCAATAAATGCGGCGCATGGTCTGAGCCCAGCACATCAATCAGCCCCTGTTGCAGCGCCTGCCACAGCGCCTGCCGGTGGCGTTCGGCACGGATTGGCGGATTCATCTGCATCAATGTGCCAAGCCTGGCATAATCTGCTGCGGTCAGGGTTAAATGATGCGGCGTTACCTCAATAGTGGCAATATTTTTATAATCACGCAAAAACTCCGCTTCTTCCGCTGTAGAAAGATGCAATATATGAATACGGGCACCGGTCTTGCGCGCCAGCCGCAGCAAACGCTGTGTGCTGAAAAGGGCCGCTTTTTCATCACGCCAGACAGGGTGGCTGCCTGGATCGCCCGCTATTTGCTGCCTTTTCCGCGCGGCCAGTCTGGCCTCATCTTCTGAATGAAAAGCCACCCGCCGCTTTGCCTGGCGCAGCACTGCGGCCACGCCGGCATCATCATCAAGCAGCAAATCACCGGTAGAAGACCCCATAAACACTTTCATGCCGGCGCTGCCTGGCAGGCGTTCCAGCTCGGCCGCCAAATGGGCATTAGCGCGCGTTGCTCCCACCCAAAAGGCAAAATCGCAGTGCATATGGTGATGCGCGCGGCGCAATTTATCGGCAAGACGCTCCGGCGTGTCGGTTGCCGGCCTGGTATTGGGCATTTCAAAAACGGCAGTCACCCCGCCCAATACGGCAGAAAGCGAGCCGCTTTGCAAATCTTCCTTATGCTCCAGTCCCGGCTCACGGAAATGCACCTGGCTGTCAATCATACCGGGCAGAATATGCAAACCGGTGCAATCCACCTCCTCACCGGCATGGGCCCGGCTTAAATCGCCCAAAGCGGCAATGCGCCCTTTAATAATGCCAATATCGCGCGCGCCCCGGCCATCATGATTAACCACAACAGCATTTTTAAAAATCACATCAAAATTTGTTTTGCCACGCATTTAGAACTGCCTCTTTGCCAAATGCACCAATTTATGCCGCCCGGCATTATAAACAGCGGCCGGATTAAGCAAATTTTGTGCCTGCCCGCTCTTTATGCTTGAATTATCGTAAAAACCGGGGCAAAAGCAAGCCGCAGCAGCGGTGAAGCACAAATTTACGAGCCTTATATGACCCAGTCTCCCTCCCCCGACAATTTATGCGCCCTGTTGACAGGGCACAGGCTGGTACATATTGGCGGCAGTGACGCGGCACAATTTTTAAACACTATTATAACTGCGGATATTGCCGCGCTCGCCCCGGGCATTATGGCCCCCGCCGCCTTGCTGTCACCGCAAGGCAAAATTATGTTTGATTTCCTCATTGCTCCCATGCCGGCAGGAGCAGAGCCAGGCGGAGAGGCCGGCTTTTTGCTGGATATTGCCGCGCCCCTGGCAGAGGATTTTGTCAGGCGGCTCAGCCTTTATAAATTGCGCGCCAATGTGCAGATCGCCCCGCCGCAAAACTGCCTTATCGGCATTATCACCCAAGCGCCGATTACTGCTCAAACAGCACTGCCGGCAGCGGCACTGCCGGCGCCTTGTTTCGCTCTGCATGATGCGCGCTTTCCGCCCGCAGCTTCTGTCTGCCGCGTCTATTATCAAACGGATAATGCCGCTTTTGCCGCCATAGACAAAGCAGCAACAGCGCAAAACTGGGACAGGCTGCGTATTGCCCATGCTGTGCCGGAAAGCGGCAGCGATTTTATTCCGGACGATATTTTCCCCCATAATGTCAATTATGACTGTCTCGGCGCTGTTGCGCGACAAAAAGGCTGTTATATCGGGCAGGAAATTGTCGCACGCATGCAGCATAAAACCATTATTCGCAAGCGTCTGGTGCAGGTGGAAGCACAACAGGCCTTGCCGCCATCGGGCACGGAAATTCTGCTCAATGGCAAAATTATCGGCAGGCTGGGCACTGTCTGTGACCAAAAGGGGCTTGCCCTTATCCGCCTTGATAAAATACCGCCGGCAGGCAGCCCGGCCGCTCAGGCAAACGAGGTAGCGCTGCATTTCATCGCACCTCCTTATTTGCCGCAGGCAATAAGCCGCCCGGAATGAGACGGCGCAACCCGCTTAAAACCGGAAACGACAGAAAAACTGCGATAGGAAAGCGCCCTGTTTCGACTGTTTAAGGCGAGGCAGGCTCTGCTCTTGAGAATCGCAGCCCGATCTAGCGCAAAAGCGCCGCCCGCAACCGCTTATCCTGCTTTTGTTCGTCTGAAAACAGATAATGTGCAGCAACATAGCCAAGCCCGACAATCTGAATAAAAGTCTCTGTAGTTATAGAGGCTGCAAACCACGGCAGCTTATCAAAATTAAAATCATAAGTGTGAAAGCCGACCAATAATGCAAGTCCCATATTGAAACTTATCAAAATGCTTATCCAGCCCAAAATAAACCACGACCACCATTTGCGATGGCCGTAATATTCTCCCAATCCTTTATTATGAATCCGCTTTTCCTCTTTATCGGCGTCATAGCCAAGCTCTCGCGCTCTCTCCAGCTCTTTCTTTTTATCGACATCATAAGAAAATTCCTGCGCTGTCTCCTGCTCTTCCGCTGCTTTACGTAAAACACTCATACCCCCAAAAACCTCATTCTATCGAGAATCACCTCTTTGGAAACAGCAAATATTCCAGCCAGTTTCTCGATAGTTTCTATGCTGGCATAGGCGCTATATTTCCTCAGCATATCCTCCGGCACCAGCAGATTGGCAGCAAAACAATCGGCCTCCTGTTCTTCCGGCGGCTTGCCTTCCGGATAAAAATTGCTGCGCGGCATAACCTGATAACGGTTATCGTCCTCGGCATAATCCCGATGCAGGAGATAATGCCCCAATTCATGCGCAATAGTAAAAATTTTACGTCTGGGGCTGACAGCCTTATTGACAATAATTTGCGGCGCATTGCCCGAATCACGATTAAAGCGAATAAAGCCCGATATTTTTTTACTTATATCCGGGCTGAAATCGGCATAGCGGACATCAACTCCCATTTCTTCGGCAATCGCTTCCGGGTCAATCGGCGGCTTGGTTATCCGATATTCTTTCAGGATTTCTGCGGCTTTTTTCTGCGCTTTACCAAAATCAGCAGTCATTATCTCGTCCCCTTCCTGTTTTATTTTGCTACAATTAAACCTCGAAGACATGAAAATCAAGATAATACACATTCAAAAATAGTGCAGCCGGAACCTTTGCAAATGGCCTGGCCGATTTTGCGCTGCAAGCCCGGCTCTTTTACACAGCCTGTCTTTTATCTTCTGCCAGAGCCGCCTGCAAACTCTGCAAAAAGGCCGCACGAAAAAGCGGCACTGCCAGGCCGCGCGGCTCCCACACATGGCGCGCCAGAAAAAAGCCGGTTAGCTGAAAAGCCTGCTGCAGTGCGGCAAAATCGGCGGCGCGTTGCCCTGCTGCCAGCAAAAACGGCGGCAGCGACAGCAATTTGTCCCGCCATGGCGCCCCGGCAGCAAAGCTCACTGCCCGGCCTGATTTTGGCGAAACATAGGCAAGCTCTACCTCTTCCTCCCTGTCACCCGGCTTTGGCGAAGCCGCAGCGGCAACAGGCCGTCTGCTCCCTGCTTTTGCGACCGGCTCTGCCGTGCTTATATGCCCCGCCAATAGCTCCGCTTCCCGGCCGGGCCGCGGCAAAGCCTCATTATTCTGCCCTGCCTGCACAGGCATTATTTTAGCTTTTTTCCCAGTAGCAGCGCAACGGCTTAAATCCAGGCCAAAGCCCAATTCTTCCAGCAGCCGCATTTCAAAGCGCACAAAAATCTCACCCGCCAGCAGCGGTCTGTCAAAATGCTCAAATAATAGCGGTATAAGCCGATAAAGCGCCGGGTGGGGATCACGCTCCGGCAGCAGACGCAAATGGCTGGTGACATTTTGCAGGACATAAAGGGAAAGCGGCTTTTGCATCAGCCTGGCAGCGGCGAAATCCACCGCTTCCAGCCTGTATTGCCCCATATGCTCACTCAACCGTGCCCGCCATTGCGCCTTTACCCGGTTACCTGCCTGCATAAGCGGCGATAAGCGGCGCCCCTGCCCGCCTCTGACCAGCCCTTTATGGCGGCCGTGCTCAGGCGTTATCAATTCAACAATCAGGCCGGTTTCCCCATGCTGTTTCAGCCCGATAATAAATCCTTCATCTTGCCATTCCATCGGCTTCTCCAGCCTTAATCCGTGCTGTCCAGCCCCATTTCGCGGTAATGCCCGGCTTTTTTGCTCCAATTCGGCCGCACTTTGACAAACAGGAATAAATGCACTTTTTGTTCCAGAACAGCCGCTATCTCCTTGCGCGCCGCCTGACCTATTGCTTTAATGGTCGCACCTTTGGCACCCAATAAAATTTTCCGATGGCTCTCACGCTCAACATAACAAATCTGGTCAATTTTAACCGAACCGTCTTGCCGTTCCTGCCATTTTTCCGTCTCTACCGTAGCAGCATAAGGCAACTCATCATGCAGGCGCAAAATCAGCTTTTCCCGGGTAATTTCGGCCGCCAGACGGCGCAAAGGCATATCTGAAAGCTGATCCTCGGGATAATAAAACGGCCCAGGCGGCAGATGAGCGCTTAACCATAATGTCACATCAGCGCAGCCGGAGCCGTTAAGCGCCGAAACCATAAAAACCCGGTCAAAAGGCACAGCGGCATTAAATTGCGCCGCCAAAGCCAGCAAATCTTCCGGCCGAACCTTGTCAATTTTGTTCAATACCAGAATTTTCGGCTGGCGACATTGCTGCATATAAGCGACAAGCGGCTCCAGCCTGGTAGAAAAACCTTCTTTGGCGTCAACAACCAGCAGTACAATATCGGCCTCGCGCGCGCCGCTCCACGCCGCCGCCACCATAGCTTTATCCAGCGGTTTTTTGGGGACGAAAATCCCCGGACTATCAACAAAAACAATTTGCGTATTACCCTGCCGGATAATACCGCGCACCAAAGCGCGTGTTGTCTGCGCTTTATGGGTCACAATAGAAATTTTTGCCCCGACAAGGCGGTTGATAAAAGTGGATTTGCCGGCATTAGGCGCGCCAATCAGGGCAACAAAACCTGAGCGGCTCAGCTTCTCCCCCGGCGGCTCCTCTTCGCCCTGCCCGCCACGGTTGCCCCGGCTTTGCCGCTGTTCAGGAGCATTATTCTGCGGCCTGGCGGCTTTTTCCACTTTTGCGACAGCATTCTGCTCTTTTTCCGGTGCCACTGCCATAATCCTTGCCTTTATTCATCTGTGCCGCAACCGGCCGCGTACCGTCTTATGCCCAGATATTTTCGCGCCGCAGCATAATTTCAGCCGCCGCCTGCTCCGCCTGGCGCTTGGAAGCCCCCTCGCCGCTGGCCGGCGCAAAACCGGAAACCAGCACCTCCATTTCAAAAACAGGGTCATGATCCGGCCCTTTGCGCTTGACCAGCCGATAATGCGGCAGTTCTCCCGCTTTTTGCTTATGCGCCCATTCCTGCAATTCAGTCTTGGCATCGCGCCGCCGCAAGGCAGAATCCTGTGCCCTTTTTGTCCAATAGCGGATAATAAAACGGCGCGCCACGATCAGCCCGCCTTCCAAATATAAAGCGGCAATCAGCGCTTCCATCACATCGGCATAAATATTCACCATGCGGCGCGCCGAGCCGTGCTTCATATCCGCGCTCATTACAATAAAAGCGGCAAGCCCGGTTTCAACAGCAATTTCGGCGCAAATTTCAGCATTAACCAGCATATTCAGCCGCGCCGACAATATGCCCTCCGGCGCATCGGGAAACAGGTCGCATAAAAGCTCAGCCACTACCAGCCCCAAAACCCTGTCACCCAAAAATTCCAGCCGCTCATAATTGCCGCGGCTGGAGTTCTCAACACTGGAATGAGTCAAAGCGCGCTTTACAAGCGCACTGTCTTTAAACATATAACCGGTAATTTTGCCAAATTTTGCTTTATCTTTCGCCTCTGTCACCTGCCAACTCACTTTTATCGGCACTGTCAACAGCACCTTTATCTTCACCCTCTCTGTTTCCACCCTTGCGCGGCAGAATATAATATTATTTTGCCGGCACCGCTTTTATTGTCCAGACAAAACTGAAAAGCCGCTGCCAGCGCAAATGCGCCGGCCAGTCCCAGATTTTCCAGGCGCTGGTCTCATCACTAATAGAAAAGAAAATCAGATTGGCGCGGCCAATCAGATTCTCAAACGGCACATAGCCCACAGATTCCCGGCTGTCATCAGAATTATCGCGATTATCGCCCATCATAAAATAATAGCCCTGCGGCACTTCAAACAGTCGCGTATTATCCAGATAGCCGAAAGGATAAATGTCAAATGTATTATAAGATACGCCATTGGGCAAAGTTTCCCGGTAAATGCCGACAGGCCGGTCAGCTTGCGGGTTGAATAAATGCTGGCCGTGATTAGTATCGCAAATTTCTCCCCGGCTGCCGGGCACCGCAGGCGGCGGGACAAGCCGCCCATTGGGATCCGGCGGAATGCAGCCGACAGCATCAATATTGACTGTCTCGCCGATTTTTACCCGCGGCACTGCCACGCCGTTAAGATAAAGCACCCCGCTTTGCATTTGCACTTTATCGCCCGGCAGGCCGATAACGCGTTTAATAAAATCCGTATTTGTATCACCCGGATTGCGGAAAACGACAATATCGCCGCGCTGCGGCTCGGCCGACCATAACCGGCCTGAAAACAAAGGCGGCGAAAAAGGCAGCGAAAAATGCGAATAGCCATAAGCATATTTCGCTGTCAGCAAATAATCGCCGACATAAAGTGTCGGCCGCATTGAGCCGGAAGGAATACTAAAAGGCTGGAACAAAAAACTGCGAATAATAAAAGCCAGTAACAAAGCCTCAATCAACACAATAAATGTTTCTTTTATGCTGCCTTTTTGCCCTTGCGGAGCTGTTGCAATACTCTTCATTATCCCTACCTGCTTGCTATTTTACCAGTAACTGCGGCAAAAGCGGCAACAGGCTGCCCCTTAAGAGGAGCACTGCCATAATTACAGCGGCACCGCCTCAATCAGCACAAAAGCCTGGGCAAAAGGCTCATCATCGCTAAGCGTCACATGCACATGCGCTTTATGCCGCGGCGGCAGCTTTGAGGCCAGCACGTTCAAAGCCTGCCCGGTAATTTCCATGGTCGGCGCCCCTGAAGGCAAATTGACAACCCCCAAATTGCGCCAATAGACACCGCGGCCAATACCTGTCCCCAAAGCTTTGGCGCAAGCCTCTTTGGCAGCAAAACGCTTGGCATAAGAGGCCGCTTTCTGGCGGCGCCCTTCCGATTTCTGCCGCTCCACAGCGGTAAAAACGCGCTGCGTAAAGCGGGTGCCATGCCGCTGCAACACTTTCTCCACCCGCGCAATAGTAATTATATCATTACCGATACCGATAATCATGGCCCATATTCACCCGGAGCTGCGCCGCCGCGCCCTTCAATCGCACAAATTACCGGTTTATCGGCAAAAATCTCCGCCGCCGGCGAGAAATCTGCAAGCGCCCCGCCATTCCGGCAAACCGCCCCGGCAGCGCTGCGGCGCAAATAACGGGCATGAATACGCTTTTGCCGCTGCCGGCGAAAATGTCTAGTCGCCGTATAGGTGCCAATATAGGCCAAAGCCGCCAATATAATACCCAAGAGCAGCGAACCGACTGAAATCTGAAACAAAACACCGGATAGATTGCTGAAATTCAGTTTTTGCAGCTCAACCCACAAAACCGGTATAGGCGCCGCTTTATGCGCAATCGGCAAAATCAGCCGCCCGGTTTCATAAGCAGCACCAAAGAGAAACGGGATAGTCAACGGATTGGCCAAAACAGTGCCAAGAGCCGCTGCCGCAATATTGGCAGAACAAATCCAGGCACAAAAAACAGCAAGCAGAATATGAAAACCGTAAAGCGGCGTTACCGCAAAAAACACGCCAATAGCCAGCCCCAGCGCCACAATATGCGGCCTGGCCGGGATACGCAGCAAACGCTTGCCCAAATAGCGCAATGAGCGTGAAAAAGAACGCCGCGGCCACAGATAGAGACGAATCTTCCCCCACAAATTCGGTTGTTTTTTTTGGCGAAAAAGCATATTTCCCTTGATTATTGTCAGATGCAAATACCGCCCCGAATAACCGCAATTATGGCAGCTTTTGCGCCTTGAGGCACTCCTTTTATCGCTTTATGGTAAATATTTCCATCATTTTTAATAAAATTTGTGCAAAAAAATTTCTCATCTGTGTCATTGCCTGTATAAATGCGCGATTATCGGCCTTTCGCTTTGAGCCGGGGGAAGCTGTAAGAGAACGCTTTTTATATCAGACCCCTTAAATAGTCAAAAGGTGCAATTATGCCGTCAAGGCCGCCAATTCGTGATAAAACAGTGCCGGCTGCCGGCAGCAGCCCGCTGCCGGGTAAAGCAAAAGCCGCGGCTGTTGCCGGCGGTGATACGGTAATTGCCGTTTTGCTGGCTATCAGTTTCGGCCATTTATTCAATGATGTCATGCAATCCATGCTGCCGGCTGTTTACCCGCTTTTGCGGGCTAATTATCACTTGTCGCTATTGCAGATCGGCCTGATTACGGCCGGCTTTCAAATAACCGGCTCTGTTTTGCAGCCTTTAATCGGTTTTTACACCGATAAAAAACCGCTGCCTTATTCCCTGCCTTTTTCTGCCTTGTTTACCATGGCGGGGCTTTTGGCGCTGGCTTTCGCCGGGCATTATTGGGGTTTGCTGGCCGGCGCCTGCCTGGTTGGCTTCGGTTCTTCCATATTTCACCCCGAGGCGGCGCGCGTGGCGCGTTTTGCCAGCGGCGGTCGTTTCGGCTTTGCCCAGTCTGTCTTTCAGGTCGGCGGCAATAGCGGCACAGCCCTGGGCCCGCTGCTGGCCGCTTTATTTATCAACCGGCAATATGATGTCGGCTATTTTGCCCTTATTGCCTTTGCCGGTTTTTTATTGCTGACTATTATTGCCCGCTGGTATGCCGCCCGTTTGCGCCGCATTCTGGCCAAAGGAGCGCCGCCCGCTCTGCCTGATTTAAGCAAAACGCATATTCGCCGCACGATTTTTATGCTTGTTGCCCTGATGACAGCCAAATATATTTATCTTTCTTCCATGAGCAATTTTTATACTTTTTTCGCTATGGAAAAATATGGCTTAACCGTGCATCAGGCGCAATATTTGCTGTTTTTATATTTGGGCGGGATTGCCGCCGGCACTATTTTCGGCGGCCCGATAGGCGATAA
This sequence comes from Candidatus Tokpelaia sp., assembly GCF_008636115.1. Taxonomy (GTDB): domain Bacteria; phylum Pseudomonadota; class Alphaproteobacteria; order Rhizobiales; family Rhizobiaceae; genus QLZD01. Next base: position 23,841 of record NZ_QLZD01000023.1, on the reverse strand, counting down.
AATCGGCGCGCGCCGGGTTATCTGGTTTTCTATTTTGGGCGTTTTGCCTTTCACCCTGGCGCTGCCGCATGCCTCGCTGCCGCTAATGGCCGTTTTATCTGTGATTATCGGCCTTATTCTGGCTTCTGCCTTTCCGGCTATTGTGGTTTTTGCCCAGGAGCTGATGCCGGGTAAAATCGGCACAATAGCCGGCCTGTTTTACGGCCTGTCTTTCGGTATTGGCGCGCTGTCTTCTGCTCTGCTCGGCGCACTGGGCGACAAAATCGGCAATCAGGCTTTGTTTGACCTCTGCGCTTTTTTGCCGCTGCTTGGTATTATTGCCCTGTTTTTGCCCAGATTGCCCAGCGAAGAACGGCACCGGCGGCCGGCATGAAAAGCTGCACCTGGTGCCGGCAGATTTCAACCCGGTCTGCCCGCTGCTATATCAGCGTCAATATCGGCGCGGCCGCCCAGCCGCATTTTGTAAATTTCATAATTTTCCATTACCCTTTGCACATAATTGCGCGTCTCAGTAAAGGGAATACGCTCCAGCCAATCCACCACAAAATCGCTCTTTTGCCCGCGCGGATCGCCATAGCGGCCTATCCAGTCAAGCGCGCGCCCGGCACCGGCATTATAGGCGATAAAGGTCAAAATATAGGAGCCGTTGAATTTTTGCAGCTGCTCTTCCAGATAATGTACGCCCAGCCGCGCATTATAACCGGCATCGCCGGATAATTTATCCAGCGAATAAGGGAGGTTCTGCCGCCCGGCCACGGCCTTGGCCGTTTTCGGCAAAAGCTGCAACAGGCCGCGCGCATCAGCGGGCGATAAAGCCTGCGGGTTAAACTCGCTCTCCTGCCGGGCAACAGCATAGGCCAAAGCCAGCCGGCTGGGAGAAATACCGGCCACTGCCGGGATAGCCCCCAAAGGGTGCGCCAGGGCGCCAACCTCAAAAGCGCGCTGAGCCCCGTTTTTGCCGATTTTCAGGCTGCTGTAATAATTATTGTTTTTCTCTGCCAGCGCTGCCAGCAGCGCCAATTCGCCGATATTATGCAAATCTTGCGATAAAGCCGTGTAAAGACCGCGCGCTGCCGCATTATAACCGGCCTTTTCCAGCAATATCAGCGCCTGCACCGGGTGGCGCGCGGCAAAATTCCGGCGCTCGGCAGGGCTTGGCCGCGGCATTGGCGGCGGCGGCAAAGCTCTGCCAATATTTTGCGCGGCAAGCTGGCCGTAAAATGTGGTGGAATAATGCGCCGCCTGCGCATAAAAATTTTGTGCCGCGCGCGGCTCATGCAGCGCCTCGGCCGTGCGTCCCTGCCAATAATAGCCCCGGGCTTTGGTAATGGTGCCGGCCGATAAAGCGGCAAGGCGGGCAAAATGCTCCCGCGCCGGCTGCGGCCTGCCCAGAAACCGCAAAGCATACCAGCCGGCATGAAATTCGGCATCGGCCGCCTGTATTTTATCACCGGGGCGCCAGGCCGTCACCAGCCTATAGGCAATATCGGCACGGCCTATATCCAGCATTTCGCGTGACAATACCCGTCTTTCCGCCCACCAGGCCTCATTATTGCCCATTGCCCCGCTTGCCGCCGGAGTAGCCGAAACAAGCTGCGCCGCTTTTTCATAATGTTTTGTCCGGCGCAAATATTGTATATAGATAAAACGGCTGACAGCCTGCTTTTTCCAATAGGCAGAGAGCCCGGCCAGCAGCGACTCGGTTGCCATTGCCGGCTGCAGGGCTGCCATATAGGCCTGATATAAATCAGTGCCGCCGGCGCGCGCGGCAATACGCGCTGCCGCAGCTTTCTGCCCGGCAAAAAGCTGCGCAGAGAGGCGCCGGCGATAATCCTCCTGCGTCAACAGGCCTGCGGCGCTTGCTGCCAGCAATGTTTCTTCAGAATTGCTTAAACGCGCCTGATACCACCAGGGGAAAAGCACCGCCCGCGCCTGCGCTTTTTGCCCGCCCGCAATATAGGCCCTGGCCAATACTGCCCGCCCCGCCGCCGTTTGCGGCTGCTGCCCGGTAAAATAAGCGATAATTTTGGCGGGTGCCGCCCCTTCCCGCGCCAAGGCGCGCTCAAAACTGCCCTGCAACTGCGCCTGCCCGGGCCAGCCGGCCAGCTCTGCCTTGTTTTGCCATAATTGCGCGGCCGAAACGCCGCTCGGGCCGGCAGTAGCAATGGCCCAGGCCAGGCTCTGCCGCTCTGCCGTGCCGGCGGCAAAGGCGTTTTTGGCGGCCAGAGCCTCTGCCCCGCGATTATTATAGGCAGCGTCAAACCCGGCGCGCAAACGCGGCGACAGCCCGGGCAAAACAGCCGAACGCCCCGGCGGAATAGCCGAAACAGGATTATTATCAAGCCCGACCGCCGCGGCCGCGCCGGTCAATACAGGCGCAGCTTTGGTTTGAGGCCGCGCTTTGGCCGCTGTTCTGGCCGCCGGGGCAGAAGCCTTGCCCTTATGACTGCGCGCTTTTTTTGCCGCTGTCGCCTGTGCCGCCGGCCGGGCGGCCGGGTGCGGCATTTTATTGCCGCCGGCCTTAGTCTGAGCTGCGGCAATCTGGGCAAAAAACAGCCCCAGCGCCGTGCTGTATATTATAAAATTTTTATGCCAGTTTCGCGCCATAATGCCCCAATCTGCCTGCCATTGAGCGTTTTAATGCCATGAGCCTGCTACCGTCAGGCCGGGCAAAATAAAGAGCAAGGGTAAAGCCCTTCTTAATATTTTGTCGTACCCGGCAGCGCAAAGCCGGCTGCCCCAACAGCCTTGCCGCAAAAAAGCTGTTTGCAGATGGCGAAAATTGCTTTATGGTCGCGCGTGGCGGCTGCTCACAACAGGCGGCAGCCAGACTGCGCTTTTAATAGTGAAAAGGCGCGGCCTTTGCCGGCGACAGGCTGCAATTTTGAGGTATCGATATGATAGAGGGAGCTTTAACCGCCCTCATCACCCCCTTTTCAGCAGAGGATAAGGTTGATGAAAAAGCGTTTCGCCATTTGGTTGAATGGCAAATAAAAGAGGGGATTAGCGGGCTTGTTGCTGTCGGCACGACGGGTGAGTCGCCGACTTTGAGCCATAATGAGCATAAGCGCGTTATTGAGCTCTGTGTGCAGCAGACCAAAGGCCGGGTGCCGGTTATTGCCGGCGCCGGCTCCAACAGCACGGCCGAGGCAATAGAGCTGGCTCAATATGCGCAAGCGGCGGGGGCAGATGCGGCGCTGGTGGTCACGCCTTATTATAACAAGCCCAATCAGGCCGGGCTTTATGCTCATTTTGCCGCTATTGCCAAAGCAGTCCGCCTGCCGATTATTATTTATAATATTCCCGGCCGTTCTATTATTGATATGCTGCCGGAAACAATGGGCAGGCTGGCACATGATTTTAGCAATATTATCGGGGTCAAAGACGCCACGGGGAAGATTGAGCGTGTCGGTGAGCAGCGGCGCGCCTGCGGCAGCGGCTTTATCCAGCTATCGGGGGAGGATACCACGGCTCTGGCTTTTAACGCCCAGGGCGGGCGCGGCTGTATTTCCGTTACCTCTAATATTGCTCCGGCCTTAAGCGCTGCTTTTCAGCAGGCCAGTCTGGCGGGCAATGTCAAAACGGCAGAGGCTTTGCATAAAAAGCTGCTGCCGCTGCACCAGGCTCTGTTTATTGAGCCTAATCCGGCCGGAGTGAAATATGCTGCGGCGCGGCTGGGGCTTTGCCGCCCCGATCTGCGTCTGCCGCTGGTAGAAATTGCGCCGGCAACCGCAGAGAAAATTGATGCGGCGCTGGCACAGGCAGGGCTCGTTTGAATTTCCGGCTGTTGCGGCCTATATTTGAATAAAGAAGCAGTGAGGCTTGATCAAGCCACGCTTGGGCTGCCGGGGCGATTTTGCCAGTGTGGCACAGGGCGGATTTGACGCTTTGGCTGCTTTTGTCCGGCCAAAGTTTTGCCGGTTTAAAGCGGCACCGACCTCTGGCTGCAATAATAGCAGCCGGCGCGGCATGATATGATGCGCCGCGGCCGCGCAAGATTTATTGGTCTTTCCGGCCGCTGCGGCCTGTATTTAAGGCACCCGGCTCGGGCAGAAAGCAGGAATAATAGTGAAAAAACCGACAATAAAGCGCAAAATTCTGGCCGAAAACCGCAAAGCACGCTTTAATTATGAAATTCTGGACAATATGGAAGCCGGCCTGGTGCTGGTGGGCACAGAGGTGAAATCGCTGCGCGCCAATCACGCCAATATTGCCGAGAGCTACGCCTCTTTTGAGCAAGACGGGCTATGGCTTATCAATGCGCATATTCCGGAATATACTGCCGGCAATCGGTTTAACCACGAGCCGCGCCGCCTGCGCAAATTATTGCTGCACAGCAAGGAGATGGACAGGCTGGCCAAAGCTGTTGAGCGCGAAGGCATGACCATTGTGCCGCTGCGGCTTTATTTTAACCCGCGCGGCCGCGCTAAAATAGAGATTGCACTGGCGCGCGGCAAAAAGCTGCATGACAAACGCCAGACTGAAAAAAAGCGTGACTGGGGGCGGGAAAAAGCCCGCCTGCTGCGGCAAAATAATAAATAGCTTGCGGGCAGCGCCCAGTGAGCCGGCCGGCAATGGCAGAAGGCAGTATTTATGCCGGCGGCAGGCCTGCCAAATACCGCACCATAATACCGCCCGGAACGGCCATTGCTGTGCCGCCTGCCAATGCCGCCGCCACAAAAGCCGCAAGAATCGTTCGAGCTGTGTCTTGGGATATTGCTGTTTTGCCAAAAGGGGAGCGAGAATCACCCAGGAAGGCACCTGAAGCATGGTTATTTGCCAAAGCAGGTGCGGAGAATCTGCCGGCAATATTGGCACAAGCCCGCCTAAAGGCCAAAAATGGCAGAAGGCAGTATTTATGCCGGCGGCAGGCCTGCCGGATACTGCACCATAATGCCGCCCGGAGCGGCTATTGCTGTGCCGCCTGCCAATGCGGCTGCCACAAAGAGCCGCAAGAATCGTTCGAGCTGTGTCTTGGGATATTGCTGTTTTGCCAAAAGGGGAGCGAGAATCACCCAGGAAGGCACCTGAAGCACGGTTATTTGCCAAAGCAGGCGCGGAGAATCTGCCGGCGATTTGGCACAAACCCGCACCCCTCAGTGTAAGGGCGAACCGCCCAAAATCACCGGAAAAATAAGAGAATTTTTGTTCTGACTTTATCCTCATTTATCCCAATCTGCTGCGCCGGCTTCTTTATGAGCCGTTATTTTCTGCTGTATGTTAGATGGCAATCCTGCGATAAAATTGCTGCGTTCTTTCTCCGCCGAAATAGTTCTCTGCACTAAAATATTCAAAAATCTGAAAAGCGGCAAAACAATTTCCGGGCTATCGCTTAAAGAAATTTCCCGCGGGTGAACAGCATCATTGCCGATTAAGCGGCATATATGCAAATATTCCTGCTCAGCTTGAGAAATTTTACCGTTATCAATAAGAGCCTGAATGCCATCAGCAAGTTTTTTCTCTGTTCCGCCTAGGGCGAGTATAAATTTTTCTACACATAAGCGCAATAAAGCAGCGGCGGCGCGCGGCGACTGACCGGCAATAATGCGTGCTTCCATGTAAAGCTTCTGACATTCCTCCGGCATATCGGGATTGGGCATTTCTATTGTGCTCGCCGCCGGCCACAGCATTTTTCTCTCAAGCCAATAGGAATATTTCTTGCAATGCGCACAAATAGCGGCAAATATTCCGCCCGCCTGTTCATAACGCATATGTGCCGCGTCCAGTTCGCTATATCCTTTATTCTTAAGAAGCTCTAAAGTTCTGCCTAATTCCCAGTCATTCTGGTGCGCAAAAATATCGCATCGAAGCTCCGACCATTTCTGTTCTGCAAAGGCGCCGCAATGCGGGCAATTAAAGGCGGTTTTGTTAAATTCCGGCACGCTATAGTGTGTTTGCATAGGCCAAGACCTTATCAATCCCCCCATATTTCTCAAATAATCATAGCCCCGCTTCCCCGCAACGCTATTTTATCGGCCTTTCATAATTTCCTGGCCCGCTTTTCAACCGCGCCGTCAAATACTCAGCCTAACTCGGCTCACGACCGAACAGAGCATGTAGCACAGCGCTCAGGAATTACGCTTTCATCGAATCCAGATATTGGCGGGCGGTGGCGAAAATCTCATGAAACATGGCTTCTGTCAGCCGGCCGGTGCTGGTATTGTAACGTGAGCAATGGTAGCTGGAAATAAGCCGCAAGCTGCCGATTGGTGCCAATCTGCTGTCGCTGATTGCCGTTGATTCACCCCTGCCGCTCTCCCTTACCATGCCGCCGCCACTTCCTATCGAACTGCCGCTATCGCTGCCTTCCACCATGCTGCCGCTGCCGCGCTTAACCGGCGCAGCGCTCCCATTATGGCCGGCCTGTATCATGGGCCTGTCAAACTGTGCTTTATCCTTGTCAATTTGCCTCATTTCTCCGCTATCGACTTGCACCACGCCACCATTACTATCGGCTTGCGTCACGCCGGCACGGCGGATTTCCACCATGCGGCCATGAATAAAGGGCGCCGCTTTCAGCGGCACGCCCAGCGCCCGCAAGGTTGATTCATGCGCCACCTTACCCAAGGTAACCACCACGTGCAGCCGGGGTAAACCCTGCAAATAAGGGGCGAGATAGCGGCGACAGGTACTGATTTCCGCCCCCAGCGGCTTATTTTCCGGCGGCACACAGCGCACGGCATTGGCAATCGCCATTTCTACCAGTTGCAGGCCGTCATCAGGCCGTGCCTGATAGCTTCCCCGCGCGAAACCGTATTTTTTCAGAGTGTTATAAAGCAGCGGGCCGCAGCCGTCTCCGGTAAAAGGCCGCCCGGTGCGGTTGGCCCCTTGCAGGCCGGGAGCAAGGCCGACCAGCAGCAAGCGCACCGCCGCCACCCCGCCTTGCGGCAAAAACGGCTGAACAGGGGCATTATACCAGCCCGGCTGCCTTTGCCGCCATTGCTGCAAAAAATCATGCAGACGCGGGCACAAAGCGCAATTATGTGGCGGGTTAGGAAAAAGCTCCCTATTGGGCGGCAGCAAATTATATTGCCTGTCACTTCCGGCCTCTCTGCCGCACGCGCACAAAGCATTACGCAATTACCCGCTCCCGCCAATACCCGCTTTGCCGCCTTTGCTCATCACAGCTCCCGGGAATAAAGCCGCAAATCGCCCGGTTTATCATCATCACATGCCACTATATAACCGCACAACAAGCCGCAGGGCACAGCTCTGTCACTGCGCCTGTCAGCAGCCGCATATTTACGCCGCACCTCCACACCCCTACCCGCTCTCCCGGGCAATGCCGGCGCAGCCTGTTATTTCTCAAGCTGCGACAGAAGAACAAATTCACTCCCATAAAGCAGAGCCGGAAAAGAAGGAAGAACCGACAGAAAACGCATAACGCCCCACAACCTTCGCGACTGCATTCTGCCGCCCCCGCCTCTCTATAATCTCTACAGTGTCACCCGCCTCCCCTCAGGCAAAATCAGCCGATAAAAATCATGCAAAACGTGCTGCGTCAATAATCCTCATCACCTTCATCATCGTCATAATACCCTTCCTGCGCCGGCTGAGGGCGCGCATTGGGCGCGCGCTCAATATGCTTTTTCAGGCGGAACAGGTCAATAAAATGGTCGGCCTGGCGGCGCAAATCGTCCGACATCATCACCGGCTGGCTCTTTAATGTCGACACCACACTGACCTTGCGCCCCTTGCGTTGCAGGGCCTCCACCAGCGAGCGGAAATCACCGTCACCTGAAAAAATAACAAAATGATCAACGGAATCTGAAAGCTCCATGGCATCAATGGTCAGCTCAATATCCATATTGCCTTTAATTTTGCGCCGGCCGCTGGCATCGGTAAATTCCTTGGCGGCTTTGGTAATAACGCGGTAACCATTATAATCCAGCCAGTCAATCAGCGGCCGGATAGAAGAATATTCCTGATCTTCCACCAGAGCCGTATAATAATAGGCGCGCAGCAAATAGCCCCCGGCCTGAAAATAATCCAGCAGCTTGTTGTAATCTATATCAAAACCCAAAGCCTTGGAAGCAGCGTAGAGATTGGCACCGTCTATCAGCAAAACGATTTTTTCACGCGAATCAAAAATATCAGCCATTTATCTCAAACATATCCTTATGAAACAAAACAGCCGCCTATATGCCGGAAAACCACCCCAAAAGCAGCTGCAACCCCGAAAAATTCGCCCTCAATCTAAAACAGCCTATATAATTTGCCAAGGCAAAAAGACGAAATTTGCGGATTTATCCTTGTTTTTCTTGTTTTTCAGGCAAAAATAGTTTATCGGGCATATATTCGTTATTTGCCCATATTTGAGGAAAGAGGCTTGAGCCATGGCGCGCGTCACTGTGGAAGATTGTATTGACAAAGTAGAAAACCGTTTTGAACTGGTGCTTCTGGCCGGCCATCGCGCCCGGCAAATTTCGCAGGGCATGCCCATTACTATTGACCGCGATAATGATAAAAACCCGGTTGTCGCCTTGCGCGAGATCGCTGATGAGACACTTTCTCCCGCTGATTTGAAGGAAAATCTTATCCATTCCCTGCAGAAACATGTCGAGGTAGATGAACCGGAAGAAGCACGCGCTTTGCTGACTTCCGATATTGCCATAATGGAAGCCGGCGGTGAAATACCGCTTACTGAGGGGGCTGCCAAGGAAGAAAGCGATACTATAGCTTTTGACCAAATGTCGGAAGAAGATTTGCTGGCAGGCATTGAAAGCCTGGTTGCGCCTGAGAAAAATGAAGATTTTTGACACAGACACCAGTAGCCGGACGGGCTTTGCAGGCGGCGCCATTTGGTGCCGCTTTTTTCTTGCCCTCTTATTATTGCCGTTATACTATGGAAATATCCGTCATGGCAGGCAAGGAGCAAGGCAATGGCAGAAACAGAATTAAAATTGCCCTCAGTATTGGCGCAGGAATATGAGGCCTACAAAAAGCTGCAAACTAAATTATGGGAGAAATTTCGGGGTGGTTTTGTGCTGATTAAAGGCAGCGAGTTGCAAGGTATTTACCCTGACCGGGCAATGGCAATGGCCAAAGGCTATGAAAAATTCGGCACAGATTCCTTTCTGGTAAAAGAAATATTTGCCCCGGGCATGGAACCTGTCTTTTATATCAGACGGAGTTTTGTTCGATGAGCACTTACGCGTCCTGCTCTATTGAAAATGGTCAGATTATTTTGAATGCCGGATTATATTATGCCCATGAAGATTGGAGCAAACTGAAAGAAGAGGATAAAAAGAAAATAAAGAAATTTTTGCCTCTTCCTGCCCGTCTCTTATTGGATACGGGAGCAAGCTGCTCTTGTATTTGCAAAAGTCAATTACAGCCCTTTAAAGATTTGGGTTTGCTGCCCAGAGAGACAATATCCATACTGACACCCTCAACCGGGACAAATTCTGCACAAAGAGACAGCTATGAAATGGGTTTATTGGTCGGCGGGCATATAAATATTGAACCGCATATTGAAGTTTCCGTGCTTTTAGTGGAAACAGATTTCACCGGTCAAAATATTGACGGTCTTTTGGGCATGGATATTCTAGAGCACTGCCATATGAGTTTTTCGGGCATTAATAAAACGTGTTTTTTGTCCTTTCATGATGTAATACCGCCAATGAAAGCCAATAAAGTGCCGCCATTGGGAGTGGAAGGCGATGCTTTAAAAGGGCTTTGAAAACGATATGCGTTGCTAAAACGAGCACGAGTAAGGATTAACGCGCATGATACGGCAATATGAGCTTGTCGAACGGGTTCGGCGTTATAAGCCCAATGCCGATGAAAATCTGTTAAATAAAGCCTATATTTATGCCATGCAAAAGCACGGTTCGCAAAAGCGAGCCTCAGGCGATCCTTATTTTTCCCACCCTTTGGAAGTTGCCACAATTCTGACCGATATGCATCTGGACGAAGCGACCATTGCCGTTGCCCTGCTGCATGACACAATAGAAGATACAGATGCCACGCGGGCTGAAATTGACAAATTATTCGGCACGGAAATCGGTGCGCTGGTGGAAGGCCTGACCAAGCTGAAAAAGCTGGATTTAGTATCGCAAAAAGCCATTCAGGCGGAAAATCTGCGCAAATTGCTGATCGCCATTTCCAAAGATGTGCGGGTGCTGCTGGTGAAATTGGCCGACAGGCTGCATAATATGCGCACTTTGCAGGTTATGCGTGATGATAAACAGCGCCGCATTGCCCAGGAAACGATGGATATTTATGCGCCGCTGGCCGGGCGCATGGGCATGCAAGATGTGCGCGAAGAATTGGAAGAGCTGTCTTTCCGCTATATTAACCCGCAAGGCTGGAAAGCGGTAAAAGACAAACTTACCGATTTGTCGCAGCGCAATAGTAATGTGCTCAGTGTTATTGAACAGGATATAACCAAAATTTTTGCCGAATACGGCATTAAAGCGCAGATTAAAAGCCGGCAAAAAAAGGCCTGGTCCATTTTCAGCAAAATGGAGCATCAGGCTCTGTCTTTTGAGCAATTATCCGATATTTACGGTTTTCGCATTATTGTTAACACATTGGAAAACTGCTACCGCGCTTTAGGTGTTATCCACACGAGCTGGACTATGGTTCCCGGCCGGTTTAAAGATTATATTTCCATGCCCAAGCAAAACGGCTATCGCTCGCTGCACACCACAGTTGTCGGCCCTTCCCGCCAGCGGGTGGAGCTGCAAATCCGCACGCATGCAATGGACGAAATCGCCGAATATGGCGTGGCCGCTCATGCTGTTTATAAAGAAAAAGGCTCAGGGCCGGGCGGCAAAAATGCCAGAGACAATAAGCAGGAAACCGCCGCTTATGCCTGGCTGCGGCAAACTATTCAGACTTTGTCGGAAGGCGGAACACCGGAAGAATTTCTGGAAAATACCAAATTAGAGCTGTTTCAGGATCAGGTTTTCTGCTTTACCCCCAAAGGCCGGCTTATTGCTTTGCCGCGCGGTGCCACACCGATTGATTTTGCCTATATGATTCATTCCGATATTGGCGATTCCTGCATTGGGGTCAAGATAAACGGCCTGAGCCGGCCGCTGACCACCGGTTTGACCAATGGCGATGAGGTAGAGATTATCTGCTCGGCCAAACAAGTGCCGCCGGCGGCATGGGAAGAGCTGGTGGCGACCGGCAAAGCGCGCATGGCTATCAGGCGCGCCACCCGCGCCGCTGTGCGCAAGCAATATTCCGGCCTTGGCCGGCGCATTCTGGAGCGCAGTTTTGAAAAAGCGGGCAAAACCTTTTCAAAAGAAAATCTGGAGCAGTTTTTGCCGCGGCTGGGGCGGAAGGATAGTGATGATGTTCTGGCCTCTGTCGGCCGCGGCGAATTGCTGCCCAATGATGTTATCCGCGCCCTCTATCCCGATTATCAGGATAAGCGCGCCACCCCCAAAACTGCCAAAGCAGAGCAGGAAAAAGGCTGGTTTAATATTCGCAATGTGGCCGGCATGATTTTTAAAATGCCGCAGGAGCGGCCAAAACCGGCGCCTGATGAAACCGGGATAAAAGATAAAACCGCGCCCGGCAGCATAATGTCGGAAAGCGGAGCAGCCCTGGCCACGCTGCCGCAGCCGGGGGATAATGCCCTGCCCATTCGCGGCATTAACCGCAATATAGCCGTGCAGTTTGCGCCGGAAGGCGCCGTGCCGGGCGACCGTATTGTCGGCATATTTCAACCGCAAAAAGGCATTATTATTTATCCCATACAATCACCGGCTTTGGCCGCTTATGATGACAAGCCCGACTGGTGGCTGGACGTGCGCTGGGATATTGATGCGCAAATGAGCGCCCGCTTTCCCGCCCGTATCGCCGTTATTGCCGGCAACAGCCCCGGCTCACTGGCTGAAACAGCAGCGATTATTGCGCGTAATGATGCCAATATTCACAATTTGTCACTGCCGCGCACGGCACCGGATTTCAGCGAAATGCTGCTGGATCTGGAAGTATGGGATTTAAAACATCTGAATACAATTCTCAGCCAGTTGCGGCGGCTGGAGAGTGTCAGCCAGGCCTGGCGGGTCAATGGTTAAAGCGCACGCAAAAAAGAAAAATATCCCTGAAGCGTATGTTACCGGTGCCTGCTATTTGGCCGGGCGGAATATCCGCCGGTTCGGCAGAAATTTTCCCGGCAATCCCGGTTTTGAAAAATTTGGCCAATCCGGCAATGCACAGGATCGCTCACGCCTCTGCCCAAGACCATAATTGCCGGTGCCAAAAATAAATAGTTTTGCATAAATCAGCACAAAGTCTTGCCTGTATCTCCTGCCGGTTTTACAAGAGATTATGCTTATTGATGAAAATGCACTGGAAGAGCGTTTACGGCATTTGCCGCCGCGCCGGCGGCGCGAGCTGGCCTATATTGTCAACCTTCTGCTTGAGAATTTCCAGCCGGCAAAACTGCCGCAGGCCAATGAGGCTCTGCGCCGCGGCCGTATTCTCAAAATTATTCTGTTTGGCTCTTATGCGCGCGGCAAGCAGGTAATGGATCGCAAAAGCGGCTATAATTCCGATTATGATTTGCTGATTGTCGTCAATAATAAGGAAGCGGCCGAGCCGGAAAACTGGTATCATGTCGAAGGGGTTTTGCTGCATGAAGAGCTGGTGCTCAAGCGGATAAGAGTCCCGGTGGAAATTATTGTCCACAGCTATCATGATGTGAATGCCCAGCTTAAAATCGGCCGCCCCTTCTTCATTGATATTCTCTATGACGGTATCCCCCTTTATGCCGAGCCGGGCTACCCGCTGGCTGACGCCGGCGCTATGACAGAAAAACAGCAGCATGAAGAAGCGCAAAAATATTTTAAGAAATGGTATAAAGACTCTCTGGCAAACCTGGAAATCGCGCAAATTTGCCTCACCAAAGCGCACAATGAAGCAGACGATACTTTCCTGAGAAAAGCGGCTTTTGAGGCCCATCAGGCAACCGAGCGCATTTATCACTGCCTGTTGTTAACGCTTATGCTCTATAGCCCCAAACTGCATAATTTACGCAAATTGCGCTCAATGGCCAATTTCCATGCGCCGGAGCTTATCTCGGTATGGCCGCAAGATAAACGCGTCTATAAACGCTGTTTTGAGCTGTTGCGCCGCGCTTATGTTGAGGCGCGTTATTCACCGCATTATAAAATCACTGCTTTGCAGTTACAATGGCTGTTTACCCGTATTAAAGATTTGCAGCAGCGGGTGAAAAAGATTTGTGAAGCAAATCTGTGAAGCGCATTTGCGCGAAATGGGGTAGACAAACCGGCAATAAATAGTGCATGAGCTGCCCGCTCATTGACAGCGGCAAAGAGCGCAGCGCTCTTTGAGGGCAGAAAAGATGTGCGGCAGTGGCGGCAAAAGAAAAAGCGGAAACTGCCAAAGGCAGCAAAAGCCGGAGCGGATTTAAAGCCATAAAATTCTGAATAAAACAGAGAAAGTTAATGTCATGAAAACACAAGAGGTTCTGGATATTTTTAACCAGGCAGGGGCGATTTTGCACGGCCATTTCATTCTCACTTCCGGGCGGCATAGCGCTGTTTATCTGCAAAAGGCGCATGTTTTCATGTATGCGGAGCTGACAGAAAAATTATGCCGCGCTTTGGCCGAAAAAATCCGCGAATTTCTGGCCGGGCGGCAGGAGGATTTGCCTGATTATCTTGTCGGCCCGGCTATTGGCGGCCTTATCCCCGCTTATGAAACCGCCCGCCAGCTGCATTTACCCGCTATTTGGGTAGAGCGCGAGCAAGGCCGCTTCAGGCTGCGCCGCTTCCCCATTAAACAGGGAGCGCGTGTTTTGATTGTTGAAGATATTGTGACCACCGGCCTTTCTGTGCGTGAAACGGTGGAAGCCATGCAAGAGGCCGGGGCCAAAATAGTGGCCGCCGCCTGTATTTTGAACCGCTCCGGCGGCAAGGCAGAAATCGGCGTGCCGCTCATAAGCCTGGCCGATTACGCCGTGCCTTCCTATGCCGCGGATAATCTGCCGCCGGCGCTGGCAGCCATGCCTGCGGTCAAACCGGGCAGCAGGCCGGCCTCAAGCAACTGAGTGCGGTAGCGGCAGGCCAAAAAAGAGGCCTTCTTGCTTTGCCCGCCCGCAGGCTGTAATCTGGCTCTATCATGTCAAGAGAGCAAAGGCCGGCGGCAATCTATACTCGCCGGCGGCAAAAATAAAAGCAGGAGCGCCAAGGATAGCGATTATTATGCCGAATAATGAAAAAATATTACATTATGCCGATGCTGCCGTTCCCCGCTATACATCTTATCCGACTGCGGCAGATTTTCACCGGCTGGAAGATGCACCGCGTCTTGCCGCCTTGCGCCGCCTCAGCGCACAAGACCGTGTTTCCGTTTATATTCATATTCCTTATTGCAGCGCCATGTGCCATTATTGCGGCTGTTTTACCAAAGTAACGCGCCGCGCCGATAGTGTGGCGGACTATACCCGCTATATTGTGCAGGACATAAAACTGCAGGCCGCCTGTTTTAACGGGCGGCCCCGACTTGCTCATCTGCACTGGGGCGGCGGCACACCTGCCATTATTTCACCCGCCGCTTTCCGCGCTATCATGGCCGCTTTGAAAGAAGCTTTCACCTTTGAAGCGGAGGCAGAACACGCTATCGAGCTTGACCCGCGCTATGTTGATGCGGAGCTTTGCGCTTTGCTGGCTGAGCAAGGCGTTAACCGCGCCAGCCTCGGCGTGCAGGATATTGACGCCAAAGTACAGCAGGCTATCGGCCGTATTCAGCCGCTCAGCGCTATTGAACGCACTGTGAGCGCCTTGCGCCGGGCCGGGATAAAGCACATAAATTTTGACCTTATTTACGGCCTGCCGCACCAGACCGAGGCCAGCCTGCAGGAAACATGTGAAAAAACCGCGCAATTAGTGCCTGATCGCATTGCCTGTTACGGCTATGCCCATTTGCCGCAAAGACGCGCCAATCAAAGGCTGATTGACAGCGCTATTCTACCTGATGCGCATGCGCGTTTTTTTCAGGCAGCCCTTGTCGGCAAAATTTTAACCCGGCTGGGCTATGTGCCGATTGGGCTTGACCATTTTGCCCTGCCCGCAGACCCGCTGGCACAAGCGGCAAAAAACGGCAGATTGCACCGTAATTTCCAGGGTTATACCGATGATGATGCGGCAGTTTTGCTGGGCTTCGGCGCGTCAAGCATTTCAGAATTCCCCAATCTTTATGCCCAGACCATTGCCGATATTGGCCAATATAAACAGGCAATAGCGCAAGGGCGGCTGGGCACGGCGCGCGGGGTTGCGCTTAATGCCGAAGATAAAAAACGCGCGGCCCTTATCCGCGATTTAATGTGCCGTTTCCGCGTTGATCTGGCTGTTTACGGCGGCGCCCGGCATTATCAGGCTGAGCTGGCGCGCTTGCAGCCACTGCTGGCCGACAATATTGCCGAGCAATCGCAGGATATAATCACCATTACCGAGGCAGGCCGGCCTTTTGTTCGTCTGGTTGCCGGCCTGTTTGATACATACAGGCAGGAAAAAACAGGCAATTTCAGCCCGGCAGTGTAAAACCGGCCAGGCAGAGACACAGGATAAATTGTGGCGCCCAAACGCATTTTCCCTCCACACGGTTTTTTACGCCGCGCCGCGCGGCTGGCGCTGATCATTATCGGCCTTTTCCTGCTTTGTATCACTGTTTTGGCGGTTTTATATCGCTTCAGTTTTATCCACCCGGTTTCCACTCTTATGCTGCGCGACACTGTCACCCACACCTCTTATAAAAGGCAATGGGTTCCCCTGCGCCATATAGCGCCAAGCCTTGTTTATTCGGTCATGATGGCGGAAGACGGGCGCTTTTGCGAACATGACGGCGTTGACTGGCAGGCTTTGCAGCAGGCAGCGAGTGAAGATGATGATAAACCGCGCGGCGCGTCCACTATCACCATGCAAGTGGTAAAAAACCTGTTTTTCTGGAAAAGCCGTTCTTATCTGCGCAAGGCAACAGAAATCCCCATTGCTTTATGGGTGGATATGCTGCTGCCGAAAAAACGGATTATGGAAATTTATCTCAATATCGCCCAATGGGGTAAAGGCATTTACGGGGTTGAGGCCGCCTCACGCTATTATTTCGGCATTTCCGCCCGCAATTTGACCCCGCGGCAAAGCGCGCTTCTGGCGATTGCCCTGCCCTCGCCCTTGAAACGTAATCCTTTTCGCCTGGATTATACGCTGCTTGACCGCGCCGCTATTATTGAAAGGCGCGTGCTGGCTGCCGGCGCTTATATTGGCTGCCTGCGTTAAAAGCCGGTAAAGCAGGGCTATAACAGATTATCGCCGGCGGAAAGCCGCGAAAATGCGGAATCTTTGATAAGAAATTGTTGATTTTCGCAAAAAATTCTGCAAAAAGAGGAGGAAGACTGGTTGAATGCGCTTTCTTCCCCTATAAAGCCGGGCTTTCGCGCTGCGGGGTTGATTTGCTTTCCGGCAGGCATTTTTGAAGAATTTTGCAGTTTCTGCGCCGGTTTTGCCGGTGCAATGCGTTTAACAAGCGGAGTATGCGGCCATGGCTGTCCCTAAACGAAAAACCTCTCCTTCCAAACGCGGCATGCGCCGCTCGGCCGATGCGCTAAAGGCTCCGACTTATGTTGAAGATAAAAATTCGGGCGAATTGCGCCGCCCGCATCATATTGACCTGAAAACCGGCATGTATCGCGGCCGTCAGGTGCTGACAGCAAAGAGCTAAAGCAGAGAGGCCTGCTTTAGGGTTTGCTGCTGTGATTGAGCAATATTAGCCGAAGCATGATTATCAGGTGCAGTGGTTTCTCCGCTGCGTTTTGTGCTCCCTGTCTATGTAGGCACTCCTGTCATAATTTTCAGGAAAATTCTACTTTTTCTACTATTACCGGCATTTTGCGCCCATGGAAAAAGCCCAAAATCGAGAGACGGCCTATGTCCGGACAAAGGGAAGTTTTGCATATTCAGGCGATTGACCATATTGTGCTCACTGTCCGGGATACAGAACAATCGGCTATATGGTATGAAAAAGTGCTGGGCGCCAGGCGGGAAAATTATGCCGCTCAACATAGCAATAACGCCACCGGCACAGATAATGAAAATACGGTCGCAGATAAGAAAATTACGCCGGCGCAACGCATAAGCCTGAAATTCGGTTGGCAAAAAATCAATTTACGGCCGATAGAGGCAAGCGCCACAAACTGGTTCACCGCGCAAAATCCGCAAATCGGCAGTGCCGATTTATGTTTTTTGGTTAATCTGCCGCCTGAAGAAATTATACAATATTTAAAAACCAATAATATCGCAATAGAGGAAGGCCCGGTTACCAAAACCGGAGCGCGCGGCGCTATTTGCTCAGTCTATTGTCGCGACCCGGACGGCAATCTGATTGAATTGAGCTCTTACCCCAAAGCTGTCCAGGCATAAAGCTTCCTCCAAATAAAGAGGGAGGAGACAGCACTCCTACATTAAGAGAAGAGACGAACATAATTTCACCCCACGGGTAATACTATAATTTATATGAGGCATGGCTGGTAAAAATAGCGGAAATTCTGCTATCAGGGGGAGATTACCCCGCCAATCCGCTTTGCCTTCAGCCATAATCTCCCCTCAAACATAGCAAACAGCATTATTCGCAGAATCCCCATGGCTGCATAGCTCCTGTTCCTGCAAATTCTGAGCTGCGCAATAATTCTCCATAATCATAAAACGAAGGAAAATAAATGGCGGAGAGAATGGGATTCGAACCCATGAGAGCCTTTTGAGCCCTACTCCCTTAGCAGGGGAGCGCCTTCGACCACTCGGCCATCTCTCCTCATTTTTGCCGGCCCAAAAGCAGCCCCCAATGCAGCCATTGGCAAAAACCGCTGCGGCTCACTTTGCTCCCGCCTGTCAAACATAGCAGAAGCACAGAATCGGCACATTCCACCGCGCAGAAATTCCACCTGTCTTTGCTTTGCAATAGCCTTTCTTGCCGGCAAAGGCAAGATCTGTCACGGCGTTTTTTCATTTGCCGGCAGCTTTCTGTGCACAATCAGCCGTAAAACAGCTTTATTCGCCGCCCCACCCTTAACTTTTTGTCAACTGCCCTAAATTCCTGACAAGGGCTTAACAAAACGCGCTTATCCTGCTTTTGCTCCGGCGCCTTGCTGCAAATTATGCCACTTGCCGACAAAGCACTGCGGCAAAGTGCCAAAAGCAGTATTATCACGCGCCACCCCAATGCAAATTTGATGAAATTCTATGGAAGATTCATGCCGGCAAAACCCGCTCCGCCCCTCCCCATTTCTTTATCCCTTGTCCCTGTCAGGGCGGCGTCCCTCCCCGCCTCTTTATCCCTTGTCCCTGTCAGGGCTGCGCCCCTCCCCGCCTCTTTATCCCTTGTCCCTGTCGCGCCTACAGCGCTCCCCGCCTCTTGCTGTTTCATGCTCTGGCGCAAAGCCTGCCGGCATTTGGTTCGCTTGCTCTGTTTTTTCCTTACTTTTTTTGCTTTGCTGCTCCTGCCGGCTTTTGCTGCCGATATAGCGCCGGCGGCAGAACCTGATGAGCCGCATTATGTGCAGACCTGCCCGGCTGAGGGTGACGGCTATTTTTATCTGCCGGGCACACAAACCTGCTTCCGTATTTCCGGCTATCTCCGCAATGATACTAAAGGCGGTGACAATACTTATACCCGCACAAGGAAAACTCTGCACCGTCACACTTATGCCTCACGCACACGCGCAGCATTGCGCTGGCACACAGCGACAGCAACGGATTACGGCACTTTGCGCAGTTTTGTTGAATTCCGCTCGCAATGGAGCGCCGGGGCAGAATATGGTGAGGTGAGAAACAGCGCCCAGTATTTGCGTTTTGCCTATTTTGAGCTGGGCGGGCTGCGTATGGGCATGGACGACAGTATTTTCAGCCATTGGACCGGCTATCACGGCAATGTTGTCAATGATGATGTTATAACGCCAATGCAAAATGCCCGCACCAATGCTATTTCCTATACTTATAAAGCGCGCAACGGCTTTTCAGCCGTTTTGGGGGTGGAGCAAGGCGATCAGGAAGGAGACAACGCCGGCTTCCGCTACCGGGCCGATGGCAGCCACCATAATTACACTCTCAGCCAGCAAACGCATGATTATACGCCAAATATTGTCGGCGGCCTGAAATGGGCCGGCGCCAAAAGCACAATTTCGGCTGTTGCCGCCTATGATGCCTATTATTCCGAATGGGCAACACAAACGCGGCTCGATCTTTACCCGACAGACAGGTTTTCTCTCTGGACAATGATCGGCTATAAATCAGCCGATGATTATTATGCCATAGATGCCGGCCATATAAATTACAGCTATAATAAAGACGGCAGCAGGCGGGTAAAACAGGGCATTTACCGGCAGATAAACTCGCTTTACGGCGATTGGGGCGGCCATTGGATATTTTTCGGCGGCGGCACTTACAGCCTGACACAGCGAACCGATTTTAACCTGCAACTGGCCTATAGCAGCAATAAAAATTTCGCCTCCGCCGCCAATTTAAATCATATGCTTGTTCCGGGGCTGAACCTTATCCCGGAAATCAGCTATAATGCGTGGAATGAATCACACGGCTATCAATATAGCGAATCCTATGAAGAAAAAAATACCCTCAAAGGCCATAATGCCGTGCAGGGCATGTTGCGCGTGCAGCGCTCTTTCTGAAATTATCCCAAGCCGGCTTATCCGAATCTATCCCGGGCTTTAAGGCTGTCTCCCCATAACCGCGCCGGCCCGCGCCCGGCAATTTTTACCTCCCGATTCGCTGTCGATTATACCGGACATAAACTTGACTAGAAAAATCTACTTTGATATAGGCTGGCTGCAAGGCCAGGCTGATTTACGGCTTTTTGTTACAAATCGCGATAAAAAGCCAGGAACACAGGCGAGCCCTTGCCGATTTGTGTCCTTTACGCAACAGGGGCAAGTAATAATATGAAAGGTGCTGTAAATTCCGGCCTTTTGGGTTGTGTATCAAAAAAATGCTATTAACCTGACCTGCGGGAAGTTCGGTTCTTTAAATCAGTCTTTTGTGAGCGCAGATCTGGCGAGAGAAAGCCGCCATATTTGCTTT
The DNA here is from genome assembly GCF_008636115.1 of Candidatus Tokpelaia sp. Lineage (GTDB taxonomy): Bacteria > Pseudomonadota > Alphaproteobacteria > Rhizobiales > Rhizobiaceae > QLZD01. The sequence continues at coordinate 3,775 of NZ_QLZD01000023.1, read as the reverse complement.
ATCCGGGGTATTTCTCCCGTTACATATAATGTCCATTTGCTGGAGAATGAACATGAAAATCAAAGACCTGTTTCTGGGTTCTGCTGCTGTTCTGCTGCTGGCGCCGCCAATGGCCGGTGCTGCTCCCGCGCCTGAGCCGGAACCTGATCAAACACAATTTGTCCGCGCCTGCGATGCTTTTGGCGAAGGCTATTTTTATATTCCCGGCACCGAGACCTGCCTGCGTATTTCCGGCTATGTCCGTTCTGAGATTCAGGGCGGCGATCAGGTCTATGCCCGCCGCCGTGAAGAGCGCCACCGTAATACTTATGCCTGGCTGACGCGCGGCGTATTGCGCTTCCACACCGCTTCCGAGACAGAATGGGGGCCGCTGCGCACATTTATGGAATTGCGTTCTGACTGGAAGGCCGGCGCAGAATTCGGTTCGGCCAATGACAATACCGGCGGCTCCCTGCGCTATGGCTATATTGAGCTGGGCGGCCTGCGCGTTGGCCTTGATGAAACTATTTTTGCCTATTGGACAGGCTATTACGGCAATGTTTTAAATGATGATGTGCTGAACCCGGCCGAGACCCGCACCAATACAATCTCCTATACTTATAATGCGGGCAACGGCTTTTCTGCTATTCTGGGTGCTGAGCAGGGCAATAATTTTGGCGGTGACGGCAGCCCCATGTATATTGATGAAGATAATATTGACGCCATATTGAGCACACAGGATAATGGCGGTTATCGCTTCCGCTCGGACGGCAGCCGCCGTTTCCGGAAATTAAGCCAGCAGACACATAATTATATGCCTTATCTTGTCGGCGGCCTGAAATATGAGAAAAACTGGGGCGCTGTTTCCGCTGTATTCGGCTATGATTCCTATTATTCCGAATGGGCGACAAAATTGCGCGCCGATCTTAATATGACCGATAAATTTTCCGTCTTCCTGATGGGCGGTTATAAATCCATGAGTGATTATTATAATCTCGACACAAGTTACGGCACAAACGGCACGCGGATTGTCGGCTATCGCGCTGACGGCACGGCCATCAGGCACCGCGGCATTTACCGTCAGATTAACTCTATGTATGGTGACTGGGGCGGTGACTGGGCTATGTGGACAGGCGCCACTTACAAATTCACCCCGGCAACCAGCTTCAACCTCCAGGCCGCTTACAGCGATGACCGCACTTTTGCTACGGCGGCCAATGTCTCGCATGAGCTTTTCCCCGGTTTAAATCTCACCCCTGAAATAGCCTATGTTAACTGGGATAATCGCTACGGCCGTAAATATGCCAATGGTGATGAGACACGTGTCTCGCTCAAGAACAGGGAGGCGCTTCAGGGGCAGCTTCGCCTGCAACGCTCTTTCTAGCAATGTGACAATTTATCAGGGCAATTATCCGTTTTTCCGGGCGTTTTGGCAGCGCCCGGTTTGGTTATATAGTACAGCTAATGGGCGGCTGTTGTTTTATTGATTGTGTATTCTCTATACCGTATCTCGTTATACAGAGCAAAGCATGCTATTATAGTTAACTATACCTTAACAGCGCTGTTTTATTGCCGGTAAGCAAAGTCTCAGTCAAGGACATTATGAAAATTAAAACTCTGCTGTTTGTTTTTTTTGCCGCCGCCGCGGCCTTGCCGGCGCGGGCAAATGATTATGCGCCTCAGCCTGAGCCTGAAGAGACAGGCCTTGTCCGCGCTTGTGATGCTTTTGGCCAAGGATATTTTTATATTCCCGGCACGAATAGCTGCCTGCGCATTTCCGGCTATTTGCGCGCCGATAATAAAGGCGGTGACGGCGTTTACGCCATGACCTATGGTGACCGCCGCGGCAAAAGCTATGATTGGCTGATGCGCGCTACTTTGCGCGTCCACACAGCTTCGCAAACCGAATGGGGGCCGCTGCGCACATTTATGGAATTGCGCTCAGACTGGCATAATGGCTCGGAAGGCAATACGCCGGACGATAATTCCGGCGGTGATTTGCGCTTTGGCTATATTGAGCTGGGCGGCCTGCGTGTCGGCATTGATGAAACAATTTTTGCTTATTGGACCGGCTATTACGGCAATATGATCAGCGATGATATTATGAACCCAACCGATAAGCGCACCAATGTTATCGCCTATACTTTTAACCATGAAACCGGCTTTTCAGCTATTCTCGGCTTTGAACAGGGCAATACTTATGACGGCAACGGCACTATTCCCGGCGATCTGGGCCGCAGCATTAGTGACGGCGCTGATAATACGCTTGACGGCAGCAAAAACGGCGGCTATCGCTTCCGCTCAGACGGCAGCAAACATTATAAAGAGCTTAGCTCGCAAACGCATGATTACACGCCCAATATAGTTGGCGGCCTGAAATATGAGAAAAACTGGGGCTCTATTGCCGGTGTAATCGGTTATGAGCCTTATTATTCAGAGTGGGAAGGTAAAATACGGCTGGACGCCAATCTCACCAATCGCCTGTCGCTCTTTGCCATGGGCGGCTATAAATCGATGGAAGATTATTATAATCTGGATACAAGTTACGGCGATGACGGCGCACGTATTATCGGCTATCGCGCTGACGGCTCGGCCATTAAGCGCTACGGCCTTTACCGGCAGGTCAATTCGAATTTTGGCGATTGGGGCGGACACGGCATTTACTGGCTGGGCGGCACTTATAAATTTTCGCATAAAACCAGCCTCAATTTCCAGAATGCTTATGGCGAAGACCGCAGCTTTGCCCATTCTACCAATATTACCAAAGATATTGTCGACGGGCTGACTTTGGTCTGTGAGGTGACCTATAAAACATGGCATAATAAATATGGCCGCCGCCAGGCTGATGGCGATGAATATCGCCTCTCGCTCAAGGATAAGGAGGCGCTTCAGGGCGCGGTGCGCCTGCAGCGCTCTTTCTGATACAGCCTGGTTCATGCCGGAGCAAGTTTACCGGCTGCCGCCTTTCCCGGCTTTAAGACCCGCCTGACAACAAAAATTTCCGCCTGATTCCCGCTATTCCCGCCGCTGCCGGCCGGCGCGTCTGGTAGATTGGGCGGCTTGGTTCCGCCGCTTGCAGCGCTCTTTCTAAGGCTGTATCCCCCGCCGGCGCACCCGACCCGGGCACTGGGTCATTTTTATATTATGGCCGGTTATGCCGGCGTTTTTCTGCTTTTCTCTGCTGTTATTTTCCGGCAGTGCGCGCCATTTCGCGCAAATGCGCTTCACAAATTTGCTTTACCCGCTCTTGCAGATCTTCAATACGGCTAAACAGCCATTGTAACTGCAAGGCGGTAATCTTGTAATGCGGCGAATAGCGCCCCTCAACATAAGCGCGGCGCAACAGCTCAAAACAACGCTTATAGGCGCGTTTGTCTTCCGGCCATACAGAAGCCAGATCCGGCGCCAGCGCATTGGCTGCCCGCCGCAGCTTGCCGATATTATGCAGCTTGGGGCTGTAAAGCGTTAGTGTCAGCAGCAGGCAATGATAAATACGCTCTGTCGCCTGATGAGCAAGAAAGGCAGCATCGCGCATATAGGCATTCATTTCCCCTTGCGATTCCTTGAAAGAGGATTGTGAATTTTTTAAAGCTGCTAAAGAACCTGTATACCACTGGTTAAAATATTTCTCCGCCTCTTCATGCTGTTGCTCTGCGGTCATAGCGCCGGGGGTGGCCAGCGGGTAGCCCGGCTCAGCATAAAGCTCTATGCCATCGCGCAGAATATCAAGAAAAAACGGCCGCCCAAGCTTAAGCCGGGCATTGACATCGCGATAGCTATGCACAATAAACTCGAC
>NZ_QLZD01000026.1 GCF_008636115.1 Candidatus Tokpelaia sp. | reverse complement strand
GCCATAAAGAAAAAAGATAGTACTAAATGGAGAAAATTAGTAGATTTCAGAGAACTTAATAAGAGAACTCAAGATTTCTGGGAAGTTCAATTAGGAATACCACATCCCGCAGGGCTAAAAAAGAAAAAATCAGTAACAGTATTGGATGTGGGTGATGCATATTTTTCAGTGCCCTTAGATAAAGAATTCAGGAAGTATACTACATTTACCATACCTAGTATAAACAATGAGACACCAGGAATTAGATATCAGTACAATGTACTTCCACAGGGATGGAAAGGATCACCAGCAATATTTCAATGTAGCATGACAAAAATCTTAGAGCCTTTTAGAAAACAAAATCCAGAAATGGTGATCTATCAATATATGGATGACTTGTATGTAGGATCTGACTTAGAACTAGGGCAGCATAGAACAAAAATAGAAGAACTGAGAAAACATCTGTTGGCATGGGGGTTTACCACACCAGACAAAAAACATCAGAAAGAACCGCCCTTCCTTTGGATGGGTTATGAACTCCATCCTGATAAATGGACAGTACAGCCTATAATGCTGCCAGAAAAAGACAGCTGGACTGTCAATGACATACAGAAGTTAGTGGGAAAATTGAATTGGGCAAGTCAGATTTATGCAGGAATTAAAGTAAAGCAATTATGTAAACTCCTTAGAGGAGCCAAATCATTAACAGAAGTAATAACACTAACAGAAGAAGCAGAGCTAGAACTGGCAGAAAACAGGGAGATTCTAAAAGAACCAGTACATGGGGCGTATTATGACCCAACAAAAGACTTAGTAGCAGAATTACAGAAGCAGGGGCAAGGCCAAT
>NZ_QLZD01000027.1 GCF_008636115.1 Candidatus Tokpelaia sp. | reverse complement strand
CAAGCGACAAAATCATCGTGTTAATAGCCACAGATTTGCCGGAGCCGGTGGTGCCGGCCACCAGCAAATGCGGCATTCTGGCGAGATCGGCAATAACAGTATCGCCGCCAATACTCTGCCCCAGCGCCAGCGCCAGCCCGGCTTTGCTGTCGCGATAATCCTTGCTTTCCAATATTTCGCGCAAATATACTTTTTCCCGCCGCTGGTTAGGCAGCTCAATTCCCAGAGCATTGCGCCCGTTCATCACCGCAATACGGGCGGAAGAGGCACTCATTGAGCGGGCAATATCATCTGACAGGCTGATAATGCGAGAAGATTTAACCCCCGGCGCCGGCTCCAGCTCATAAAGGGTGACGACCGGGCCGGGATAGGCCTGGGCAATATCGCCTTTGACGCCGAAATCCTCCAGCACATTAGACAGATTTTGCGCATTTTTTTGCAAAACTTTGTGTATTTTCGCTTCATTATGCGGCAATTTTTTCGGCACGGCCAAATAATTGATGGACGGCAAAATAAAAGGTTTTTGCCGGCTCTCAACCGATTTTGCCGGTGTATCCAGCGCTGTAAAAAAGCGATCCTGCCGCGTCTTTGCCTCTTCTTCCGATATTTTCTGCTGCCGCACCAGAGCCGAATGCTCCGCCGCGCCGGCGGTATCTATATAAGGCTCACGGCGCCTGTCGCCTCCGGCGGTTGAAAAATGCTGCTTTACCCGGCTATTGCCGTTTGCGTCTCTGCTGCCAAAATGCAGGCGGCAAAAAGAAACCAGCCGTAAATAATGATGCAGGATAAAGCCGAAAAAACTGTGCCAGCGCTCATGCTTTTCCGGTTTTTCATTGTCTTCAGCAAAACTATCCTGCCCCGCCGCTCTGATATTATTGTCATTGCCGGGGTAAAACGGCGCAGTTTCTTCTTCGTTATTTTCCTGGCCATAACGGCTCACTTCTGCCTGCCTGCGGCCATGAGGGCGCAAAATAACCCCGCCGGCATAAGCAGCAAATATCATCGCCAGGGGGAATAAAACAAACAAAGCGGCCAAAGAGATAAAAAATGGCGAAACAGCGCCGGGCAGAAAATTAAACAGGCCGACAAGCTTATCACCGACAACGCCGCCAAGGCCGATAGGCATAGGCCAGCTTTGCGGCGGCGGCAGCAAGGCGCAGGCGGCGCTTAAGGTAAAAAGCCCCAGCAGCAAAAAGCCAAGGCGGCGTTTGAGACGCGGAATATTTTTTTGCGCAATCAGCAATAACCCCCAGAAAAAGGGCGGCAGCAAAGCAGCCACACTGCCCAGGCCGAAAAATTGCATGGAAATATCGGCAAAGCTGGCGCCCCAAAACCCTAAAATATTGGTGGGGCGCGTCTCTGCCGCATAATTATTTAAAGAAGGATCGGCAAAATTCCATGAAGCCAGGGCCGCGGCGGCGGCTCCTACGGCAAAGACAATAAAAATACCGATAAAACTGCCTATCTGGCGAGAAAATATTTCCCACAGGCTGGCCGATTGATAATCATCTTCCATTCCGATAGAGGTCAGGGAATGATTTTTCCGCATAAATGTAACAACCTTTTTAAAACGCCGGCAAAACTATACGCAACATGGAATATAACAGACAAATGCCCCCGTTTTGCGCCCGTTGACGCGCCGATATAAGGCCGGCAGAGGCAAAAACTGCGGCAAAACCGCGCTCTTGCCTGCACAGATAATGCCGTTCTTGTCAAATTTGTTCCGCTCATCTATGTTAGCAGCAGAGAGTTAACGCCTCATTAGCTGTTAGAGATTTTTGCCTTTTGCGCCGGCGGCGGGTAAAATGAGGCCGGGCTGCGACAAAAGGGCGCTGTCCTTGCCGGCAAAACCGCTTTATAACAGGTTTTGCGGCTATATAGCTTTAGGCGAGGGCAGGTGCGCAAATGGAAACAGAACAGAAAAACAGCGAGAAACCGCATGAGGCCGATATTATTATTGTCGGCGGCGCTTATGTCGGCCTGTGTCTGGCGGTGGCGGTAAAGGAGGCCTGCCCGCAGCTCGATATTATTGTGCTTGATGCCGGGGCAAAGGACGCCTGGCAGCATGATTTGCGCGCTTCTGCCATTGCGGCGGCGGCAGTGCGCATGCTGGGCAGGCTTGGCCTCTGGCAGGCCGTTTTGCCTGAGGCCGAGCCTATCCGCGAAATGATTGTAACCGATTCTCGCCTTAATGATCCTGTGCGTCCGGTCTTTCTCACTTTTTCGGGTGATGTTGAGCCGCATGAGGCCTTTGCCTATATGGTGGAAAACCGCCATTTAAACGCAGCCTTGCATAAAAAGGCAGCGGAATTGGGGGTAAAATATCAGGCGGAAGCAAAAGCAACCGATTTTACCGGGCATGGCGGCGGTGTGCGTGTCTCCTTGCAAAACGGTGCGCTTTTGCAAGGGCGGCTGCTGGTGGCGGCTGACGGTGTGCGCTCCCTTATGCGGGAAAAAGCGGGTATCACAATTTATCGTCATGCTTATGGGCAGGTGGGGATTGTCTGCACTGTAGCGCATGAAAAGCCGCATTACGGGCGGGCGGAAGAGCATTTTCTGCCCGCCGGGCCGTTTGCTGTTTTGCCGCTTAAGGGCAATCGCTCTTCATTAGTGTGGAATGAGAATGAAGAAGAGGCAAAACGCCTGCTTGCTGCCGATGATTTTGTCTTTGAGGCTGAGCTGGAACGCCGTTTTGGCCGGCATTTGGGGCATTTGAAACTGGAAGGCGGGCGCTGCGGTTTTCCTTTTGCTCTGGTGCTGGCGCGTGAATTTGTCCGCCCGCGCTTTGCTTTGGCGGGCGATGCGGCGCATGGTATCCACCCTATTTCCGGCCAGGGGCTTAATCTGGGCTTTCGCGATGTTGCCGCTCTGGCTGAAGTGCTTGTCGAGGCAGCGAGGCTGGGGCTGGATATTGGCGCGCTCAATGTGCTGGAGCGCTATCAGGCCTGGCGGCGGTTTGAAACTTTCCGCATGGGGGTGACAACCGATATTTTAAACCGTATGTTCGCCAATGATTTTGCGCCGCTGCGCGCTGCGCGTGATTTCGGCTTATGCCTGGTGGACAAAATGCCTTTTTTGAAAAATTATTTTATCAAAGAGGCTTCCGGCCTGATAACAGGCTCACCCCGCCTGCTGCTGGGCCGGGCTTTATAGAAATATCTGATTTATGTCTTTTTACCGCCTGTAGTGAGCGGCATTGTGACCCGCCGGTCGAGGGCGGGTTCAGAGCTCTTTTGAAGATTTGCGCCCAAGCGGCCGATTTTCACCAAATCACGGCAATCTGGCCAAATTGCCTGTCAAATTCTTCCCGCCCCACTCACCAGTTTCCTTCTTGAAAAACCTCTTCAATCCCTCAATTTTACTGACCTGTCCCACTTAAAACCACCTAATCCCCGCTATTTCCAATACCTCCTGTCACATAACATTCAGGCAATTTTATGGGCTGTACCTGTGGCCTCATGTCGCATTCTATAAATCTGATTAAGTTTTAGGGTGAAAAGCCGGGCGGGAAGGGGAAGGGACATAGCGGCCGGTTCGGCTATTATTGCCGCTGACGGCTTAGGGGCACTCGATGCGCTTATAGCTGGGCCGGTCGCTATTGCCGTTTTATAATGAGGATATGGGCCTGTAATCGGGCGAGCCTCTGAAACTGCGCGCTTTATTGTGATTTGCTAAAACATTTGGCAAAGAACGTTGAGGTATCTGACAAAGCTCCGGAAGCCACAGCGGCATGCACACGCGCTTCCCTGCATAAGCCTGGGAATATAGATTGAGCAAGAATGAGTTTATTCTGAGCAGTTTCCGCACGCATTCTGCACAAGTTTGAGCCGGAATGATCAGCTGAATGATTATGCTGATTTGTAGAAAATTTTTTCGCACACGCTGCTTTTTCTTTTAAATTTCAATCGTCTGCGCCTTTGCCAAATATCTCCGCCCGCTCTGCCAAGTGATTAACCCCCTTACATTTATGTAAGGAGCCGGAGCCTGCCGCTTTGATGATTGCGCCGGCCAAAGCGGGCTGCCTTTTGCGCTTGAGTCCGTTCCTTTCCGGCTCATTGCAAATCCTGTTCTTTGCCGGGCAGGCCGCGTTTTGTGCGGACAAGCAGCTTCGAAGCTTCCAGCGCGGCGCGCATTATTCCATGATAAGAGGGGGCATATTGCGGCCGTTTAATTTACCTGACGCGGCGCAATAAAACGCCCGGCATCGGCGCGGCGCATAGAGTAACTCCACCATAAATTACCCCGCAGCACAAGCGACACAAAATCGCGTCACGCAAATTGCGCTGACATTATTATATTTTGCGCGCGAAAGGCGCAGGACACACACTTAAAATTGCACCGGACTATATTGAAAACACTTACTCCATACCGAGGGCATTTTTATAAAGCTCTATCATTGCTTCTTCTTCCTGCCTTTCATGCTCTTCCTGCTTGCGCAGGCGGATAATAGTGCGCACAGCCTTGGTATCGAAGCCATTGCCCTTTAATTCGGCATAAACATCTTTAATATCATCGCTTAAGGTCTTCTTCTCTTCTTCCAGCCGCTCAATGCGCTCAATGAAAGAACGAAGCTGGCCGACAGCCACGGCCTGTGTCTCATTGGTGATGTCGCTCACTTTATGTTCCTCTGTTTTATCTATCCGCAGTCTTCAGCTCAAAAATGAGGCCTGCTGCCGGGCCGAATATGAAACTTATTGCCGAATTAAGGACACGCCTTTTCCCCAATCCGTATTTCGGCAGCTCAAAATCTGCTTATTGAATGCCCGCTATCATGCTCTTCGTCAAGACTTGCCGGGCAGGGTAAACAAATTTTTCTTTAAATGAGCCGGTTTAAAGTTTATATACAATAAACCGGCCTGTCATTTCCTTCCTGTGACCGGGGCGCAGGCACAGGCGGGGTTTGGCATTTTAAAATTCGGGTAAAAACATGTCAGGAAAAAAAACACCGATACAGGCTTTGTCTTCGCTTTTTTCCGGTCGCAGTTTTTGCCGCAATTTGATATTTTTGTCATGCGGCGTTTTGTCATATATGTTTTTGCCGGTTTTAAGCTCCAATGCTTATGCCGATTTTCGCGTGTGCAATGCTACACAGAGAAAAGTAGGTGTGGCCATTGGTTACAGGACAAAAACGGGGTGGATAAGCGAAGGGTGGTGGCAAATTGAGCCGACAAGCTGCAAAGCTTTAATCGAGGGTGATTTATCTTCGCGCTTTTATTATCTTTATGCCGAAGACGCAGACGGGACACAAAAATGGAATGGCACGGTTAATATGTGTGTCAGTGAGAATGAGTTTAAAATTGACGGGGTGAAAAATTGTTTTCCCCGCGGTTTTCAAAGATCCGGTTTTCGTGAAATTGATACGAAAAATCAGGCCGGCTGGATGGTGCGCCTGACCGATGTGCCGGCGGCCCCTGCTGCCGATAAGGCTGAAAACAAGGCAGGGCAGACCACTATGCCCCCGGCGGGCCGTCAGGGCGCTTTTACTGAAGAGAAAAGACAGGGATAAATATTATGAAACGCAATCGCAAAATTAAAATTCTGGCAACATTGGGGCCGGCTTCCGCCAATGAGGAGATGATTGAAAAGCTGTTTGTCGCCGGGGCTGATGTTTTCCGCATCAATATGAGCCATGCCGGCCATGATCTTATGCGTAATCTGGTGCGGATTATCCGCAATATTGAAGCGCGCCATGGCCGGCCAATCGGTATTCTGGCTGATCTTCAGGGGCCGAAATTGCGTGTCGGCGCTTTTCGCAATGGCCGGGAAGAGCTGACAATCGGCCAGAAATTCACTTTGGACGATAATCAGGAACCGGGCGACAGGAATCGTGTTTTCCTGCCGCACCCGGAAATTCTGGAATCGGTCAAGCCTGGTGAGCGTCTTTATATTGATGACGGTAAATTGCAGCTTGTTGCCGAAAAATGTGACGGCCATTCTATTGAATGCAAGGTGCTGGCGGGCACGGTTATTTCTGACCGCAAAGGGGTGAGCCTGCCGGATACGGTGCTCAATGTCGGTGCTATGACACCGAAAGATCATGAGGATTTGCGCGCTGTGCTGAAGGAGGATATTGACTGGATTGCCCTTTCCTTTATCCAGCGGCCGGAAGATATTGAAGAAGCGCGGCAGATTACCGGCGATAAAGTGGCCATATTGGCAAAAATTGAAAAGCCGCAAGCGGTCAAGCGCATTCGTGAAATTATTAAAGTGACCGATGCTGTTATGGTGGCGCGCGGCGATTTGGGGGTGGAAGTGCCGCTGGAAGATGTCCCCGGCATTCAGATTGATATTATTCATGCCTGCCGCAAAGCGGGCAAGCCGGTTGTTGTCGCCACACAAATGCTGGAATCGATGATTGGTTCTCCAGTGCCGACCCGCGCTGAAGTATCTGATGTGGCCAATGCTATTTTCCAGGGGGCAGATACAATTATGTTGTCGGCCGAATCGGCTGCCGGCCAATATCCGGTAGAAGCAGTAGCGACTATGGATAAAATTGCCTGTAAAATTGAGCGTGAGGCAAATTATCCGCGCTTGATTCATGCTGGTCAGGCTGAGCCGGAAGCAACTGAGGCTGATGCGGTATCACTGGCTGCGCGGCAAATTGCCGAAACGCTGAATTTGCCCGCTATTGTTGCCTTTACCCGCTCCGGCAGCACAGGCGTCCGCATTTCGCGCGAGCGCCCGGAAAAGCGCATTCTGGCGCTGTCGCCACTGGTGGAAACAGCGCGGCGGCTGGCGCTTGTCTGGGGCATTCACAGTGTGGTGACCGATGATGTGCGCGATATTAGCGCTATGATCGGCCATGCCTGTAGCATTGCCCATGATGAAGGCTTTGCCGGGGAAGGCAAAAAAATCATTATCACGGCGGGCGTTCCCTTTGGCCGTTCCGGCACCACTAATATGCTGCGTATTGCCGCAGTAGATGAATATCGCAAAAAAGCCTGATAAAACCGGCGGATTCGCGCTGCCGGATAATTCACGCTACTGCCGGCCGGCTGTCAGCCCGGCCGGTTGCCCAAAGAGCGGCAGCGCTTTCATTGCCGGTAGCGGGCAGGTGCCTGGCTGTGTGCTGTGTAAAACAGTTTCGGCCGGCGGTTTGGCTTTTGCTTTTTTCGAGGCGGCGGCGGGCTTTGGCCTTGCCGGCCAGAGTGGCGCAGCCCCCGGCCGCTGTGAAAAAGGCAGCCGCCGCTTTTATTGTTTTCCCAACTTTATTTTCTGAAAATTTATTTTATTTCATGAGTGATAAAAATTTCGTATGAAGGAGATGGCGATACGCAATTATAAGGGGGTGAGGGGTTATGAAAGATAAAGTCTGGCGGATTCGCGATGCTGTCCACAAATCTCATTGAGTTTGATGGGCTGGATCCGCTGGAATCGCGTTTGTGGCGCGTTATTCAGACAGCGGCTTTTCAAAGATTACGGCGGATAAAACAATTAGGCTTTTCGGAATTTGTTTATCCCGGGGCAACGCATACGCGTTTTGCCCATAGCCTTGGCGTGTTTCATACAGCGCGCCGCCTGGTTAGCATTATCAAGAAGTTTGAGCAAAGAAACGGGGTGCGTTACGATGATCAGCATGCGGCGCCGGCGCTGGCGGCCGCTTTGCTGCATGATGTCGGGCATGGCATGTTCAGCCATGCTTTTGAGGCTGTCGGCAAAGAATTTGACTAGGCAATGGCAAAGCATGAAGATATTAGCCAGGCCTTAATTAGGGAAGGTGGAATAGCGGATATTTTAAATGATTATTCGCCTCATTTTGCCGATAATGTGGCAGAAATTTTAAAAGATAATAAAGATAAGCAGATCCCGCCCAATATTTTTCACGCGGTTATTTCCAGCCAGTTTGATGCCGACCGGCTGGACTATATGCAGCGCGATCGGCTGATGACCGGAGTCCGTTCTTCTTATGTGGATATGGAATGGCTGTTTGCGAATTTGGAAGTTGGGGAGATAAAGGTAGAGCAAGACGGTGAATCTCTGGGCACAGCTCAGACTCTTGTTTTGAGCCCCAAAGCTCAGCATACGGCAGAAAATTATATTTTTAGCCTGTTCCACCTTTATCCTAATGTCTATTTACATAAAACGACACGCGGTTTTGAAATGCTGTTTCAGGCTTTAATGCGGCGCCTGGTCTGTCTTGTTCGCGCAGGTAAAATGGGAGATACGGGTCTTATAGAACAGAACCCACTGATTGAGTTCATTAAAGAACCGGATAAACAAGAACATGTTCTCAGTCTTGATGATAATGTTTTATGGAGCAGTTTACCCTTCCTTGTTCAGGCAAAGGATAAATATGTTAAGAAATGTGCGCTAGATTTGATGATAAGACGGCCGCTCAGAGCCATTGACATCAGGCTGAAAGTGGAAGCTGCTCTTGAGCAAAAGAAACAGGGGAATGATATTGAAGAAGGAAGTCAGATTGTAGACAGGATCTGCAAAAATATTGTAGAAAAGATAAAGGTTGGGCAGGGGGAAGATTCTGAGCATTGTATTCTTTGCGATTCGTATAGCCGGTCTGTCTATAAAAAAGCTTTGATAGATGAGAGAAGTGCGCATTTGAACCAGATTCTGATTAGAAAAAACGGATCTATCAGGGACTTGCGCGATGTGTCTCCGGCTATTCACTATGCAGAAAGTTACAAAATTTGCCGGGCTTATGTTTTCCGTGATGATAGAGAACAAAAATATACGAAAAAAGTAGAAGATATTATTGCAGAAGAGGTGAAAAATGCCTGAAGAGAACGCATTGCAGCAGCAGGTGAGGCGTATTATCTCAGATGCCGGCGGAGAGCTAATAGGGCGGATTCGTTTGCAAAAAATCGCTTTTTTGATGACGGAAGCGGGTTTTTTGCATGATTTTTCTTTTGAATATTATCATTACGGCCCTTATAGCGAAGCCTTGGAAGTTGCGGTGAAACAGGCTTGCGCTGATAAAGTGATCAGCGAAGAAGAAAAGGCGACCGAATGGGGCACGCCTTATTATATTTACCGTCCGGGAGAAAAAGCGGCGCCTGCGGCAGAAGTGGAAGAAGAGAAATATTTTGTGACTCGGGCAAAATCTTTTCCCTCTGTCGTTTTGGAATTGGCGGCTACGACATTATATTTGTATCGGCATGAGGAGTTTTATCGCGGCGATAAAGGTAATCCATGGCTGGAAACTGAGCGGCGCAAAAAATTTAAAGCGCGGGAGGGGCGCTTGCGAAAAGCTTATGAGGCTTATGAGGCTCTGCGCCTGCTGCCGGCGCAGGAGACTTTGCCGGAGATCGCTTTTCCTTTTTAGATTCAGGTTTCGCCGCAATCTCCTGTATTTTTGGAGTATAGCGGGTGTTTCCCCAGCCGATTCAGGCTTTCGGGGCGATTTTGCCGGCGGCGACAATAATGCGCTGGGCGATAGTGTCGAGTTTTTGAGTAAGAGCCTGTTCTTTCACGCTGGCTGCCTTTAATGCCGTTTCATGGGCGGCAGCCAGAGCTTTTTTCTCAGTATCTGCTTGTTCCAGCCGTCTTTCCTGTTCATTCAGCTCATCTAACACCATAATGCCGGCCATGATAGACAAGCGGTAATCGCCGATTTCACCATGCTCCGCTTTCAGCCGTCCAATATAAGAATCAAATTTCTGCGCCAGATTCAACAGGCGGGCTTCATCACCTTCTTCGCAAACAAAGCGCAATGTTTTGCCGTCAATACCTATCATCACTGTTGCCATGATTGGCGCCTTTCAAAAATACCGGCCTGCCGCCTTTGCCTGCACGGCCACTTTTTTGGCAAAGAAAGAGTTTGCTCTATTATCTGCAAATTACGCCTCTGCCGGCACGCCTAATTTTCCAATATTGTGCGCAATGTCTCCATTGTGGCAATCAGGCGGCGCGAAACTTCTTTATTGGCCAGCTCCAGCCGCTCTGAACGCGTTTCACTATTATCCAGCTCCTGCGCCAGGCGTGAGCGGTCGGCATTCATGCGCTGCACTTCTTCCTCTACCTCACCGATAAGAGCCGCATTTTCCAGCCGCGCATTAACCGCGTTTTCCATAACATTGAGAGCTTTTTCCAGCCGCTCAAAAGCCTGTTCCAGAGTTTTTGCCGACATAAATAACCCCTCTTGTGCCGCGGGTAAAATTTGCTGTTCAGGACGAATCGACAATTTCCTTTATATTTAAAGGGCTAAAACAAGTTTATAAAGCGATTTTTGAGCTAAAATCCACAGCAATATTGCTCCGTAAAAATACAGCGGGATTCTTATTGCGCAAATATTGTCTCTCATGATAGAAAAGAGAGAGTCTCCCGGTGCAAAAGCGCAATATATGCTTTTGTGCCGCCGGCGGAGAAGGGCTGCAAGCAACAGGTCACGCATGACAAATTCCCCAAAACAGGATAAAATGGCCAATGCCATTCGCTTTCTTGCTATTGATGCCATTGAAAAGGCTAATTCCGGCCACCCCGGCCTGCCTATGGGCGCAGCAGATATTGCCACAGTGCTGTTTGGCCGTTTTTTATCTTATGATCCCAAAAAACCGGATTGGCCGAATCGCGACCGGTTTGTGCTTTCGGCCGGGCATGGCTCCATGCTGCTTTATGCCCTGCTTTATTTGACGGGATATGAAGATGTAAGCCTGCAGCAGATTAAGGATTTTCGTCAATTAGGCGCCAAAACGGCCGGGCACCCGGAATATGGCGCTGCCGGGGGGATTGAGACAACAACCGGGCCTTTGGGGCAAGGGCTGGCCAATGCTGTCGGCATGGCGCTGGGTGAGCGCCTGATGAATGCCCGTTTCGGTGATTTGATCAATCATTATACTTATGTTCTGGCCGGTGACGGCTGCTTGATGGAAGGTATTTCTCAGGAGGCTATTGCCATAGCCGGGCATTTTTGTCTGAACAAATTGATCCTTTTCTGGGACGATAATGGTATTTCCATTGACGGTGCTGTTTCGCTGGCTGACAAAACGGATCAGGCGGCGCGTTTTACTGCTTGCGGCTGGCAGGTGCTGCGTGTAGACGGCCATGATCAGGAAGCAATCGCTGCGGCTATAGAACAGGCTCGGCGCGCCGACAGGCCGACAATGATTGCCTGCAAAACTGTTATCGGCTTTGGTGCACCCAATAAAGCCGGCACAAATGCCGTGCATGGTTCGCCTTTGGGTGCGGCCGAGGCTGCAGCCACGCGCAAGGCGCTGGCTTGGGCCGAGCCGCCTTTTACTGTGCCGCAGGAAATTTTGGATAATTGGCGCCTGGCCGGGCTGAGTGCCGCCAAAGCGCGGGTAGAGTGGGACAGGAAATTTGCGGCGCTCGATATTGATATGCGCACAGAATTTGAGCGGCTGATGCGCGGTGATTTGCCGGCCAGATTTACGGAAGTCATGAGTGCTTACAAGCGGAAACTGTGTGAGGAAGCTCCCAATCTTGCTACACGCCAGTCATCACAGCAGGCGCTGGAAGTTATCAATGCGCTTGTGCCGGAGATAATCGGCGGTTCGGCGGATTTGACCGGTTCCAATAATACCAGGACAGCGCAAATGCGCGCTATAGTGGCGGGCGATTTTTCCGGCCGCTATATACATTACGGTATTCGCGAGCATGCCATGGGCGCGGTGATGAACGGCCTGGCACTTTATGATGGCTTTATTCCTTATGGCGGCACATTTTTGTGCTTTTCCGATTATATGCGCCCGGCTATGCGGCTTGCTTCGCTGATGAAATTGCGGGTGATTTATGTTATGACGCATGATTCCATCGGCCTGGGTGAAGACGGGCCGACTCATCAGCCGGTAGAGCAGTTGGCCGCTTTGCGCGCTATGCCCAATCATTTGGTATTTCGCCCTGCTGACGCGGTGGAGGTAGCGGAATGCTGGGAGCTGGCGCTGCAATCGCGCCACACGCCTTCAACCCTGGCTTTGACGCGTCAGAGCGTGCCCGCTTTGCGCAAAGATTATGAGGAAGACAATATTTGCGCGCTCGGCGCTTATGAATTGCAGACTGCGGGTGATGAAGCGAAGGTTACCTTATTTGCCAGCGGTTCGGAAGTAGCGCTGATTGTTGAGGCGCGCGCTATTCTGGAGCAGGAGGGTATCCCTACGCGCGTGGTTTCCGTGCCGTGTTTTGAATTATTTGACAAACAGCCGCAATCTTATAAACGGGCGCTGATCGGCGACAGTCCGGTGAAAATCGCGGTCGAAGCGGCAGTCAGGCAGGGGTGGGGGCGGTTTATCGGCGCCGATGGTATTTTTATCGGCATGAAGAATTTTGGCGCCAGCGGCGGAATAGAGGTGCTTTACAAGCATTTCGGCATAACGGCGGCGGCTGTGGTTGCGGCGGCGCGCGCTGCTCTGCCAATGGAAGGGGGAGACTGAGCGGCACAGTAAAATCCGGGTGGCAGGGCTGCGACAATTATTCACTGTATAAAAATATGAGAGAGCCTCTTCCCCCCTTTATTTCGTCTTTTTTGAGTCGTAAACAGAGATAAATTGTTTAGAGGAGATGCAATATGACAGTGCGTGTAGCTATTAGCGGTTTTGGTCGTATCGGGCGTAATGTATTGCGTGCCGCTTATGAAATCGGTCGCACCGATATTGAGTTTGTCGCTATTAATGATTTGGGGCCGGTGGAGACTAATGCTCATTTGCTGCGCTATGATTCTGTCCACGGCCGCTTTCCCGGCGAGATAAAGGTTTCCGGCAATAGTCTTGATCTCGGCCGCGGGCCGATTAAGGTCTATGCTGAGCGCAATCCGGAGGCTTTGCCGTGGAAAGAAGAGAATATTGATATTGTCATGGAATGCACGGGCATTTTCACCAAACGTGATGATGCGGCCAGGCATTTGGCCGCCGGCGCAAAGCGGGTTATTGTTTCCGCGCCGTCTGATGGGGCAGATCTCACTGTGGTTTACGGCGTCAATCATGATAAATTGACCCATGAACATAAAATTATTTCCAACGGTTCCTGCACTACTAATTGTCTGGCACCTGTCGCGGCGGTGCTGGACGAAACTGTCGGCATTGAAAAAGGTTTTATGACCACTATTCACTCCTATACAGGGGATCAGCCGACTTTGGATCGCCTGCACAAGGATTTATATCGCGCGCGCGCGGCCGCTTTGTCGATGATTCCTACCTCTACCGGCGCGGCCAAGGCTGTCGGTCTTGTTTTGCCGCAATTAAAAGGCAAATTGGACGGCGTGGCGATTCGTGTGCCTACTCCTAATGTTTCGGTGGTGGATTTAAGCTTTGTTGCCAAACGCGCTACCAGTGTGGAAGAAATCAATGAAGCTGTCCGCAAGGCGGCCAATGGCCGGTTGAAAAATATTCTCGGCTTTACTGAGGAAAAACTGGTCAGTCATGATTTTGATCATGATTCGCATTCTTCAATCTTCCATATGGATCAGACTAAAATTATGGACGGCACATTTTGCCGTATTCTTTCATGGTATGATAATGAATGGGGTTTCTCCAATCGTATGAATGATGTGGCTGTTGTTTTTGCCAAAACTATTAAGGGCTGAAAGCGCGCATACTGTTCCGGTTGATTTTTGAGTGCGGCATAGAGGGGGGAGCAGCTCAGAGCCGGGGGGCTGGCTCTGAAATTGCGGGAGAGAGTAAAATGAGTTTTCAAACGCTTGATAAAGTTGCCGTTAAAGGCAAGCGGGTTTTGTTGCGGGTGGATTTGAATGTTCCTGTCAGTAATGGCAAGGTGACTGATACAACGCGGATAGAGCGCGTCAGTGAGACAATTCTGGAACTGGCCAATAAAGGGGCGAAGGTCATTTTATTGGCTCATTTCGGCCGCCCTAAAGGCAAAATAATGGCAGAATTTTCTTTGAGGCAAATTTTGCCGGCTATGGATAAAGTGCTCGACCGCAAAGTGCATTTTGCTGATGATTGCATTGGTGCTGCGGCACAGACAGCTATTGCGGCGATGAAAGATGGCGATATTTTATTGCTGGAAAATACGCGCTTTCACGCTGGGGAAGAGAAAAATGATGCCGCTTTTGCCAAAGCTTTGGCTGAAAACGGCGATATTTATGTCAATGATGCTTTTTCTGCTGCGCATCGCGCCCATGCCTCGACAGAAGGATTGGCGCATATTTTGCCGGCTTTTGCCGGGCGCTCTATGCAAAAAGAGCTGGAGGCACTGGAAAAGGGCCTGGGGCACCCGAAGCACCCGGTTATTGCTCTGGTGGGCGGTGCCAAAATTTCTACCAAAATTGACCTGCTGAATAATCTGGTAGCCAAAGTTGACGCTTTGATTATTGGCGGTGCTATGGCCAATACTTTTTTGGCCGCCAAAGGGCTGAGTGTGGGGAAATCTCTGTGCGAGCATGATTTAGCAGCAACAGCGCGCAGCATTATGGCGAAAGCAGAAAAGGAAAATTGTACCGTTATTTTGCCGATTGATGCGGTTATTGCTTTTCGTTTTGAGGCTAATGCGCCGACACAGAATTACGGTATTGATGCGGTTCCGGCAGATGGTCTGATTCTGGATATAGGTGACCAATCGGTAGAGCGTATTAACGCCGCACTTGATGAAGCTGCAACTTTGGTGTGGAACGGCCCGCTCGGCGCTTTTGAAATTCCTCCTTTCGACAAAGGCACGGTCGCTGTGGCGCGAAGAGCGGCAGAGCGCACCCGTCAGGGCAAGCTTGTCTCTATTGCCGGCGGCGGTGATACTGTTGCTGCCCTTAATCACGCGCATGTAGCGCAGGATTTCACTTATCTTTCCACTGCCGGCGGCGCTTTTCTGGAATGGATGGAGGGCAAGCCTTTGCCGGGTGTTGTCGCTTTGGAAAAGACAGGCGGGCGGTAATATAAATCAGGGAGCGGGGTGAGCGAAGTTTTGTTTGCAGGCCGGGCCGGAGAGGGTACAGGTAGAGAGTGGATACAAGTAAAAAAAGTGCAATGGGGGTTTATATGGCGGTCTGGCCGTATTTTCAGCGGGAGTAGTCGGAGCCTCATTGGGGGTATTGGTTCATAATACGCTGCGTTTTGGTGCGTGATAATAATGATATACCGAGAGAATGATATACCAAGGGATTGCGAGAAGGGGAATTTGGTCGTCTGTGCATAATTGGTTGCGGCTTTGATTCAGAGAATATTGAAGCCGCAACGGAAAACAGGGTTGAAGTCAGAAAAAAGGAGAAGTGACATGGCAGAACATCTTGAAGATATTGCCCATAGACTGGTGGCCGGCGGTAAAGGTATTCTTGCCGCTGACGAAAGCAATACCACCATTAAAAAACGCTTTGACGCGGCAAATATTGAAAATACGGAAGAAAATCGCCGTGACTATCGCGAAATGCTGTTCTCAGATAAAGAGACAATGAGCCAGTATATTTCGGGCGTTATTTTGTATGATGAAACAATTCGGCAAAAAGCCGCCAATGGCCGTATGTTGACAGATATTATGAAGGAAGCCGGCAGTATTCCCGGTATTAAGGTTGATGCCGGCGCAAAGGCTTTAGCTGCTTTCTCCGGTGAAGAAATTACCGAAGGTCTGGACGGTTTGCGCGACCGGCTGCGGGAATATCACGGCCTGGGTGCACGCTTTGCCAAATGGCGCGCTGTTATCAATATTGATAAAACACATTTGCCGACAATCGGTGCCGTCAAGCAAAATGCTCAGGCTTTGGCGCGTTATGCCGCTTTGTGCCAGGAAAACGGCATTGTTCCTATTGTTGAGCCGGAAGTGCTGATGGACGGCAAGCCCGGCGATCATAGTATTGAACGCAGCTATGAGGTGACAAAATTTGTTCTTGATGAAGTATTTATCGCTCTGCGTGATGCCCGTATCTTGCTGGAAGGTATGATTTTGAAGCCGAGTATGGTGATTGAAGGCAAAAATGCGCGGCATTCTTCGGTTGAAAAAGTGGCGCATGAGACAGTGCGCTGCCTGAAAGAAACTACTCCGGCTGCTGTTGCCGGCATTGCCTTCCTTTCCGGCGGTCAGTCAGATGAAGAAGCAACGGCACATCTTTCGGCCATGAATGCTATGGCGCCGCTGCCCTGGCCGATGACTTTCTCTTATGGCCGTGCTTTGCAGGCTGCCGCTATTGCTGCCTGGGGCGGTAAAAAAGAGAATATTGCTGCCGGGCAGAAGGCTTTCGCTCACCGCGCCAGAATGAATTATCTGGCCGCTTTGGGCAAATGGTCGCGGGCGGAAGAGAAAGCCGCCTGATAAAGGCATGGAACTGTGCTCCGACTCCCTCTCTTTAGCGTCGACTTTATCGATGAGAGAGGGGAGCCGGAGCAGAGTCGCGAGGGTGCCGCCTGTAAGCAGAGCTATCAGATTGTAAAAGATGAGATAGCCTCCCAAGGGGAGCTTTCTGGTGCGTGGTGCCAGGGGCACTGGCGGCACGGTGAGGTAGGGTCTCGCATTAGGGGCATCTCCCGGGTTCGGCAGGCGCTGTCAGTGGCGGCCGGGTGAGATAGGGTCTGTATTCGGAAATATCTTCCGGCAAGGCAGGTATAGTGCAGATGCTGGAAGAGCCGGCGGGTGCGACCGTGGGCAATACTGCCGGCAGTCAAAGGGGATATTGCAGAGGCTGGGAGGGTGATGGGGTTTTGCTACTGGGTGGTTAGCGAATGCGCACTGATATATGCGAAAATAGCGAGGGTCGGAAGGCCAGGCAAAATTTCGCTATTGGGGGCAATTCGTCCGGTTTGTGGTGGCCTTTTTCCAGATTCATGCCCATAAGGTCGGTGGAAATTGCTCATAAAGCGCTTGTCCTGCCTCTCTTATCAATCAAAGGCCGCGATGATTATTGCTTAAAAGGCAGTTCTAAATTGCAGACGGGTTGCCTTTATTATTTCTATTATAGAAACTAAAATAAAATTATGGCCTTATAGGCTTTTCTTTTTACATAATATAAATATTGCCTGAAGGTAATATTTGTCATATCACGGCAGAAATTCCTGTCTGTATTTCTACTATCCTATAAAAATAGTTTAAAACGGATATTGCTTGACACATAGTTCTGGAATAAGTGGGGAGATGCGGGAATTTGCAGGAAACTGTGGAATTTTTCAAAGAAATCAGGAGGCTATCGAAAATTTGGAGGACGAAAACCAGAAGGAGTGGCGAGCGGGTTTTGACACGCAGTCTGGCCGGAAGGGGGTAATTTGGTGGAAATCGGCCGCGTGATGCGTGAACCTTTAAAAGGGCTTTGAAATCGCCCTCACCGCTTTTGGAAAGGCTTTGAAAGCCCGTCAAACCACCTTTGGAGCGGTTTTTACTATGTTAAAGCATACTCGCTTTTCATGACAAAATATAAGCAAAAAACGCAAAAAGATTCTGCATATTGTGCAGAATCTTTCTTTTTCATAAAAAGTAATAAAATCAATTAGCTAGCATACAAATGAGCAATATAAGGGTACTGCACTTTTTGAGTGTGAGGCGCCCGTAAAATTTGGAATTTTTGACCGATTATACATTTCTTTTTTAAGTCCGGCCACATATCGATAAACTGCATCAAGATCGCCGTCTTCCAGGTCTGACAAGCTTAGTGCCGCATGCCGTTCTTAATATTGGCGCGACCATCGCCGTCTTTACCTTGGGGATAATTCTTTATAAACTGCTTCGTGCGACCAAATTAAATTGGCTGCTGCGCGGATAAATACCGGGGGCGGATTATTCCGCCGCTTTCAAAATGTTTTTGAAGACCCTTTGCTTATGCTTCAAAAGCTTAATTTTGGCAGCGGCAAGTTTCCAAAACCTCTTGTCAAAGATTCCAAAACTTTTTGGCCGGCAACAACGGAAGCAAAAATTTCTGCCGGGGCAAATATACGCAAATCTCAAAATCCCGATTGCGGCTATATTAGCTCTGCAATCAGTGCTGATTCACCTTTGGCCGCATTTTGCACGACTTACGCGCGCCTGTTCTTTGCTGCGCCCGCCGCCCGCCAACCCGGGCGCTGTTTGCACGACTTACGCGCGCTCCTTCGGTTTGCACGGCTTGCGCGCGCTCCTTCGGTTTGCACGGCTTGCGCGCGCTCCTTCGGTTTGCACGGCTTACGCGCGCCCCTTTGGTTTGCACGGCTTGCGCGCGCCCCTTTAATTTGCACGGCTCACGCGCGCCCCTTTGGTTCCTGACTGGGCTATATTATTTAGCGGCGGCTCCGGCACCAATTTGCCCGTGATCCGGCCGCCTTCCGGACAGGCACTACCGGAAACTGTGGCCGATAATGCCTTTATCCGGTTGCGATCCGGCCCGCTTTGCCGGCCAGCTATATTTCGCTGCCGCGCTAATCAGGGCTTGTTACCAGCAGATTTTTGCCTCGCCGGTATTTAGAGCTGCCGCTTTGCTCTCTTGTTTCAGGCTCGCTCTGCGCCTGTTCTGTAATCAGCGCTGTTGCGCCTTGCTGCTTTATTATCCGCAAATTCTGTTTCTGCCAGGCGGCGGCTATGGCGACTATACGTATCCTCAGTAAGACAAAACAGCAATTATACAGCAATGATTATGCGCCTTTTCCTGTTGAGATCAGGCCTTTTTTGTTTTCCTGGAGGGCAAATTCGTCTATCCTGCCGCAAGTGATGACTGTGACAGTTCCCGCGTAAATTTATCAAGCCGCATGGTGAGGGGCTATATGTTCCGGGTCGGTGGGGGCGGTGGAGGCTATTGGAGGCTTGAGCATGACGGCGGCGCAATTTTTTTCCGATCCGGCAGCCTGGCTCAAGCCGGAACTGATGTTTTATTTTTATGTTTTGCTGCGTCTGGTAACCGGCCTGTTTATTGTGCTGGCTTATTTTTACATTTCCGGCCGCACCCAATTAGCCCAGATCAATAGTATCGATATTATCGGCAATTTTATTTTTGGCGGTATTATTGGCGGGGCGATTTATTCTGACGAAGGCTCTTATCTGCATTATGTCGGTATTTTGCTGATAGCGTCACTCATTTTAACTTTCATCAATTATTTAAGCCGGAATTCTTATATTTTGCGCACAATCGCTATTGGTCACCCCATTTCCATTATCCGGGACGGGGCCTTTTTAATGACTAATATTCTCAATAAAAGCAATAAAGTGGATATAATCAATGTGACCTCGCAGCTTAATGCCCAGGGCCTGCACTCTGATGAAATTTATTATGCGCAAATTGAGCCGAGCGGTGTTGTCAGCGCTATTGCCGATAAAGCCAAATTGCCGTCTACTATTGTTGTTTTCAAGGGTGGTTTTTATTATGATGAATTGAAGACTATCCATAAAACGGATAAAGATGTATTGGCCGATTTAAAGCAAAGAGGTTTGGGTAAAATTTCTGATATTTATTTGGGAGAATATAAAAACGGCCAATTTAAATATATTACGACAGAAGGCAAGGTTTACCCCAAATTAAAAGATAAAAAACAAAGTGCTGAAAAACAGGCCAAACGGGCTTTTTGTCGCAAAGCCGCCGCACAGCATAGGCGGAAAAATTTCTCTTGCAGAATTGCCGGGATTGAAAAAATTAAAACCGATAGCTGAAAACAGGCCGGCCGGGCTGTGAATAGAGAGTAAAGCTGAGAGTTTGGTGGAATATGCCGGCGAGCCAAGCCGATCTTCGTCTTTATTTTACCAAAATTTTCCGTTAAGAAGCTCGAATCGGTTAAGGTGACTGCCGGTAATTTGCCGTTTATTTACCGGCTATGTTCAGGTTTCCGGCAAAAGCGGCAGGTTGCGGCCTTGTGGCGCCGCCGGGCTGTGTGATGAAAAGGCAAAGCGGGGCAGGCGGCCGGTTTTGCCTTGCGGGGTGGATTGGGTTTGGCGTCAGATTAAGGATAAAATTATGCCGGCGGTAGAAATTGCTTCTTCAGGCTCTGGGGCAACGCTTTTTGCCTTGTTTATGCAGGCAAACTGGGTGGTCAAACTGGTTATGATCGGTTTGCTTTTCGCTTCTGTCTGGTGCTGGGCCATTATTATTGACAAGGCTATTGCCTTTGCCGCGGCAAGGCGCGCCGGCAAACGCTTTGAGGAAGAGTTTTGGTCGGGCCGGTCGCTGGAAGAGCTTTATCGTCATTTGGAAGAGCGCCGAACCAGCGGGGCGGCCGCTGTTTTTGTTGCTGCCATGCGTGAATGGAAAAAATCTTTTGAGAAGGGCGCCCGCTCGCCAATGGGGCTGCAAATGCGGATAGAAAAGGCGATGGACGTGGTTCTGGTGCGTGAGTCCGGGCGGCTGGAATCGCGCCTGAGCTTTTTGGCCACAATCGGTTCTTCTGCGCCTTTTATCGGCCTGTTTGGCACGGTTATCGGTATTATGTCCTCTTTCCAGTCTATTGCGGCGTCCAAAAATACCAGCCTGGCCGTTGTTGCCCCCGGTATTGCCGAGGCTTTGCTGGCTACGGCTATTGGCCTGTTTGCCGCTATTCCCGCCGTAATGGCCTATAACAGACTGGCGGCGACAGCGGGGAAAATCAGTGCCGAATGGGGCAATTTTGCCGAAGAATTTTCTTCTATTTTGTCCCGGCAAATTGATGAGCGGCTGGGTGCGCATAAATAAGGCAAGTAAAGCGCGCTGTCTCTCTGCTCCTGGCTAAGGCAGCCGCAGGCAGAGCGGTTGCAAACAGGTGAGAACTGCAGGAACAGGTAAGAAATCATGGCTATGTCACTTGGTCAAGGGGGCAGCGGTAGAGGGCGGCGTGGCCGCCGCTTTTCCAGCCAGGCAGGTTTGATAAGCGAAATCAATATGACGCCGTTTATTGATGTTATGCTGGTTTTGCTGATTATTTTTATGGTTTCGGCGCCACTGCTGGTTAATGGCGTGCCGCTGGATTTGCCCAAAACTTCGGCTGAAGCGATAAAAGGGGAAACTGAGCCGCTGACAGTCTCTGTTGATAAGCAGGGCCGGCTGGCTATCAAGCAGGAATATTATACGCAAGAGCAATTTATTGCCAAATTGCGGGCGCTGGGCACAACCCAGCCAGAGGGCTTTAAACAGCGTATTGTCGTTATGGGTGACAAGCAGGCAAGCTATGATACAATATTGGAATTATTGGCTTTACTGCAAAAAACAGGTTTTAGCAATGTTGCTTTGGCCAGCCTGCCGAAATAGCAATGCAGTCAGGTCAAAGCCGGCTGAGCCGGGTTTATATAAGGGAACCTGTTCAGGGTATATAGCGTAAGAGTTGAGGCGCGCAAGCGGAACAAGAGTCAATGAAGGCAGGTTTCTCCATATCAATAATCGCGCATATCGTGATTTTGGCGATTCTGCTTGTCTCTTTTTATGTGCCGCCGCCGCCTAATCTTCAGCAAATGGAAGAAGTGCCGATTAGCCTGGTGCCGCTGGGTGAAGAAATGTCGGTAAAACAGGGGGATAAACAAGCGGCACAAAAAACCGCAGCTTCGCCAAAGCCGACAAAAAAGCCTGAAATAAAGCCGGCGGCAGAAAACGTGGGTGAGGCTGATATTGATACAAAAATGCCGCTTAAACCAAGGGAAAAACCGCGTGAAGTAAAAGCTCCGCCGCCGCCAAAGGGTGAGGCGGAAGACAAGCCTGAACCTGTAACGGCAAAACAGCCTGCTGAGCCGGCCAAACCGGTGGAGCCACAGCCGGAAGAGGCACCGGAAAAACCGCTGCCGCCCAAACCGGCAGAGGCTGAGCCGGCAGCGACACCGCCACCGGCAGCTGAGGCGCCTAATGATGATATTGGTGATTTTTTGAAATCGACGGCGGCAGAAAAAGTAGAAACAGAAAAGCAGGAGCAGCCAAAACCGGAAAAAGAGCAGCCAAAGCCAGATACACCGGCTTTACCGCAAACAGCGCCCAAACCGGCTAAAAAGCCGGAGACTGAGCCGAAAAAACCGCAAGAAAAGCCGGCCGCCGCCAAAGGCGATAAAGATGGGGCTGAAACGGCCGATAGCCGCAATGCTCTGATTGACCGCACCCGCACCCAGGGCGGCGGCGCCAAAAGAAGTCAGGGAGATTCCGGGCAGGGCGCAACAAAAACCATTGGTAATCAGGATAATTTGCAGCAGACCCTGAATAATATTATCGGTACTTGTGTGCAGCGTAATTGGGATATTGGCGTCGTGCAGGGCAGCTCAGCCTATGATTTGCGCGTGAAAATGCACTTCAGGCTGAACCCGGACGGCAGCCTGGCGGCAGAGCCTGACTTAACGCCGGCGGGGGGAGATTTAAAAGATCGCGAGGTTATTGCCATGCAGGCGCGCACCGCTTTGAAAAAATGCGCGCCGTTTAACCTGCCGGCTGATGCTTATGCCAAATGGCGTGATGTGACCGTAAATATGAGAGCTTTTCCAGACTGATAGTATCATAAAATCGGCATAGGCCTGTTTTGCCGGCCGGTGGTGGCCGGCGGCAGGGATTCTTCCGCGCCGATAGAGCAATATAGTGATAAATCAGGCGCCGGCAGCTCTTGTTTTGGCCGGACTTATCGCTGCTTCCTGCTTAAGGGCAGGGGGAGAAAAATAGCAGCGCTGCGCCGGCGGAGCGGTGCTTTTCTGCTCAATATATTTTATCTGTTTATTTCGCATTTATTGGCAGATTTGGCTGCCGCCTTTGCTGCTTTCAGTTGTTTTTAACAAAAAATCGCTAAAAGCCTTTTTTTCTTGCAAAACAAGGCCGGTATTTCCCGAATAATGCCGCAATTACCGCGTTTAATAATAATTATGGCCGGGGAAATGTGAAAATTCCTCGAAATAGACTGATTGGTTGTAAAAAATGAAATATCAGGCGAAATATTGGGGCTTTTTGCCGCTTGCCGTGTTGTCTTTTATGACAGCGGCCGTGCATTATGGCAGAGCGCAGGTTGTGGTTGATGTCTCCGGCGGCAATTTTAACCCGATTCCTATTGCGATTACCGATTTTATTGCCGATGATGATATGGGGCAAAAAATCAGTGAGGTTATTGCCGCCGATTTAGAGCGCTCCGGCCTGTTCCGCCCGCTGGATAAAAGTATTTTTCTGGAAAATATCACTAATCCTGATGTGCCGCCGCGTTTTAATGACTGGCAGCAAATTCAGGCGCAGGGGCTGGCCACCGGGCGGGTGGGGCGCGAGGCAGACGGCCGCCTGCGGGTGGAGTTTCGGCTGTGGGATATTTACGGCCATACGCAAATGGAAGGGCGGCAGTTTTATGCGCCCGAAGATAGCTGGCGGCGCATTGCCCATATTATTGCCGATGCCATTTATCGTAAAATGACCGGGGAAAAGGGCTATTTTGACACGCGTATTGTCTTTGTTGACGAAACCGGGCCAAAAAATGCGCGTATTAAAAGACTGGCTATTATGGATCAGGACGGCGCCAATTTAAGCTATTTGAGCGATGGCCGCGAAATGGTGTTGACGCCGCGTTTTTCTCCCACAAGGCAGGAAATTACTTATATGGCCTTTAGCGGCAGCCGTCCGGGTGATGATGCGCCGCGGGTTTATCTCCAGCAGATAGAAGACGGCAAAAGAGAGCTGGTCGGCCGTTTTCCCAATATGACTATTGCGCCGCGTTTTTCCCCCAATGGGCAAAAAGTGATTATGAGCCTGTTGGAAGATGATGGCGGCTCCAATATTTATACAATGGATTTAACCACACATCAGACAAGCAGGCTGACTTCCGGCAGTGCTATCAATACAGGCGGCTCTTATTCGCCTGACGGCGGAAAGATTGTTTTTGAGACAGATCGTAACGGCAAACAGCAAATTTATGTTATGAATGCCGATGGCAGCGATCAAAAGCGTATTTCCTTTGGTGACGGCAGTTATTCTACGCCCGTATGGTCGCCCCGCGGTGATTATATTGCCTTTACCAAGCTGACAGACAGGCAGTTTTCTATTGGTGTCATGCGGCCGGACGGCACAGGTGAGCGTATTTTGACCTCCGGCTTTCATAATGAAGGGCCGACCTGGGCGCCTAATGGCCGCGTTCTGATTTTTTTCCGCCAGAATGCCGGCCAGGAATCAGAGCTGCACAGTATTGATATTACCGGCCGCAATGAAAGGCGGGTGCCAACGCCGCATGGCGCTTCCGATCCGGCCTGGTCGCCTTTGCTGGATTAAATTTTGTCGCCCGCCTGTTGGCGGCAGGGCAGAATATATGCAGCCTGTCGCGGCCGGTTTGTAAAAAAAACGGGGGAAATCTTTTTATTTTTCAAGGCAAAAAGCAGCAGCGCGTAATTTTGTGCTAGACTGCGCAAAGTATTTGTGTCTTTTACACCGGGCTTCAGATTATCGCTAAGTCAAAGGGAGTGTTTGCTTATGCGTCTTTTAAACAAAACTTATAGTAAGCTTTTCGCGGCACTGTGCCTTTCCGCCGCATTGGCGGGCTGCGGCACCGGGCGGAATTCCTTTAATAATTCGGGTATGGGGTATAATGCCAAGCCCGGTTCAGTGCAGGATTTTACGGTTAATGTCGGCGATCGGGTATTTTTTGACCTTGATTCTTCTTCTATTCGCGCTGACGGGCAAAAAACTTTGCAGCGCCAGGCGCAATGGCTGAATCGCTATCCGCAATATACAATAACCGTAGAAGGCCATGCCGATGAGCGCGGCACGCGAGAATATAATTTGGCTCTGGGGCAGCGCCGTGCTGTTTCTGCCAGAAATTATCTGGCTTCGCAGGGTGTGGCTATGCGCCGTATGAAAACAATTTCCTATGGTAAGGAACGCCCGGTTGCTGTGTGTGACGATATTAGCTGCTGGTCGCAAAACCGCCGGGCTGTAACCGTTATCAATAATGCTGCCCAATAAAAGCGGGTGGGTAAGCACGCCGGACACGGCGATTGCGTGAAGATACAAAAGCCGCTGACCGGGCGGGGGCGGCTTTTATAAATCTGGCAGTGCGGCAGCAGTGATTTTGTCAGTCAGATAGAACGTTTCTTGAAAAATGCTATCGAGGCATAAGGCCTGCCTGTCATTGCCGGCACCGGTTAACGACCAGGGGCGGGTCGGGTGCCGCGCTGCTGAATGGGCAATGTTTAACGGCAAATATGATGGCGGCTTTAAAGGGCAGCGGCGATATGGCAGCGGCCAAAGCCGCGGGCGACAGGCTATATGGGGCTGAACGATATTTTGCCCGGCCAGAAGCCAAAAAGGTAGGACTATCCGGGTATCTTGTTGCTGACAATATTGACGGCAGCGGAATAGCTGGGGAGAAAGAAAATGTCTAAAACCGCAGCGGCCTGCACAGCCGCTTTTTTTGTTATCTGCCAGCTCTGATAAATTCTGGCCAGGCTATGATAATTTTGTAGATGGCACTTTAAAAGTGCAGGCGCAGCAGCAAAAGACTCAACCATAACAGTGAAAGCAGATTATAGTGGTAGCTA
This sequence comes from Candidatus Tokpelaia sp., assembly GCF_008636115.1. Taxonomy (GTDB): domain Bacteria; phylum Pseudomonadota; class Alphaproteobacteria; order Rhizobiales; family Rhizobiaceae; genus QLZD01. The sequence goes on along the minus strand of NZ_QLZD01000027.1, from coordinate 112,785 downwards.
AAAAGTCTGTCGGCATTGCCGCCGGCTTTTTGCCTTGTTTTCTGCCTTTAACTATTATCTTGTGCGCTTTGTGAATATGGCAGAGGCGATCGAAGAGAGGCAAAGGCCTTGCCGCTGATTTTGTTTGCGCCTCTGGATAAAAACGAGGGCAGGGCGGATTATTGCGCTTTTGCTAATATTGCCTTGCCTGTTTGTCCGGTTGCAGGCAGGCACAGGCACTGCCGCCGGCTTTGTGTTTTGCCGGCGCGCCTGTTACTCATTGGCAGCTTGCAGGTGAAGGCGCTGCCGCCGGCTTTGCGCCCGGTTTTTCTGCCTTTAGCTATTATCTTGTGCGCTTTGCGGCTGCATTGGCGGTTCGCTCAATGTCGGCAATTTGCCAAAATGCGGGCCGGTGTTTTTGTCAATAATTTCAGGTTTTCGATAATCCACCAGGCCGTCCCAGCCGCCACCCAAAGCTTTCATCAGGCTGATATAATCCGTTGTAGCGGCGGCACGGGCATTCAGGGCACCTTGCCGGGCAGAAAAATAGGAGCGTTCGGCGGTCAGCAATTCCAGAAAGCTGGTATTGCCGGATTCATATAAATTACGCGATAAAGTGAGCGAGGTTTGGTAAGCATTGGCGGCTTCAGTCTCCTTTGCCGCCAGCAATTTGTCATTTTTTAGCGAAACCAGTGCATTTTCCACATCTTCCAGCGCTGTTAACACAGCCGAACGCAAGGCAATAAAGTTCCGGTCACGCTGGGCGCGGGCAATTTCCACCCCCGCTACCAGCGCGCCGCCGCGAAACAGCGGCAGGCTGATACTGGGGCCGAAAACCCAGCTAATGGAAGAATTTTTCCCCAGATTATCGGGGTGGGTGGCATTAGTGGCAATATTGCCGGTCAGGCTGATTGCCGGGTAGCGCTGGGCTTCCCTTTGGCCGATAGTCGCAGTGGATTGCGCCAGACGGCGCTCGGCGGCGCGGACATCAGGGCGGGAAAGCAAAATATCGGCAGGGATTGTTGCCGGCAACTGCCCCGGCACTACCGGAATATCACCGGCTTGCCGGTAATAATTTGACTCAATCAAATCATTCACCGCAGCCGGCGGCTGCCCCAATAAAACGGCCAGACGGTGTTTGATCACCGCTAATTGCCCGGTGAGCCGCGGAATATTGGCTTCCATATCGGCTGCCTGACCGGCCGCATTATTGGCATCAAGATTGGAAACAGCTCCGGTCTGAAATTTGCGGCCGATTAAATCCGCCGTCTGGCGCTGGCTGCGGGCGGTGTCTTCACTCAGGCGCAACTGTGCCTGCAGGCGGCGCGCTTCCACATAATTAGAGGCGACATCGCCAATAAGGGTTACCATTACGGCGCGCAGATCTTCTTGCGCCGCGGCAAAGCCGGCCTGCGCTGCCTCCAGCGCCCGCCGGTTCAAACCGAATAAATCAATCTCCCAGGCGGAATCAAAACTGCCGCCATAATGATCCTGCGTCACGCTGAACGGGCCGCCGGTCTTCCGGCGCTTATAGCTGGCATCGCTATCCAGGCTGGGGAACAGGGCGCCGGCCGTTTGCCAGGCGAGGGCGCGCGCCTCGCGCACACGCGCTTTGGCAGAGGCAATATCCAGATTATCGCTGATAGCGGCGGTCACCATTTGATCCAATAACGGGTCGCGCAGACGCCGCCACCAGCCCGCCAGTTCCGCCTGCCTGTTTTGGCCCGCCGCGTCTGCGGCTGTTGTCGCCGCTTTATCTCCCCATTGGGCCGGCAGCGCCACATCAGGCTTTTTATAATCCGGCCCGACAGCGCAGGAGGCAAGCAAAAAGGCGCAAAACCCGATTATACTGTTTTTGGTTGCCGGGCAGGCGCCGATACCGGCCAAAGACAGGCTTTTTGTGCTGGCCTGTTTAAGGCGCGTAAAAAACGCCCGGCCAAAAAACGGCATTTTGCGGTTGCAAATACGAGCCATTGCCTTACCGATACTTTCTTTTTTGCCGCTCCCGGCAAAGCAAATGCCCGGCTATGAAATTTTACAGAGCAGGCAAAACAGTCCCGACAGGCAAAACAAACATAATCTGCCGCCCGCCGGAATCAAAAGAGCCGGTTTTGCCAAATTGCAATAATTCCGCAAAAGAACCTCTCTCTGTATCCCGTCTATTTTGAAAATTTGTCAATAGGATAAATATTTTTTCACAAATAAAAGTTAAAAAACGGCAAAGAAAATTTTATCGACACAGGCCGCCAAAGCGTGACCGCCCGTATAATGCGGCTGCCTGCACCGCCGGCACTTTACAAAGATTGCGGCGGGGAAAAATGCGCCATAACCGGCACATGATCGGAGGGCCTTTCCCAGCCGCGCGCTTCACGGCAAATAGTGATTTTGTCCAGAAACGGCAATAAATCGGGCGAAGACCAGATATGATCCAGCCGGCGGCCGCGATTAGAGGCCGCCCAGTCGCGGGCGCGATAACTCCACCAGGTATAAAGCCTGGTCTCGGGCGGCACTTTTGCCCGCAAAATATCAACCCAGCCGCCGGCTTTTTGGGCGCCAAGCAGCTCTTTTGTTTCAATCGGCGTATGGCTGACGACTTTCAACATTTGCTTATGCGACCAGACATCATTTTCCAGCGGCGCAATGTTTAAATCTCCCACCAGCAGTGAAGCGCAGCCGTCCCCTTGATCCGCGGGGAAACTGTGCATTTCTTCCAGAAATTGCAGTTTATGGGCAAATTTGGGGTTAAGCGCCGGGTCGGCTTCATCACCGCCGGCGGGGGCATAAACATTGTGAATATGAATTTTTTTGCCCTGATACTCTATTGTCGCCTCTATATGGCGGCAATCATGGCGCCCGCAAAACAGCCTCCTGTTTGTCTGTATAAAGGGCAGGCGCGATAGTGTGGCAACGCCGTGATAGCCCTTCTGGCCGTTAAGCGCCGCATAAGCATAGCCGGCTGCCGCCAAAGGCTGTAGCGGAAACAGCGCATCGGGGCATTTTGTTTCCTGCAGGCATAAAATATCCGGCCGGTATTCAGCCAGAAAGCGCAAGACAATCGGCAATCGCAGGCGGACAGAGTTGATATTCCAACTGGCTATAGTGAAAGACATTAACGCAACTCCCGTTTTTGCTCTCTGTCTGTTACGGAGACCGGCACTGAAGAAGGTTTTATCATTGACGCTTTGCCTCTTGCAAGCTTGCAGGGAAGGTTTTATCATCGCTAGCGGGCGGGTTTATCTTGTCACGGCGCCGATAGAGAAAGGAAAATAAAAATTCCGTTATTAAAGTGATTTTGGCGCTTTATTGCTGTGATTATGTGCTAGAATAGCGCAATCGCGGCGCCTATTGGTAATTTGGGAGTGGTTTCATGGCAAAAGCAACAGATGTGAAAAAAGAAAATGCGCATGCGGCAGAAGCGCGGGATATTGAGCGCCAACTGCATAAAATGCGTGAAAAGGCTGAGTCGCTGGCCGGCAGTATTACAACTATGGGGGCAGCAGAATTGCGTTCGCTCAAGGCTAAAACAGCGCATTTTCTGGAAGAGGCGCGCGAGCATGGCGGTGATTATGTGCGCGAGGCAAGCCATAAGGCACAGGAAAATATGAGCGAAACTATTCGCAGCAAGCCGCTGACCAGTGTGGCTGTTGCCGCCGGTATTGGTTTTGTGCTGGCGCTGCTGGCCAGCCGCTAGAGCAGGATTTTGATGCCGCAGCCATAGACCGCCGGCGCAGTTTGGGTGTGCCGGCCGATGTGGTTCCGGCTTTAAAACAGCAGCGCCGGCAAAGCAAAAAGCGGAGTGTAATCTGTTATCCGTTTCAGGCTTTGGGCGGTGAAATTTACAGCGGCAGTCGTTAAGCGCCGTATCGGCCTTGGCGGCAGCCAAAAGGGCGCAAAGGTGTCTGACTATTATGCTTAACCTTCTTTTCCCCTTTTTCGGCAAATTTGCCGCAGATAATGTCAAAGCTTTTGTCAAAAAAACCAAAATGCAGGCTGTGTGTTGGGCTGGAATTGCTGCGGCTTTGTTTTTTGCAGCGTTTTTTGCCTGTGTAATGCTTTTTTTCTATATACAGAGCGTGATGTCGCCCATTAAAGCGGCGGCTGTTCTGATGCTTATCTGGCTGCTGATTGCTTTTATCGGTGTAATTTGCCTGAAAATCAGCCTGGATCGGCAAAAGAGAAAACAACAGGCTTTTCTTGCCCCTGAGCAAAAAAGGCTGCTGGCGGGCACGGCCATGGCAGCGGCGCCGGCCTTATTGGCTATGGGGGTCAGATCTTATAAAAAAATCGGCCGGCTGGCGGTGCTGGCGACCGGTGCTGCCGCGGTTTATAGCCTGTGGCGCGGCAAAGGCGCACAGTCTGACAAATAGGCTGGAAATGTGAGCATGAGCAGGTCGGGTGGCGGGCTGTCTCAGGCCGCGGCTTTTTTTGCTGCAAATTTTTTGTTTTCAGCCTGGCTGTTTAACAAAGGGATAATAATGCGGCTGCCGCCTTTGGCGCTGTTTGAAAATTGCGGTCTGGCGTTAAATTGTGCGGCAAGCTGTGATATAATCAGCCGCCCCAGGCCTTGCCCCGGCTCTCCTTTTTGTTCATATTCCGCTGTTTTGGCAAGGCGCAGGGCGGGGGGCAGGCCAATGCCGTCATCTTCAACAATCAGGCGCAGGGATTTGCCGTTTAATTTGCCGAAAGTGACGGTAATTTTCCCCCGCCGGCCACCGGGAAAGGCGTGTTTAACCGCATTGATTACCAGCTCACCCAGAATAATGCCCAGAGTTGTTACATCACGCGCCGGCAGAAAGCAAGGCTCAAAACGGCTTTCAATAGTGATATGACGGCGCTGCGCCGCGCTCAACCCGTTTTCTATATCATGAATAACGGCGCTTAAAAACTCTCCCACTGAGGCTGTTTCCATATCCCGGCCCAGCCGCAGACGCCGATGGGCGGCAGAAATGGTCTGGATACGATCCCGCGCCGATAAAAGCGCCTTTTGTCCCTGTTTGTCATGGCATTGGCGCAGTTGCAGCCCCAATAGCGAAGAGATAGTGGCCAGAGAATTGCCGACCCGGTGGCTGGTATCCTGCAATAATAATTCGGCGCGCTGTCTTTCTTTTTCAGCCAGGTGACGGGCTTTGGTCAAATGCGCCGTGCGGTGGCGCACCCGGCTTTCCAGTGCCGTATCACTATTGGCCAGCAAAGTTTGATAAGCGTGACGGCGGTGTTTGTCACGCACCATAAAGCGTACCAGTAACAGGGCAATGCAAAGGCTGGCAATCAGCACCAGAAAGGAAGAATAAATAAGCCCGGTATGCAAAAACCGCAAATCCGCACTATAAGCGCGGTTTTGGCTCGTTTGCCCGGCCGCCATCGGCGGGCGCTGGATAAAAGTGAGCCGATTGCCGGCGACATCAGAGGGCTTATTGGCAGCAGCGGCAGATTTATCTCGCAATAGCGGGGTCAAGGCGGTGTTTTGCGCAACCGGGCCGGTATCAGTCGCGGTTACATGCTCCAGCGCGCCGTTTAGCTGCCAGACAAAAACCAGCAAAGCCATTGCCGCGCCGGGAGCGCAAACCAATATGCACCAGGCGATAATTTTTTTCCATAATTTTTCACCCGATTCCAGAGCCTGGCCGGCCGTCACTCTCTTGCTGCCGGCGTGCTTGCCGGCTTTGCCGGATTGGGCTTTTTTATCGCGGCCTGTTGCAAAGCCTGCCGCATTATAAGCCGCCGGCACCGGTTGCGGTGTGCGCTGTGCCGCTCTATATTTTGTGGCATGGGGGACAGCCATAGCAAAACTCACCCTGAAATTTCGAGGCGCCAAAGCCAAGGGTTCGGCTTTGGCTCAAAGATTTATAAGCAGTCTGTCTCTATAGAATGTAAACAAGCGAGGCTTTTTCGCAGAAAATTTTGTTTTGGTAAATAAAAGCTTATATTTCTTGCGCTGTTACAGACGGACTCAGCATAATAATTTTGCCGGGCAGGAAAGCGATAATTTGCTAAAATAGTAGCATCTCCCTGTTGCCCGGCGGCAATAGAGCAGCCAATAAAGCGGTTAAACTGTTTTTAAGGCACTATTCACGGTAGTTGGGCTTTGATATTTTGCCTTGGGGATTTTAAAGGGTGCACCGGGATAAACATGCAATAAAATAATAAGACGGCTAATGTAAGCGGCCTTTTGTGCCCGCTGTCAGAGGGCAAAATTTGCTGCTGATAAGCGCAAGGCTGTCACTTTCCGGAAAGGCGGAACAGGGCTGCGCCTTGACCGTATTTTTCCCGGCTTACGCGCGCCTGTTCTTTGTTGCGCCCGCCGCCACAGGCTAGCCTGTCCAACCCGGGCGCTGTTTGCCCGGCTTACGCACGCCCCTTCGGTTTGCTTGGCTTACGCACGCCCCTTCGGTTTGCTTGGCTTACGCGCGCCCCTTCGGTTTGCTTGGCTTACGCACGCCCCTTCGGTTTGCTCGCTCCGCGCGCCCCTTCGGTTTCTGATTAGCTATAATTGGGCGAAAATTTCAACACGCCGCCAAATTGTTGCCTCTTGATAGCTGCCCATTGCTCCATTATCCGGCGCTGCCTGCCTTGCTTTGTCGACCTGCCGGCGGCCGCAAGCGGCAATGAAGGAGTCTAAAAAGAGCGTATGGCAGAAGCTTTGGCCGCTTTGTCAGGGCCGTAATCATTTTCTCCCTCTATACTCAGCAAATTTTGCAGGCGAAGGCGGGCGCGGCTGACGCGGCTTTTAATTGTGCCAATGGCGCAGCGGCAAATTTCTGCCGCTTCCTCATAAGAAAAGCCGGAAGCGCCGATAAGAATAATCGCCTCGCGCTGATCGGGCGGCAATTTATCCAGCGCCCGCTTGAAATCCTGTAAATCAAGCGCGCCATATTGCGCTGGGTGAACGGCCAGATTATTGGCATAAATCCCGTCTGTATCCTGCACTTCGCGCTTTTGTTTGCGCATTTGGCTATAAAATTCATTGCGTAAAATGGTGAACAGCCAGGCTTTCATATTTGTCCCCATAGTAAAGCTTTCCTGCTTACCCCAGGCGCGCATAATTGTATCCTGCAATAAATCATCAGCCTGATCTTTATTCCCGGCTAAGGAGACGGCAAAGGCGCGCAAACCGGGCAGGAGTGACAGCATTTCACGGCGGAAAGACGGGTTTTCACTGCTGCCGGGCTTTGTTTCCTGCTTCTGCGCCGCCTTTGCCGGCGCCGTGGGCGGTATTGGCGCATATTGGCCGGCTGCCGGCGGCACCGGCACTGTGAGTGCCGGGGCGGGGCAGGGCGGGTTTGGTGCCGGTGCGGCAATAGAGCCCGGCTTGCGCCGGGCTGTTGCGGCTTGAGGTGCCGCCGCAGCTATAGCCGGGCGTTTGCGCCGGCCTGGTCTGTGACAGAGGGCAGAGGCAGCAGAAATGGGGCTTTTATTCATGCCTGCTCCTGCGCCTGGTAATTAAAATATTTTTTTCAGCCGGCCCTGGCGGATCGGTAAAATTATGCTGCCCCCCTGTCTGCATAATTGTGTTATTTTCGTTTTTTTCAGCTTCATCGAGCTGCTCCAGCAGGGTCAGAAATTTTTGCGGAATCGCCTCTTCCTGAATGCCGGTGTAAAAAGCGCGTAATTGCTCAGCTATCCGGCTGTGCACACCTAATAGCCTGTCCTCATTGCTGTGCCCCGATCGTGAAAGATTTTTATCTGCAAACATTTTCCGGCCTGTGTTTTTATTGTCTTCCATGCCGATAGCCTTGTTTTATCGCCCGCTTAGTGTCGCATAAATCAGAGATATTTACAACTTTAACGCGAAAATATTCAGTGCGTTCCACTGCAAGTGGAACTTTTTTAATAAAATATGCTTATGCTCGGGGCAGTTTTATTTTGGTGCAAAAGGAGTTTTTTCCATGTCACTTTCAACGCGTATCGCCCCGCATTTGCCCTATTTGCGGCGCTTTGCCCGCGCGGTTACCGGCTCGCAGCATTCAGGCGATGCTTATGTGGCTTCCATGTTGGAGGCGTTGATTGCCGATATAAGCATTTTTCCTAAAAAATCCAATGACCGTATAAGTGTTTACTGGCTGTTTTGCCATTTGTTTAACCAGACAGTATCTAAATTTGCCGAATCTCTGCCGATTTCAGTTAATTCTGCCCGCGGCGCGCCCGGCCGGCGCGGAACGCACAGCGGCAAAGACAGCAAAACCAAAACCGGCGGCAAAGAGCCGGCCGGCCGGCTGACAGCGCTGGCACCCAAAGCGCGCCAGGCTTTTTTGCTGATAGCGGTAGAGGGTTTTAGCGAAAAGCAGGCTATGGAGATTTTGGATTGCGATAAAAAGAGTTTCGAAGCCTGTCTGGGTGAGGCCGCGCGCGATATATCCAATCAGGTAGCTACCAAAATTATGATAATTGAAGATGAGCCGCTGATTGCCATGGATATAGAACAGTTGGTGGAAGGTCTGGGGCATCAGGTAGTGGGTATTGCCCGCACCCATGCCGAGGCGGTAAAATTATTCAAAAAAACCGCTCCCGGCATGGTGCTGGCTGATATTCAACTGGCCGATGGCAGTTCGGGTATTGAAGCGGTAAATGAAATTTTAGCCAAAAACAGTTTACCGGTGATTTTTATCACCGCTTTTCCCGAAAGATTGTTGACAGGCACGCGTCCTGAGCCAACTTTTTTAGTAACCAAGCCTTTTAACCCCGATATGGTCAAGGCGTTAATCAGTCAGGCGCTGTTTTTTCAGGAAAATGCGCGCAATAATGTCTGAAGTAAAGCGCTCGCGCTGCGCCCGGGCAGGCAGGGGACAAGGCAGGCGGGTGCGGCCTGCTGTTGGAAATAGTGGTGATAATGTCAGAGAGTGCAGAGCAGCATAAACAAGGCGCGGAGGCAATGACAGCCAATAAAGTGCCAAAGCCCGAGGAAACGGGGCCTGAAAAAGCAGGCAGCCCGGCGGTTGCGGCGGCACGGATTGCGCCTGATCCGGGTGATATGCCGCTGCTCATGGCGCTGCGCAGCGCCGATATTTGTGTTTTATATCAGACACCTGATCTTCTTTACACTATGGCAGAAAATTTGCCGCCGGTGTTAAAGGCCGGCTGGCGGCCTTTCTGCCGTGATAGTGATATATTTCCACCGGCGGCAGCGGCCCAAATGGAAAATGTGAAAAAACGCTTGCTGGCCGGCGGGCAAACGGCGCGGCTGGAATTCAGCCTGTCGCCAAAACCTGCCGGCCAAATGGCGGGGGCGGAGAATCAGAGTAATTTTGCCGCCGGGCCGGGCAGTTTGGCACCCGGCCTTGCCGGGGAAAGAATGCCCGAAAGCAGCAATGACGGCCATGGCAGCCAGGCTTTATGGTATAAATTTTTCATTGAGGCGCATTGTGATGCGCAAGGCAAAATTTTGGGGCTGGTGACAAGCGGAGTCAATATTTCTGAATTGCGCGCCCGCGAAGAAGTGCTTAAAATCCTGCTGCGTGAAGTGAGCCATCGCTCTAAAAATCTTTTGGCGATTATTCAGAGCATTGCTACGCAAACAGCGCGTTTTTGCCATAATATTGGCAGTTTTCTGAAAAAATTTCAGGGGCGGTTGCATTCGCTTTCTTCTTCGCAGGATTTGGTGACCGATTCCGACTGGCGCGGCGCTTTATTGCAGGATCTGGTTTTTGCCCAGTTGCGCTTTTATACGGAGAGCATTACCGATAAGCAGCATTGCTCTATCTCTGTGCAGGGGGAAAATCCCTATCTTTTTCCCTCTGCTGCTTTGCATATTGGCCTGGCTTTGCATGAGCTGATTATCAATTCTGCCGCTTTTGGCGTTTTGGCGCTGGGCCGGGGCAAAATTGCTGTTAACTGCCGGGCAGAGGGTGAGGAAGAATCGCCGCTGCCGGCTGCGGCAGCACTGGCCGGCAGCATGGCGGCGGTAAACAGGGTGCCGGCGGGCGGTAAAGCGCTAATATTGTCATGGCGAGAGGATTTCCCGGCAGAGGCAGCCGAATCAATGCCGCCGGCAGCAGCAGGATCGGAGCAAGGAAACCGGGCAGGAGGAAAAGCTGCCGCCGGCGATTTTATGACCGAAGCGCGTTTTGGCAGCATAATGCTGGAGCGGATTGTGCCGCAATCGGTTGATGGTGCGGCGCATTATAGTATAAAAAACGGCAGAGTAGAGTATTTTCTTAAAATACCCGTTGCACAATTTGCCTGATTTGTCTTATATTTAAATTATATTATGATGTTTATCGTATATTTCTTTGTTTATCTTCATAAACATTAAGTATATTTTTGGAAAACCGTATATTTTCCAGAATATATATTGTCTGTTTTCCCGTAAGAATTATGTTTATAACAGGCCTGGAAGTAATTATAATATTTCCTTTAGCCTTCTGCCGCTATTGAGCCAGTATAGAACAGAATTATATTACGCTTATTTATCTCATGGGAGTTTATGCTATGGCGCGCCGTATTGTGCCCAATTATCACCCTGGTGAAGTTTTGCAGGCGCGCTATTTATTTCCCGCCGGCCTTTCTGCTTACGCTTTAGCCAGAAAGCTGCATGTTTCCCCCAGTCGGATCGAGCGGATTATTGCCGGCCGCCTGCCGGTGACGATAGATACGGCGCTGCGCCTGGCCAGGTTTTTTGATATGGATCCGCATTATTGGCTGCAACTCCAGCAGGATTTTGATTTAAGTAGAATAAGTATTTCTATGCAGACTATATTGGCAGAAATCCGTCCTTTAAATTATTCATAAGAATAATTATGAATTATTACTGGTATTTTTTTGAATATATTGCATTTTTTAGAATAAATCAGGAGAAAAGCTTTGCTTGATAGCCGGCAAGGTTGCCGACCTGCCGGGCGTATCGGGGTAAAACGCCTCGGGGGGCAGGCGCCGATTTATGGAATAAACCTGTGCGGTGGCACCACGCCTATAGCTAATCAGAAAATGGGTCAGACCATAACATGTTTTTGTAAAAAAAAGTGCTTATAATATATTGTTTTCATTAGATATTTTTTAAGGCGCGGGAAATGTAAAAATCGGTGCGGGAAGCCTCGACCATTTCTTACCGGCAAAATTATTCTTTCAGTCCCCTCGGCGGCCAATATTTCCTTGTTGACCTCCCTTGTATAAGGGGTGATTTGTTCGTTTTTCGTCCAGCCCATTGTCGTTTTGGCTTGCGCATTGGCGCGCAGAGCGGGTGCCGCAAAAGGCGTGAAACGCGCCTGATATAATTTACTGAGAGGGGAAGTTTGCCCTATTGGCCGCGCACGCCTATTTAAACGGGTCAAAACCATACATTTTCCCCTCTTTGCGGAAAGAATAGCGCACTTTTTTGCGTTTTCGCTCCAGCTCGACAATAGTATCGGTGCGCTCTTCCTTGCCTTTTTTCCATTTATAAGCATGGAACATATCTTTGGCATAGCCGCCGCCGGCGGGGATTGTGTCGCCGGCCGGCACACCGCGCCGTCCGGATTTTAAATCCGGCAAGGCATTGACAGATTGCGCCTCAGGGGCAGAATCGGCCAAAACAGCGCGCGATTTCTGCAAAAGCTTTGCAACCGCCTTTTCATGGGCTTTGACAGCGTCTGCCTTGACTGGTTTCTTTATCTTGCCGCGCATAAGGCTCTCCTCTTTGTGAAGACCGCTCATTGCAATAATAGCAAGTATAAATATAGCCTATGCGCCCCCTTTTGGCAAATAGAAGCGCTTTTTAACGGCTGCGCGAACTAATATAAACAGCAACACCTTTCAGCTCACATTACTTCCTGCTTCAGGCCAGGGTGCCGTGGCAGTGCTTGTATTTTTTGCCTGAACCGCAGGGGCAGGGTTCATTGCGGCCGATACGCCCCCATGTTTCCGGATTTTTCGGATCGCGCTCCACTTTGGGGACAAAACGATTATCCGCCTGCCGCGACAGCAAAATACTATCATTCCCCTCATCTTCGCTGCTGAAATCAGGGTGAAACAACTGGCCGGGCAGCGGCGCCGGCGGGGGTGGCGGTGTTTCTACCAGCTCGAAGCGCATGAGTTTTGAAGTTACATCGCGGCGCAAATTGGTGAGCATAGCCTGAAACAGCTCAAAAGACTCCGTTTTATATTCATTCAGCGGGTCGCGCTGGGCATAACCGCGAAAACCAACTGCCGAACGCAGATTTTCCAGATTGGAAAGATGCTCGCGCCAGAGCGTATCTATGGTCTCCAAAATCAATAATTTCTGGAAATGATTCATCATTTCCGGCCCCATGCGCTCAGCCCTTTCCAGCGCTTTTTCATTCATGGCGGCGCGCACGCGTTCCAATATATCCGTTTCGCTGATCCCGTCTTCCTGCGCCCAGTCTTTCACCGGCAAATCAAGATTGAACAAATCGCGCAAATCATCTTGCAGGCCTTGGCTGTCCCATTGCTCGGCATAGCTGCCGGGGGGAAAGCGGCTTTCCACCAGATTACTTATTACCTCATCGCGCATTTCATGCACAGTCTCGCCCAAATCGCCGCTATCCATAATTTCGCTGCGCTGCTCAAACACTACTTTGCGCTGATCATTCATCACATCATCATATTTCAACAGGTTTTTGCGAATTTCAAAATTGCGCGCTTCCACCTTTTTCTGCGCTTTTTCCAGCGCTTTATTGACCCAGGGGTGGATAATGGCTTCTCCCTCTTTTAAGCCCAGTTTCTGCAGCATGCCGTCCATGCGGTCAGAGCCGAAAATGCGCATTAAATCATCTTGCAGCGACAGGAAAAACTTGGAGCGGCCGGGGTCACCCTGCCGCCCGGAGCGACCGCGCAGCTGATTGTCAATGCGGCGGCTTTCATGGCGCTCAGTTGCCAGCACATAAAGTCCGCCCGCCGCCAGCGCCTGCTCTTTTAACCGCGCCACATCTTCACGAATAGCGGCGATGCCGGCCTTTCTTTCGGCGCCCTCAGGCATATTCTGCAATTCATGGCGAATACGCATATCCATATTGCCGCCAAGCTGAATGTCCGTGCCGCGGCCGGCCATATTAGTGGCAATGGTCAAGGCGCCGGGCACCCCCGCCTGAGCGACAATATACGCTTCCTGCTCATGATAGCGGGCATTTAAAACCTGAAAATTGCGCACATTTTCACGCCGTAGCCGCTCGGCCAGATATTCCGATTTTTCAATAGAGGTTGTGCCCACCAGCACTGGCTGGCCCTTGGCCTGCGCCTCGCGAATATCACGAATAATCGCCTGATATTTTTCTTCTTCCGTGCGGTAAATTTCATCATCTTCATCAATGCGGATAACCGGCAGATTAGTGGGAATTTCCACCACATCAAGATTATAAATACTGGCAAATTCCTCTGCTTCGGTTGAAGCCGTGCCGGTCATGCCTGACAGCTTGCCATACATGCGGAAATAATTCTGGAAAGTGATGGAGGCCAGAGTCTGATTTTCCGGCTGAATTGTGACATGCTCCTTGGCTTCCAGCGCCTGGTGCAGGCCTTCCGAATAACGGCGCCCCGGCATCATACGGCCGGTAAATTCGTCAATAATGATAATTTCGTCCTGACGGACAATATAATCTTTGTCGCGCTGGAATAATTTATGCGCCCGCAAGGCATTATTCAGGTGATGGACAATAGAGACATTTTCAATATCATATAAATCCGCCCCGTGCAAAAGCCCCGCCGCGGCCAGAGTCTGTTCCATTTTCTCTGTGCCGATCTCGGTAAAGACAGCGGTTTTCTGCTTTTCGTCCACCTCATAATCTTCTGCCGTCAGCGCCGGGATAAAAGTATCTATCCGATTATAAAAATCAGACCGGTCTTCCAGCGGGCCGGAAATAATCAGCGGCGTGCGCGCTTCATCAATTAAAATGGAATCCACCTCATCGACAATGGCGTAATAATGGCCGCGCTGCACCATTTGCGCCCGCTCAAACAGCATATTATCGCGCAAATAGTCAAAACCCAGCTCATTATTGGTGGCATAAGTAATATCGCAGGCATAAGCGGCGCGGCGGGCGTCAGAATCCATATCATGGGTAATAACGCCGGTAGAAAGCCCCAGAAAGCCGTAAAGCCTGCCCATAGTCTCGGCATCGCGCGCGGCAAGATAATCATTAACCGTCACCACATGCACGCCTTTGCCGCTCAGCGCATTAAGATAAACGGGCAAAGTGGCCATTAAGGTTTTGCCTTCGCCGGTGCGCATTTCAGCAATGCCGCGATCGTGCAAAACCATGCCGCCAATAAGCTGCACATCAAACGGGCGCAGCCCCATTACCCGCTCTGCCGCCTCACGCGTGACAGCAAAGGCCTCAACCAGCAAATTATCCAGAGTTTCGCCGGCCGCCAGCCTTTGTTTGAATTCTGCTGTTTTCGCCTTTAGCTCTTCATCGCCCAGTTTCGCAATTTGCTCCGCCAATGCGTTGATCTCTGCCACGCGGGGCCGCAGGCTTTTAATATGCCGGTCATGCGAAGAACCGAAGAGTCGGCGCGCCAAACCACCTAAACTGACCATTTTCGGCCTTTCCGTAATTTTTTAAAGCTGCTTTTGCTTTATCACCTTGCAGGCCCCTCTTGCAAGCGCAAGGGTGATAAAGCTGCCTTATGCCTGGGGAAATGGGGGCAGGGACGACAAAATGCAAGCCGGTTTAGCTAAAAATGCGGCTATTGCCAGGGGTTGGAGCCGCAAAGCGCTTTTGCCCGCGCCACCAAGGCAAAAGGGAGATTGCGGCCCAAAAAAGCGGCAGGAATGCCGCCGGGCAGCAATATCTGCGACAAAACGGGGTAAAGATTAACAAAAACTAAAGAAAAGGCTTGACTCAACTTTATCAAAAAAGGCAAATTCAGCCTTGGAAAGCCGGAGAGGGGGAGGCAAATCCTCGTCAACAGGCCGGTCTTAATGTGTCTCTTGCCTGCTTCGGCGCAAAGCCGGGTCGGGCGCTGTTTTGGAAAACAGGCGTTTTGCGCCGCATTTAGTGAAATATGCTGCTTGTCAACAAATAATGCCGATTCCTTAAACGCGGAATTTCTGAGGAGTTTTTCATGAAATTGAGTTATAAAAGCCTTATCCTTGCTTCGGGGCTGGTTTTGGCAAGCAGTGTTGCTGCTGTGGCGCAGGCGCCTGCCGGGCAGATACCGGCTGCGGCCGGGCAAGATGCGGCTGCCGGGCTGCCGCCTGTTGCTGCTTTGTCGCAATCGGCCAGGCCGGACAGTATTATTGCCGTTCTGGACGGTAAAAATATGACCCTGGCGCAGTTGGACGCCTGGGCAAAGCTGATAAATCCGTCCCCTGATATGCCTGTTGATCAGCGCCGCTTGCAGGTTTTGCGCCTGTTGGTGACCATGCAGGCTTTTGCCGATGCCGCCAAAGCCGACAAGCTTGATTCTTCCCCTGAATTCCGGCAAAAAATGGAGCTGATGCAGCAATCTGTTTTGCAGCAGGCTTATATTGACAAAACCATTATGACGCCCATTCCCGATAAGGAATTAAAGGCGCGTTATGATAAGGAAGTTGCGGCTATGCCGCCGGAGCCGGAAATTCACGCTGAGCATATTTTGGTAAAAACCCAGAAAGAGGCTCAGGATATTATCAAACAACTGGCAAAAGGCGCTGATTTTGAAAAACTGGCCAAAGAGAAATCTATTGACGGCACCGCGTCTTTAGGCGGCGATCTCGGCTATTTTACTCCGGGGCAAATGGTTGAGGCCTTTGATAAAGCTGCTTTTGCTCTGAAAAAGGGTGAATATACCAAACAGCCGGTGCAGACGCAGTTTGGCTGGCATATTATTAAAGTGCTGGATATTCGCACAAAGCAGCCGCCGACATTTGATGAAATGAAGCTTTATCTGCAAAATGTGATTATGCGCGAGCGTTATCAGCAGGAGCAGCGGAAAGTGCTGGATAATCTCAAAGCCTCTTATCCGAATGCTGAAATCGCCAAAGCTATGGCTTTGCCGGCTTTGCAAGATGACGGCGCTGTCGACGACGATTAAGCTTTTTAAGGCACGGCTTCACCGGGAGAATCAGACTTCGGCTCCAGCGAGGTCTGGCTATCCCGGTTTCCATTTTGTGGCGTAATTTTCAGAGAAACAGCTTCTGGCTCACATAAGGGGCTGTGTCCTTTGCCGGCCTTGCCGTGATAGGCTGGATAGGGGCGGCGTTTTATCCGAATGCTGAAATCGCCAAGGCTATGGCTTTGCTGTGGCGGCGGGGTGTTGGTTGTGTTGTAATATATGTTTTATCGGGCAGCTTGCGGCTGCCCTTTTATTTTATAAAAATTTATAATATTTATTATTTTACTTAAAAAATATAAGTATAAAGTAAGAAATTATCCCGTATATTGGCAAATCAGTGATAAAGTTTGTTGAGGAAATGCTTGAGTGCTGCTATATTCGCGGCGCTTAAGTCGGACTGACGCCGTTTTTTAATTTAAGGAGAGATTTAATGCTTGGCGAATTTAGTGGTTTTTTTGTTATTTTAATTCCGGCCATTATTCTTATGGCTATCGGCACATTAAATGTTATGTATATTGTAAATAAAAATAATAAATAAAAGCAGAGCGCCGTGCCGGTGACAAAGTGAGAGCCTGTTGCCGCGCCGCCTGGCTTTGCCGGGTGAGCCAAGGGAAATTTATGCAAGCTGATTCTTTTTTATCCAGGCCGCTTGTGCTGGTTGCTGCCTGCGCTCTTGTCCGGCCTGATTATGCCGCTGCTTCAGGCGCGGCAGGTGAGGCCGCCATTTTATTGGCACAACGGCCTGAAGGGAAAAATCTTGCCGGTTTCTGGGAGTTTCCCGGCGGAAAAATAGAGCAGAATGAGCGGCCGGAACAGGCTTTGGTGCGCGAATTACAGGAAGAATTGGGGTTGGAACTTGCCGAGGCCGATTTGCAGCCGCTCAATTTTGCCAGCCATGCTTATGAAAAATTTCATCTGCTCATGCCGCTTTATCTCTGCCGTGCCTTTTCCGGGCAGCCGCAGCCGCGCGAGGGGCAGGCGCTGCAATGGGTCAGTGCGGCGGCGCTCAGCGCTGATTATCGGCATTATCAACAGGCCGGTCTGACCGGCGCAGCCATTATTGCCGCCGGCCGGCCGCGGGGGGCTAAGAGAGAGACAGAGCAGGGCAATCATATTGCCGCGCCGGCAGGCGTAAAATTTCCACTGCCGCCGGCCGATATTCCGCTTGTTCCGGCTTTGATTGCCGCCTTGAAAAGTTGAAAATTGCGGCTTGACAGCCTTTTGTGCGGCTCACGCGCACCTGTTCTTTGCTGCACCCGCCGCTACAGGGTCGAGCGTCCAGCCCGGGCGCTGTTTGCCCGGCTCAGGCGCGCGCCTGCGGCTGTCTGACAGGCTGTATTGCGCGGCGGCGAATACAGCTATTTGTCCGGTTTGCAATTTGGCCGCCTTGTCTGAACAGCTATGCTGATGATGAAAGCAATTCTTACAAGGGGGAATTGCAGTTTGCTTTCATTTTGCACGCTCCGCGCGCCCCTTCGGTTTGCACGCTCCGCGCGCCCCTTCGGTTTGCACGCTCCGCGCGCCCCTTCGGTTTCTGATAGATTCTCCGGAAGAGCGCGCCGTGGTATCTGTTTGCGGGTCATGGTAAAATCTTTGGGTTTCCCGGCGGTGTCAGGCCGGTTTCAGGCCGGCACAGGGAAAAAGCGGCAAAAATAAAAGCTGTTTCCTGCCCTTCCGGCGGCGCGCCTGCGGGAGGTAAGCAAGGTTTCTGCTTGTTTTATCGGCCTTAAAAGCGTAAGACAAATACGGAGAAATTTTATCCGGGCGAGAGAGAAGAGCAAAACCATGTCCAAACCGATAAAGATGAATAAAGCGGAAGCGGCGAAAATTGAGGCTGCCCTGCTGGCTGATGAGGCGCAATATTGTTCTTTCGGCGACACTGTGCATTATGTTGACCCGCCGAAAATCTTCGCCGGCTGTGAAGGCTCCTATATGTATGATTTGCAGGGCACGCCTTATCTTGACCTGCAAATGTGGTATTCTGCCGTTAATTTCGGCTATGCCAATCCGCGTCTGGACAAAGTGCTGAAAAGCCAGATAGATATTTTGCCGCAAGTGGCGAGCCAATATCTGCACCCGACAAAAATTGAGCTGGCCAGGACTATTGCCCAGGATATGCAGAAGAAGTTCGGCCATTCCGGGCGGGTGCATTTTAATGTCGGCGGCTCACAGGCTATTGAAGATTCGCTAAAAATCGTCCGCAATGCCAGCAAGGGCAAAAGTCTGATGTTTGCTTTTGAAGGCGGTTATCACGGCCGCACTTTGGGGGCTTCCGCCATTACTTCCAGCTATCGTTACCGCCGCCGTTACGGCCATTTTGGCGACAGGGCGCTGTTTATGCCCTTTCCCTATCCGTTTCGCCGCCCCAAAGGCATGACAGTGGAAGAATATGGCGAATTTTGCGTGAAGGAATTTGCCCGCCTGTTTGAGACAGAATATAATGGCGTGTGGGATCCCAAAGCGGGGGAAGCGGAATATGCCGCTTTTTATATTGAGCCGTTACAAGGCACGGGCGGCTATGTGGTGCCGCCGCGCAATTTTTTCCAGGGCCTTAAAAAAGTGCTGGATAAATATGGCATTTTGCTGGTGGTTGATGAAATTCAAATGGGCTTTTACCGCACCGGCAAATTATGGTCTATTGAGCATTTCGGCGTTAAGCCTGATGTGCTGGTTTTTGCCAAAGCCTTGACCAATGGCCTTAATCCGCTGGCCGGCTTGTGGGCGCGGGAAGAGCTGATTTGTCCGAAGCTTTTCCCTCCCGGTTCCACCCATTCCACTTTTGCCAGCAATCCGCTGGGCACAGCTTTGGGGCTGGAAGTGCTGCGCATGACTGCTGAGGTGGATTTTGAAACCATGGTGATGAAAAAGGGCGCTTATTTCCTTGCCGGTCTACAGGATTTGCAGAAAAAACATGTTGAAATCGGCGATGTTGACGGGCTTGGCCTGGCTCTGCGGGCAGAAATTTGCGAGGCAGACGGCTTTACCCCTAATAAAGCGCTGCTGGATAAGATGGTCGATATCGGCCTTGGCGGTGATTTAAATTATAAAGGGCAAAAATGCGGCCTGGTTCTGGATGTCGGCGGTTATTATAAAAATGTTATCACGCTGGCACCTTCGCTTTATATTAGTGAAGGAGAAATGGATCAGGCGCTGGAATTGCTGGATCAACTCCTCACCCGCGCCAAAAAAGGCTAAGCTTGGGCAGGTGCTCGAGCAGGCTCGTTGCAAAAATTTTAAACGCACTGCCCGCATGGCAGCGGGCGCAGCTGGCGGCAGGCTATAGAAATATAGAGGCACTATATCCGAAAATGGCAATATTTCACAAGAAGCCTGGTGCGGAGAACAGGCTTGCGGGTAATCGGCGATTGCGGCCTGCAAAGGCTGGGCAGACAGAGCGGGCAATGCCTGTTTGGCACAGTGATTTAGAGCCGGCTTATTTGCTGCGGCTGTTTTTTGCTTATCCGCCGCAGGATTTTACCGCTTATCAGCAGGTGATAGACAAAACCGGGGCAGCAATGACTGATGACGCCGCCAATTTGGGCGGCGCGGCCGGGGTGAGCGGTGAAGCAGGCAATAATCAGGGCACCGGGCGGCAGGCAGGGACAGACAAAGTCGGAGCTGCTGGAGAAAATACGGCGGCTGTTGAGACGGTGGCCAATGCGGCTAATATTAAAAAAGCAAAAAAATCTGCTAAAGGCAAGGAAACCGGAGAGGAAATTGCGGCTGCTGTTGCCGGGGTAGGTAATGCTGCCGCTGCCGGGGTGAATAATATTGGCGCGGTGGAAAAGGGCGCCTATGGCAAGGAAGCGCCGGGGCGAAGCGGGCTTTGCGGTGAGGCAGCCGGGTCGGGTGGGCGCTGCGGCGAGCAGTATTTGCCTTTATTTTCCTGCCGTTTCAACCTGTTAACGAGTTTGGAGCCGGCGCAATTACAAAAGCTGCAAAAATTACCTTTTTACAAAATTATAAAAAAACTGCTTACCTTTCGTAGTTTGTTTTTCGGCACTACGGTTTCAGAATTTGCGCCGCTGCCGGCGGCTTTTTCGCCGGCTCTGGCAGTAGCGGCGGCAGATTATCTGCTGGCGCAGGCAAAAAAATATCCCCTGGTGATTGTAAAAGATTTGCCGCAGGGCGAAAATGCTCTTGTTACACGGCAACAGGCCGCGGCGGGGCAAAATTTTGCCGCAGCTTTAACCGCGCGCGGCTTTATGGCGGTGGAGGGGCAGGCTCTGGCTTATGTGCCGGTGGATTATGCTGATATTGATGCTTTTCTGGCGCGCTTTTCCAAGGCGCGGCGTAAGGATTTTCGCCGTAAATTGCGGGCAAGGCAGAATTTAACCATAGAGGTTTTGCATAAAGGTGCGGCCGCTTTTGCCGATGAAGAACAAATAGACCTTTATTATCGCCTCTATAGTCAGGTTTATGCGCAAAGTACAGTGCATTTTGACCTTTTGACCAGAGATTTTTTCCGCGCTTTATTACAACAGGCTGATGACAGCCTGCGTTTTATTACTTATCGCGATAAAGAAGGGCGGCTTATCGGTTATAATATTTGCTTTATTATTGGCAACAGGCTGGTGGATAAATATATCGGCCTGGATTATCCGGCGGCTACGGATTACAGCCTGTATTTTGTCAGCTGGTTTTATAATTTGGCCTATGCGCGTGAGCAGGGGCTGCAATATTATGTTGCCGGCTGGACAGACCCGCAGGTAAAGGCCTGTTTGGGAGCAAAATTTATTATGACGCGCCATATTGTTTATATTCGCAACCCGCTTTTGCGCTGGGTTTTGCGCCGCTGCCGCTCCTGGTTTGAGGCCGAGGCGCAAATAGGCGCCTCACCCGCAGCAGGGAAAACGGCAGGAGCAGAGGCAGCCGAAATTGCCGGATCGGCAGCAGGCGAAGCATTGATGGCCGGTAACGCCGGCGCCTGGGCAGCTCCTGCCGAACCGGCGGCGGCAGGCAAAGCGGGAAGGGGCGGTAATGCAGCCGGTACAGCCTGAAGGCCCGCTTATTTTGAATTTTGACAATAGTGTCGGCACAATAAAGGGCGCTGTTTGCCTTGATTTGCAGGCCTGGCAGGAAAAAATCCGCTTTGCCTGCTCATGGCGTGATTTTAATGCTGTCAGTGCCTTTATCAGCGACAGATTGCCGCAGAATTACGGCACTGTCTTGCTGGGCAGCGGCGATTATCATCATATCAGCTATTTTCTTGTTAAAAAACTGGGGGAAAAATTATTGCGGCAACAGGCCGCCGGCGGAATAGAAAAAGCAAAGGCGGCAAGGCAAAGCCGGGCGCGGCCGGCGGCTCTTGCCGCTGCCTTGCCGGCGCAGATTGCAGCCGGGCCGGGGGCGGCGGCGCCGGTTCATGTGGTGATTCTGGATAATCACCCGGATAATATGCGGTATCCTTTTGGTATTCATTGCGGCTCATGGGTGTCGCATCTGGCGGCTTTGCCTTTTGTGGCGCGCATTGATGTGCTGGGCATTACGTCCAGTGATATTGCGCCGGCTCATGCGTGGGAAAACCGGCTTTTGCCGCTTTGGCGCGGCAAATTGCGCTATTGGTCGGTCGGGGTTGATACCGGCTGGGCGCGCTGGCTTGGGCTGCGCCATGCTTTTCGCAATTTTGCGGCAGTAGAGGATATGGCGGCCGCTTTCACGGCAGAGCAGGCCGGCCGCACTATGCCGGTTTATTTATCGCTGGATAAAGATGTTCTGGCGCCGGCTCTGGTGCACACAAACTGGGATCAGGGTATAATGGCAAAAGAGACACTTATTGCGTTGCTTACGGCTCTGAAAAGTCGCATAATAGCCGGCGATATAGTTGGCGAAGTTTCTGAATATCGCTATAAAAGCCCGTTCAAGCGCTTGATGAGTGCGCTGGACGGGCAGGCACGGGTGCCGCCGGCCGAGCTGTCTGCCTGGCAGCGGGTCAATCAGGTCTTTAACCGGCAAATATTGCCGTTTTTGCCGTGAAAATGGTCTGATTGGCCTGCTGCCTTATTCCCCGTGACGAAATTGCAACAAAAACGGAATCTTTGCGTTTAATAAAAGCGGTTCAGCCGGCAGGGCTTGCATTAAACGGAAAATATACATAAAACAGACAGATAAAATTTAAAAAGCGCAGCCGGATTTCGCCTGATAGTTTTTAACGCCGAAGATTCCTGAACAGAGCGTGTTTCATTGTGCAATATTTGCCTGTTCTATGATTTTTGCAGTAAAAGCGGCCTGTTTTTCGTGTAAACTGTGTTTCAAAGGCGTAAAGTGTTTTTTGGGGTTGATGAGCGGAGCGGCATGGCCACATTATCTGAAAGAAAATCTGCCTCTCCTATAGCAGGCAAACAAGCTGAGATTGCTGCTGTCTTTATTGATTTTGACGGCACGATTTGCCATAGCGATGTAACAGATATGCTGTTGCAGCAATTTGCCCCGCCGGAATGGGAGAAAGTGGAAGCCGACTGGCTGGCCGGCAAAATTGGCGCGCGGGAATGTCTGGCGCGTCAGATAAGTCTGCTTAAAGTGACGCCGGCGCGATTGCGTGCTTGTCTTGACAGTGTCACTATTGATGCGGATTTTGAGCCTTTTATAGCGCTGCTGCGGCAGGATTTTGTCCCGGCGGCCATTGTCAGTGACGGGCTGGATTATGGTATTCACCATATTTTGCGCGCTCACGGGCTTGATAATATTGCAGTTTTTTCCAATCATCTGGTTTATTGCGGCAGTGGCCGCTGGCGGCTGGATTTTCCGTATAAGAATAAAACCTGCCCGGCGGGGCATTGTAAATGCCGCCGTTTTGACACAGTGCCGAAAAGCGGACTGACAGTCTATATTGGCGATGGCGCCTCTGATTTTTGCCCTGTCAGTAAAGCTGATATTGTCTTTGCCAAGGGGAAACTGGCCGATTTTTGCAAAAAACAGCGGATAAACCATATTGAAATTAGCAATTTTGCCGATATTTTGAAAATTTGGCCGGATTTATTTTTTATTTATTCTTCTCAAATCAAAGGCGGCCGGGAGCAGGCGGCTTCATGATTCACGATGCAAGTTTTTTTCTGCCGGGCGGCAAAGCGGGGGTGTTGTTAATCCACGGTTTGACCGGCACGCCGGCGGAAATGCAGATTTTGGCCAAAGGGCTTAACCGCGCCGGTTTTACTGTTTCGGCGGTGCAACTGGCCGGCCATTGCGGCACAGAAGAAGATTTGATTAAAACAAACTGGCATGACTGGTATCGGAGTGTGTGCGATGAAGCCGGTAAAATGCTGCAAAAAGTGGATATGCTGTTTGTCGGCGGCCTGTCTATGGGTGCGGTGCTGGCGTTGAAACTGGCGGCCGATTATCCGGACAAAGTAAAAGCTGTCGGTGTTTATGGCGTTACCTTTTTTTATGACGGCTGGTCTATCCCCTTTTACGGGCGCCGTCTGGGCTTTTTGGCGACATGGTTCAAGCAGCTCGGCATATTGCAGAAAAGCGCTTTTATTGAGCGGCCGCCTTATGGCCTTAAAGATGAACGCATTCGCAAAACTGTGGCGGAATCCATGCTGGCGGGGGATAGCGCCTCAGCCGGGCTGGCCGGCAATCCCTTTCCCGCTCTGGCGGAAATGGTGAAATTAAGCCGGATTGTTCGCCGGATTTTGCCAAAAATTACTGTGCCCTGCCTGATTATGCACGCCGCCGATGACGATATTGCCAATATAAAAACCAATGCCGGGCTGGTGGCGCGCAAAGTGGCGGGGCCGGTAGAATTTGTGGCGCTGGAGAACAGCTATCATCTGATTACTATTGACCGTGACCGCAAGCGCGTTATTGAAAAAACGGCAGAATTTTTTTCGGCCTTTTGCCCGCCGCGCTTACTGGCGCGGGCAAAGCCGGCACATGAGAAAGCCGGCATTACATGAGCAATCTGGTATTCTGGCTATGGTTTGGCAATGTATTTTTTGATACAATAGGCCAGTTGGCCTTTAAAGCGGCGGCTATTGCTCCTGAAAACAAGCTGGCTGCCGAGGGCGGGGGCGGGCTTGTTGCTTATTGGTGCGGGCTGGTGCGGCGCCCGGCTTTATGGCTGGGGATTTTTTCCTATGTGGCAGAATTTTTGCTGTGGCTGGCTTTTTTAACCCTTGTGCCTTTGTCGGAAGGCGTTTTGCTGGGTTCTGTCAATATTATTGTAATTATGATTTTGGGGCGCCTGTTTTTTCACGAGAGTTTAACGCCGCTGCGGCTTATCGGTATTGGTCTGGTGGCTTTGGGTGTGGCGGTTGTCGGCGCCTTTTGAGCCGGGTTTCAACCTGCCGGCCGGGTGGGGGCTGAGCTGCTTTGACAAGGATAAACGGCAGATAAATGCGTAAATTTTATCTTATCGGTTTTTTGTTTTTGCTGAGTTTTGATACTCTGGCGCAGATAAGCTTCAAAATGACGGCTGAGGCCGCAGCACCGCCGGCGCTGGATTCCGCCTGGTTTTTGCGCATTGCGGCCCAGCCTTGGGTTTATCTGGCGATTTCAGGGTATATTGGCGCCTTTTTTACCTGGATAAGCCTGTTGCGCCGGGCGCCGGTGGGGCCGGCTTTTGCTGCGGCGCATCTGGAAGTGGTAACCGTTATGTTTGCCTCTTTCTGGATATTTGGCGAACAGCCGGATTTGCCTCGTCTTGCCGGCGCCGGGTTGATTATTGCCGGCATTATTGTGCTGGCTTTTTCTGAAAAACAGCAGGAAGCAGAAGCGGAGCACAGCCGGGGCTAAGCCGGCAGGGAATGCGGGGAGGGAAGCTAATGTCGGGGCAATCGCCAAATGGCCGGGCTTTAATAGAGCTAAAAAGACAAATATGGCTGAGCCGCAGCCCTATTTTTCGGCATTTGTAACCGGAGAGAGTATAGCTGATCAGCGAATAATACGAAAAGTGAGGAGAATATGGCTTTTGCTATTGAAGTGCCGCCGACAGCGGGATTGCCCGCCCGTTTTGGCGATTTTCTGCCTCATTCCGGTTTTGGCAAAGCAAAGCAGCATTTGACCGACAGGCTGGCGGCACAGTTTGGTCTGCCGCCTTTGCAGTTGGAATGTTCCGGCACGGCCTGCCTGATTATTGCCCTGAAAACCTTGCAGGCTATGCCGGAAAATGCCGGTCGGGACGAAGTGGTAGTGCCTGCTTATAATTGTCCTTTAATTGTTTTGGCTGTGGCGCATTGCGGGCTGAAATTGCGGCTGTGTGACACAATGCCCGGCGGTTTTGACTTTGACCAGGCAAGCCTGCAAAATTGTGTTCACGCTGGAACTCTGGCGATTATGCCGACTCATTTGGGCGGGCAGACGGCCAATAGTGCTTTGGTAAAGCCGCTTGCCCGCAAAAACGGCGCCTGGATTATTGAAGATGCGGCGCAAAGCCTGGGCGCACCGCAACTGCCTGGCAGCGGTGATATTATTTTTTTCAGCCTGGCGGTCGGCAAAGGGCTGACTCTTTATGAAGGCGGATTATTAACCGCCAAAACAGCGAAAATGCGCGCCGCCTTGCAGGCGACAAGTCGCACTCTTATTCCCTCTCGCCCGTTTTTTGAATTACGGCGGCTGGGGCAATTTTGCCTTTATGCCTGTTTTTATCGCCCCGGCCTGCTGCCGCTGGTTTATGGCCGGCCGCGGCGCCGCGCTTTGGCTAAAGGGCGGCTGGAAGAAGCGGTTGGCGATGTTTTTTCTCCTGATATTCCCCTGCATAAAGTGAGCAATTTGCGCGCCGGCTTTGGCCTGGCGGCGGCCTTGCGCCTGCCGGATTTTTTGCAGGCAACGCGGGCGCAGGCGCGCCGGCGCCTGCCGGTTTTGCAAAAACTGGCTGAAAAAACCGGCGGCAAATTGCAGATTCTCGGCGCCGATAAAGTGGATAAAGCTGTTTGGCCGTTTTTTATGCTGCTTATGCCCGATAAAGCCGGCCGCGATGCGGCGCTGGCAAAATTATGGCCCTCAGTCGATGGGGTGAGCCGTCTGTTTATCCATGCTTTGGGCGATTATGCCTATTTACAGCCGTTTCTGGGGGCCAGGCAGGCTGCGCCAAATGCGCGTAATCTGGCTGAAAGAATGCTGACAGTCAGTAATAGTCTGTGGCTTGCCAATGGCCGTTTTGAAAAACTGTGCCATATAATAGAACATGCTTTATTGACAGGCGATAAAAAGGATAAGGATATTTATCTCCCGCAATAAAGGCGCGCAATCTATCAATTCCCCTATTGGGAAAGGAAATGGCAATGAAAAAAAATTATGTGGTTTTTGCTGTCCTGGCGGGTGTGTTAAGTCTGGCCGGCTGTAGCGGCAAACCGGCCAATGAACAGGCGGCGGAAGATGCACAGAAAATTGATACGGATTCGATGATTCCCAAAATGGCGGCCAGGCTGGTGGAAGAATGCTCGCGCGGCGGTATCAATATTGGCTGTGCGGCAGAAAAGGCTCAGACTATTATCCGGGCCGATTCGGCCTTTAAAGCAGCAGTGGCAGAATATGACAAAAAATGTGCACAAAATTACGGCGCCAAAATATGTGCTCAGGGCTATGCAACTTATTTGGCCAACGATATTGCCGCAAAGCTGAAAGAGCCGGTTGCCGGCCGCGCTACTGCCGGTTTAAAAACCAGGGCAGAGCTTTTGCGCCGCCGCCAGGAGGCTGAGGCTCAGGCAAAAGCGGCTGCCGCTGCTCAAGCTGCGGCGCAGGCAAAAGCCGCAGCAGAAGAGGCCGCACGCCAGGCTGAGGAAGCCGCCAAACAGACAGTTGAGAAAACCGCTGCGGCACCGGCTGCAACATCGGCACCGGCAGCGCCAAAGGCGGAAACACCCGCTGCCGCGCCCGGCAACAGCGCCAATAATAATGGGCAATAGGCTTTTGCAGCGGCAATAAGGCGGCTTTCTGGCAAAATTTCTGTATATTATTGCTGTCAGACGCAATAAATACCGGGGAGGAGAAGAAATATAACTTCTCCTCCTTTATCTTTTTAACAAGAACTATATTTATCATTTCTCTTTTTGCCACAGGTCGAAATAAACAGGGCTGCTAATAATTTATTAACTCTGTAAGAAAATTGGCGACAGGTGGAATATTGTTTTGCTTGTATCATAATTTATAAAGGCGCATAAATATCGCAGGAGTGTCGTGTGATTCCAGGTGATTCCCGAAACCTGCCAAATGGAATTGCGGCAATATCAACTTTCTTCAAGCTCAGGAGTGTGTTATGCGGAGCCAGTATGATATCCGGGTGAAACAGAGTGGGGAAAGTGACACAAGTTCCAGCTTTATGCGTGTCGGGCTGTTATTCGGCTCTTTGGCCCTGGCGCTGGGGCTGGTGCTGGTGCCTGTTTATATGAAACATGATAATGACAGGTTGATGGATACACAATATCCTGCCGCCCCTAAAGGCATAGTAACGGCGGTCGGCGCGCATAAATAGGCTGCGGCCGGCGGGCAAATATAAAGCCGATGCGTGCTGCCGCGCGGCGTGGGTGCTTTGGTTTGCGGTCTTTTTGGCTGTGCTGCGGTTTTATTGTGCGGTTCGGCTTTTTAGCGTCACTGTTGCGGAATAAATTTCTGACATTTCATTACAAAATTTGTTAATATGCAGATATGCAGGGGGGTGCTATAAGCGCCATTGAGGAAAACGGTAAAGAGCGGTCTCTCTATGTCTGTTGCTTTTATTGCCAATATTGTCCTGTTTATTGTTTTATTATGGGGGCTGCACGCGGTTTTCAGACATCGTGACAGCAGCCTGGCGGTGCGGGTTTTTACCGGTCTGGTTGCGGGCGTGCTTTTCGGCCTGGTACTGCATGTGATTTACGGCCTGGGCAGCCCGATCCTAGTGCAATCTGTCGCCTGGTTTGACATTGTCGGCACCGGCTATGTGCTGCTGCTGCAAATGATTGTAATGCCGCTGGTTTTTGCTTCTATCCTTTCGGCCGTAGCAAAGCTGCATAATGCTTCTTCTCTCGGCAAAATCAGCCTGATAACCCTTGGTATTCTGGTTATAACCACGGCGATTGCCGCTTTTATCGGGGTTATTTTTGCCGTGCTTTTTCGCCTTGATGCCGGCTCACTGGTGCAGGGCGGCCTTGAGACAGCGCGGCTGCAAGTGCTGCAAAGCCATTATGCCGGCCGGGTTGCCGATTTAACGGTGCCGCAACTGCTGCTCTCTTTTATCCCGGCCAATCCTTTTGCCAATTTTGCCGGGCTTACGCCGACCTCTATCATTGCCGTGGTTATTTTTGCCGCTTTTCTGGGGTCTGCTGCCCTGGTTCTGCTGCGTGACGATAAGAAAAAGGGCGAGCAATTACTGGCGGCGATTGATATTTTCCGCCTGTGGATTATGAAACTGGTGCGGCTGGTGATTGCACTCACCCCTTATGGCATTTTTGCTCTGATTGCCAAAATGGCGGCTATATCAGATTCTCAGGCTATCTGGAAACTGGGGTTGTTTATTATTGCCTCTTATCTGGCGATTGGCGTAATGTTTGCCGTGCATGGGTTGTTGCTGGCCATAGCCGGCGTGAACCCATGGCGCTATTATAATAAAGTATTCCCGGTGCTTGGCTTTGCCTTTGTCAGTCGCTCCAGCGCTGCTGCCATTCCGCTGAATATTGAGGCGCAAACCAGGCGCCTGGGCGTGCCAGAGGCGATAGCCGGTTTTTCCGCCTCTTTTGGCACGACAATCGGCCAGAATGGTTGCGCCGGCATATATCCCGCCATGCTGGCAGCCATGGTGGCGCCAACAATGGGCATTAACCCGCTTGACCCTGCCTGGCTGGCAACGCTTATCGGCATTGTTGCCGTTAGCTCTTTTGGTGTGGCCGGGGTGGGCGGCGGCGCCACCTTTGCCGCGTTGATTGTGCTGCCGGCCATGGGGCTGCCGGTTACTCTGGTGGCGCTGTTGATTTCAGTTGAACCGCTTATTGATATGGCGCGCACGGCGCTGAATGTGAACGGTGCCATGACCGCCGGCACTTTGACCGCGCGGTGGCTGGGGCAGATGGATAATAAAATATTTGCCGCTGAAGATAAGGCGCTGACACATAGATAGAGCCGGGGGAGGAGAGTGGCGCCTGGCCGCCGCTTATCCGGTTTTTCCCATTTGCGCGGCGCCGATCTCTGCCCGCTTTTCCTGTTTCGGAACGGCGAAACCTGTTAATCCCCCTGGTTCAGAATTTTGGTGAGAGATATTTGCGCGCTGCCGGGGCGCAAAGGCTGTTGCTGGCTTTTATGCGGTGCCCAGCCGGAAAGCCAGATAAAAGAAAAGCTGGCTTTTATGCGGCCGCGATTATCGCTAAAGCGCTCGGCATAAATAGCGGCGGCGCGTTGGAAAAATCGGCGGGAAAACGGCCGCCGCCGCCGGCCGGCAAGCGCATTTTGCCCGCCAAAAGCGCGTAAATCACGCATAAGCGCCGACAGGCTGTCATAATGCACGGTCACATTTTCCACATCGGTTACGGGCAGGGCAAAACCGGCGCGCTGCAACAGCGCTCCGGCCTCGCGCATATTGGGGAAAGGGGCAATATGCGGGGTGGCGCCGCCATAAAGCTCACTTTCCGCCTGGAGCAGGCTGGCGCGCAATTCTGCCAATGTGCCGGCGCCGCATAAAGCAGCCAGAAACAGGCCGTCAGGCTTTAAAGCATGGCGCAAGCGGTAAAGAAAGCCGGGAATATCGTTAAAATTATGCAGTGATAAAAGCGAAACAATAAGATCAGCTTTGCCTGAGGGCAGCGCCAGCTCTTCTGCCGGGCAAATGCGTGTGGGATAGGCAGGGCTTACTAATTCCGGCAGGGATTCTATCCGCGCAATTTTGCCTGCTTTACCGCTGGCGCGCAAGGCATCGGCGCTTAAATCCGTATGGCTATAGAGATCCAGCGCATAATCAAAATGGCGATTAACAAAAGCCAGCCGTTCCTGCAAATCATCTGCCGCGCGCGCCAGCAAAAAATCATGGCCGCCGGCGGGGTTTGCCGCTGCCTTCAGGGCGGCGCGGCGGCGGAAGATTTCCACCGATTTTGTATCAAAGATTTGTGGAACGCTGTTATTCACGACTCAAAGCCCCTAAAGTAAAATCTGTCACCGGCTTTACATGTTTATTGTAAGGCCGGCCTGGGGCAATAACAAGAGAGCCGGGCATAAATGGCGAAAAGCAGTGTAGAAAAAATGGGGAACCGAGTGCGGCCTATTGGTAAAAAGCTGTTGCAGGCGGTAGCTGCGGTGTTGTTTCCGCCAATATGTTGCGGTTGCGGCCGGCGGATTGACCGGATAGGCACAGTCTGTCCGCAATGCTGGGGGAAAATACAGTTTTTAACCGGCCCTTATTGCCCGGTTATGGGGGTGCCGTTCCGCTTTGATGTGGGAGACGGCTTTTTATGCGGCGAAGCCTTGCGCGAGCCGCCGCCTTTTGATTGCGCCCGGGCGGCTGTGCTGCATAAAGGGCTGGCGCAGCTTATGGTCAGCCGGTTAAAATATAGCCGGCGGCTGGAACTGGTGCCGATAATGGGGCAATGGCTCTTGCGCGCCGGGCGGGATTTACTGGCGGAGTGTGATTATATTGTGCCGCTGCCTTTGCACCGGCGGCGTTTCCGGCAACGCGGCTATAATCAATCGGCCGAGCTGGCGCGTTATCTGGCCGCAAAAACCGGCAAAATATTTGCGCCGCATATTTTGCTGCGCAAAAAATATACAGTGCCGCAAGTGGGGTTAAGCGCCGCCGAGCGGGTAAAAAATATGCGCGGTGTTTTCGCGGTGGAAAAAGCGGCGCGGCCACAGCTTTTGGGCAAAATTGTGGTGCTGGTGGACGATGTCTATACCACCGGCGCCACAGTCAAGGCGGCAGCCCGTATTTTGCGCCGCGCCGGCACAGCGCGGATAAATGTGCTGACTTTTTCGAGGGTGGTAAAGGAGATGGAATTTTAATTTTTCAATATTGATTATTGCTGCAATTTGTCTGATTCCCTGCCTTACTATCACCTTTGGCAGCGGCGCTATTATAAATAGTGGAGAAATTGTGCCTGAGCTTACCTTGCAAAACTTCTCATGCTATGAAGTTCGGCCTGTTTGCCGGCTTGTGCCGGGCTGCATGGCATTTACTTTACCAATAGTCGCGGTTTTGAACAGGCGAGGAACAGATGAAAGAAATAGCAGGGATAATCATAGGCGGTATTTTAGTCTTGACTGTTATTGCGGTGCATTTTGTTCCTGATCCCGGGCATGATGAAGGAGGCTATGTGCTGCTGCTGATTGCCGCTGCGGCTTTTGCGCTGTTTTACTTTTACTATCGCCGCCGCCGCTAGGCCAGATCTGCCACCGCTAAAATCTCTACGATTTTTTGGCGAACAGGTTACCTATAATATCTCGTGCGATAACACCAAAGCCAAAAGTAACAAAGTTAAGCAACAGGGAAGAGGCTTGCTGCGGGAGAAAAGGACAAAACCAATCCACTGCTACCAAAAACATAAAAAGGACAAAGCAGATGCAAGCTGTCAATAAACCGAAACCTGTTGCCATACGGCTTAACCAGGCATGGTGGCTATCTTTTTCTCGTTCTAGTCTGGCTTTATGGTCTTTTGTATCTTTTTCGCGCTTGTAATCATCTTGCTGTCGGTGCCTGTCAACATCATATTGCAGCCGTCTAAGCTCTTCTTCTGAACAGCCCCACATAGTGTCATCAGCAACAGGGGAATAGGCTGTTTCCGCTTGCTTTATTGCCGCTGGAGACTCAACGACACTATCCTGCGGCGCTTGCAGCGGATTCGGCATTTCCCTCACGCCTCTTCACCATTCGCCGCAACTTTTTTTTGATAAAATTCTTTTATAAGGGTATCGGGAATTCCTGCCCAATCACCGGTGCCTTGATTATAAATTTTGTCCCAAGGGGTATTTTGCTGGTGCGTCAGATTGCTTAACTGTATGCCGTCCATATTTTCATAAGTATTATAAACGCGGCGAATCATATCGCTCTGCTCGTCTGAAAGCTGTTCATCTGGCGGTGCCGGCACAGGATAAGGGATCGGTGCTGAGCGATAAGCCCGGATCGTTTCATATAAAGCGGGGACAACCGGGCCATATTTCCAGGCCTCAATT
This sequence comes from Candidatus Tokpelaia sp., assembly GCF_008636115.1. Taxonomy (GTDB): domain Bacteria; phylum Pseudomonadota; class Alphaproteobacteria; order Rhizobiales; family Rhizobiaceae; genus QLZD01. The sequence continues at coordinate 80,778 of NZ_QLZD01000027.1, read as the reverse complement.
TTGTCATGAATCAACGGCTTGCCCGTGTAGCCCAGCGTCCAGCCATGCGCCAGATAAACAAGCTTGAGCACTTGCATCGGCGTCAGCATTTTATTGCGCTGTTTGGCCAGAGAGATAAAAGCATTAGCAACAGTCTGCGAGCTTACTGTAGTCATAGCGCAGCCTCCCTATTCTGCCTTCCCCGAATCATATTATATATTTTTTATGGCGGAATAGATAAGGATTTATTGCCCATTGAGTAATTTATCCTGCTCTTTGCGCAGTCTGGCTATCCATTGCTCCGGGTTTATGGTGCAGTTGGCTTTGGTAATAAGTTCGCCCGCTTTGATTGGCGCGGTGATGCGCGCGCCGCGCAGCAGCCCACAGGGAATGGCGCGCCTGGCCTGCGCTTGCGCCACTGTCAGAGTAAAAGCGCGATAAGTGTAAAGGCCGATAAAATCCAGCTCTTCCCCGGCGGCCAGATCGCGTTTGGCAACAGCGCAAACTTCAGCGCTGCGCTGCATCAGCGGCACCATATCGGCCTTGCCGTAAAGAATAGCGCGGGCGCAGCTAAGCGGCACTTCCATTGCTGTCAGGTGATAGGGGCGATAAAAGGTGAAATATGGCCCCTGGCCGATTTTCAAATCCTCCATACGCTCCCAAATGCGCGGGTGGCGCATTTCCGCTACCACAAACACCCCAGGCGCCACGCCTTTGCCGGTGGAATAATCCACTACGCCGGTCTGACGCAAAACGCCGCCTTCCGCTTTTGGCACCAGCACTTTATTGAGGCGGTCAAGCGGAGCGTTAACCCCGTGCATGCCCGGGCAGTCAATCGTCAGCCCGGTAGCATTGGCGATTGCTGCCATTTCTACCATAGTTTTTGAGCCATCGATAAATTCTACCAGCATACGCACATTCATATTGCGTCTGGCAGCCTCTTCCTCATACATATCCGGCGTGGCATGGATTATCAGCGGATTGTTTTTACCTTTGCCGGCGGCAATAATTTTATGCCCCTGCGCGGCAATAAATTCTATCAGCTCCATACAGGCAGAAGGCTCGTCACCCGCGCCCAAAGTGTAAATCAGCCCTGCTTTATCGGCCATAAATTTCAGATAAGGGCCGATAGTGACATCGGCCTCAACATTCATCATCACCACATGCTTGCCGTTTTCCAGCGCCTTAAAGCCGATTTCCGCCCCGGCCTCCGGATCGCCGGTGGCGTCAACAATAATATCAATCAGCGGATTGGCCAGAACCAGATCCAAATCATTGCCGGCGGCGCTCACCCCTTGCTCTATCGCCTTTGTCATGGCCGCGGCATTTTCTACCAGGCGCACATGTCCCTTTTCCTGCCAGGCAATCTCCCCCGCGGCCAGGGCGCGCTCAGGATTGCGGGCTACAACCGCGCCGACACGCACGCCCTGCATATGCGCTACCCGGGTGAGCAGGTCTGTCCCCATTTCGCCACAGCCGACAAGGCCGATTTGTATTGGTTTGCCGGCCTTTTCCCGCTCGGCCAGATCATAAGCAAGGCCGGTCAGAGCCACATTGGCGGAATCAGCCCAATTACGCTGTTGCATAAAACTCTCCCTGTCGGCCTTTCGGGTTTTGCGCTTTGCCCGGCACAATAAAAGGTGAAAAGCCTGTGCTCATCGGCCTTTCGCTCTATGGTAATTTACCCTGATATGCTTTATAGCAGAACAGAGCAGAAAAATTAAGCCGCGGCTTTTGCCTGTGCGAGGTAACAGAGTGAAAAAGGTGACAGTGCAGGATATTCCCGCTTCTATCGGGCAGGAAGTCGGCTGTTCGGGCTGGCGCATGGTCACGCAGGCAATGATTGACCAGTTTGCCGATGCGACAGATGATCACCAGTTTATCCATGTTGATAAAGAGCGGGCGGCGCAGACGCCCTTTGGCACAACTATTGCGCACGGTTTTTTGACATTGTCGCTGTTATCTACCCTGGCTTATGAGGCTTTGCCTGAGCTGGAAGGGCAAACTCTCGGCATAAATTACGGTTTTGATAAAGTGCGTTTTATGGCTCCTGTCAAAAGCGGGCAAAAAGTGCGGGCGCGTTTTGTGCTGTCTGAGGCGGAAATTCGCCCTTCAGGACGCATTGTTTTTCACTATGCTGTGACCCTGGAAATTGAGAACAGCAAAAAACCGGCTTTAACGGCAGACTGGATAACTATCGCCATGACTGCGCCGGCTGTATGACCGTTCGGCTGCGCCGGCAGCCTATGCCCTTGTAACCCATGTGTTTTTGCCTGTTGGGGGCTTGTTATGCGCAATTTATCCAAACTGAAATTGCTGATTTTTCTGGAATTTGCCATTTGGGGCGCGTATTTAACGACCTTTGGCACGTATTTGATTGTAACGCTCGGCTATAGCGGCAGGGAAGTGGGCGCTGTTTATGCCGGTGTCGGCCTTGCCAGCCTGCTAACGGCTTTTCCCGTTGGCATTCTGGCGGATAAAGTGATTTCGGCCAGCCGGCTTTATTGCTTATGTCATATATCAGGCGCTGTTTGTCTGCTGGCTATTTCCTTTGCCGATAATAGAGACACAATTATGGTGCTGTTTTTTATCAATGCGCTGTTTTATGTGCCGACTTTGTCACTCAGCCAGGCAATTCAGCATTATAATGTAGAGATTATGGCGCTGGACAAGCGCGAATTTTTCCCCAAAGTGCGTATATGCGGCACAATCGGCTTTGTTTCTTCTGTCTGGCTGGTTGGTCTGCTGCAATGGCAATTAACCAATAAGCAATTCTGGCTGGCGGCTGCCCTGGCGCTGGCGACCGCTTTATTCAGCCTGACTCTGCCGCAAGTGCCGATATTTCGAGATAAAAGCGGCTTGCTGAAATTGAGAGATTTTATCCGCCATTGCTATATAAGTTTAAAAACGCCGAAATTACTGTTGTTTTTTATTTTTTGTGTCGGTTTGGGCGCCGCCCTGCAAATCAATAATACTTTTGCCAATACATTTTTGCATGATATTCAGATCCCGTATTTTTCTATTTTCAACTCTTTCTCACAAGCTTCCAGTATTGTTTTTGCTTTTCCGCTTATCTGGTTTTTAAAGCGTTTCTCGGTCAAACTGATTATTGCCGTTAGTATGGCAGCCTGGGCAGCGCGTTTTCTATTATTTGCCTATGGCTCTGCCGACAGGTTTTCTGGCCTGTTGCTATTGGCCTGCGGTGTGCTGATTTACGGCATAGCCTATGATTTCTTTATGATGACAGGTTCTATTTTTGTCGATAGAGAAGTAAACAAGCGTATGCGCGCTTTTACGCAGACCATGTATCTGGCTGCTGTCAACGGCCTTGGCATGATTGCCGGCAATATATTAAGCGGGTGGACTATTGATTCCCATACTGTCGGCGGGGTGCGCCAATGGCATGAAATCTGGCTGATTTTTGCTTTTTCTACTCTTGCCATGCTGGTGCTGTTTTTGTTCTTTTATCGGGGCAAACCTCGCCCGGAGCAAGAAAAGGCCGAATTGCCGCAGATATAAAACTTGCCTGTAATATGAAAAGGCGCTAAAATACAGGGCGGGGTGGTTTACATGGATTCTTTCGCCAAAATTGGGTCATTTTTGCAGGATAACAAGCCTCTATCGGCTGTTTTCCTGATAATAGCATGGCGCAGCCCGGCTCTTGTCCACGCTGTTTCCGATTATCGCAGCGCCAGGATAGACGACAAAATTGTGTTGCATAATTTGAAAAAAGAATTACCTAAGCAAGCTGAGGAAGTAAAAAGAAACAGAAAGGGCATGTTATGATGTGGGGTGTTGCTGCCGTTTTGGTTATCGGTGTTCTCGCTATAGAAGCCCTTTTGGAACGTAGAGCAGCCTATGCGCGTGCTTATGTGAAAGCCTCAGAAGAATTTTATGCTGCGGCGCAGGCTCTTATCCACAAAAGTGCCGTAAGTGATGCAATGATAGATTTCGTCACTTTCATGAATGGAATTATGGCCGACAAGCGGACAGCAAAGGCCATGTATTATGTTGTGCGCAATAATGCGTCAAGCCTGGCAAATGATGGTAAAGAGCCGGATTGGGAAAAATTTATCGGCGATAAGACAATTACGGCGGAGGAGCGCTGGCTTATTATCAGCCTTTTGCGGAAAACTGTGGGGGTCTGGTTTACCGCTATTTTAAACCGCTCGCCGTTTTATGGGCGGTTGCTGCTGCTGAAAATGGCAGAATGCCTGGCAGATAATGGCGCTGTTGAGCCTGTTTTGCGCGTTTCTCGCCACTGGCAGTGCTCTCACGGGCGCAAGCGCTCCGGCCATGCTATGGCGGCTTAACGGCGCAATAGATTTGGCAAAGCAAGTAAATCCGGCGGAATTGGCGGGGTATTTGTCGCTCGCCGGTTCCGTATCGTTGCTTCCCTTTAGCGAAGCAGGAAAGTCGGTTCGATTTCAGGGTTAGAATCCGGCCGGTTCGGGGTAGCATTGTGGCCAGTAGCTGCCGCAGGTGGCTTTCCTGCGGCAGCTACCGGTCAGGTGACTATTCTTGTTTTCTGTGCTATGTCAATAACGCGGCAAATAGCGTTTATTTCCGCCGGAAGTGTAGCAATAATGGCCGCCGCGCGGGCCAATGCAATAAAAACCGTCAACGCAGACACAATTTTCGCTGCCGGCAATCGGCCTGAAGCTTCGTCCATCACGCCGGTTTTGTTGTGATAAAGTCGTCTCATGAGCAGCGGTGCTTTTTTTGCGCTGATATGAGCGGGAAGGGGCTGTGTCGGCTGTTTTTCTGCCGTGTTTGTCGGCTTTCACTTTATCGGTAATTTTGTCTTTGGCAGCCTTTTCCGACATTTTATCTTTTATGGCGGTTGTTTTCTTTTCTTTATCAGCTTTTACTTCTTTAGCTGCTTTGGGCTTTTTCGGCTCTTTGATTGTTTTGGCTTCTTTTGCCGCTTTTGTCAAACTATCTGTTTTGATTTTTGGAGCTTTGACTTTTTTCTCCATTGTTTTGGCAGCGGATTGAGAGAGGTTTTTGTCACTCTTTTCTGCTTTTGCCAAAATAATTGCTTTGCTGCCTGGTGATGCGGTCCGAGAGTCAAAAGGAATCAATGCCGGGCCGGTAGCAAAAACTGTGCCAGGCAATAAAGCAAGGCAAAATAAAGAGGTCGATAAAAAAAGAATTTTGCGTGACATTGCGGATTTCCAGAATAGAATTTTCATTTATACAGATAATATAAATATTTTATATAGGTAAATATATTGATAATAGGAATAATACTTGGAAAGTAAGAGAATATTACGGTAATTATAGCTAATATTATCTGGTTTATGAGTGAATGAAAAAATATAAATAAATTTATCTGTAATAATAACTGCAAACTGCTTTATCGGCGCCCGGGCGATCCTGTATCTGACGCGAAAGGCCGCCCCAAATATTTTATCTGAGGCGGCCTGAAAATTGCACAATTATTGTTTAATTGACAAGCGTTAAAGCTGCCCGGCAGGCAAGCACGGCGGCGATGTTATCTACCGCGCATTGGCCGCAATTAAGGCGTGTTTCCACTGTCGAGCTGCCTTGATGCGGCGACAGCACAATATTATCCAGCTCAAAGAAAGCCGGGTTAATATTCGGCTCATTCCAGAAAACGTCAAGCCCGGCGCCTTTAATCATGCCGGTTTTCAGCGCCTCAATCAGCGCCTCTTCATCAATAACCGCGCCGCGAGCAATATTGATCAGCACCCCGTTTTTGCCCAAAGCCTGCAATATTTCCTTATTGATAATTTTTTGTGTCTCAGGCGTGGCAGAAATAGCCAAGGTCAGAATATCACTATTTTGCGCCAGTTCCAGAATGGAATCAAATTTTTTCCAATGCGCCGGCGCTTCGACAGCAAATTTTTCGTAAAACTGCATCTGCATGCCCAGGCCTTCTGCTTTATGGGCAATAGCGCGGCCAATAGCGCCCAGACCTGCCTGGCCAAAACGCTTGTTTTTCAAGCCGATACCAAGCGGTGGCACAATATCCTGCGGCCATTTGCCCGCCCGTATCAGCCTGTCAGCCATGGGCGTATTGCGCGCCAGTGACAGCAGCAGAGCTATGGCCATATTGGCAACATCGTCAGTGGGAACACCATGGGCAGAGGTAACATCAATGCCGCGGCGGCGTGCTTCTTTCAAATTTACCTGATCAAGGCCAACCCCCATAATGGCGATAAGCTTTAAACTGGGCAGTTTGTCAAACCATTCATCTTTCATACCGGTAATGGGAGAAGCAATGGCGACTGTCACTTTGTCAAGAATATCCTGCGCATGCGGCTGACGAAAATCAAGGATAGTAGTGAGCGCCTCCAGATTTTTTTGGGTGGGCGGCAAAAGATTGTGATCTTCAATTAAAAAACTCATGCAATATGGCAGCATTATTTTCTCCCGCACTGTGAAATTCTTCCCTTTTGCGCTGTCGCCCGCCTGGCGGCGCGCCGGGCATTTCGTTCAGGATTCATTAAAACATTTTTGCTCTTTTATGCAAAGAGGCGGTAAGCCTTTATATTTGGGACATAATGCCGCGCCCCGCCAGGCGGGCGAAAAAAGCGGAAGAAAGGCAGCAAAACAGGGATAGCGGCGTAAAATTGATAAAAAGGCTTGACAAAAACGGCGTTTTCCTTTTTCTGTCATATGGACAAAGGGTGCGCTTTATGCTACGCAGCTCTGGGGGATTTTTGCTATTTAACCGGGATAAAAGCGGCGTTTGTGAAGTGTCGGCTTTTCATGAAAGGAACAGGGTTACAAGTGCAGGTACTCGTTCGTGATAATAATGTGGATCAAGCCTTGCGCGCATTGAAGAAGAAAATGCAGCGTGAAGGTATTTTCCGTGAGATGAAAATGCGCGGCCATTATGAAAAACCTTCTGAGCGGCGTGTTCGCGAGCAGGCGGAAGCTGTGCGCCGCGCGCGCAAACTGGCGCGCAAGCGCGCCCAGCGTGAAGGTTTGGCTCCCGGCCGCTCCGCTATACGGTGATTTTCCGGATCGAAGCCGTCTCTTTCTTTTAAGGGGGCTCGTTTAGTGCCGTTTTGCCGTGTGAGGCAGTTTTGTCGCTATAAATGCCCGTTTCATGTTTGGTCATGGCGGGTTTTTTTTTTCCGGTTTTTAACTCAGTCTTTAAAAAAAAGCTGTTTATTGCAGGGAAAAGCGGCTTTCCAGTTATTTGCCGCGTTTTAGCTGTGGATATACTGTATTTCTGCCACTGCAACAGCAATTATATAGCTATAAATAAAATTTATTTTGTAATATGACCCGGTGAGACCGGTTGCCGGTAAGCTGTGCTGCTTTTGCTTGCCCGCGCGGCAAGGCGATAAAGGCCGGAGATAAACCTGCCGGGGCGATGAGAAACCCGATTATGAAATAATGGAGAATCAGAATACATGATTTTGAAGGATAAAAAGCCGTTTTTCTGTCTGGCTTTGGCGGGCGTGCTGCTGTCGGCCTGCAATATTAGCGGGCGCGAAGCCGGTTCCGGCTCGGCAGAAAATATTTTGTCCTTGACCCAGGTTATCGATAATAATCCCAATGATGCTAACGGCTATAATGTGCGCGGCGCCGCCTATGGGCGGGCAGGGCGTTATGCCAGGGCGATTGATGATTTTAACAAGGCCATTGCTCTTAACCCGCAATTTGCCGCCGCTTATGCCAACAGGGCTTTGGTATATCGCTACAGGGGTGATAATAAGGCAGCGCTGGCGGATTATAACAAGGCTCTGGCGCTTAATCCTGATTATACTGCTGCCTATATTGGCCGCGGCAATTTTTATCGTGAAACCGGGCGGGCAGATCTTGCTTATGCCGATTACAGCCAGGCTATAGCCAAAGGCACAACCGATGGCGCGGCCTGGTATAATCGCGGTCTGGTTGAGCAGCAGCGCGGCGATAATTTGCAGGCTATTGCCGATTTTGGCGCGGCACAATCGCGCCGGCCGCGTAATCCGGAGACTTATATGGCGCGGGGCAGATCTTATCTGGCTTTATCAAACTGGGATAGCGCCGCTGATGATTTTGCCGCTGCCGCCGCGCTGGCGCCGAATAATGCCGAAGCCTGGTATAATCAGGGCTATGCTTTAGAAAAGGAAGGCAATAATAAACACGCTTATGAAGCCTATAGCCGCGCTGCGGCCTTAGGCAAGAGCGAAGCGCGCGCCGGTGTCAAACGCACTGCCCCACCGGCACAATAATGGTATGAGATTTACCTTTGCCGGCGGGAGAGCCGCGGCATATTATGAAGGGTCGTTACTGACGCACCTATTATAGCTAACCGGAAACCGGAGGGGCGCGCGGAGCGTGCAAAATGCAGGGGCGCGCGTAAGCGTGCAAACCGCAGGGGCGCGCGTAAGCGTGCAAAATGCGGTCACGCCGCAACTGCTTTCAAGCGACCCCTAAGGCTCCTTGAACTATAGCTAATCAGAAAATGCGGTTACGCCGTGCTGCGGCAAACTATAGCGCGCTGAAACTTTTGGCAATTTTTTTGCAAAATCCATTTTTTATCATTAAATATCAATATCATATTATTTGACAAATATTCCCTCACTTTTTGACAAATGAACCAGCCCCTTACACAAATGCCGAATGCAAGTATCGCTAATCAGAAAATGCGGTCAAGCTGCAATCCCTTGACGCGTGGCTGGAAAAACTGCGAGGATTAAAGCTGCCCGGAAAATGCGGTCACGCCGCAGCCAAACGGCTGAGGCTGCACTTACGGGGTTAATATAGCGAGTTAGAAAATACCGCCAATCTGCAATCGATCAGGGAAAGGCTTAGCCGGGCGAAAAAATATAACTGATTAGAAATGCAGCCAAGTTGCGGTTTTAGCAGAAAAGTTTGCTGCCCGGCTGGAAGGAGGGGGGAATATTATAGAAATTTATTGCCGATACTTGGTGGTTCGGTGAAAAAACCATTGCTGTTTAATCTGCCTGGGGTGGAATATACCAGTCGGCTTTTTTAATGCGGCCATTGGCAATAGTTTCCTTGACGCAGATGATATAATCCATAAAATCTGCATTTTCTTTGGCGATACGATCGACGGTATCCCAATCTATGTCTCGTTCTGCCGACTCAATAATATATTGGCTCTCAGTCGGGTTTTCCGTATCAAGCAGGATAATACCAATGCCGTGCAGGTTGGAAAGCAGGCGTAATTCCGGATCTATTTTATCGTCAATTTCGGCAGCGACCAGATAGCCGTAATTGGCCCAGGAAGAATTACTCACCGCCTGAAAAAAAGCTTCGCGGAGATTGGCGCTGTTAAGCCTTAGCTTGACTTCGTAAGCGCTAAGATTGGCTGCCTCGTAAAAAAATTTACCGGCGCATTTTTTTATTTTATCATGCCAGTTCTGGCTGGAATATTCTAACCCAACCATATCGGGGTGCAGCCATTTATTGCCGTCTTTGCCGCGTTTATTGCTGCTGCGTTTTTCATCAATGCGCCTGCTGTAAATATTACATTCGGAGAAAAGAAACTCCGCCAGAAGCGGGTATAGATCCGCTTCTTTAAGCTGTTGTGTTTGAGAATTGCTCGTTTCATTGACAGAGTTTTTTCTTCTACTTCAATGATTTCTTCTGCATCTGTTTTTTCTGTCCAATAAAACCGGCGCGGCCGACCGGCAGTTATTTTAATTTTACTATTTTTGCGCAATTTCTGAGGTTTGATTTCGGCGCTTATCTGTGTGATAAGAGCGTCATCAGTGCCTAAATTCTGCTTGGAGTTTTGCCGTTTTTGCTTACAAAATTCAGGAGAATGCTTGAGAATCTATTCGGCAATTTCTCTTGCGGTTAATCTTGTCTCCGGCTGGCTTTGCAGGCAACAGACAATTTTATCGTAAAGGTTAAAATTCATGACAGCTTCCCTGATACTCTATAATTTTATTTTACCCGCGCGGCTTTTTGCGCCAGCCTGTCGCCAAACCACTGCACCGCAACATTAAGGGCAATAAGCACGGCAATGACTGCAATCATAATGGTCACATTGTAACGCTGATAGCCATAACTGATAGCAAGCCGCCCCAAACCATTGCCGCCAATAAAGCCGACCATGGAGCTGGCGGCGATAATAGCAATAATGGTCACAGTAAAACCGCTTATCAGGCTGGGCAGTGATTCCGGCAGCACAACTTCCCGCAAGGTTTGCAGCCGCGTTGCCCCCATAGACAGCACCGCCTGAATCAGATTTTTATCAACTTCACGGAAGGAAAGCTCGGCCATGCGCGCATAAAAGGGAATAGCGGTAATCGAGAGAACAAAAACCGCGGCGCTATTACCGATGGAAGTGCCGACAATGAGCCGCGTCAGCGGAATGAGGCTCACCGCCAGAATAATAAAGGGCACGGCGCGCAAGGCGGTGATAAAAGCGCTGAGCGGCCGGTTTATCCAAGCATTCTCGAATAAATGGCCTTTGGCCGTGGCATAAAGCAGCAGCCCCAGCGGCAGGCCGAAGAGCAGGGCAAAAAAAGAGGCGGCGGCCATTGTCCATATTGTATCCCACAAAGCCGGGCCCAGCAGTTTTTGCAGCAATTCCCAGTCAGACATAGCCTAAAACCTCGCTTTTATCGCCTTTGGCCGCCAGCCAGGCCAGCGCCTGCGCCAGTTTAGCTTTATCACCCGCATTCAGCGCCAGAAAAAACCGCCCCTGCCTTTCTCCCTGGATTGTATCCATGCCGCCATGGATAATACGCGCTATTGCGCCGGTATCTCGCTGCAAATCCTGTAGAAAAGGCGTATTGGCCGCGGCGCCGGAAAGATGAAACTCAATCACCGCCTCATGCCCTTGCGGCCGTAATTGCGCTGCCAGCGCCGGCGGCAAAGAGGGGATTATAGTTTGCAACAGCGCTCTTGTCGCGGCTGCCTGTGGCCGGGCAAAAATATCTTTCACCGCGCCTTGTTCAACAATTTTGCCTTTATCCAGCACAATCAGCCGGTCGGCAATAGCGCGAATAACTTCCATTTCATGGGTGATAAGGATAATAGTTACACCCATTTTGCGGTTAATTTCTCGCAAGAGCTGCAAAATCGCCTGGGTTGTTTCCGGGTCAAGCGCTGAGCTTGCTTCATCAGACAGCAGAATATCCGGCCCGGCGGCCAAAGCGCGGGCAATGCCCACGCGCTGCTTTTGCCCGCCGGAAAGAAAGGCGGGGTAATGTTGCTCTTTGCCGCCAAGGCCAACAGTCTGTAACAACTCAGCCGCTTTTTGCCGCCGCGCAATTTTGCTCATGCCGGCCAGTTTGAGCGGCAAAGCAACATTATCGATAATAGTGCGGGAAGAAAGCAGGTTAAACTGCTGGAAAATCATGGCAATGCGGCGGCGCATTTGTCGGCTTTCTTCAAGCGTCAGCCCGGCGCTGTCGCGGCTTTTATAAAAAATACTGCCGCTATCGGGCTTTTCCAACCCGTTAATGCAGCGGATAAGGGTTGATTTGCCGGCGCCGCTGCGACCAATAATGCCAAGAATCTCCCCTTTATAAACGGTAAGAGAAACACCGTTAACGGCTTTGGTGCCGCCAAAAGAGCGGCGCAGATTTTTCAGCTCCAGCAGAGGCTGTGCTTTGGGCCTGGTCGACATAGCCGCTCTTCCTTACCAGGGGGTAATGGCGCGATTGCCGAAAACGCGCCAAATAGCGCTGCGCACTGTCTCATTTTGATAAGAGGCGACCAGCTTTTGCACCCAGGGCCTGCCTGTATCCTCACTGCGGACAGCAATAAAATTGACATAAGGGTTGTTTACGGGCGATTCGGCAGCAATCAGCTCTGTTGCCGGGTTAAGGCCGGTCGCGCTCACCCAGCTATTGGTCACAATCACCAGATCCATATCGCCAATAGCGCGGCCTAAAATGCCGGAATCCATTTCCTGAAATTGCAGATTCTTCGGATTATCGCTGATATTTATCGGCGTTACCAGAATATTGGCAGGGTCATCAAGGGTAATCAGGCCTTTTTGCGCCAAAAGGCGCAAAGCGCGGCCTTCATTGGAGGGATCATCGGGGATACCGATAGTCGCACCAATAGGCAGATCTTCCAGCTTTTTCACCCGGCGGGAATAGGCGCCCAAAGGGTAAAGACAAGTATCGCCGGCGGGGGTGATTTTGTAACCGCGCTGGGCGATTTGCGCTTCCAGATAAGGCCGGTGCTGAAAGGCATTGGCGTCAAGCTCGCCATTATTGAGCGCTTCATTGGGCAAAATATAATCTGAAAACGGCACCAGCACAATATTCAGCCCTTCTTTTTCCTTTGCATAGGCTGCTGCCGTTTGCCAGACTTCCAGCTCATCACCTTCTATCACACCCAGGCGGATTGTGGTTTTATCCGGCATTTCTGCCGCTTGCGCGCGCGCCGGCAGGGCTGCGGCCATGATTGCCGGAGCCAGTAAGCCGGCAAAAAGGGCGGCATTATACAGATTGCGGATAAAAACAGAAAGTAACGGCATAAGCACTCCTTCGCCGTAAAACAACAGGGAGGCGCCATGCTAAAGGAGAGACCGGGAAAATAAAAGAAAAAAAACCTTCCCCGAGCAATTCTCTAAGGAATTTCTCTAAAAAGGCTGTTTTGAGCGGCGCTAATGGTGTTTATGCCGCCGGTGATCTGCTTTATTGGCCGCCACTATGACAGAGACAATAACCAGCAATAATACGGCGAGGAAAGCCGCCAGCTCAATAAAGAGGTGATTATCAGCCTTAAGCACACAAAAGAAAGAGGCCAGATAACCGGCAAAATCCAGAATTTTCCGCAGCAATTCGTGTAGCATGGCTAGCTCGCAATAATGCCGGCTTCAGGAGAAGTTTATTATCAATTTATCCCCTTTGCGGCCCGGCCTGTCAAATTATTTTTGCCTTTTTGCAGAGAAAAAGCCCCGCTGCTTTATAAGTGTTTTACGGCTTTATGCTTGCCTTCTTCTCTTTTATTCGCCGTTATGAGGCCCGGACGGCGGCAGAGCAGGGCGGGCGTGAAAGCGACCGGCCAGTTCTTCGGCAGTTTTCCGCTCCAGCTTAAGCGGTTTTTTGCTCCGCTGCCCAGGCCGCGCTGCGCCTGTCCTCACTTGCTGTTGCGGCGCGATTTTGCCCGGCAGAGAGCCGGCTGCTGTGCTGCGGGGCAGGGACAAGGCGGCAGAGCATGAGTGGCGCTTTGTTCACGCTTGCTTCCCGGCGGCTTTGGGCCGCAGCAAATTGCGCGCCAGCAGCAATTCGGCAATTTGCACGGCATTAAGCGCTGCTCCTTTGCGCAGATTATCGGCAACAATCCAGAAGGCGAGGCCGTTTTCCACGCTGCTATCTTCCCGCAGGCGGCTAATATAGGCGGCATCTTCGCCCGCTATTTCATAGGGCGTGGCATAGCCGCCATCTTCCCTTTTATCCACCACCATCAGGCCGGGTGCATGGCGCAGCAGCTCACGCGCTTTTTCAGCGCTTATCGGCCGGGCAAATTCAGCATTTACCGCCTCGCCATGGCCGATAAATACCGGCACGCGCACGGCAGTGGCGGCGACTTTTATTTTCGGATCAAGAATTTTTTTGGTTTCGGCGTTGAGCTTCCATTCTTCTCTGGTGGAGCCGTCTTCCATAAAACTGTCAATATGAGGAATAAGGTTAAAGGCAATGCGCTTGGTAAATATTTTGCGCTCAATCGGATCAGCCACAAAAACGGCGCGCGATTGCTCAAATAATTCGTCCATTGCCGCTTTGCCGGCGCCGGAGACAGATTGATAAGTGGCAACCACCACGCGCGTGATTGTGGCAGCCATATGCAGCGGCTTGAGCGCCATGACAAGCTGCACGGTAGAGCAGTTCGGATTGGCAATAATATAGCGCCGGTTAAAATTCTCTATGGCCTCAGGGTTCACCTCCGGCACAATCAGCGGCACATCGGCATGGTAACGCCAGGCCGAAGAATTATCAATGACAACACAGCGCATGCCGGCGATTTTCGGCGCCCATTCCTGCGCAATTTTGCTGCCGGCCGACATCAGGCAAATATCCGTATCGGTAAAATCATAATTTTCCAGCGCCCGCACTTTCAAGCTTTTGTCACCATAGGAGACTTCCTTGCCTTGGCTGCGGCGCGAAGCAAGCGGGATAATGGCGGCAGCGGGGAAGCCGCGCTCTTCCAATATAGTCAGCATTTCCCGCCCGACATTACCGGTAGCGCCGACAACGGCAATTTTAAACCCTGTTGCTGCCGACATGGCCAATCTCCTGCTTTTACCATGTTTTTGCACTATGACCCACCCTATAGCAGGCGCCGCAAATATGGTCAAATTGCTGCGGTCGATAAAGCGTATCAGGGGCAAGAGGTCAGGGACGGGTAATTGCGCGGGTAGAGGCCAGGCTGCCGGCATTGGCGGCTTTGCCGCTTTTGGCCTGCATAATGCCGGGCTTTAATGCTGGCCGCGGCGCGATGCCGACCCACAGACCGGCATGCCGGATCGATTGCCGTTTAATATAATGATATTCCGTTTCCTGCCAGTTTAACACTTCATCACGCAAATTATCGAGAATAAAATCGCCGTCCTCTGTGCGCACGCTCAGCACGGCATGAGCCTCACCGTCCGGTTTGCGCACGACGGTAATCAGCAAAGCGGCGGCGGGCAGGCCGCGTTTTTGCAATTCCCGCTGTTTCAGCAGCACATAATCCTCACAATCGCCGCGCATTTTACTGCCGGCTTTATCAGGATACTCCCAATATTCTTCCCTGCCGTAAATTTCATCGTCTGTAGCGGCGTGTATAGTATTATTAACGGCGGCATTGACGCGCAGCATATTATGCCGGATTTTCGGCGTGAGCCTGAGCGGGGCGGTCGCGCCTTTACGAGCGCGGCATTGTTGCGCATAACGCCGGCAAAAATCATAATGGCCGACAGGTTGCGAGGTTAGCCCCAATGTTTCCATCGCCGCCGATCCGGCGGCGGCAGAGAGCGCCGGCAAAGCGGCTTTGCCGGCTGGGGCAGAGGTAAGCGCTGCTGCTGCCGCATTGGCCAGGCCCAGGGCAAAAATCAGGAAGCAGCATAGAAATTTACCGATAGTCGCGCGCATTTTCCGCCTGTTTGCCAAAAATCAACCTGAGCCGGCAAAGGCAAGGTCTGTTAATTCTTAACGAAAAGTTAAGCGCAAACGGGCGCAGCGGCAATGATTTCCTGCGGCAATCCAACGGAAAGTTAATTTATGGTTAATTATGCGGCAGCGCGGGTGACGGCGCTTGGGTTACTGCCGGGCATTGGCGCGGGTGATAAGCGGCAGAATTTTTTCGCGGAAAGCGGCTTCATTCATCGGGCCGATAAAGCGGTAGAGAATAATGCCGCCTTTATCGAGCACAAATGTTTCCGGCGGGCCGTAAACGCCCCAGTCAATGGCGGCATGGCCGTTTTTGTCAAAGCCAATCAGGCGAAAGGGATTGCCGAAATTGCCGAGAAAACGTTTGGCATTGTCGCTGCTGTCTTTATAATTGACGCCAACCAGTTGAAAAGCCGGATTATCGGCCAGACTCATCAAAAAAGGGTGTTCTTCCCGGCAGGGGGGGCACCATGAGCCCCAGAAATTGACCAAAGTGACGCGGCCTTTGAAATTATTGCTGTCAAAAAGCTGTTTTGCTGCCGTTGCAGCTTTGGTGCCGGCAGCCGGCAGCGCCGTGTTTGCTGCCGCCTCCAGCAGCGGCAGTTTCAGGCGCGGCGCTGCTTTATCCTGTAGCGCATTGGGGATTTCATCGTCCGCCTCATTGCCTGTCTGCGCAGTGATACGAAAAAAGGCCAAAAGGATAAAAGCAGAAAGCAGCAAAAACGGCATTAACAGCAGCAAACGTCTTTTGCCGCGCGCCGGCAGCGCCGGCCCCGCTGACGGCGGCTCTGTTTTAGCTGTTTTTATGTCATCTCCAGCCATTTATGCCCTTATTGTATCAGGTTTCAGCCATGATTGCGCCTGTTTGCCGCCCGCTTTTGTTCCATCTGCCGCAGCTCTTGCCGCAGCCGCCTGCCGGCGATAAACAGGCGGGCAAAAAGGCCGGTCAGGACAAGAGCGGTTATCGCATAAGCGAGAATGACAAATTGCCAATGTGTCATAGGCCCGTTTCCCTGTCCTGCCCGTTATCGGCTATAGTGTCAGGCTCATCGACTGCCGCCGGCTCTGCCTCCCATGCCAGTTTTTGCTGCAAAGCGCGCAGTGAGACGCGCAAAATTTCATTGCGCATGGCCAAAAGCTGCAAGACAAAAAACAGCATAGTAAAGGCAGCCGCCATTACCAGCAAGGGTATGAGAATAGCAGGGGCAATGGCTATGCCGCCTTTGCGCAAAATAGAGGCGGGCTGGTGCAGACTGTTCCACCATTCTACTGAAAATTTGATAATCGGAATATCAATAAAGCCGATAAGGGTTAAAACGGCAGCGGCATAAGCCGCGGTGCGGCTATTGTCAAAAGCGCGTGACAGCGCGATAATGCCGCAATAAAGCAGGAGCAGAATAAACATGGAAAACAGGCGGGAATCACCCCATTCCCACCATGTGCCCCAGCTTGGCCGCCCCCAGATAGAGCCTGTTGCCAGCGCCAATAAGGTAAAGGCGGCACCGATTGGGGCGGCGGTTTTCAGGGCAATAGCGGCGAGCGGGTGCTTCCACAGCAAAATACCGGCGGCTGAGCAGGCCATCATAGTATAGCACAGCATAGAGAGCCAGGCGCAAGGCACATGAATAAACATGATTTTGACCGTCAGCCCCTGCTGGTAATCCGGCGGTGCCGCCCAGGCAAGATATAGCCCGGCGGCAAGCCCCACGGCCGATATTATGCCCAAAGGCGGCAAAAGCCGCGCCGATATTTGCATAAAACGCTGCGGGCGGGAAAGCCCGCGCCACCAGGATTGCGGCAGAGAAGGGGCAGGAAGAGACATAACAGGTTAATGCGGCCTTATAGCGGTTGCAGCGCCGGCCGGCGCCGGTTCTGGCTTGTCGGAACCTTTATTATAGATAAAATTTCGGCTTTGGCAATGCGTTTATCAGGCCGGCGCGGCGGCTATTCAGCGGTAAATTTGAGCGCTAACGCTGCTGCTGCCGGGCCGACAAGGCCGAAAAACAGGGTAAGCGCCAGCAGGAAGTAAAGCGGCTGGAGCGCCGTGCCGGCGGCAAGAGCCACGCTTGCCGCCGTGCCGAAAATAATAACCGGTATAATCAAAGGCAGCACCAGCACGGCAAGCAGAACGCCGCCGCGCGGCAAAGCGGCGGTTAAGGCCGCGCCCAGCGCGCCGATAAAGGTGATGGCCGGAGTGCCAAGGACAAGGCTGGCAGTTAAGGCTGCGGCCTGGCGCCAGGCCGGATTCAGCAATAAGGACAAAACCGGTGCGGCGGCGATAAGCGGCAGCACCGTGCTCACCCAATGGGCTGCCGATTTGACCAGAACCATTACTGTCAGGCTGCTGAAATCGCCGGCGGCAAGAATAATATCCAGCGAGCCGTCTTCTTTATCGGTCTGGAACAGCCTGTCCAGCCCCAGTAAAACCGCCAGCAGGGCAAAAAACCATAACAGGCCGGGGCCGGCTTGCGCCAGCAGCGTTTTGTCTGTTCCCAGCGCAAAAGGTGACAGAATAATGACGGAAATGAAGAAGAGCAGGCTGGTGCCAATGGCGCCGCCGGCTTTAATACCGGCTTTTATATCGCGGATAAACAGGTTTTTCATTTTTATCTCTTGAGTGACGGCGCGCGGCCGGAGCCTTGTTTTGTCTGCCCGCTATCCGGCCTGAAGGGGGTCATAAAATTGTCCTTCCGGCGTTTGCGGCCGATAATCGGCGAGATTAAGGCTTATATCCGCCGGCAGACCAAGCGGTGTATGGGTGGCGGCGATAACCAGCCCGCCGGCAGCCAGATGCTCCCGGCAAATCTGGCTGAAAAGCGCCGCGCCGGCCTGGTCAAGCCCGGAGCCTGGTTCGTCCAGCAGCCATAAAGGCCGCGCTCCGGTCAACAGGCGGCTGAGGCCGATGCGCCGCTTTTGCCCGGTAGATAAAGCGGCAAAGGGCAAATCGGCATAGGCGGCCATTTTTACTTTATCCAGAGCCCTGAGCAGCACTTTTTTTTCCTCACCGGCGCCAAGGCGCTTATCAGTGAAGAAGCGGCACCAGAAGCGCAGATTATCGCGGACGGAAAGCTGCGGTTTCATGGCATTTTTATCGCTCAAATAATGGCTGAAACCTTGCCGCGGCAGGGAAATATTTTTATTTTCCAAAGCTGGTGCGGTTTTTTGCGCAGTCGCCATCGATAAATCAATAGTGCCGGAAAGCGGTGGGTAAAGCCCGGCTATGAGACGCAATAAAGTGGATTTTCCTGTGCCGTTGGCCCCGTTTATCACTGCTATTTGCCCGCTTTGCAAGCTGAAGGAAAGCTGCGAGAACAGAATTTTGCCGCCGCGCTGCGCTTGTAAGCCTTCAATTTCTATGCGCACATATTGGGGAATTTCCGCCATATTTGGTCTGTCTGCCTCTATCCCCTTTTGTCAGCCGCTATAAGCCGCTTAATAAGCAGCGCTGTCACAATGGCTGCCGCGCTTTTGCCGCTCGACTCTCCCCCAAATATAATTTAAACCGGATTATTTTTCAAAACATGTCTGGAAGATTTTTAGGAATAGTTCTATAAAACAGCCATATTTTATCTGCAAGGGTGAAATGCGTCTCTGTCAGGCCGCCTTTGCCGGTTTTATCTGCGCCGGGGTGCCGGCAGTTCAAATATACGGGATTAAGGTCAATGGTGCATATGGATAGTTTTAAATGCCGTAAAACTCTGAAAATCGGCAATAAGGAATATGTGTATTACAGCCTGAAAGAGGCAGAAAAAAACGGCCTTGCCGGGATAGGAAGGCTGCCCTTTTCCATGAAAATCCTGTTGGAAAACCTGCTGCGTTTTGAAGACGGCCGTTCGGTAAAAAAGCAGGATATTGAAAATGTCGCCGCCTGGCTCACGGATAAAGGCAAAGCCGGCGCAGAAATCGCCTATCGCCCCGCCCGGGTGCTGATGCAGGATTTTACCGGTGTGCCGGCCGTGGTAGACTTGGCCGCTATGCGTGATGCCATGCACCGTCTGGGCGGTGATGTAGAAAAAATCAACCCGCTTGTGCCGGTCGATCTGGTGATTGACCATTCGGTTATTGTTGATGATTTCGGCAACAGGCTGGCTTTTGAGCATAATGTGGAAAAGGAATATGAGCGCAATGGTGAGCGCTATCGTTTCCTTAAATGGGGGCAGCAGGCCTTCCGCAATTTCCGCGTTGTGCCGCCCGGCACCGGCATTTGCCACCAGGTTAATCTGGAATATCTGGCGCAAACCGTGTGGACGGCTGCGGTTGACGGCGAAAATACTGCTTATCCCGATACATGTGTCGGCACGGATTCGCACACGACTATGGTCAATGGCCTTGGCGTGCTGGGCTGGGGTGTCGGCGGTATTGAGGCCGAAGCCGCCATGCTTGGCCAGCCGGTTTCCATGCTGCTGCCGGAGGTTATCGGCTTCCGCCTGACCGGCCGGCTGAAAGAAGGCATTACCGCCACGGATCTGGTGTTGACGGTGACGCAAATGCTGCGCAAAAAAGGCGTTGTCGGCAAATTTGTTGAGTTTTTCGGCCCCGGTCTTGATCATATGACTTTGGCTGATCGCGCTACAATCGGCAATATGAGCCCGGAATATGGCGCCACTTGCGGCTTTTTCCCCGTTGATGGTGAGACAATTCATTATCTTACTATGACCGGGCGCGAGCGTGAGCGTATTGCGCTGGTTGAAGCCTATGCCAAAGAGCAGGGCCTGTGGCGGGAAAGCGGCGTGCAGGCGGCGGAGCCGGTTTTCAGTGATATTATCGAGCTGGATATTGGCGATGTTGTCTCCTCTATGGCCGGGCCGAAACGGCCGGAAGGCCGCCTGCCGCTGGGGGAAATCGGCAAAGGTTTTGCCCAGGCGCTGGCGGGGGATTTTCATAAACAGGGCAAGGAAAATGAGCGCTATAAAGTAGCGGGCGAAGATTATGATTTAGGCCATGGCGATGTGGTGATTGCCGCCATTACCTCCTGCACCAATACATCTAACCCTAATGTGCTGATTGCCGCCGGGCTTTTGGCGCGCAATGCCGTGGCCAAAGGGTTGAAAACCAGGCCCTGGGTGAAGACTTCTCTTGCTCCCGGCAGCCAGGTGGTGGAAGCCTATCTGAAAAATTCCGGCCTGCAAAAGGATCTGGACGCTTTGGGCTTTAATCTGGTCGGCTTTGGCTGCACCACCTGTATCGGCAATTCCGGCCCGCTGCCGGCGCCGATTGCCAAAACAGTGAATGAAAAGGGTTTGATTGCCGCGGCGGTTCTTTCCGGCAATCGTAATTTTGAAGGCCGCGTTTCGCCTGATGTGCAGGCTAATTATCTGGCTTCGCCGCCTTTGGTGGTGGCGCATGCGCTGGCCGGCACAGTGCGCAAGGATTTAACCAGAGAGCCGCTGGGCGAAGGGGCTGACGGCCAGCCGGTTTATTTGCGCGATATTTGGCCGAGCAGCTATGAGGTTCAGGAATTTATCGACAAAAATGTAACCCGCGCTTTGTTTGCCGAAAAATATGCCGATGTCTTTAAAGGCACAGAACACTGGCAGGCGGTAAAAGCGCCGGCCGGGCAGGTTTATGCCTGGGACGAAAATTCCACTTATGTGCGCAATCCGCCTTATTTTGATGCTATGCCGAAACAGCCGGCGGCGTTGGAAGATATTAAGGACGCGCATATTCTTGGCCTGTTTGGCGATAAAATCACTACGGATCATATTTCTCCTGCCGGGGCGATTAAAATAGATTCGCCGGCCGGAAAATATTTGACCGATCACGGGGTGAAGCCGGCGGATTTCAACCAATACGGCACGCGGCGCGGCAATCATGAAGTAATGATGCGCGGTACTTTTGCCAATATTCGTATTCGCAATTTCATGCTGGGCGAAAACGGGCGTGAAGGCGGTTACAGCCTGCATTATCCTGACGGCAAGGAAAGCTCTATTTATGATGTTGCCATGGAATATAAACAGCAAAAAACGCCTTTGGTGGTTTTTGCCGGGGTGGAATATGGCAATGGCTCCTCCCGCGACTGGGCGGCTAAAGGGCCTAGTCTGCTGGGGGTGCGGGCGGTTATTGCGCAATCTTTTGAACGTATTCATCGTTCCAATCTGGTCGGCATGGGGATTGTGCCTTTTGTCTTTGAAGAAGGCACGAGCTGGAAATCGCTGGGGTTGAAGGGTGATGAGACGGTTAGCATTGCCGGCATTAACGCCTTGAAGCCGCGGCAGAAACTGCCGGCAGTGATTCGCTTCGGCAATGGGGAAGAAAAGCTGGTGCCGATTATTTGCCGGGTGGATACGCTGGAAGAGCTGGATTATCTGCATAATGGCGGTATTTTGCAATTTGTTTTGCGCCGTCTGGCCGGATAGCGGCAAAACAGGCGGAGTAAAATGATAGAGTGCTGGCGCCGCATTGCTTTGGGTGCGGTGCAAAAACGGTTATGAGGAGAGGGAAAATAATGGGGCAGGCCGGTATTTCGGCCTGTCTGAAAAAGCGGGAGCTGGATCGGATTTTGCCGCAGATTCAGATGCAAAGCGGCATTTTCAGCCTCCGGGGCATTGACCTGAGCCGTTTCCTTGTTTATAAGACGGTCAGAATTCAGGCGGTTTGGGCCGCGCAGGGTGTTTCCGGTATTTTGCCGGCAAAAGAAAGAGGAATTTATGGCCAATACGGTTTCGGCCAAAAAGGCGGTGCGTAAAATTGCTGCCCGCACAGAGGTCAATAAAGCGCGGCGTTCACGTGTGCGGACGTTTATTCGCAAATTTGAAGATGCGGTAAAAGCCGGTGATGATA
Source organism: Candidatus Tokpelaia sp. (assembly GCF_008636115.1). Taxonomy (GTDB): domain Bacteria; phylum Pseudomonadota; class Alphaproteobacteria; order Rhizobiales; family Rhizobiaceae; genus QLZD01. Next base: position 58,969 of record NZ_QLZD01000027.1, on the reverse strand, counting down.
CGCAGGCCAAAGCGGCTTTTAAAGTAGTAGAGCCGGAAATTATGCGCGCTGTCAGTAAAGGCGTGGTGCATAAAAACACTGCTGCGCGCAAGGTTTCACGTCTGGCGCAGCGTTTGAAGGCAATGCACGCATAATGCGCTCTGCTGTATAGCTTTCTGCCGCCGGATTAGTGCGGTTTATGGAGAATGGGGCCTCTCGTGCTGTTAAGGGTGCGGGGGCTTTTTATTTATCATTATTGTAATCCGCTTATCCAGCCGGAGTGACGAGGTGTTTAGCCGGGCAATGCTCTGGCGCTGCCTTTGCAAGCCGCCAGCCTTGAGCTGGAGTAACTACGTGGCTGGCCGGGCCATGCTCCTGTTTGTTGCTGCGCCGGCGGCCGGCAAGCGGGGCAGGCGGCGGCAAGCCGCCCATTTTATTCCCGGCACATATGAAAAACAGAGGGCAGGCTGCCGGGCCAGATATTTCGCTTTTCTGTAAGAAACGGCATAATTTTAGTGCTCTCTTCGCCGGTCGCGTAAATAGGCGTCATTGCTGTATCTGGCTATAATTATGCGCTGCCGGGAGAGGAGAATCCTCACTTCCCGCTTGTATTAGTATAGACTGCCCGTCCGCTTCGGCAATATCGCCCTTGCAAATTTCTGCCCGATTTCTCCAAATAATTCCCTCTATTATAATAGCAGGGTAATTTTTACCAGATTTTCTCCGGCATTATATAGAATTAAAAGAAATAAATTTTTTCAGGAAATTTATAAAAGGATTTCTTGCTTCCGCACGCCTTAAGTTTTGGAAAAAGGCAGAAAAATCAACCGGTTTTCAGGTGATTATGTGCTCTTCTGAGTGCGGAATGCCTGTAAATTTATATAAAAATCAATTCTATATGGGAGTTATCCACAAGAGTCCGGCGCCCCCTGTCAGTCCGGCTATATGTCAAGCTAAAAAAATAAAGTTTTTTTTAAGAATTGCGCTGCCAATGCAGCCTGTAAAGCCGAATGTAAAAAAACTTTTTGAATCAAGGGGGCTGAGATGAGAGAGCCCTTATCAAGCCGGGACAGGCCTCTTTTGCCGCGCTCACCCGGCCTTTTTATTCTCTTGCCTAAAAGGGGCAGTTTTCTGTATGTTGATTTTGCTGTTGCTTTTCTGACAGCAGGAATTGTAAGGGGCAAAGCCTTATCAGACCGGCAATGTTTATGCCTGTTGTGCCGGCGGGCAAAAACTGCGGGCCGGGGGGTGTGGAGCTTATCCGGCTGCATAAGGCGTCTGATATTGTTTTATGTCCTTCCTCTATCCGGGCAAAGACCGCCTGCGGTTAATTGCCGGTAATACGGCTGTGAAGCGGGGGCAAAAAGCAAAATATTTAGCGGCGACCCGGCCTGGGGTGCCGGTTCTGTATGAAATTGGGTCAAGGGTGAAGATAATGCGTGTTAACAGAACAGAAGCAAAAATGGAACAGCCGGGTGAAATACATTCTGCTGCGCCGCTGTCGCCTGTTAAGCTGCGTGAAGGAGCGGGTATGAGACAGGCTGGTTTTGTGGGAGAAGAAAGGCGCGCTGTTGATTTTGTCGAGGCAGCCGGGCCGGTTTGTTCGCAGGCCGAGATTGGTCGTATTTTTGAACGCGTGGCGGCCAGGCTGAAAGCGCGTATCGGCAAAGAAGCCTATATGAGCTGGTTTGGCCGTTTGCAGCTTGATGATTATGGCCGTAATCAGGTGCGTCTTTCTGTTCCCACTGCTTTTTTGCGTTCATGGATCAATAATCATTACGCCAATTTGCTTTGTGATTTGTGGAAAGAAGAAAATCCCGAAATTTTGCGTATTGATATTGTTGTGCGCAGCATGAATCGCAAGGTGCCGGCGCCGGCCCGCCCCGGCGCGGTTGAAGCGGAAGAGCACAATGCCAGACGCGCCGCTTTTGCCGGCCTGGTCGCCAAAGCAGAAAAAGCTGTGCCGCATGCCGCTCAGGCTGTTTTCGGTTCTCCGCTGGATAATCGCTATAATTTTGACAATTTTATTGAAGGCGCTTCCAATCGCGTGGCTCTGGCGGCGGCGCGCTCAATAGCCGAAGCAGGCGAAGGGGCATTGCGTTTTAACCCGTTATTTATTCATGCTGCTGTCGGTTTGGGCAAAACGCATTTGCTGCAGGCCGTGGCCCAGGCCGCTTTGCGGCGCGGTGCCGGGGCGCGTGTGGTATATCTGACAGCGGAATATTTCATGTGGCGTTTTGCCACTGCCATTCGTGATAATGATGCTCTTTCTTTCAAGGAGCAGTTGCGCGATATTGATCTGTTGATTATTGATGATATGCAATTTCTGCAGGGGAAATCTATTCAGCATGAATTTTGCCATTTGATCAATAATCTGCTGGATAGCGCCAAACAGGTGGTTGTTGCTGCCGATCGCCCGCCGCAAGAGCTGGAATCTCTGGATATGCGGGTGCGTTCACGCTTGCAGGGCGGCGTTTCGCTGGAGATGGGGGCGCCGGATTATACTATGCGGCTGGAAATGCTGCGCACACGGCTAAAACAGGCGAAGTCAGATGAAATTTCGCTGAATATTGGCGAGGAAATGCTGTCACATATTGCCCGTGCCATATGCGGCTCGGGGCGTGATGTTGAAGGCGCCTTCAACCAGCTTTTATTCCGCTATTCTTTTGAGCCGGATATTAGCAGCAATATACAGCGCATAGACGAGCTTTTGGGGCATTTGACCCAAAAAGGTGAGCCGAAGCGGATTCGCATAGAGGAAATTCAACGCGTAGTGGCGCGTCATTATAATGTTTCCAAGCAGGATTTATTGTCTAATCGGCGCACGCGCTCTATTGTGCGGCCGCGGCAGGTGGCAATGTATCTCGCCAAAATGATGACTTTGCGCTCTTTACCGGAAATCGGCCGCCGTTTCGGCGGGCGGGATCATACGACTGTGTTGCATGCTGTGCGCAAAATTGAAGAAATGATGGGGGGGGATTCCAAACTCGCACAAGAGCTGGAATTGCTAAAACGCCTGATTGATGAGCAGGCTGCCTGAATATAATCCGGCTTATTATTTATTCTATCGGCAAGAGCGCCTGGCCGTCTTTTATATTGGCCGCCTGGGGATAGAGTAAAAAGCGGTGAAATTTATCGGGAATAATGGGGGAAAACAGAGATTCCTCTATTTATTCGCGCAAGGAGATGGGCTAGCCTGCCTTGGAATAATGGGGGTGCGGCCGCAATCAGGGGCGATTTTAAAGCGGGATATTATTATGCGTATTGCTGTTGACAGGGCAAATCTCTTGCGGTCTTTGGGGCGCGTTCATCGTATTGTTGAGCGCCGCAATACTGTGCCTATTCTTTCCAATATATTGATTGAGGCCAGTGAGAAAAACGGTGTCGGCACTATTTGCCTGAAGAGCACGGATCTGGATCTGGAAGTGACGGAAGAAACAGCAGCCGGGGTGGAGAAGCCGGGGGCGACAACAATTCCTGCGCATTTGCTTTATGATATTGTCCGCAAATTGCCTGAAGGCGGTGAAATTTCTCTGAGTCTGGACGCTGAGGGCAAATTTGTAACACTTGTTTCAGGGCGTTCCAATTTCCGGTTGGAAACTTTGCCGCGCGGTGATTTTCCCGAGCTTTCGGCTGAAGGATTCAGCCATTCTTTTACCCTGCCGGCCGGGCAGTTGAAATATCTTATTGAATCCACCCAATTTGCTGTTTCTCAAGAAGAAACGCGCTATTATCTCAATGGCATTTATTTGCATGTGCTGGAGGTGGAAGGGGTGCAAAAATTGCGGGCAGTGGCTACAGACGGCCATCGCCTGGCCTGTGTTGAGGTGGAAGCGCCGGAACAGGCAATTACTATGCCGGGTCTCATTATTCCGCGCAAAACAGTAGGGGAGCTGCAGAAGCTTTTAAGCGAAATGGGAGAGGCCGATATTACGGTGCACGTGTCTGAAGCGAAAATTCGGTTATCTATGAGGGCGATTATTTTGACCTCCAAGCTGATTGACGGTGTTTTCCCTGATTATCAGCGCGTTATCCCGCTCAATAATGAGAAGAAGCTGGAAGTCAAGCGGGCAGAATTTGTCTCTGCTGTGGATCGTGTTTCCACTATTTCTACAGATAGGGGGCGTGCGGTTAAGCTGGCTCTGGCGGCAGATATAGTGACCCTGACTGTCCATAATCCTGATTCCGGCACGGCTGAAGATAAAATAACCGCTTCCTATGATGGGGATTCTATGGAAATCGGCTTTAATTCGCGTTATTTGCTGGATATTGCCGGCCAGATTGCCGGGGAAGATATTGTTTTTATGCTGGCAGATAGCGGTGCGCCGACCCTGATTCGCGATAATGCCGATAATCGTGCGCTTTATGTATTGATGCCGATGCGCGTTTAGCTTCCCTATATAGCCTTATTGAGCAAAAACAGGCAAGCAAGGTGGCCTGCGCCTGTGAGAGGGGCAGGTGTTTTCTTGCTATGAGGGTTTATGTCTGCCATTATTTTGCCGGCGGAAGAAAAAGACTCCGCCTCTCTTTCCTCATCTGTTCAAAAAGTTTATGTGCGGCAAATTGCGCTATCGCATTACCGTAATTATAAAAGCCTCAAACAGGCTTTTTCTGCCGGGCGGATAATATTGACAGGTTTGAACGGAGCGGGAAAGACGAATCTGCTGGAGGCGCTTTCTCTTTTATCCCCCGGACGCGGTTTGCGCCGCGCCGCTTATAGCGATATTTCTTCTGCTGAATCCGGCGGCAGTCACAATAATAATATTGGGCCGGGCGGAAATTTTGCTGTTTCCGCCCGGCTTGCTTCTTCTCTTTACGGTGACACGCAGATAGGCACAGGGCTTATTGTGTCACCTTCGGCAAAAAATGCGGTTTTTCCGGGCAAAATGGAATCAGTCAGCCGCCGTGTGCATATTAATGGTGCTGTTCGTCCGGCTGAAATTCTGGCGGAATATTGCCGTATTATCTGGCTTGTCCCGGCTCAGGACGGTTTGTTTATCGGGCCGGCAGGCGAGAGACGGCGTTTTCTGGATCGCCTGGTTCTGGCCCTGGATAGCAGCCATGCGCGCCGGGTTATTGATTATGAAAAAGCCATGCGATCACGGAATCGCCTTTTGGCCGACTTTGCGGCGGATTCTCATTGGTTTGAGGCGATAGAAGCACAAATGGCAGAGCTTGGAACGGCTATTGCCGCAGCGCGGCAGGAAATTATGCGCTGTTTGGGAGCTGCAACAAAGCCGCTTTTGCATAAAGGCAGTTTTCCACAGGCTGTGCTTATGGTTGACGGTTTGCTGGAAAACAGATTACAGCAACAGGCGGCCATTGATGTTGAAGATTTTTTTTATCATTATCTGCGTGAAAATCGCGAAAAAGATCGCTTGGCCGGGCGCAGCCTGGAAGGGCCGCACCGCAGTGATTTACTTGTTTTTCATAAAGAAAAAAATATGCCGGCGAGCCTGTGTTCGACTGGCGAACAGAAGGCCCTGTTAACGGGATTGATTTTATCGCATGCGCATCTGGTTGCCGAGCTGACAGGCATGACGCCTATCCTGCTGCTCGATGAAATTGCCGCACATTTAGATGAAGGAAGACGCGAAGCGCTATTTGCTATTTTAGAAGATTTACAGGCGCAGGCTTTTATGACCGGCACAGATAAAACATTGTTTGCCGCATTAAAAGAGCGAGCCGAATTTTTTCATGTTAAAGATGGTTATCTGCAAAGTGAAGCGTAAAATATTCCGGCATGAAAAAATCTTAAAAAATAATATATCGGGTTTTATTGTGCACCAGAATAATGCTTTATGCCTTCCGGTAATATTGTTTTTTGAATTTCGGTTCAGCATGAGTCGCGCTGTTGTTACGGCGGGTTTTATTGCGCATTTGTGCTGTTTTCAGATTCTGCGCCGCCTGCAAATAAATATTGATTTTCCGGGGGATAAACCAGGAAAAAAAGAGTAAACTGTGCTCTATTGTCGCAGGCCGTTATAAAAGCCTTTGCCAAATGATAGAGATACGGTTATAGTCGCCATAATGAGGCCGTATTTACGCCGGCTCCTGCTGGGGGGCTGCTGATTGTCCGGTTCGCTCGAGCTTTTTTGAGCGGGAAATAGCGGGCGATTTGGAATAGGTCTGCGGCCTTTCTGTGAAATGTAGATTTTATGGAGCTGGGTTTCGCAAAAATAAAATCGCACAAACGATTCGCGTTTGGTGCTGGTATCGAGGTCGTCCGGGCAGGGGTTTCTGCTGCGGGCGGTTAGTGGTGACGCGAGTGTCCTCATGACGAAATAAGGCATGAGAGGGCAGGATCAAATGGAACATATAAAAAAAATATCCTATTTTTTCGGCGCAGCGGTTTTGATGCTGCTTTTGTCGGGTTGTGATATCGCTGTTTTGCAGCCGGTTGGCTATGTCAGTAAAGAGATGAGGAATCTGATTGTCGTTTCCTTTGTTCTTATGTTGTTGATCGTTATCCCGGTCATGATCGCAGTGGTAGTTTTTGCCTTTAAATACAGGGCTTCCAACAAAAATGCGGAATATCTCCCGGATTGGGGGGGGTCGCACAAGCTGGAATTCTGGATGTGGATTATCCCCATTTGTATGGTTTCGATTCTTGCGGTGCTGTCGGCTACCTATATTCATAAGCTTGAGCCGTCGAAAGTTTTACCGGAATCGGTCGCCGGGAATGAACCTATATTGCAGATTGATGCCGTTGCTCTTGACTGGAAATGGCTGTTTATCTATCCGCAATATGGTGTGGCTACGGTGAATGAAATTTACGCGCCGGCCGGGCGCCAGGTTCTCATTCAGATGACGGCGGAAAATTCGGTCAATGCCTTTTGGGTGCCGAAGCTTGGCCCCGTCCTTTACGCTATGCCGCAAATGAATGATAAACTGCATCTTATCTCCAAAGAAGACGGTGTTTATAAAGGGCGCTCGGCCAATTATAGCGGCGCCGGTTTTGCCGGTATGGAATTTGATTGGCATTCTGTATCCAGGGGTGATTTTAATGCCTGGGTGGCAAAAGCGCGGCAGAGCCGCAACAGACTGGATCGTGCTGCTTACCTCAATTTGGCTCAGGCAAGCCAGGGTAATCCGGTGGCCTATTATTCCGGCGTTGAAAAAGATCTTTATTACCGTGTTGTTAATCGCTGCGTTGTCAGCGGCACGGTTTGCAATGAGGAATTGATGAAAATCGCTGCTGCAAAATCCCTTTGGGGGCAGCTCTGCTCGGTTTTTGACCCTGGTGTGGTTGCGGTCAAATAAAGCGGGTGACACTAGTCGATGACGGGGCGCAGAGCTGTGCTTTTCGCCTCGTTTAAACAGGAATTTTTAAAATTCGGGTTAGAAAATGTTTGGGAAATTATTTGGAAGGTTGATGGGTGATCCTACGGCTGCTCCGTTTGAGGCCTTGGGACAGGTGCCTATAGTTCTCTATACGTGCTTGGCCATAGTGGTGATTGCGGTTCTGGTAGTGGCAGGGATTTTATTGCTCGGCTGGTGGGGATCTTTGTGGCGCAACTGGATCACTTCAGTCGATCATAAGCGCCTCGGCATTATGTATGTTGTTTTGGCAGTCGTAATGCTGGTGCGCGGTTTTGCCGATGCTATTATGATGCGGACGCATCAGGCCATGGCGCTGGGAGAGGGCAGCGGTTATCTGCCGCCTGAGCACTATGATCAAATCTTTACCGCGCATGGCGTGATTATGATTTTTTTCATGGCTACGCCGCTGCTGTTTGGTTTGTTCAATTTTGTCATTCCATTGCAAATCGGCGCGCGTGATGTCGCTTTCCCGTTTTTGAACAATCTCTCTTTCTGGCTGACTTTTGCCGGCGCTATTCTCATCAATATTTCTTTGGGCGTCGGCAATTTTGGCCGTGTGGGCTGGCTGGCTTATCCGCCGCTTTCCGGTCTGAGCGGCAGCCCTGATACCGGGGTGGATTATTATATATGGTCGTTACAACTATCAGGCGTGGCAACGACAATGGGGGCGATAAATTTTCTGGTAACGATTTTCAAAATGCGTGCTCCCGGCATGACATTGATGAAAATGCCGATTTTCTGTTGGTCTGCCGTTGTCAGTAATGCGCTTATTTTGATGATTTATCCGGTTTTAATGGCCGCCTATATTTTTCTGACGCTGGATCGTTATCTCGGTTTCCATTTCTTTACCAATGACGGCGCCGGCAATCCAATGGTGTGGATAAACTATGTCTGGGTTTTCGGCCACCCGGAAGTTTATGTGCTGGTTTTGCCTGCTTTTGGTATTTTGTCTGAAGTCGTGCCGGTTTTTTCCAGCAAACGCCTGTTCGGTTATTCAGCCATGATTTGGGCTCTGCTTGTCATTCTTGTTTTGTCCTTCCTGGTTTGGGTGCACCATTTCTTCACCATGGGGGCAGGTATCGCCGTTAATACATTCTTCAGTATTATGACGATGATTATTTCTGTTCCGACCGGTGTTAAAATTTTCAACTGGCTGTTCACCATGTATAAAGGGCGTATCCGTTTTGAGCCGCCAATGTTGTGGTGCATGGGTATGATCTTCACTTTTGTCGGCGGTGGTCTGACGGGTGTTATGTTGTCTCTCGCTTCAGCAGACTGGGCTTTCCATAATTCAGCCTTTCTGGTGGCGCATTTCCATCATACAATTATCGGCGGTGTTGTCTTTTCTTATCTTGCCGGTTTTGTTTTCTGGTTCCCGAAGGCTTTCGGTTTCAAACTGAACCGGACATTAGGTATTGCCAGTTTCTGGTGTTGGTTTGTCGGTTTTTATGTTGCTTTCTTCCCGCTTTATGTTGTCGGATTAAAGGGTGCAACACGCCGTATGCAACACTTTATGGATCCTGCCTGGCAGATTTATTATATTGTCATGGTTGTGGGCGTATTTATTATCGCTCTCGGCATTTTGTCTCTGGTTTTACAGCTCATATTGGCTATTATCCATGGGTGCAAGCTCAAAGGCAATTTACCGGTGGGGAAAGCGGATCCCTGGGGTGATGGGCGTTCGCTGGAATGGTCAGTATCTTCACCGCCGCCGCCCTATAATTTCGCCACTGTGCCGCAAGTCTCTACTACTGATGCTTATTGGCAGATGAAAGTGGAAGGGAAACCAATTAAAACCAGTGGTTTTCAGCCTGTTCACATGCCTTCCAATACAGCGGCAGGTTTTTGGATCGGCATATTTGCCCTTATTCTCGGCTTTGCTCTGGTGTGGCATATTTGGTGGCTTGTAATGCTCTGTTTTATCGGAGCAGTGGCCAGTTTTATCTGCTACTCCTTCTTTGGCGATCATGATGGCTATTATATCCCTGCGGCAAAAGTGCAAGAGCATGAGGAGGCCTTTGCGCGAATTGAGGCAAAAGGAAGAAAAGCATGAGTCCTACAATGATAAAAACAGCACAGGCAGGGGGCCATCATGATGATGGCTCCACCAGAATACTCGGCTTCTGGATTTATATCCTTCAGGATTTATTTCTTTTTGCTACATTTTTCGCCAATTTCGCTGTCTTTTCTGCATCTTACAGTTCTGCGGAGACACCGAAAGAATTCATTGATCTGAATTTTGTTCTGATTGAAACCTTCATTCTGTTGACATCGTCCATTACTTATGGTTTTGCCATGATAGGCGTGCGGAAAAATAGTGTTTCGGCAACGCGTTTATGGCTCTTCATCACTTTTATCCTGGGCGCTCTGTTTATCAGCATGGAGCTTTATGAGTTCCACCATTTATTTGCTGAGGGTGCTCCTTATTTACGCGATGCACAGGGGAATATTATCCCCTATGCGAACGGAATTGATGACGGTCGCGGCGGTGGTATTGCGGCTTATTGGTCGGCTTTCTTCTCGCTTGTCGGCTTGCACGGTCTTCATGTAACCGCCGGTCTGGTTGTGATGGTCTGCATGTTTGTCCATTTGGGCATGCACGGTTTGACCGCGCGCAATAAAGCGCGCCTCGGCTGTTTGTCTCTTTTCTGGCACTTCCTGGATATTGTGTGGATTGGTGTCTTTACGGCTGTTTATCTCTTGGGAGTTTTGTGATGGTTGAACAAACACATACGGCACATGGCTCGGCTATCGCCAAATATGTTATCGGCTTTGTTCTATCAGTGCTTTTGACACTGGCAGCTTTTCTTCCGGTTATGAATAACTGGCTCGCCGATTGGTCTGTTAGCGCCAAGGTTCTTTATTTACTGGGGCTGGCATTGGTGCAGATGATGGTTCAGATTACTTTCTTTTTGCATTTAACGGACGGGCCGGACGCGAGGTATAATATTATCACTATGTGGGCTGCTATTGTTTGCGTCTTTATTATTATTGCCGGAACATGGTGGGTGATGTGGCATTTGAATTATCAGGTAATGGGTGGTGCCGGCCGTATTGAGCAATCAGATGTTATTTATCCTGCCAATGCCGCGCCGGCTGCTACGCAGGCACAGTGATGATATTTACTTATGGCGGCTTTGCGCGCTGATAAAAACATAGATTTAAAGCCCCGCATTTGTGATGCGGGGCTTTTTTATCGGCTAAAAATCTGATGAAGGTCATTGTCGAATCCTTGCTGCTTTTGCCGCAGCCCGACCCGCTTTTCTGATGAGCTATGTTCCCGTCTGCCGGCCGTGCCGGTTCGGCGGGCCGCAGCTTGACCCGCTTTTCTGATGAGCTATGCTTCCGTCTGCCGGCTGTGCCGGTATCGGCAGGTCGCAGCCCGACCCGCTTTCCCGATGAGCTATGCTTCCGTCTGCCGGCTGTGCCGGTTCGGCGGGTCGCAGCTTGACCCGCTTTTCTGATGAGCTATACTGTAATCGGCACCTTTAAACAGAAAATAATGCCGGCAATCAGGCAAATGAGCTATTTATCTGGCTTGAAACCCGGCAAAAGCAGGGATTTTCATGTATAATTTTATTCATATTTCTGATTTGCATCTCGCGCCGCTGCCGCCGGCGCGCTGGTGGCAGTTGCTTAATAAGCGGCTGATCGGTTATGCAAACTGGCAACTTAAACGCAAGGCTTCCGTGCCAACCGGGGCGTTTGAGGCAATTTTGCAGCATATTCGCCGGCAGACTTATCAGCATTTGGCGATTAGCGGTGATTTGGTGAATTTGGCACTGCCGGCAGAATTTGACCGGGCGCGGGCAAAAATTGCTTCTTTTGGGGCGGTGCAGGATATTTCACTGGTTTTCGGCAATCATGATGCTTATGTACCGGGGGCTCTAGCCTTGGCCTGCACTGTTTTTGCTCCGTGGATAAAGAGCGACAGCCTCGTGACCAGGGCGGCTTTTCCCTATATGCACATTAGGGGAGAAATAGCGTTTATCGGTGTTTCTTCTGCCATTGCCACGCCGCCTTTTATTGCCGCCGGTTATTTTAGCGCCTCTCAGGCGCGGGCGCTTTCTCTCTTACTGCAGCAGGCGGCAGAGCAGCGGCTGTTTCGGGTCGTGATGATTCATCACCCGCCTTATTATGGCGCGACAAAAGGCTCAAGAGCGCTATGGGGAATAAAGCGCTTTCAAAAAACTGTTGCAGCAGCGGGGGCAGAGCTGATAATTCATGGCCATACGCATTTGCCAAGTCTGGTCTATATTCAGGGCAAAGCCGGCAGCAACGGAAGGCAAAAGCGGGTTCCCGTTGTCGGTGCGGCCGCCGCAGCACAAAAATTTGGCGGTCATAAACCGCCGGCCGGTTATAATTTGTTCAGTATTGGCAAAAACCGGCGGGGAGAATGGCATTGCCGGTTGCGCCGCTTCAGCCTGAAAAATGCGGAAAATGCCATAGGCTGCGTGGTGGACGTGGATTTATTGGATTAAAGGAAAATTATTTACAGCCTGGCCTACCGGCAGTTCTAAAATTTTTCGCGGTGCTCTGTTTTTACCCGCAAAGGACGCGGCGCGCTTTATCATGCGCTAATATTGGCTAAATAAGCTGAAGAAGCCCGGTCAAAACTCACCTGATTATCCGGCGGCGGCCAGGCGAATTCCTGATAATCGGTGGCGCGTCTCCCAACGCTGCGGCACATAGTAAAGGCTGATTTTTGCGCAGGTTTCGCCGGATTAAATGAGCGGATAAATATTCATCAACGACAAATTTTTGCAATGAGGCCGGCATATAGGGCTTGCTCAGTGAGGCGGCGCATTTTCTGGAGCGTATTGGTGCTGGAATACGGTTTTAAAGGGCCGGCCAAAGCTTAAGCAAAAGCGGTAATGAGCTTATCGAGAAAGTTTTTGTCACGGCGCACAATATATTGTAATTTTTCTGGAAAAGCCGGAATTTTTACCGTTTTATTCAGTAAAACGGCAATTCTGCCTTCCGGCATAGTGAGGAGCTCCTGCTCTGCCCAACCCGGATCTTTTGGGAAAAATCCGGCTTTATTGACAGAGAGATGAGATAAAATACAATAATCACCGCCGCCTGTTGCAAGGTTTTTCTATAATTGTGCCAAAAACCTGCTCGCCAATAAGACGCTCTTTATCTATCCATGAGGCAAAGCCCGCTTTTTACAGGTTTTGCTTTACAAAATTTACTCTTGCTCTGTCCGTATCGGCATTATTGAGGAAAATATAGTTTTTTTGACCGTTTTCATTACGCATAGGTAAGCCGGGCGCCTCATTATTACTTACTAACATAGTTCTTCGTTTTTTATATTTGGAGTGATTATGTCAAGAAAGTATAATTAAACTCTGTAGAAATCTTTATGAAAAAATAAAGATATTTTCATCAGGCAGCCGGCAATGCCGCCGGCAGTTTTGACACGGCCGGCAAATAATATTGGATAAACAGAAAATTCTTTTCTATTTTAGCGGCAAAATTGTTAGACTCTGCCTTTTAGGCCGGGTGTCTGGTTTTATATTGCCGGGTGTAATCAAAGCGGCGGTCAGCCGGCCTCCGTCCGGCGCAAATAATGCTATGCGTCACTATAGTATAAGGACAGCAAAACTTTTATGGCCAAATATAATGCGGGAGCTGAAATTGAGAGGCTTATCCAGCTGGTGGCGCGTGTGCCGGGTTTGGGGCCGCGCTCGGCGCGCCGGGCTGTGCTGCATCTGGTGAAAAAGAAAGATATATTGCTCGGCCCTCTGGCAATAGCGGCGCAAAATGTGTTTGATAAAGTGCGTATTTGCCCTGTATGCGGCAATGTTGATACGCAGGCGCCCTGTCTGATTTGCACCGATCCGCGGCGTGATGACGCCATTCTTATTGTGGTGGAAGATGTAGCGGATTTATGGGCGCTGGAGCGGGCAGGCACCACGCATATGCGCTATCATGTGCTGGGCGGGCGCCTGTCGCCGCTGGAGGGGACAGGCCCTGATGAGCTTAATATTAAACCCCTGATCTCAAGAGTGGCGCATGGCGGGATAGAGGAGGTTGTGCTGGCGGTTAATGCTACGGTAGACGGGCAGACAACGGCGCATTATATTGGCGCTATGCTGGCTGATTTTCCGGTTAAAATTACCCGTTTGGCACATGGCGTGCCTGTTGGCGGCGAGCTGGACTATCTTGACGAGGGCACATTATCGCTTGCTTTGCAATCGCGTTCCTGACAGAGCCGGTTTCGGTTTCGGTTTCGGTTTCGGTTTCGGTTTCGGTTTCGGTTTCGGTTTCGGTTTCGGTTTCGGTTTCGGTTTCGGAGCTTTGCCCTGTTCTGCCTTATATACGCCGATTTTATGGTGTATGCGGCAGGTTTGTCGAGCGGATTCGGATTTTGCGGCAAAGGCGGTATTTTGCCATAAAGGCTTTGGCAAAGCGCGAGGGATACTGCCGGGCGGGTGCAAAGGGGCTTTGGGAAATATGCAGTTATTCTACAGGATTTTAACCGGCTTTATTGCGGTTTTGCCGGTTTTTATACTGGCAGCCTGCGGCGCCGGGCAAACGCCAAAAGCCCCGCCGCCGCAGGTCAGCGCGGTAACCGTGCACACGGCCACCGTGCCGGTTAGCTATGAATATCCGGGCCGGGTGGCCGGCTATAAGGAAACCGAGGTGCGGGCGCGTGTCGGCGGCATTTTGCTGAAACGCAATTTTGATGAAGGCGCGCGGGTGGCGCAGGATCAGCTTTTGTTTGAAATAGACCCCGCAATTTATGAGGCTGCTTATGCCGACCGGCAGGCGCAACTGGCGCAGGCGCGGGCAAATTATGCCCAGGCCGTGCTCGATGCCGACCGGGCCCAGGCTTTGTGGCAGAAAAGATTCCAGAGCACCGCCTATCGCGACCAGATGGCAGCAAAGCGCGATGCCGATGCCGCTACGGTGCAGCAGGCAGAAGCGCAGTTGCGGCAGGCAAAGCTGAACCTGGAATATACCAAAGTTACCGCGCCGATAGGCGGCATGACCAGCCGCGAGCACGTATCGGAAGGCAGTTTGATAGCGACAGATGCTTCCTCCAATCTGCTGACAACGATCACCCAGACCGACCCGGTTTATATCAATTTTTCCTATACCGGAGACGATGCCCGCGCTATCCGCCGGCTGATGGACGATATGCGCCGCCACGGGGAGGATCCGGGCGCGCTCAAGGTGCAGATCCGCTTTGGTGACGGGCATGATTATGCCCGCGCCGGCACGGTGGATTTTACCTCTCCCCGGATTGACCTGGCTACCGGTGCTCTGGGGGTGCGCGCTATTGTTGCCAATCCGGACGATATTCTGGTACCGGGGCAGTTTGTCCGCCTGATAGTGCAGGGGCTGAAGGTCAATAATGCCCTGACCATGCCTGAGCAGGCGCTGATGCAGGATAATAGCGGCCAGTATGTTTATGTGGTGAGCGCGCAGGGCGAGGTGGAAAAGCGCCCGGTGCGCATTGACCGCCAGCTTGCCAGCCGGAACTGGCTGCTGGCCCCCGGGCAGACCGCCGCCGCCGCGCAGGAAGACAGCTATGTCGAGCCGGGGCAGGAGGCCACCAAAGCGCCGCAGGTTTATATCGGCCTGCGGGACGGTGAAAGAGTGATAACCGAGGGGCAGTTCAGTGTCGGCAATGCGCTGGTTGCCCTGCCGCAGGGGGCGAAGTTGAAGGTCACCGTGACCGCACTGGACGGCAAGCCTGTGGCGCCGCCGGCGGCCGGGCAGGGAAGGTGAGATGAATTACGGCTTTTTTATCAACCGGCCTGTTTTTGCTTCGGTTATCTCTATCATAATTGTGCTGGCCGGGCTGGTGTGCGTGCGTATTTTGCCGGTGGCGCAATATCCTGATTTGCTGCCGCCGGAAGTTGCGGTGCAGGCGCAATATCCGGGCGCCAGCGCGCAAACTGTGGCGCAGACCGTGGCGGTGCAGCTGGAGCAGCAGATTAACGGCGTGGATAATATGATTTATATGAAATCCACCTCCAACGCTGCCGGCACTATGGGGCTGACTGTTACTTTTGCCCAAGGCACCAATCCCGATCAGGCGACTATCAATGTCAATAATCGGGTGCAGCGCGCTATGCCGAATCTGCCCGATACAGTGCAGCGCCTTGGTGTGACCGTTGATAAGCGCAATTCGGCCATATTGGGTGTGGTGACCATGCAGAGCACAAACGGCAGCTACAGCCGCGCTCAGGTCGGCAATTATGCGCTGGTTAATGTGATTGACGATCTCAAGCGTATCCCCGGCGTGGGGGACGCCTCTATTTTCGGCAATGTCAATTATTCCATGCGTATCTGGCTGCGCCCCGACAAGCTGGCGCAATATGAGCTGACACCGACCGATGTTATCGCCGCTGTGCGCGAGCAGAATAATGATTATGCCATTGGCCGCTTTGGCGACCAGCCGGAAAAAGTCTCCGGCGCTTATACTTATTCGGCTACCACCCAGGGGCGGCTGAAAACGACTGAGGAATTCGGCAATATTATTCTCAAATCCGATACTAATGGCGCCTCGCTGAAGCTGAAAGATGTGGCGCGGCTGGAGCTTGGCACGCAGCAATATTTTACCGACAGCCGCCATAACGGCGATCCGGCGGTGCCGATTATGATCAATTTGCAGCCCGGCGCCAATGCCATGGCGACCATGACCGCCATCAAAACCCGCATGGCTGAGCTGGCGCGTTCTTTCCCACCGGGGGTTGAATGGTCGGTGCCGTATGACACCACCACCTTTATCAATGTGTCGATTGAAGAAGTGGTGCATACTTTTATTGAAGCGCTGATTCTGGTTATTATTGTTGTCTATCTGTTTTTGCAAAACTGGCGCGCCACGCTTATCCCCGTTATTGCCGTGCCTATCTCTATTATCGGCACTTTTGCCGGCATGTATGTGCTGGGCTTTTCTATCAATATGCTGACTTTGTTCGGCCTGGTGCTGGCTATCGGCATTGTGGTAGACGATGCCATTGTCGTGCTGGAAAATGTTGAGCGCCTGGTGGAAGAAGGCATGACCCCGCATGATGCGGCGGTGGAATCCATGCGCGAGGTTTCCGGCCCGGTTATTGCCATTGTTCTTGTCTTGTGCTCGGTCTTTATCCCTGTTTCCTTTATGGGCGGCATGGCCGGGGTTATGTATAAGCAATTCGCCATTACTATCGCCATTTCCGTGGTGCTTTCCGGCCTGGTGGCGCTGACCCTGGCACCGGCTTTGTGCAGCCTGCTGTTAAAGCATAAGGACGATAAGGGCGCGCCGTGGAAGGTGTTTGTGCTGTTTAACCGCGCCTTTGAGTGGATAACCGGCTGCTATTTGCGCGGTGTCGGTTTTTTCCTGCGTCATGTGGTGCTGGGGCTGGCGGTGTTTGTCGCCGTTTGTCTGGCGGCTTTTGTGCTGTTTAAAAAAGTGCCGGGGGCGCTGGTGCCGGCTGAAGATCAGGGCAATATGATCGCCTTTACCATGCTGCCGCCGGCCTCCTCGCTGGCGCGCACCGATAATGTCATGCGCCAGGCAGAGAAGATCTTCCTCAATATGCCGATTATTGACCATGTGGTCTCGATTGTCGGCTATGATATGCTGGCCGGCGGGCTGAAACCCAGCGCCGGGGTGATGTTTGTTATCTTCAAGGATTGGAGCGAGCGCAAAAAGGCCAGCCAGGACACGCGCAATCTGGTGGGCACTCTGATCGGCATGACCAGCGGCCTCAAAGACGGCTTTATTTTGCCGGTTAACCCGCCGCCGATTATCGGCCTCTCCACCACGGGCGGCTTCCAGTTTTACCTGCAGGACAGGGCGGGCAATGGCTATAGCGAGCTTTACAAACAGGCGCAAAAGCTGATTGCCGCCGCCAATCAACGGCCCGAGCTGTCACAGGTGCGCACGACTTTTGATGCCAATGTGCCGCAATATGATCTGCAGGTAGACAGGGCGCAGGCGCGCGCCATGAATGTGCCGATCGACAGCATTTATGACGCGCTTTCGGCCACTTTCGGCAATGTTTATATCAATGATTTTACCCTTTACGGCCGCAATTATCAGGTAAAATTACAGTCGGAAGCGGAGTTTCGCCAGACGCCGGAAGATCTCAAGCAGGTTTTTGTCCGCTCCACCGGGGGAGAAATGGTGCCGCTCGATGCCCTGGTGCATGCCAGACGCATAGTCGGATCTGATCAGTTGGAGCGCTTTAATATCTTCCCCGCTATGATGGTGCTGGGGGCGCCGGCGCCGGGCTATACTACTGGCGAGGCGATCCGGATTATCGAGCAGTTGGCGCAGGATCTGCTGCCGCGGGATTATCAGGTTGCCTGGGTTGGCTCTTCTTATCAGGAGGTGACCAATAGCGGTCAGGGCAATACGGCCATGATATTCGGCATTATTATGGTATTTCTGATTTTGGCGGCGCAATATGAGCGCTGGAGCCTGCCTTTGGCCGTTATCACTGCCGTGCCTTTTGCTATAACCGGGGCGCTGCTGTTTACCTGGCTGCGCGGCCTGAGCAATGATGTCTATTTCCAGATAGGGTTGGTGGCGCTGGTGGGCCTGGCGTCGAAAAACGCTATTTTAATTGTTGAATTTGCCTCGCAAGAGCGTGAAAGCGGCAAAAACGCTATGGAGGCTGCCTATTCGGCGGCGCAAATGCGCTTCCGGCCGATTATTATGACCTCGCTGGCTTTTATTCTGGGTGTATTGCCGCTGGTGCGCGCCAGCGGCGCCGGCTCGGCCAGCCGCCATGCTATCGGCACCGGCGTTATGGGCGGCATGTTGTTTGCCACTTGTATTGCCATTTTCTTTGTGCCGATGTTTTATTATATCATCACTCGGGGCAGTGATAAAAAAACCGGCGTGACCCTGCCGCCCAATGGCGGCGCGCCCACCCCGCAAAGCGGCGGCGCGCCTGCCGGTGCGGCACTGGCGCGGGTCAAAATACCGGCACAGACAGGGTTGGTTCAGGCAGGCACTGGCGCTTTGGCCGGTAGTGCGGCAGCCTTTAGCCGGATTATCCATAAATTATATGCGGCAGGCGGCAGAGCTGTAAAAGCTGCGGCTGCTGCCATGCGGCGCCGGCAGCCGGTAAAGGCGGCAAAAAATATTACTGAGACAGTGACGCATGACCTCAGCCCGTTGGTTGATGACGCAGCGGAGCCGTTGCCAAAGCCGGCAGTGCGAAAGAAAACCCGGCCGGCAGCAGCAGGCAGGCTGCCAAAAAAGCAGAAAAAACAATAAAAGACTAAAAAGATGAAAATATATTGTCGCCGCCATAGGGGACAAGGGCGCGGGCATGGAGCGGCGCTTTATCGGCAGCAAGACTGAGAAGCAAAAGCGGGCAGTCGGTGAGCCGCGGCCGCGACAAGGCACCGGCGCTGTTATTAGCGCCGGGCAAACCGCTAAGGCCAATATCGAGACAGGCAGAATAAGCAGGGCCGAGGAGCTGCTGCTATTGCGGCACTTCTCCCCTTCCGGCACGCGGCAGACCGCATGCCGGGACGGCAGGGTTTGGCGCAGGCAGGGGAGAGCGGCCGCCCTCCGCCCGGCTTCGTGCCTATCTGCCCATTTTGTGCTGCCCATGCGCCTGCTTTGGCAGCAAATTGCCTGTGAAGTGCGCCCTTCAGGCGGCCGCCTCCCGCCCGGCGGCTTTTATAACTTTAAATCTGAGCGTGCTTTAACTATGGCTCAAGCCGATAAAGGGAAAAAGCAGCAGCATGGCAATAGAGAAATAAATCAAAACACCGGCAACATCGACAAAAGTGGCAACAAACGGCGCCGAAGCACTGGCCGGGTCAAAGCCCAGAGCCTGTAGCACAAAAGGCAGCATGGAGCCTACGAGTGAGCCAAAAGCAACAATGGCGATAATGGTGCAGGTTACGGTAAAAGCGACCAGAACCCAATGTGAGCCATAATCATAAATCCCCGCTTTTTGCCACAGAACAATGCGAATATAGCCGATAATACCCAGAATAAGCCCCAGCAACAGCCCGGTCGGCAGCTCCCGCAGGGCAACTTTTTTCCAGTCTTTCAGCTTGATTTCACCCAGCGCCAGCGCCCGGATAATCAGCGAGGTGGCCTGTGAGCCGGAATTGCCGCCGGAACTCATAATAAGCGGAATAAATAAAGTCAGCACTACTGCTTTCTCCAGCGCCCCTTCAAAATGCTGCATGGCGCTGGCGGTCAACATTTCTCCGAGAAAGAGGATACACAGCCAGCCGCCGCGTTTTTTCAGCATTTCAAAAAAACCGGTTTGCATATAAGGCTGGTCAATCGCCCCCATACCGCCAAATTTATGCGTATCGTCACTCATTTCTTCAGTCATGGCGTCCAGCACATCATCAACCGTTACAATGCCGATAACATGCCGGCTTTCGCCGTCAACCACCGGCATGGACAGCAGGTCATAGCGGCGGAAAAGCCGCGCCAGCTCCTCCCTGTCGGTCAAAGCGGTAACCGTAATCGGCTTATTATGCTGGGCAGCGTCCAGAATATTATCACCCTCCTGTGCTAGAATAAGGCGGCGCAGGCTGATAGACGACATAAGGCTGCTGGTGACCGGGTCAACAATATAGGTTGTATAAACCGTTTCGCGGGTGCGCTCCACTTCCTTTATATAATCCAGTGTGCGCCGCACTGTCCAACTGGAGGGCACGGCAATAAATTCGGTCGTCATAATAGCGCCGGCACTATGCTCAGGATAAGCGGAAAGCCGGGTCAGCTCATTACGGGTAATCGGCTGGAGCTGGACAAACAGGCGCTGGCGCGATTCTTCGTCCATTTCCTGGAACAGATCGGCCGCCTGGTCGGCCGACATGCCGTTGAGAATGGCGACAGCGCGGGCGCCGGGTAAAGCCTCAATAATATGAGCGGCATTTTGCAGCTCCGGCTTGTCAAACAGCTCAACCGCATAATCCAGCGGCAGTTGCACAAAAACCTGCACCGCCTGCTCAATATCCAGCCGGTTGACAATATCAACAGCATCGGCAAAACGCAGGCTGCTTAATTTACCGGCCAGGATTTCTGCCGATTCCTGCTCGGTTTCAGTCTGAGGCGGCGTGGTTTTGGGCAGTGTCGGCGTGTCATTTTGTGCCATGTTTTATCCTCGTCGTCCTGCTTTAAATAGTGCGGCTGTGCGCTTTTGTGCCCGCCGGCCCGGGCTGCTTTGCGGCCTCAATTATTCCGGCCGAATATATGAAGGGAAATCTGTTCCTTTTTGCCGCAATGTCAAGCGGGCGGGGTGCCCGCCCGGGCGTATAATGCTTTTTCACGAATTTTATCAACATGAATTTGCATTTTCCGGCAGATGATCCGGGCGCAGCAAAAGCAGGAAAACACATTTGCCGCGGCTTTCCCGGCTCTTGTTATCGGCCTGGCGGCAAACCATATGAAGGAAGCAAGGCGGCTTGGCCTTCGGGGGGTGAAATTGCTCATAGAGGCAATAGCAGGCCAGGGTGCCAAAATATGATAATCAACAAAGCGAGGTCAGGCTCATGCAGCACCAGGCAAAAAAACAGCAGCAAAATTCCACGCCGCAAGGGGTAAAAGCCTTGCTTGATTGGCACGGGGCACATGGCCTGCCGGATTTTGGCGCTTTTACCGATGCTGATTTTGCCCCCGCTTTCAGGCAGGCACTGGCTGAGGCAGAAAGTGAAATTAACGTGCTGACCGCAATTAAGGAAGCACCGACCATTGAAAATTTCCTGATTCCGTTTGAGCTTTCAGGGCAAAGGCTGGACAGATTGTGCTCTATCTTCTTTTTGCGCGCCGGGGCGCATAGTAATGAGCAGATCCGCCGGCTGGAGCGCGAATTTGCGCCTGAATTAGCGCGTTTTTCCAGCCGGTTAATGATGAATGCGGCGCTTTTTGCCAAAATAGAGGCGCTTTACCAAAAACTTCCCGCATTGGGGGCGGATAGTGAGACGCGCCGGGTGGTGAGCGAGAGCCGCAAAGGCTTTATCCGCAGCGGCGCGGCGCTGCCGGCGGCGGCGCAGGAGCGCCTGGCGGCAATAAATGAGCGGCTGGCCGTGCTGGGGGCGCAATTCGGCCAGAATGTCTTGCAGGATAGCAGCGATTGGGTGCTGTTTCTGGACGAGGCGGATTTAGCCGGCCTGCCGGAAGAGGCGATTGCCGTTATGCGCGCCGCGGCGGCGGAGCACGGGCGGGAGGGTTCTTATGCCCTGACCTTGACCCGCGCGGTTATTGTGCCGTTTTTGACCTTTTCTACCCGCCGTGATTTGCGCGAAACCGTGTTGAAAGCTTATCAGGCGCGCGGCGCCCGCGGCGGTGCCACTGATAATGCTGAAATTATGCGCGAGACCCTGGCCTTGCGGGCGGATAAGGCTAAATTGCTGGGCTTTCCCACTTATGCGGCCTTCAAGCTGGAAAACAGCATGGCCAAAACTGCCGGCAATGTGATGGATTTATTGCTGCCTGTCTGGGAAAAAGCACGGCAAAAAGCGGCAAGTGAGCGCGATGCCTTGCGTGAATTTGCGGCAGCAAGCGGCCATAATGACAGGCTGGAAGCCTGGGACTGGCGTTTTTATGCAGAAAAGCTGAAAGCTGAATTATATGCTTTTGATGAAGCGCAATTAAAGCCCTATTTGCAGCTGGATAATATTCTGGCAGCGGCTTTTTATGTAGCGGGGCGCCTGTTTGGTGTGGAATTTACCGAAATTCACAATGTGCCGCTGTGGCATGAGACAGCGCGGCTGTGGCAGGTGCGCCGGCAAGGCAAGGAAATCGGCCTGTTTATTGGCGATTATTTTGCCCGCCCTTCCAAGCAATCCGGCGCGTGGATGAGCGCTTTGCAAAGCGGCCATAAATTGCAGGGCGGCGCCCGGCCGATTATTTATAATATTTGCAATTTTGCCCAAAGCGCCAAAGGCCGGCCGGTATTATTGTCGCTTGATGAGGCGCGCACTGTGTTTCACGAATTCGGCCATGCCTTGCACGGCCTGCTTTCTGATGTGCGCTGGCCTTCTGTCTCCGGCACTTCTGTGGCGCGCGATTTTGTTGAGCTGCCCTCGCAGCTTTATGAACATTGGCTGACCACGCCGGAGGTAATGGCAAAATTTGCCCGCTCATCTAAAACGGGTGAGGCTATGCCGCGTGAATTTTTGCAGAAAATCCATAAAGCCAAAAATTTTACCTCCGGCTATGATACGGTGCAATATACGGCCTCGGCGCTGATGGATATGGAGCTGCATGAAAGCACTAATGTGGCCGATGTCGCCGCTTTTGAAGAAGCACAACTGGCCAGGCTGCATATGCCGGAAGGTATTGCCATGATGCACCGCCCGGCGCATTTCAAACATATATTTGACGGAGACGGTTATGCCGCCGGCTATTATTCCTATATGTGGTCGGAGGTGATGGACGTCGACGCTTTTGCTGCCTTTGAGGCGAGCGGTGATGTTTTTAACCCGGAAATTGCCGATAAGCTCTACCGGCATATTTATGCCGCCGGCGGAACAAAAGAGCCGGCAGCTTTGTATCAGGCGTTTCGCGGGCGCATGCCGCAGCCGGCGGCCATGATAAAAGACAGAGGGCTGGAGGAATAATACCGGCAGAGACAGGCAGGGGCGGCCAAAAGCGGTGCCTGATTATCGGGCGCTGTTTCGGGCGGCGGCCGGCGGCTCGCGCCGGCCCGGCATTCCCCGGCTTTATTGCTGCCCGGCGCTGCCAGTGTTGATGCCGTTTGTCGATGCCGGCGGATTTTCCTGCCCCCGGCAGTCAGAGAATTTGATAAGCCAGTTTTTGCCGCAAGGCGTCATTATAATTGCGCGCTATGCCGGGAATGAGAAAAGCGTCTATGAGCCACCAGATAGTGCTGATAATTGTGCCGAAAACTGTGAGGGTGAGGATAAGCATGGCAATGGCGGTGCCTGTTTGCCGCAAATAAAAACGGGGGGCGCCAAACAGGCCCAATAAAGCCCATAAAATATAAGCAATAGCGGCAGATTTGCCCTCCCCGCTGAGACGTTGTTCAATTAAAAGCTGTTTTTGCAGCCTATAGCTCTGCTGTGCCTGATTATTTTCTGTCATAAATATTTCCCGGAATTTAAGTGCCAGCCCCGCCTTTATTGGCCTTATACGCTATTGCGGCGCCTTTGGCAAAAGGGCTGTCGCCACAGTATATTTTATCTTTTTGCGTTGTTTTATTAGAAAAGCTTTAAAATGGGGCGAGTTTCAGTTAAAAGAGGTTGTTTTATCGGGCAAAGCCGGTAAATGAGCAAATTTCTGCCCGTTTTTGTAAAGAAATTTTGCCTTTTGCCGGAATATGTTCTTTGTGCCAAAATTGGGTGTTGACCGGGCTTGAGCCGGTATGGCCTTGCCGGCAGCGGTGAAATCAGGGTAACAGGCGGCTTTTGGCAGCGCCTGTCGTGTCAGGAATAGTGGTAGTAAATGGCTTATCTGGATAATAGCGGCGATTGGGGCAACCGGCTGGCGCCGACATTGGCCGAGCTGGAATCCCTGGCGCGGCTCAGTTTTTCTCACCTGCCGGAAAAATTGCGCCGATTCAGCCGCAATATAGAGCTTTGTGTTGCCGATTTTCCGGAAGACAGCCTGATGGAAGATATGGGGCTGGAATCGCCTTTTGAGCTTTTGAGCCTGTTTGAAGGGCCGGGGCCGGGCAGCCGTTTTTCGCTGGCAGCCGGGCAGCAGCCAGCCAGCCGGGTGCTGTTGTTCCGCCGGCCAATATTGGATTATTGGGCGGAAAATGAAGAAACGCTGGACGAAATTCTTGTCTATTTGCTGTTGCAGGAGCTTGGCCGCCCTTTCGGCCTGAGTGATGAAGATATGGCGGCGCTGACAGATGCGGCCTGATTTATGAGGCCTGTTGATAAAAAGCGATAATATTTTGCCGGTTGCGCGCTCTTATGCGCTGGATAAAGCGGCGGATAAAAAAAGCATCGGCCAGCCACCAGATAATAAGACCGGCAAGAATGGCCGCCCCGCTGTAAAACAGCAGGAGGCCATAGCCGCTTTGTGAAGAGCGGAGAATATCGCTCAGGCTCGGCTCATAAAACAGGCCGTCTGCCGGTGTGCCGCCAAAAGCAATGCCCAATCCCATCAGAGCCAGGCCGCAAAAAGCGGCAATGAGCCGGACAAAGCCGCAAAGCTGCCGGCGCAAATAGAAATAATGGGCGCCAAAAAGCCCGAAAACCAGCCATAAGCCATAGGCCATAGCAGGAGAGGGGCTATCAGCGGCCACATGTTTGCGGATTAAAATCTGCTGTTCGGGTGATAAATACATTATTGTGATTTAAGCTGCTTTTCGCAATTTGCCAGATTTTACTCGGGCGGTGGTAAATCGGGAGTGCCCTGGCTCATAAAATAGGCCTGCCGGCGGCAAAATAAAGTGGGCACCGGCAAAAGGCAATTCTCTTTATTATCTGAATTCTTTGACACAGGATTCCGGAATAGGGGAGAGAGGCGGAGATTTGCAGGAAAATATGGAATTTTTCATAAAAATCAGGCAATAGCGCGGGGCAGAATGTGACAGCCGGCCTGGCCGGCTCGGGAGGATTTTGCCAGGCTGGCTGAATTGCTCGCCGGCATCAAAGGGCGGTTTATTATGTCGCTCAATGCGCACGCTGATATTTACAGGTTTTTTGAAGGGTTCCGTATTGAGACAGCAGATATGCGCTATTCCACCGGCACGAAGCATCAGGACGCTAAGAAAGTGCCGATGCGCAACGCATAGCATGAGCAGGCGTCAGATTGGCTGCCGGCGCCGGTTATCTCTGACGCCTGATTATCCAGTAGTGCATAAATTTGGGGCGTGGTGCGTTTTTGCCAAAACCCGTCTATTTTTTGACAAAAATTTCAGCGCGCTACAGATTGGGCAGAAAACTGCCGGGCCATGTGTAACCCTGCAAAAATTATTTGAAATCACCCTCCTTGTCTTCAAAAAAGCTTTGAAAGCCTGATAATTTGCCTTCCAAAGCGGTTTTTATCCTATTACAATGTTCGGCCTCACTTTTATCCGCCGGGGCATAACCACCAGCCTTTAAGGGGCAGCGGGCTGCGCCTGGGGCAGATTAAAATCGTCAGCCCGGCCGCGCCGGCTTTGATTTTGCTCTATGGCGGCGCTGTTTTCCGGCTTTGCCGGCGCAGTGGCGGCTGTTCCTGCCGCCGGCAATGGGGAAACAGCCGCCCCCCCGACAAGAAACGGCTTGCCGGCCGCGCCTATATCCATAGGGTTAACCGGGGCAACGCGCCCGTTGAGAACTTTGCCGGAATTTGCCGGCTCGGCAGATTGCGGTTGTTTTAAGGTGCCGCCCCACAGCAGTTCAATCGCCTGTTCGGCATAAAAAGCCAGTTTGCGCCGCCCGGCCGCGGTAAAATTTATGCCGTCATTAGTGCGCAGACGCGCTGTCTGCCCTTTTTCATCATAGCCGGAAAGGGCAAAAGCGCCCTGAGCGTCGACAAAGCCTTCCCATATATCAACAAAATGGCCGCCTGCCTGCTCCACTGCCTGTTTATACAAGCGGTTAAAACTCAAGGCGGCTTCATTTAAATTCTCCTGCTTAAAGGCCGGCAGGCCCACCCACAGCCACATTGCACCGCTTTTTTGCAGCGCCTGAACAAGGCTTTGTATGCGCGCAATATAGGCTTTTGTCCATTCTTCTGTGTCGAAATCAGCCTGTTTGCCGGCCTGGTTATCGGCCGGTTTCAGCGGCTGGCGGTCATTGGCGCCAAGCATGACAATAATCAAATCAGGTTTTTCCCGGGCAATGACAGTCGAGATAGCTGCCGGCCAGTTATAAACCTCTATCCGATTAAGGCCGGAATTATTTTCTGTCTTGCTGCGCACAAGAATATCGGCATTATCGCTATAAGCGCGGTTAAGGCCTTCAGCCAGAGCAGCGGCGGTAAAATCACCAATAACCAGCACACGCCGCGCATTGGGGCTTTTGGCAATGCTGTTGATTTTCGGCACAAGCGGCGCTGTTTGCACAGGCTGCTGTCTTTCCGGCTGGGGTTTGGGGTGGCGGCCAAACAGCCTGTCCCAGAATGAGCGGTGCGGCTCGCCCGGCTCCCTGCCGCTGCGCTGTCTGAGGGCGGCCGTGCTGTTTTTGCTGCGGCCTTGCCCCTCTGCGGCAGAATTTCTCTCTCTATGCCAGAATTGCGCCTCAGCCGGCCCGATATTGCTTGATAAAAGCGGGCCAAAGGCAAAAAAGGCAGCCAAAGGCAAAACAAAAAACAAAGCTGCCCATAATTTGCTGCTGCCGGGTTTTTTATGCTGTTTTCGCTGGCGCTTATAAATCTGGCTCACCTGCCGGTCACCTTCCTTGCTCGCTGCTCCCGCTTATAGTCGGCTGCCTATTCCCGCCTTTGCTCTTGCTCTTACTGGTATATTGGCGGCACTGTTAACGGTTTTGCCGCAAAAGCTGCAATATGTCTTTGGACGGGTAACCTGTCGGTTCCAGAGCATGTTGTTTCTGAAAAGCGGCAATAGCTGTGCGAGTGCCGGAGCCGATTTTGCCGTCAATCGCGCCGTCATAAAGGCCAAGATCTTTCAGCCTTTGCTGAATTTCGGCTTTTTCATCACTGTTTGTCGGGGTAAAAGGGCGCTGCCAATCCTGCTTCAGGCCCGGTCGGCCGCCAATAGCATCGGCCAGCAGGCCGACAGCCAGGGCATAACGGTCGGAATTATTATAGCGTTTCAGCGCAAAAAAATTGCGGGTAACCAGGAAGGCCGGGCCGTTGCGGCCGTCGAGCAATTTCAGCTCGGCCTCAGCGTCCGGCGGCCGGCGCCCGCCTGTGGCCGATTTCAGCCCCAGATTTCGCCATTGCCGGAAGCTGAGCCGGCCGGCGGGTAATTTTTTTCCACCCGGCGGTAAAATAACCTCATAACCCCAGCGCAAGCCCGGCTGCCAGCCGTTCTTTGCCAGCAAATTGGCGGCTGAGGCCAGCGCGTCCGGCACGGAATCCCATATATCGCGCTTGCCGTCACCATCTATATCCACCGCATAGGCCAGATAACTGCTGGGGATAAATTGCGTATGTCCCAGCGCGCCGGCCCAGGAGCCGCGCAAATGCGCGCGGTCAATATCGCCGCTTTGCAGAATTTTCAGCGCGGCGAGCAACTGGGTGCGGGCATAGCGCGCCCGTTTCGGATCGGCATAGGCCAGTGTCGCCAAAGAGCGAATGGCATCGCGCATGACATCATCGCGTTTCATAATTTCGCCATAGCCGGTTTCCATTGACCAGATAGCCAGTAAAATATTGCGGTCAACACCAAAGCGCTTTTCAATTTTTGTCAGCCAGCCGGCCCATTTTGCCGCATTTTTGCGCCCCAGTCTGATAATGGACGCATTGATGCGATTGTCAAAATAATTCCATGTCGGGTCGACAAATTCCGGCTGGAAGGCCGCTTTTTGCAGCACTTGCGGGTCAGGCGCGTCAACGCCCTGAAAAGCGCGGTCAAACACTTTGGCGCTAATGCCGGCGGCCAAAGCTGTTTGGCGAAAACCCGCCACCCATTGGCCGAAATCTGTCTGGGCAGCAGCGGCCGCGGCAAACGGCATAGAGGCCGCGAATATCAAGGCAGCTATAGCCAAATGTATTTTTGTTATTATATTTTTCATTGCCAGAATAATTTCATTTTTTGGAGAATATTGAGAGGCTGCCGGGTAAAGGCGGCATTTCCCCGCAGATATAGCGGACAAAAGTTAAAAAGGGGTTGTCGCCAAAAGGACTGGACAGGTGGTAAAACTGCTAAAAACCTTTTGATAAAACTGGATTTATCCATTATGAAAATAAAACAGTGCCGGCCTTGTTTGCTTGACGGCCGGCCGGCGCAGCAGGTTAGAGGGTGTTGCAAAAGGTGATTTGTCGAAATTGGCGCCAATGCTTATAAATTATTGCCGAAAATTGCGACATAATTGGTTTGTCAGGGGTACAACCCGCAAAATTTTATCAAAAAGGGAGAGCTGTTGTGAAGAAAATTCGTAAGGCTGTATTTCCCGTTGGCGGCCTGGGGACAAGGTTTTTACCGGCAACAAAAACTGTGCCGAAGGAAATGCTGACCATTGTTGACAAACCGGTTATCCAATATGTGGTTGATGAAGCCAGACGCGCCGGGATTGAGCATTTTATTTTTGTAACCGGGCGCAATAAAGCGGTTATTGAAGATTATTTTGATTCGCAGGTGGAGCTTTATGCCACTTTGGAGGCGCGGGGCAAAACCCAGGCCTTAAAGCAAATGCTGACCATGCAGCCGCCGGCGGGCACAACTTCCTTTACCCGGCAGCAGGAGCCCTTAGGGCTTGGCCATGCTGTCTGGTGCGCGCGTGATCTGGTGGGTAATGAGCCTTTTGCCCTGCTTTTGCCCGATATGCTGATGCAAGGGCCAAACGGCGAAAAACAGGGTAAAGGCTGCCTGGCCGATATGGTTGCCCTTTATGAAAAAGCAGGCCGCGGCAATATTATTGCGGTGCAGGAATGCGCGCCCGAAGATGCGCATAAATATGGCATTGTCGGCAAAGGGCAGGAGGTGGCGCATGGTTTTGAAATTACCGCTATGGTAGAAAAACCGGCCAAAGGGCAGGTGCCTTCCAATCTCTATATTAACGGCCGTTATATTTTGCAGCCGGAGATTTTTTCTATCCTGGCCGGGCAGACACGCGGCGCCGGCGATGAAATCCAGCTGACTGATGCTATGGTGAAATTGCAGGGAAAAGAGCCGTTTTACGGTTATCATTTTAAGGGCCGCACTTATGATTGCGGCTCAAAAATCGGCTTTATCGAGGCCAATATTGCTTTTGCGCTGGAAAGTGCCGATTTGCATGACCAGTTGGAGGCTCCGCTTGCCGTGGCGCTGGCTGAATTGCGCAACCGGGGCAGGAAATAGAGCTGAACGGCAATAAATAAGCGGGCTGGGGTTTGCTCTGTCACGTGAGCCTTGCCTGACAGCGTAAAGCGGGGCTGACAGAAGGTCTGGATTCTGCAGGTGAAGCAGGTAAAAATGAAAAAACGGAAAAGGCGCTTGTCCTGGGTTGCGAAAAAATGCTTGCCGCGTTTTGAAAGCCTGGGCGAAAATTGTGAATTCGGTTTTTTCCAAAGAAAAAACAAGCAGGAAATCAGCAGCCTGTTCAGGTGGACGTTTATTCATGATTATAATAAACTTATCGAACTTATTGAAAATGATTTTCAGGACTTATTTCTGTTTGAAAATTTAACCCCGATAGGGGGTGATGACAGCGATGGCGTTTTAGATAGAAAATATCAAATTGCCTTCCATTCCGCCATGACCGGTCATGAAGAGTCCGGCGCATTTGTTTGGGGCTTCCCTGAGCCGGAAAATTTGCAGATATATCAACAGGAAAAGAGCAAGATTGCACATTTTGTTGATAAATTCAGGCTATCATTGCGTGATGATAACAAGATTTTTGTTGTTAAGCGGAAAGAAGGCGGCACTCTGGAAACCGGGCGCAAGCTCGCCGCATTATTGGCGCGCTTGAGCCGCGCAAAGATCTTCTGCGTAGAGGAAAATGCCGACCCGGAACAGCAGGGAAAACTATACCGTATATCAGATAATTTATATCAAGGTTTTATAGACCGTTTTTCAGCGCAGGAAACAACATATAAAATATCGTCTCTATGGTGGCCGTTAATCACCGAAGCTGCGGCCGTTATTCCAGATGAGAGGCCAAAAAATCGGCTATACCGTTTTTTTACCGGCAGTTGAAAATGTGGCCGGGCGCGCTTCCAAATGGCGGTCGGCCGGCTTTGCGGGCAGCGGAGCTGCTGTGCAGAGGGAAAATGTCGGCAGCAAGCCGGCCGCCGGCTGTCTTCAGGCTCTGTGCCTGTATTATTGTGATGTGAGAGGCTGTGTTATGCCGAAAATACCGACAATTCCGCGCAAGCCGGTTATTGCTGCCGCCGCCGGTGAGGCGGCGCTCAAGCAATCAGGCCTGCGCACTCTGGCGATTGAGAGCCGCGGGCTGCAGGCGCTGGCTGAGCAGATGGAAAAGGCGCTGGCGGTACCTTTTGCCAAAGCTGTGCGGCTTATTGGCAGCGCCAAAGGGCGGGTTATTGTAACCGGTCTGGGCAAAAGCGGCCATATTGGCGCCAAAATTGCCGCCAGTTTTGCCTCTACCGGCACGCCGGCCTTTTTTGTCCACGCGGCAGAGGCTAATCATGGTGATTTGGGCATGATTGGCAGTGATGATGTTATTCTGGCGCTGTCATGGTCGGGGGAGACAGCAGAACTGAGCGGTATTATTACCCATGCGCGCCGATTTGGCATTCCGCTGATTGCGATAACTGCGGGCGAAGCTTCTGCTTTGGGGCGGCAGGCAGATATTGTGCTGCTTTTGCCCAAAGCGCAGGAGGCCTGCCCGCATGGTTTGGCGCCGACAACCTCAACCTTGCTGCAACTGGCCATGGGCGATGCTTTGGCGGTGGCGCTGCTGGAAGCGCGGCAGTTTTCTGCCGGTGATTTTAAAATTTATCACCCTGGCGGCTCACTGGGAGCGTCCTTGCGGCCGCTGGGCGATATTATGCACACCGGCTCATCGCTGCCGCTGGTAGAGCTGGGCACAATTATGCCGGCCGCCATGCAGGTTCTGGCGGCCAAACATATGGGCTGCGTGATTGTGGTTGACAAGCAGGGCAAGCTTGCCGGCATTGTGACTGATGGTGATTTGGCGCGCAATATCAGCCGCGACCTGTCACAGCTCAAAGTTGATGATGTCATGACAAAATCGCCCAAAACTGCCGCGCCGGATAAAATCGCCGCTGAGGCTATCAGTTTTATCAATAAGCATAAAATCACCGCTTTGCCGGTGACAGAAAACGGCCGGCCTGTCGGCATTGTCACTTTTCATGATTTGCTGCGTATCGGCACAGCCTGAGCGGATAGTAATGACTGCTGTCTGACAATTTCCTGCCGCCTGCCTGTTAGCGCCTGGGCTGTGCGCGCTGTTCGGGAGCTGTCTGGACTTGCTGGTAAAACACAGAGCTTGAGGGCTGCCCTGTTTGCTAATGAGGGAGGTTTGTTGCCGGCCGTCTTCGCCAATGGCCGCAATGTGGCGGCGCAAATTGAGCCGGCTTTACCCCTGCTTATAGCCGGCAAGGCAGTGGGAGCCTGCCCATTAAGGCAAAAAAGCGGCGGGAAAACTGCCGGCGCCGGCCGGTTTTAGGCTTTATGCCGGCGCTTGCCAAAGCAGTGTGTGGGTTATTGTTTTGCTGTTTATACATGTTTTGCTCTTGCCATAGCGCGATAAAAAACATATAGCTGTAATTGGGTTTAAAGACAGGGAGTGGTTTTATGCGCCATATTTTTTCTGCTGTATTTCGCCGGGTTGAGGGCCGGGAGAATGGGGATTTCTGGGAAAATACGGCCAAAATTGATGATAGTCTTGCCATAAGCCCGTTGAAAACCATGCGCTATCCTCAGTCCCCCAGTGTTGAGAAAGCATGGGAAAATGTCGGCCGCCATTTATATCGGGCTTTAGGTAATCGGGCGGGGCAAGGTCGTGGAAAAGCGCGATAAAACTCTGCCTGAGCGTGTGACTGCCCATAAAATACCGGAAGAATTGTCGAAAATCATTTCTCCACTGCCGAAAGAAAAGCAGAAAAAGATTGTAACGGCTCTGCAAAAAATTGAAATGAGCCGGTTTTTTCGCCTTTGCCGCCGCCGGAAATGCTGCACGGCTATGCGCAAATAATACCGGATTCTCCAGAGCGTCTGCCAGCCATGGCGGAAGAAGGGCAACGCGCCGATAATGCCGCCCGTGACAGCATGATTAACGGGCAAATGAAAGTACATAAATATAATTTTATCCGTGATATAATCTGGGTTATATTTTTCCTGGCTCTGATATTGGCTGTTTTGGGCGGCGGGATATTTCTGATTATTCGTGGCTACGGAGAAGAAGGCAAAGCCCTGCTGGAGGGCTGACGGTATCGGCGCTCTGCTTTTATTGGCTTTAGCCGCCTATTTCCAGCGCGATGAGAGAGGCAATAAAAATAAACGAAAAACATAGGCGCGGGCCTGACCGCATTTTTTGACTGGCTATGTTTTCCCCCCATGATAGATTCCGTCTCCTGGTGGTATGGGTGTGGCCGCATTTTTTGACTGGCTATGCTGCGATGCAGCAATAATTGCCTGGCGGGGTGGTTGGTTGCGGTCTGACCACCTTTCGCACGCTCCGCGCGCCCCTTCGGTTTCTGATTAGCTATATTTCGCTTATGAATTCCAAGCGCGACTCTGGAGTTGCGGCTTGACCGCATTTTCTGATTAGCTATACTCATCTGGCACTTCCGTGATGCTGGCCGGAAGTTGCGGCTTGACCGCATTTTCTGATTAGCTATACTGGCGATAAGACTGGTAAGACTGGCTCATTAGTTGCGGCTTGACCGCATTTTCTGATTAGCTATACTCCGGAGGCGGCAGTTAATGCAGCCGCCACAGTTGCGGCTTGACCGCATTTTCTGATTAGCTATACTGCATATGCGTACCTAAGCATGTATTCATTGGTTGCGGCTTGACCGCATTTTCTGATTAGCTATACTCTCCGCCTAAAAAAACAGTGATTGCTTCCGGTTGCGGCTTGACCGCATTTTCTGATTAGCTATACTCCTTTTCCAGTGCTTTTCCAGTGCTTTTCTGTTGCGGCTTGACCGCATTTTCTGATTAGCTATACTATTGGACGAAAAGCGAGATATGGACGAGGAGTTGCGGCTTGACCGCATTTTCTGATTAGCTATACTGCTCTGTCGCCTCTCTATAATCATTGGCGCGTTGCGGCTTGACCGCATTTTCTGATTAGCTATACTCAGGCGGACGGCTTATCCGGCGCTGGCGGCGTTGCGGCTTGACCGCATTTTCTGATTAGCTATACTTGAGCTTATGCAGGACGCGGCCGCTGTGCCGTTGCGGCTTGACCGCATTTTCTGATTAGCTATACTTAGAGTGAATAAGCGCCTGTGCCTTTGTCTGTTGCGGCTTGACCGCATTTTCTGATTAGCTATACTTTCTCCCATTGTCTGCATGGCTTCGGGGTTGTTGCGGCTTGACCGCATTTTCTGATTAGCTATACTCGGAGGAGATACTCTCCTTGATAGGGAGAGGTTGCGGCTTGACCGCATTTTCTGATTAGCTATACTCAATGCCAAGCTGTTGCTTAACTTTATTAGGTTGCGGCTTGACCGCATTTTCTGATTAGCTATACTGCTCTGTGCTATGCGCCCACGCCCCCATACGTTGCGGCTTGACCGCATTTTCTGATTAGCTATACTGTTTCCATATCCTATCTCTCCTGTCACCACGTTGCGGCTTGACCGCATTTTCTGATTAGCTATACTGAATATGGCAGCCTGCCAGCGTCAAAAGTGGTTGCGGCTTGACCGCATTTTCTGATTAGCTATACTAGATAAAGGAATTATCGTAAGTGATACTGCGTTGCGGCTTGACCGCATTTTCTGATTAGCTATACTCGATAATACAGACACAATAGCGGACACAACGTTGCGGCTTGACCGCATTTTCTGATTAGCTATACTGCTGCCGCCGCTAATGAGCGGCTTGGCCTAGTTGCGGCTTGACCGCATTTTCTGATTAGCTATACTCCTTCCTCAATCGTGCAGAGCCCAGACAGGGTTGCGGCTTGACCGCATTTTCTGATTAGCTATACTTCAGCACTCAAGGATAGTCAAGTCCCTACCGTTGCGGCTTGACCGCATTTTCTGATTAGCTATACTTTTTGGTGCCCCCAAAACAGGCACCGGGGCGTTGCGGCTTGACCGCATTTTCTGATTAGCTATACTTCACGACTGTCAAAATCTTCAAGTTCAGGAGTTGCGGCTTGACCGCATTTTCTGATTAGCTATACTCTTTTATGAAAGCGACACAGTCTTTGAAGGGTTGCGGCTTGACCGCATTTTCTGATTAGCTATACTTTTTGGAAAAAACTCTGTCGATGCGGGAGGGTTGCGGCTTGACCGCATTTTCTGATTAGCTATACTTTTGTTGCCTTGGCCAAAACGCTGGGGGCAGTTGCGGCTTGACCGCATTTTCTGATTAGCTATACTAAACGGCAAATCAAGCCCTTTGATACTACAGTTGCGGCTTGACCGCATTTTCTGATTAGCTATACTACAGGACGCGCAATCAATGACAGCATGCCAGTTGCGGCTTGACCGCATTTTCTGATTAGCTATACTATTGGATAATAATTGCCCATTGGCAGACCGGTTGCGGCTTGACCGCATTTTCTGATTAGCTATACTTCCTAACACCATCCTTATAGGCCATTTCATGTTGCGGCTTGACCGCATTTTCTGATTAGCTATACTGCATGGATATTACTGGTTATGTGCCGAATTGTTGCGGCTTGACCGCATTTTCTGATTAGCTATACTCCAGTTATATAGCCACATACGACATATTTAGTTGCGGCTTGACCGCATTTTCTGATTAGCTATACTGCTATCCACACCCACAATTTCGGTCATTAGGTTGCGGCTTGACCGCATTTTCTGATTAGCTATACTGATGGTGTAAGCGGTCAATCGTTTACTACTGTTGCGGCTTGACCGCATTTTCTGATTAGCTATACTGTGAAATAAAAGTTTAACTGCCTCATCTCTGTTGCGGCTTGACCGCATTTTCTGATTAGCTATACTTGGCAAGCAAGGCGGCGGTGTAATGTTTGTGTTGCGGCTTGACCGCATTTTCTGATTAGCTATACTACAAGGCATATCGTTAGCTTCGGCTTTAATGTTGCGGCTTGACCGCATTTTCTGATTAGCTATACTACGACCTGAAGGCAAGTCAACCCAAGAAGAGTTGCGGCTTGACCGCATTTTCTGATTAGCTATACTTGGTAAGGCGTATATTTCACAGAAATGTGAGTTGCGGCTTGACCGCATTTTCTGATTAGCTATACTCCTATAAAGATGCTGTCGGCCGGTGGACGAGTTGCGGCTTGACCGCATTTTCTGATTAGCTATACTTGATTTGATTTTTGGCGATAACGGCTATTAGTTGCGGCTTGACCGCATTTTCTGATTAGCTATACTTCGGGATAGTGGAAATAATACGGTGCAGGAGTTGCGGCTTGACCGCATTTTCTGATTAGCTATACTCCGGGAAGATAAGGGGGGTTTTAGTCTCACGTTGCGGCTTGACCGCATTTTCTGATTAGCTATACTATTTTCGGAAATTGACATTTCTTATGATTAGTTGCGGCTTGACCGCATTTTCTGATTAGCTATACTTATCGGCCAAAAGCAATAGAGTATGTATCTGTTGCGGCTTGACCGCATTTTCTGATTAGCTATACTCGCGCGGTGGACGGGGCGCGCGGTCTGGCGGTTGCGGCTTGACCGCATTTTCTGATTAGCTATACTGCCAGTGAAGCATTGGGGGAGTTAAATATTGTTGCGGCTTGACCGCATTTTCTGATTAGCTATACTTAATATAGCTACCTGGTGTAGCTGCCTGTGGTTGCGGCTTGACCGCATTTTCTGATTAGCTATACTCCGGTGCAAAAGCGGCGCCGCCATTTTTTTGTTGCGGCTTGACCGCATTTTCTGATTAGCTATACTGCTGCAAAAGATTGGTTGGAGGAAATTTGGGTTGCGGCTTGACCGCATTTTCTGATTAGCTATACTGCAATAGCATCGCAATCCCATTTGGCATCTGTTGCGGCTTGACCGCATTTTCTGATTAGCTATACTAATCGTCCGGCTGTCAACCGTTATTTTTGTGTTGCGGCTTGACCGCATTTTCTGATTAGCTATACTCCGACCGTATCCTGCAATACTTCATGCGAAGTTGCGGCTTGACCGCATTTTCTGATTAGCTATACTCCCAATGCTTCACTGGCTAAGCCAGCAGGTGTTGCGGCTTGACCGCATTTTCTGATTAGCTATACTTCGCTGACGGCGAATTTGAGGACTACTCTTGTTGCGGCTTGACCGCATTTTCTGATTAGCTATACTTCGGCAGAAGGAAAATACAGCGATAAATCAGTTGCGGCTTGACCGCATTTTCTGATTAGCTATACTGGCGGCATGTGTTTGATGAGAGCGGGCTTTGTTGCGGCTTGACCGCATTTTCTGATTAGCTATACTCTTTTATTACTCACTACCGGCACGACATCAGTTGCGGCTTGACCGCATTTTCTGATTAGCTATACTTATTGAAACGAATTCTTCGGCCGACCAATAGTTGCGGCTTGACCGCATTTTCTGATTAGCTATACTAAAGCAGATGCTTTATAATGGGGTTGCATAGTTGCGGCTTGACCGCATTTTCTGATTAGCTATACTGCAAGGGCAGATATATGAGGGAAATAAACAGTTGCGGCTTGACCGCATTTTCTGATTAGCTATACTTTGGCCCCGGGTAAGTTGTTGTTTTTGCAATAATTTACCCGGGGTCTTTTTTCATAAAAAAGCGGAGAAAAGCTAAAATAGCGCCAACTGATTCGGGTTTCTCTGTGCTGCCTGGCGTGATTGATCGGAAAAGCGGATAATGTTTTCATATTGTCGGTCGGTAAACTGAAAAACATAGACACGGCCCTTTTCCGGCAAAAATGCCTCAATCTTTTTGATATAAGACTCAAACTGCTCTTTGCCATTGCAGAATCGCATATAATTAGAAAGCTGACTCATTTCAAAGCCAATATCAAGCAGTTTCTGCCGGAATTTTGTTGCATTATGGCGTTGCTTTTTCGTTTCTACCGGAAGGTCAAAAGTGACTAATATCCACATAATTCTATATCCGCTTAAATGTCTGGGTTCTGAGTTTGCGCGTTTAAGATAGGCTGTCATTTTCTATTCCATTATTGTGCCGGTTGCCGGCAGGGCAAAGGCTCCGTCTCTGTCATTATGCTCCGGCAGGGCGGCAGCTTCGGTGCCCTCGCAGCCAAGCCGGCGTAATTCGCTATTGCTGGGCATCAGCGGAAACACAAGTTTGGCCTGGCCGGTGTCAAAACTGGTCGCCAGAGAATGGGTAAAACGGTTAATATGTATAAAAAGCGGAGAGACGCCCTCTATCCCCTCCAGGTCAAAAGTAGAAAGCGAGGTAAGTATCTGTTTTGTCTCAGTATTGATTTCTGTTTTGCCGACCTTGATCAGATTATGCACAATGGCGTCGACATAAGGGCGGAAAGGCTCCATCATATCGTCAGCCAGGGCAAAGGCATTGTAATTATTGGAATGAAACAGGCCTAAAGTCGGGTGCAGGCCGGAAGCGCATAAAGCGCGCGAGACAATAGAGCGCAAAATAGTATAGCCGTAATTGAGCAGGCTATTGGTGCTGTCGCCATTGCGATCGCGGCGAAAATCGCTGCCGAATAAAAGCGGCCAATATTTGCGCGCCGCCTGCGCTTCTATATTTTGGGAATCGCCGGAGCGCACCCGGCGCGTCAGCATGGTAAGGGATTTATGGCTCTGGCTTTTGGTTGTTTTGTCCAGCGCTTCAATAAGCCGGGCCTGCATAGTGACTTTGGCCGTGATAATTTGCTTCCAAAGCTGCTTTTTCAAGGGCAGGGGGGCTTCCGCCTGCGCCTGCATGCGCTTGGCCTGATGATAATGGCCTTCCAACGGCCAGATTATCGCAATGGGGGCATGATTCTGGGCGCATAAAACGACCGGCACTTTATTTTCCGCCAGGCGGATAAAAACATTATGCGACCAAGTAAGACCGTGGGCATGGGCGATAAGTGCGCCTATATCATCAAGGGCAATACGCCCCACTTCTTCTTTGTCTTTGGCAACTGTCAGAAAACCGCGGTAAATGCCAAGATGCAGGCCGTCAGTGCTTATATCAACAATTCTATCCATAGATACACATTATCAACTCTAATTAACGCTGTTCGAAGAAGACGGAGATCCGCCTTCTTCGAGTTTATTTAAATGATAAAAAAATTATATAGTGGTTAACAAAAACGCCTCCGCGCCGATTAGGCGCGAAGGCGGTAAAAAGAAAATGGAATGAAAGGGGGCAGAGCGCGCGCTTAAGCGCCTGTCTGCTGTTGC
Source organism: Candidatus Tokpelaia sp. (assembly GCF_008636115.1). Lineage (GTDB taxonomy): Bacteria > Pseudomonadota > Alphaproteobacteria > Rhizobiales > Rhizobiaceae > QLZD01. The sequence continues at coordinate 20,673 of NZ_QLZD01000027.1, read as the reverse complement.
GGGTCAAAAATCTGACCGATTTCATCAATCCGGATTTGTCGCAGCTTCCATTCTTTTAAGGCACCGGCCATTTTGATAAAATATTTAAACGGGTTTGTTTTATCTCTATCGCGTTGGTCGACATTGGCTTCATTATGTGGAGCGAAAACAATTTGCCCATTAGTGCCGAATTTCACTACACGGGCAATAATACGCTTGCCGGTTTCGGGGTTATTATAGGCCACCATGTCATTTTGCTGCAGGCTGAGCACTTTTTTGGCCGTTGGATTTGCCTGATGAAAAGGCGATTGATAAGAGGGCTGATGGGCGTCATACATGGAAATAACTTCCTGTTTCCATTTGCCGTCCAATGTCTGCCAGACATCATAACGGTAATTGCCGTCATTCCAATAGCCTTTATAGGCTTTGCCGGCAGCATTACGGATAGGAATGGTGTTGTGCGCGCCAATCAGGCGAATATGGCGAATGCCTTTATAATCTTTATGCGTTTGGGCAAAGCTTAATAAAGCCTGCTCAAAATTTTTGCCGTCTTTCAGCTCCCTTGCCTCGGTATAAATATGCTCTTTTAGCGCATTGGCCAAATGTGAATCGCGAATATTCTCCAGATTCTTGGCCTTGAGTGAGCGCAGCGGCACCCGCCAGACAACCAGCTCATTGCCTTTTGCATCTTTCAAGCGCTCGCCTTTATCGTCGATCGGCAAGCCATAGGCGGTCTCTTTCATCAATTTGGCTGCGGTTTTGCCTTTGCCGGCTTTATTGTCTTTGGCTTTCGGCAAAGTGCCGTGATCGGCTTTATGGCTGACAATAATGCCGTCAACCGCTATCTGCAAATCGCGCCGCAAATCCGGCCAGGGCGGCGTATCGCGCACCGAACTTTTGACAAAATTCTCCAAATCCTGCGCTTCCATTTGCCCTGAAGCTGTGGATATACGCTTGAGCTGCGAACGGGTGGTAATGCCGATAACCGCGGCATCAATAGCATGGTGGCGGTGATCCTGCCGGTTTTTCGGCTTGGCCGTATCATTGGCTGCCGTTCGGTCATGCAGAATATCATTCAAGCCCCAATTACGGCGGAAAAGTTCCGTCAATTTGCCGGGAATCGTGCGAATATGATAACGCATGCGCAATTCACCCTGTTCATCGGCTTCTTCCCCCGGGTAAAGAGCTGAGAGATATTCGCGCGCCAGGCGGCTGAGATATTGGGTATCGGTTAATTGCCGCGCCAGCCAATTATCTTCCTGTTCAAAACGCTCCATCGCATCTTTGGCAAAGCGCCAGCGCTTATTTTTAGGCAGGTTTTGCGCGCGAGCCAGCATGGCTTCATAATCCCAGCCGTCAAGGCGGTTTGCGGCTTCCGCCGGCGAGAGATTGCCCTTTTGCCGGTTATATTCCTTCAGGCAGACAATTTTATTAGCATTGCTGTCGTCCAGAGTGCGTGAGAATGGCAAAATATGGTCAATATCGACATCAGAAGAAAGCAGGGTGGTAAGGCTAATCGGTTTGCCGCTATAGGGGCAACAGCGATCTTGCGGGTTTTCGTTCAGCTCTTCCCACAGTTTCAGTAATTGGCGATTATAGCCATTATCTTCTATGCCTATTTCCACGAGCTTATCGGAGCGCGCAATCGCCTCTTTGGTATTGTCAGCAATGCTTTTATTCACTTTCTTCTTTTCTTCGTCAGAAAGCTGCAAATCGCGCGCCAGCTCGACCGCCATTTCCCGCGGCTTGCCGTGTTTCTTTATCAGCGCATTAACGACACGGCGCAACTGGTTAAGGGCAATATGGACAGTCGGATTGGTTATCCGCCCCATGATCCGGTCATAATCCGGGTCGTTTTCGGCTACGGCTTTCCCGCCTTCGCCGGGCGGGATAGAGCGCGCCACATTGGGCACTTGCTGATATTTCGGCAGAGTATCCAGCTCTTCACGGTCGCGTCCCAATAAAGCATGGTCATAGCCGCAGCGTCTTGCCGCTTCCGCTTCCGGAATGACATCAGTTTTCATTTCTTCCAGCATATGGGAGAGGGCGGTGCGCCCCAGTCGACCATAGCCTTCCGGCAATTTGGCATTGGCGATTTTATCGCGCTGTTCGGCGCTGAGATTAGGGAATTGCTCTGTCAGCCACTTATTGAGCTTTTCCGGGTTTTCTTCATCACGCAGCTTTTGGATAATGTCCCATTGCTTTTCGCGCGCAAAATCCGCCCATTGGTTGCCAAAACGGCTTTTATCCTTCATTTCGGCATAAATTTCATCACCCGCCAGCCCCTCACGGGCATTTTTCTCCTTCTTAAAGGTGGTGCCGTGCAGTTTCAGGCTTTTGCGAATGGCGCTAAAGGCCATTTTCTTTTGCGGTCGCAGAATATCTATCAGCGTATCGCGCTGCTCTTTGCTGAGCTTCTGCCCTGATGCCTTACCGGCTGCTTCAATGGTCAGCTCATTCACTTCCTTATAGAGGCGGAATTCCTGAAAGAGCGGGTGCGCTTTCGGCAGCCGCTCTTCCTCAGGGTTAAAGGCGCATTTGCCGATTTTCGGCTCTTTTAGCTGTCGCTGATAAAAAATAGCATCAAAAAGCTGTTTTTTGCGGCTTTCCGTCAGTTCTTCCGGGTAAAATTCCGCCTGCGCCTGCCAGATTGCTGCAAATTCGTCTTCCAGCATCGATCGTTCCGGATAAAAGAGATAATTTTCCTGTTTCTCACCGGTAAAAGCCTCAGAATCCTGGCGGATACGGACGACTTTGCCTTGATTATAGCGCTGCGCCAGCCAGGTGCCGAGGGTAGGGGTCTTGCTCAAATGCAGTTGCGCCTGCAATTCTTCCACCCCCATGGCGATTTTGCCTTTATCATTATCGCGGCGGTCGGTTTTGCGGTTCGACTTAAAGCCGCGCCGCTGATTAAGGTGGAAGAGGGCGCGCCCTAAATGGTGCAGCGGCAGCTTTTCGCTCAGCGCCCGGGCGCGTAAATTATAAGGGTCGGTTTTTTCCGTATCATTGCTGCCGGTATTTTGCCCCCGGTCAGAGGTTTCACGCAACAAAACCTTACGCCCCGCTTCATCAGCCGGCATGAGGCCGTATTCCGTCAAGCGTTCCAATAATTGCTGCCGGCGTTTAAGATAGCGGTCACGCATGCGCCGCGCCCCGCGCGCCTCCCGCTGGGCGACAGCGAGGGAAGCGCCGGATTGCGGATCGCGCCCGTCTGAGAAAATGCGCACGCCAATATCGATAATGCGATTGGGGATTAACAGGCCGTCAGCATCTCTTTCCCCGCTCAATACACACCAGCCGAGGGAATTCGTGCCAATATCAAAAGCAAAAACCGTATTTTTATAATCGGAAACAGGTGCCACGACAAAACTCCAGACAATGCAGATTGGTAATTTTTATAAAGGTGAGAATAAAAGCACAAGACTTAATTTTATTTATTGACAGGCAAGAGCCGGCGCTATAAAAAGGGGCATAGCTGAATAGCTAATCAGAAAATGCGGTCGGGTCGTTAACAAGCCTGATGGCACCAAATAAGGCGGTTCCTCCGGGAACCGCTTTTTTTATTACCAGTATATTTTTATTTATCTAATTTCTTGGAGAGAATATATTGGCAGATGTTATTTGAAGTTTGTATATATAATAGCGCTTCAGCTTGAGTGATGATATTGGCAATGTTTCGCTGCTCAGTTTGACTCTTTCCGTGGGCGGCAGAGTATTTGTTTCTAAATATTTCTATAGCTGCGCAAAGGCAGGACAGGCCTTTGATTAGATTCCCACTACTTTCCAACATATTGCAATTTATAGCTTTTAGCGTTTTTTCAGTTAACGCCTTAAGGGTATCTTTTTGATGATAGTGATTTTCTCCTAAGTAAAATTTACAGCTTGCCTCTAGCATGGTAGCAGCATTCAAGGCCGCACTTAAATAATCGGTATGAATGTTACGCTCCAAACGAGAAAATTCTTTGCCAATAGCTAAATATCCAATCATTTTTTAGTGCATTAAGAAAATATTGAACGCTTAAAGATGGTAATTCTAATGGGGTTATAATTCCTTCGCCTTGGTAAAAGAGGCCAATCTCCTTCAACTTGGTTTGAATTCGCTCTCTGAATTCTTCTGAATCTTCAGCTATAGTAAAAATGAGACGGCCAAATAAAGCGAATGGAGCAGGCGGATTTTTATTATTTACATAGTTTAGAAAAAGGGTAAGGCATTCGGTCAGGTTTCTGCGGGTGCCTGTTTTAAAATATTCAGAATAAACAAAAGCAGGGCAGGTGGGTTGGATTGCTTTATTTGCTGGCCAATGATTCTGTGGCTATGGTAGCAAGCAGCTATTTCTTCTGCGGTGAATTTAATAAGAGAGGGAGGGATTTTTGACTCTGTGCTCATTATCAGGTTGCCTGCCACTTTTTCCTGTTTTTATAAGAAAAATAGGTGCATAAAAACTCCCTTTTACTATAAAAATACTGCCGATCAGGCGGTAAATACGCGTTTGGGGTGGAAGGTGCCTTGCTCTATCGCTCCCAGCGCCAGCACTTTGCCTTTATGCGTTACGCAGGCCTCGCTTTCATCGAGCGGTACTTTGCTGCCGCGCAGGATAATCGGGTTGCCGCTGCGCACCCGCACTGCCTGCGCCTCTTCTATCGGATATTGCGCCAGGCATTCCAGCGCCGCGCCTGTCTCTATCAATAAAGCGTCCAGAGGAGAAAAATCCAGCCTTTGCAGCTCAGCCGCCGGCAGGCGCGGCCGCTCAGCCCGGTTTTTGCCGCCGGTTTTTGCCGCTTCCGCTGCCGCAGCTTCTGCCGCGCGCGCGGCCGCTTCTGCCTCCAGCCGCTTTTGCGCCTGCGCTCGCGGTGAAGCCTGTTCCAAAGCCTCCAGGCTGACAAAATCTTCCTGAGAAAAGGGCGCTACTTCAATCCGGCGCAGATCTACGACATGGCCGTAGCAGCCCATATCGCGCCCCATATCGCGCGCCAGAGAGCGCACATAAGTGCCTTTGCCGCATTCCACTTCAAATACGGCATGGCCTTCCGGCGTGATTTCCATCAAATCCAGCACATCAATTTCCACCTCGCGCGGCGGAATGGCCACGGCTTCGCCATTGCGGGCAATATCATAAGCGCGTTCACCGCCGATTTTTATGGCTGAAAATTGCGGCGGCGTTTGCAGAATAATACCGGTATATTTAGGCAGTAGCGCCAGAATATCGGCCTCATTCGGCCGCTTATCGGATTTATGGGTAATTTCCCCTTCCAGATCATCAGTCGCGCGTTCTTCCCCCCAGGCCACGGTAAAGCGGTAGACTTTGGTGCCTTCCATTACATAAGGCACAGTTTTGGTGGCTTCCCCCAGCGCTATTGGCAACAGGCCGGAAGCCAGCGGGTCTAATGTGCCGGCATGGCCGGCTTTGTCGGCATTATAGAGCCATTTCACTTTGGCCACGGCCTCTGTCGACCCCATGCTTTTCGGTTTATCCAGAATAACCCAGCCTGCCACCGGGCGGCCTTTTCTTTTGCTGTGTCTTGCCATATTGTGTAACCTGGTTTTGTATTATTTATTGCCGAATACAGCCTTGCTGTTTTAATGGGCCATCGGGATTTAATAGTTTATTGCCATTATAAAAGTCTGTAAAATTTATATCAGGAAATTGAATATCTACACGCGGACTATCTTTCGCGGGTGAAAGAATTATATTCCCGAATTTTGTCTTTAAAATATTACCGTTTCCCTCCCATACAATATCAAGAGCGTTTGAACTGTCATTTTTGTTGCCTATCAGGATCTGACTGTTATTATTTCCTCTGAGATTAAGATATAAACGGCCTTTTGCAGAAAGATGTCCGTCTTCTAAAGTTAAATTATCAGCGGATATTCTGAAAGTGCCAATGTCGCAGGTTATAACCACCTCTGCTTGAGCAGAGGAAATAGCGAAAAAGGCAGATAATAATGCGATAGAAGCGAAAAAAAATCTCATTTTCATACCTGCTCTGAGAGGATATTGGACTGAAAGGGAAAGGCGCTTGTGGAGTTTTCACAGATGCTTCAGGCGTCTTCGGCGTCATCTTCATGCTGCAAATCACGCGCGACAGCGGGTGAGCGCAGCAGAGCATCAATTTTGGCAAAATTGTCAAAACTTGTATCGGCAAGGAAGCGGAATTCCGGCATATATCTCAAGCCGCGCAAAGCGCCGGCTATTTGGCCGCGAATATATTTTGCCCGGCGGTTTAGCGCCGCAATAATATCGGCTCGCGCAGGAGCATGAGGATTAGCAGAATCCAGCGGCGCAATAAAACAGGTAGCCAGCTTTAAATCCGGCGACATACGCACTTCGGCAACCGAAATCATTGCCCTGGCCAATAAAGGGTCGCGCAAATCGCCCCTTTGCAGGAGAAGAGCAAGGGCATGGCGAATTTCTTCTCCCATGCGCAACTGCCTTTGTGACGGCTCTTTATGCTGCTTCATATTTTATCCCTGTTTATCCCGGGGCCGGCAAGAATAACAGCTTTAACCCGGAGCGATTTCAACTGCCGCCAAAGCAGCGCAACCGACTGCCGCCAATTATGCCCGGCCATGCCGCTTTTCTATTTGCCGCCCGGGCACACTCCCACGCCGCTAACCCAGCCGGCAGGCTCCGCCTATTGGGCGGCAGCATGCCGGCAAACTGCCTCGCCGGGGCTTAAAGCGAACGGTTAATATGCTCAACGCGGAAGGCTTCAATCACATCACCGGTGCGCATATCAGTATAGTTTTCAAAAGCCATACCGCACTCCTGACCGGCAGGAACTTCCGCCACTTCATCTTTAAAGCGCTTCAGTGTTTTCAGCTTGCCTTCATGGATAACCACATTATCGCGGATAAGGCGTACCCCGGCACCGCGTTCCACCTTGCCCTCGGTCACGCGGCAACCTGCCACTTTGCCGATTTTGGAAATATCAAATACTTCCAATATTTCGGCATTGCCGATAAAGGTTTCCCGCCGCTCCGGCGACAACATGCCGGACATAGCGGCCTTAACATCATCGACCAGATCGTAAATAATATTATAATAGCGAATTTCTATGCCCTGATTGGCCGCAGCTTCCCGCGCCTGCGGATTGGCGCGGACATTAAAGCCGATAATCGCTGCGTCAGAAGCCGTGGCCAGCGCCACATCGCTTTCAGTTATGCCGCCGGCGCCGGCATGAATAATGCGGGCGCGCACTTCATCATTGCCCAGTTTTTCCAGCGAGGCAATAATAGCTTCAGCCGAGCCTTGCACATCGGCCTTGATAAGCAGCGGAAATTCCCTGGCGCCATCGCTTTGCAGGCGATTCATCATTTGCTCCAGCGAGCCGCGTGAGCCTGCCGCCCGCGCTATCGCCTTTTCATGCGACAGGCGTTGCCGATATTCTGAAATTTCGCGCGCTTTGGCTTCATTGGCGACAATGGCGAAACGGTCACCGGCCTGCGGCGTGCCCTGCATACCCAGAATTTCTGCCGGGGTAGAAGGCCCGGCTTCCTTCATATGGTCGCCATGCTCATTGATTAAAGCGCGCACGCGCCCCCATTCATCACCGGCGACAATAATTGTGCCGGGGCGCAATGTGCCTTTTTGCACCAGCACTGTTGCTACCGGGCCGCGGCCGCGATCCAGCTTGGCTTCAATCACCACACCTTCGGCAGAACGATCTGCCTCAGCCCGCAAATTCAGCATTTCGGCCTGTAGTAATAAAGCTTCCAGCAATTTATCCAGATTTTGCCCGGTTTTGGCCGAAACCTCAACTTCCAGCACTTCGCCGCCCAGGCTCTCAACAAAAACACCATGCTGCAGCAATTCCGTCCGCACTTTCTGCGGATCAGCCGCCGGCTTGTCGATTTTGTTAATCGCCACAATGATCGGCACATTAGCCGCTTTGGCATGATTGATTGATTCTATTGTCTGCGGCATAACACTGTCATCAGCCGCCACAACCAGCACGGCAATATCGGTCGCCTGGGCGCCGCGGGCGCGCATGGCGGTAAAAGCAGCGTGCCCCGGCGTGTCGATAAAAGTAATTTTATGACCGTCACGCTCTACCTGATAAGCGCCAATATGCTGGGTTATGCCGCCGGCCTCATTGGCCACCACATTGGCGCGGCGCAAGGCGTCCAGCAAGGAAGTTTTGCCGTGATCAACATGTCCCATAACAGTTACAACCGGCGCGCGCGGCTGCATTTTGCCGGCATTATCGGGAATATCAAAAATCCCCGTTTCCACATCAGATTCGGCAACGCGTTTCACTGTATGGCCGAATTCCTCAGTAATAAGCTGCGCCATATCGCCGTCAATGACATCGCCGGGCTTCATCATCTGCCCCTGTTTCATCAGGAATTTGATAACATCAACCGAGCGCTCGGCCATACGCTGCGCCAGCTCCTGAAGAGTGATAGTTTCCGGCACAATAACCTCGCGGGCAATTTTTTCCCGCACGGTTTCCATTTGCGCGCGTTTGAATTTTTCCTGCCGGCGGCGCATGGCCGCCATGGAACGGCCGCGGACAGCATCGCCATCATCATTAAGCACCGTAGTCAGGGTCAATTTGCCGCGGCGGCGCTCTTCCGCCCCCTTAACCGGTGACGGACGGCGCAGTTCCGGCCTGGCCGCCGCCGTGCGGCGCGCACCGGCGCTGTTCCCCTCATCATCGTCATTTTTAGAGCGAATATGATGCCCATAAGCGGGGCGGCGTGCTTTTTCCGGCAGCGGAGCGCTGTCCGGCTGAGCTGCGGTGCTTCCCGCCGCCGGTCTGCCGCCGGCCCGCCCGCCTCCTCCGGGCCTCTCCATTGTCTCACGGCTTCCATGGCCACCGGTAATATTACCGCTTTTATCGGCGCGTTCCTGTTTGCGGCGCAGTAACTCACTTTCTGCTTCTGTCTGCTGTTTCAGCCTTTCCTGTCGGGCTGCTGCCCGCTCCGTTTCGATAATAGCGCGGCGTCTGGCTTCTTCCTCCCGCTGGATCTGCTCCTGATCTGAACGGATTTTCGCCTCTTCCAGCGCCCGCCGCCGGGCCTGCATTTCAGTAGAAGAGAGCGTGCCGCTTTTGAAGGCCGGCCGGCCGCCTGTTGCTTCATCACCGGTTTTTGCCGCCTTTGCCCGCACAGCCACATGCGGTCTGGCAATGGCGGCCGCCGGTTTTGCCGCCTGACCGCCGGGCCGGCCGGCAAGCAGGGTTTCAGGCTTTTCACCCGGGCGGGTAATTTTGCGGCGTTTCGTTTCCACCACAACAGCCTTGCTGCGGCCGTGGCTGAAATTTTGTTTGACCGTGCTGTGTTCAACACTGCGCTTGAGCGTCAATGTTTTTTTCTGTCGTGCATTATCTTCAGTCTCTTTATCGGTCATTCCGCTTCCCTATCATGGCTTATGCCATATTTTCCGCAATTTTCATTCCGCTTTTTGCATTTGCTGCAATCGGCCATTATCCGCCGGCCGAAATTGCCCTGGCTGTTTTGCTTGACAATGCTTCCGCCTGCCGCTCAGGCCGCATTACGATAGGCAACAAGCCGCGCTATCGCCTTGATAAAACCTGCCGCGCCTCTATCTTTGGTGACAGCAATATGTATCACATTCTGCCCGCCAAAGGCTAGCCGCAATTCTTCTACAGTGAAAGGGGACAGGATTTTGATATTTCCTTGCCCTTTTGCGGCGGAATTTGCTGTATCGCTGCGCTGATCTGTCGCTGCGTGAACCGCCTGAGCAAGCTTGCGCCGGCTATCTGCCGCTGCTTCAACGGCATGTAGCAATAAAGCGGCGCGGCCGGAACGGATAAGCGCATTCACTTTTTCCGCCCCTGTTATAACGGTGCCGCTGCGCCGTGCCAAGGAGAGATTTGCCAAAGCAGCGCGCAGCAGCAATTTATCCACTTGTCCTGCCAGATCAGACGGTGTTTCCACTGCCGTTTGCAAAGCACAGGCAAAAGCCCGGCGCCTGACGGCCTCTTCCACCATAGTGCGGCGCGCCAGAAGCCACGCCCCACGCCCAGGCAAATTGCCCTTAATATCGGCGACAAGCACACCTTGCGGGCCGGCAACAAAACGCAGCATATTTTCTGCCGCTGCTGTCTGGCGCGAAATAATGCAGCGTCTTTCTTTCAGGCGCCGCGCCTTTTTGTCGCCGTGAGACACTGTTTCCACCAGATTCGCCTTTATGCCTTAAGCCTTAATCCACCCGCTTTAGCCCGCTGAACCGGCGCAGGATTTTGGCCTGAAGCGCCTGCTATCCTGCCGGTTCAAGCCGCTCAGCAAATCAGGCATTATGTTTATCGGCCGTTTGCGCGCCGTCTTTCGCCTCACTTGCCGCATCGATTGCCGCGCTCACATGAGCGGCCTCTGCCTCTGCTGTCGTCACGCCTGCTTCTTCCTCGGCCGCATCGATTGACGCAGGCATTGCCGTTTCATCAATCCAGCCGGCCATGACCCGCGCGGCCAAAATCATTTGCTCGGCTTCCTGGCGGCTGACATCAAAATTACTGAAAATACCTTTATGGTCAATAATTTCGCCCTTAACGCCTTTTGCCCCCTTGCGCTCACGCCAGCCAACCAGATCATCAGCCGCATAACCGGCAAAATCCTCAATAGTTTTAACGCCGTCTTCGCCAATGGCCACCATTATGGCCGTTGTCATGCCGGGCAGCTCACGCAGCGCATCGACCACACCCAGTTGCCGGCGCTTTTCATCATGCTGTTTCTCGACCTGCTCAATATAATCGCGCGCCCGCGCCTGGATTTCTGCCGCCGTATCAGTGTCAAAGCCCTCAATAGCGGCAATTTCTCCCGGCTCAATATAAGCAATTTCCTCAATAGAGGCAAAACCTTCGGAAGCCAGAACCTGCGCCACCATTTCATCGGCATCAAGAGCGTCCATAAACAATTTTGAGCGATCGGCAAATTCTTTCTGCCGGCGTTCGGATTCTTCCGTTTCCGTCATAATATCAATATCCCAGCCGGTCAGCTGTGAAGCCAGGCGCACATTTTGCCCGCGCCGGCCAATAGCCAGGCTCAACTGGCTTTCAGGGACGACAACCTCAATCCGCGCTGCTTCTTCGTCAAGCACGACTTTCGCTACTTCTGCCGGCTGCAATGCATTGACAATAAAACTGGCAGCATCTGGCGACCATGGGATAATATCCACTTTTTCCCCTTGCAATTCGGCAACAACAGCCTGCACGCGGCTGCCGCGCATACCGACACAGGCCCCCACCGGGTCAATGGAAGCATCGCGCGAGACAACGGCAATTTTGGCGCGGGAGCCGGGGTCGCGCGCGACAGATTTTATCTCGATAATGCCGTCATAAATTTCCGGCACTTCCATAGTGAATAATTTTGCCATAAATTGCGGGTGAGAGCGCGAGAGGAAAATTTGCGGCCCTCTTTGCTCACGCCGCACATCATAAAGATAAGCGCGCACGCGATCGCCATTGCGGAAGGCCTCATGCGGCAGCAATTCATCACGGCGAATAATGCCTTCACCGCGGCCGACATCGACAATAACATTGCCATATTCCACCCGTTTGACTGTGCCGGAGACAATTTCGCCCAAACGATCTTTATATTCTTCATATTGCTGGTCGCGCTCGGCTTCTCGCACTTTCTGCACAATAACCTGCTTGGCTGATTGCGCGGCAATCCGGCCATAATCCATTGGCGGCAAAGCTTCAGTCAAAAAATCGCCGATTTCGGCATCAGCCTTCAGTGCCCTGGCCTCTGCCAGCGTAATCTGACTATCGGGAAATTCCACATTTTCCACCACTTCAAGCAGGCGCTGCAATTTAATATCGCCGGTTCTGGCGTTTATCTGCGCCCGAATATTGGTTTCCTGCCCATAGCGGGAGCGCGCCGCTTTTTGAATGGCATCGGCCATAGCGGCAAGGACAACCTCGCGATTTATCGATTTTTCCCGCGCAACTGCATCTGCAATTTGCAAAAGCTCAAGCCTGTTTGCACTCACAGTCATCAGTATTCTCCTCAAATTTACTCAATCTCAGCCTGATAATAGCGGCGGCTCTTGCAGACCCGCCCAACCGGCTGTACTTTATGCCTTCAATGTTCTGCCTGCGTCTGATTGCCGCGCTTTTTGTTTGCCTTGTTGCAGGACAGCGCGGATAAGCGCCTCTGTCAGCACCAGACTGGCCTCGGCAATATCGGCAAAAGGCAGGTTTATTGTAACTTCGCCGGCTGCCTCTGCCTCATAGCACAAAGTGAGATAATCCCCTTCTGCTGCCATAATTATGCCGCGAAATTTCTTCTGCCCCGCAACCGGGTTTTGCATGGCAATTTTTGCCAAATGGCCGCACCAGGCAGCAAAATCAGATTTGCGCATGAGCGGCCGGTCAATACCGGGGGAGGAAATTTCCAGATTATAATGTTGGTCAATCACATTTTCCGCATCAAGCAGCGGCGAAATATCGCGGCTTAATTGCTCACAATCTTCAACTGTCATCGTGCCGTTGCCGCGCTCGGCCATGATTTGCAAGGTCAGGCCGTTAAGGCCAAGCAGACGCACCCGCACAAGACGAAAGCCGGCCTCTTCGCAAACCGGGGCAATAAGGGCAATAATACGCGCCTCCACCCCGGCCGGCGGCTGCAAAAACGACTCATCGGCAAAAGAATTTGCCTCTGTCTGCTGCTGATTATGCTGTATTGCCACTATGAAAAACCTGTATTACGCTGCCTTTATTAACAAAAAAGAGCAGGCTTTAGGGCCCACTCTTGCCTGTCCGACCAAGAATTTCGCCCAATATAGAACTGTTTGGGGCAAAATGCAAGCATAGTCTTGGTGGGGGCAGGCAAAGGCGGCCTGAACCGCGCCTGCTTGCGGCGCCGGGCAGGGCAGGTGACAAAAGGGCGATAAAAGAATGCGTCTGCGGCAATTAGCGGCGGATAAAAGTGAGATAAGCGGGTTTGCGCCCTGCCTGCCGGGCTTTGGCCTCATAACGAGTGCCGGGCCAGGCGTTATACGGTATTTGCCAGTCTTTTGCTGTTTCTGCAGCCCATGAAAAAGCCTTATGGTCGCGCATAAGTTGCAAAACCTGGTTAATATAGCTGTCTATATCAGAGGCAAAACGCAAAATACCGCCGCTTTGCAGCAGGCGGGCAAAATGCTCAAGCGTTCCGGCATTGATAAAACGGCGTTTCCAGTGTTTTTTCTTCGGCCATGGATCGGGGTAAAAAATATCAATGCCGGCAAGGCTGTTAGCGGGCAACCAATTTAGTATTTGCAGCGCGTCATTATGATAAAGGCGGATATTGGCCGCTTTTTGCGGTGCGGCAGCCAGAGCCGCCAGCATTTTTGCCATGCCGTTGACAAATGGCTCAATGCCGATAAAACCGCTTGCCGGCCGGCGTGCGGCCTCATGCAATAAATGCTCGCCGCCGCCAAAGCCGATTTCCAGCCGCACATTTTCCACTGTGCCGGCAAGCGCTGCCGGGGCGGTAAATAAAACGCCCGGGTTGGACAGGCTAGCCTGTGGCGGCAAGCGCGCAGCAAACAAGTCACGCCTGGTTGGGGAGGCGGGGCGCGCAGCAAATAAGCCGCGCAAATCGCGCGGGGCAGGGCGGCTTAAATCCAGTTGCAATTCCGGCAGCAAAGCCGCAAACAGTTCTCGCTGTTGCTCCCGCAGCGGCCGGCCCTTGCGGCGGCCGAAAAAGGCCCCTTGCCTTGCCGGCATTGCTGTTGATCCGGCCGGGTTGCGGCTCCCGGCCTGTGCCGGCCTGTGCTTATTGCTTGTCATGAGCGGCAGAATTTTGCGGCAAAGCTGCCTTTAATTGCTTGACAAGATCGATTTTTTCCCACGAAAAAGAACCATCTCGCCCCGGTTCGCGGCCAAAATGGCCATAAGCAGCGGTTTTGGCATAAATTGGCTTGTCCAGCGCCAGATGGCTGCGAATGCCGCGCGGGGTTAAATCCATGATCTGCCAAATAACTGCTTCCAGTTGCTGTTCGGTTACATTATGGCCGGTGCCATGCAAATTGACATAGAGCGATAAAGGCCGGGCAATGCCGATAGCATAAGAAAGCTGAATAGTGCAGCGCTCGGCCAGCCCGGCGGCGACAATGTTTTTGGCCAGATAACGCGCCGCATAAGCGGCCGAGCGGTCGACTTTTGTCGGATCCTTGCCGGAAAAGGCGCCGCCGCCATGCGGCGCCGCGCCGCCATAGGTATCGACAATAATTTTGCGCCCGGTCAGGCCGGCATCACCGTCCGGCCCGCCGGTTACAAATTTGTCGGTCGGGTTAATATACCATTTGCAATCCTCGGCGATTTTCAGCCCCGCCAGTGCCTGCCTTATATAAGGCTCCACCACCTGCCGCACTTTGGCAGAATCCCAATTTTCAATTAAATGCTGGGTAGAAAGCACAAGGGAAGAAATTTCAAAAGGCCGGCCGTTCTTATAACGCACGGTTACCTGGCTTTTGGCATCTGGCCCCAAAAGCGCGGCCTCACCTTCTCCCTTATGGCGGGCTGCGGCCAGTTTTTCCAAAACTTTATGGGCATAATAAATCGGGGCGGGCATTAAAGCCGGCGTTTCCGTGCAGGCATAGCCGAACATAATGCCCTGATCGCCGGCGCCGTCTTTATCCACCCCTTGGGCAATATCAGATGACTGTGAATGCAGCAAAACATCAATACGCGCTTTCTGCCAATGAAAGCCGGGCTGATTATAGCCGATATTTTTAATAGCGCGCCGCGCCGCCGCGCGGAATTTGCGCGGGGCGATTTGCGGCCTGCCCTTTTTATCCACAATCAGGGCGCCGTCCTTGCCGCGCTTCAGCAGGCTCTGGGGCACGCGCACCTCACCGGCAATAATAACGCGATTAGTAGTGGCCAGCACCTCACAGGCGGCGCGCACAGAGCCCGGGTCGAAACCGCTGCGGCGCTGCTCCCGGCGCGCCTCGCGGTAAATCATATCGACAATTTCATCGGAAATCCGGTCGCAAAGCTTGTCCGGGTGGCCTTCTGCCACTGATTCGCTGGTAAAAAGATAATCCCGGTGCAACACAATTTTCCCTTAAATGCAATTTATCGGCCGCAATATCTAAAGCAAAGCTTTGCCGCTTGCAAGCCCGCAGCGGTGAGAGCCGTGTCCGGCTCTCTCTTTGCTCTCCGGCGGCCTTGGCCTTGTGTCGGCGCCAAAGTCTCCGGCTATTGCCTGCTTCAGGCACCGCCTGCCAGAACTTTGGTCAAAGCGATAATTTTGCGGCGCACTTGCGGATCCTGTATCCGGGTAAAAGCGCGGATAAGCTGCGCTCCTTCCGCCGAGGAGCATTGCCAATCCGGCGGGGGGCTTCCTTCTTCGGCAAAGCCTTCTTTCTTCATTGTAAAAAGCCCGTCTTCTTCGGGATTGGAAAAGAAGAAGGAAACCGGCGCTTCCAATATTTCGGAAATCGCCTGCAGCCGGCTGGCGCCGACACGGTTTGTTCCCTTTTCATATTTCTGGATTTGCTGAAATGTTACCCCTAATTGCTCCCCTAATTGCTGCTGGGTCATGTTTTTTAAATTGCGCTGCAGGCGAATGCGACCACCGACATAAATATCAATAGGGTCGGGTTGTTTTTTGGTTTTACTCATGAAAATCTAGCTTTTAAAACTGTTTATTCGGGGGAATCATTCCACTTTAGAAGAGGGCAACTTAACTTTCCGTTTAAAAGGGCATAACAGGTAAATTGTAAATTCCGTTCTGCTTCTGTTGGCGTTTTGTCGTAGCATTTGTTACCTTTTTATGAAGATTTTTCCTGGTAAACCGAGCTTTTAGCGGCTTTAAAATCTACCAGTCCTGCAAGTATGCGTAGATATTTATATAAATAGATAAACAAATCCTTATTTTGTTGGATTTTGCGCCCGGCCGGTTAAAGCCGCTGCCAAATAAATTTTGGCTGATTTAAGGGATAAGAACAAGTAGGAGCACGAGTATAAAGCCGGATTAGTGCAAAAATAATCTGCCCTCTGCGGTATACACATAAATTTTTGGCAAAGTGTATGTTTTTATATCTCTACCTAAGATTGCAGATAGAGATATAGATAGTTTTTTGTAATAGAAAATATCTATCTTTGCTATTTTCTTCTCCTGGAATATAATGAAGATAGGAGGAATGAATTTACGGGAAGATATACGGACGCGTATAGAGCAGAATCTTGATGCTATGAGCAGGGGATCGCGGAAAAACCCGGCTGATTTTTTTGGGCTGACACCATTGCAGAAGACGCGTATGCTTAATACTGCGCCGGGGCAGGAGACGCGGGTAATAAGGGCCGATGAGTTTGAAAAAATAAAAATGTTTTTTGGCGGAGCTCTCTTTGTCCCTGATTGTGATATAATGCTGCCGGAAAAGAGTGACCCGGCTGATTTAAAGAAAGACAGGCTGGTCAAATTGTGGCAGTGCAGTTTGCCTGAGCGTGCCGGAGGCGCTGCTCGCTTTTTTCAGCCGGAGTTTGCTGCGGCATAAAAAGGGAAAATAGCTCTGTTTTCGCGGCCGCCGCTTACCTCATTTCATCATTCAGACTGTGGTCAGGCATGGCATTTTGCCTCGCTGTTTCCGATTGCCTGTGCCCGGTTTGCCACAAGGGCAAATAATCTGCTGCCCGCGCCAGGCAGCTCTCTGGTTCATTGATCAGGGGTGAGGGGCGTCCCCTGGCCTCGTCTATAAAGGGTTGTGCCATGACAACTGACCGGTTTATTACGCCTATGCCGACCTGTCTCCCCAGACAAATCGTTGAAAATTTAGCGGAAAAGGTTGCCGCCAAGCCTGGCTTTAAAGCGGGTGATGATATTTTTGCAACAGTTAAAGGTCTTGGCGGAACAATAAAATCAGGCTCTGGCGGTGATGAAGATAGCGAAAGCGGATCGCTTATCACGAAGTCTTTGTCAGATTGGAAGATGTATCTGTCGCCAATAGCCTCCCTTGCCTGAGATCGGTTCACAGTTGCGCATGAGCCTGGCTTATTTGATTTTGCATTTAAGTCTGGCTAAACAGAATAAGCCCGATATATCAATGCTCGCCACACATTATATAAAAAATGGTGATGAGCAACATAAGCGCGCGGAGTGGGAGGCAAACCGGTTTGTTGCGGCTTTTTTTGATGCCAAAAGATGAATTCCGGAAGATAGTTCATGAAGGCGGTGAAACCGCGTGCCGCCTCTATTTTCGGGTGAGCATGCCTGCCGTAAAAGCGTGCGCGATATATTTAGGGCTTACTGCTGATAATAGCGTATAGTGGGGCGCAGTTGCCTTGCCGCCTGTGCAACCAAAACAGAAAAACAGCCTGTTTTGTCAACCGAAGCTTGTCTACCACAAAATGCAGGCAAATCCCCTTGTTTACATAAAATCCCCATTTTTTGATACACAAAGCGGATAGCGTATCGGATTTGAGATAGTAAAAAGGTTTGACAAAACGCCACTAACTTATTGATATTTTAATGCCGGTTTGACAGATACAAAAATATAAGCTGTTGATTTTTAATTTATAATTCTTGATTAGCTATAATAAAATCCGCCCCCTGGAGCGTCCCTGACCAGTTGCGGCGTGACCGCATTTTGCACGGCTTACGCGCGCCTGTTCTTTGCTGCGCCCAAAGCCCCCCAACCCGGGCGCTGTTTGCACGGCTTACGCGCGCCTGTTCTTTGCTGCGCCCGCCGCCACAGGCTAGCCTGTCCAACCCGGGCGCTGTTTGCACGGCTCACGCGCGCCTGTTCTTTGTTGCGCCCAAAGCCTCCCAACCCGGGCGCTGTTTGCACGGCTTGCGCGCACCTGCGGTTTGCACGCTTCGCGCGCACCTGCGGTTTCTGATGAGCTATACTGGTTTTCGCCAAGGCGTGCGGGCGCGGAGAGCAGCGGGTGCTCTATACTTGCAGTTCTTGCGCATAGCAGCCCGCTTTTGCAGGTTTTATCGGCCCCGTCCAAAAAACTGTCCCGTGCTTTGCTGAATTTATCATTGGCACAGGCAGCTATAATGGCTACCGCAATTTTTAACCCGCCCCGTTTATGTTTATCTCCGCATCTTCCCGCCGCCAATACTGCTTCGGCACTGTTTGGGTGGTGCCTGTCAGCTTTCGAGTGCGGCGGCAAAATCCATATAATACGTCAAAGCCGCCACTAAATGGTAAAAAATAGAGGCGGGGACAGATTGTGACCGCGCTTTCCCCTGTTCGTCAATCGCATCAATCCACAGGCCTTTGGGCGCAGTGTCAATATGCCAGCGAAACAGGCGGGCAATGCGGCTTTCTACTTCCGGCTTTAAATCCGGCCCGTGATTACTGTCCAAAGCGATAGCCGCTTTAATCGCTTCCGTTTGCGGCCAGGAGCGGGTAGCACAATCTATCGGTGTGCCAAAGCGCGAGACAGAATTATAGGCAAGCCCGGTGGTGCGATTAACGCCGCTGGCAATGGCTGAAGCATAAAGCTTGCGCGCCAGAAGCACAATATTATGCGGCGCATTATCGGCCGTTTTATCATTGGCCTGCCGGGCGGCAAAGGCAGTTTTGTGGCGCTCATAGGCCACGAGCAGCGAAGCCCATTCAAAATGATGGCCCGGCTCGCAAATATCACCGGCCTCCCCTTTGGCTCTTTGCCAGTCTGCGTCAAAAAATTCACCCAAAGCCCAATTATCTGCGTCAAAAAATATATTGCGGAACAGGTCTACAATATTGGCGGCGCGATCGAGATAGTCTGCTTCCCCTGTCACTTCATACCAGGCGAGACAGGTTTCCAAAAAATGCATATGCGGATTGGCACGGCGCAGCGGGCGGTCATTTTGCCGGGTTTCAAAATAGCCCCTTGTGCCGGCCGGTTTGCCGCTTTTATCCAGCAAATATTTATCCAGAAAAGCAAAGCTTTCTTCCGCCAGCCTGCGCGCGCGGCGCTCACCGCCGGCATGGGCATACGCCAAAGCCAGCAGCACAAAACTTTGATCGTAAAAATCTTCTGTTGTATCTTTAATATGGCCGTCTGCGTCAAATGTCGCAACAAAACCGCCATTATCGAGCCGCCCTTTTTCAATAAAATCCAACCCATGCGCAATAAGTTCGCGATACGGCCCTTGCCAGCCGCGGGCACCGGCAACGGCAAAGGTGTAAACCTGCCGCGCCTGGGTGCGCATTCTTTTATCTCTATGTAAAGGCAGACCGTCAAAATTTAACACTTCATGAAACCCGCCTTTGTCATCAACCCCTTTGGTCGACCATAAAGGCAAGGCCTCTTCAAACAGCCAGTTTTCAACCCGGCTTAAATGTGCTCCGGCCACGGGCGGCCGGCCGGGCGCCGGGGTAAAGCGGGTTTCCAGCCTGCCGGAATTTTCCAGCGAGGTTACAATTTTGCGCACATTCTGGCTTTGCGAAACCGGGGCGATAAAAGTGGCATCACCCGTGGCGACAACGGCCATATTTTTCAGCCCGACTGCCGAAAGCAGCCCGCTTTGCGAGCGCAGATAACTGCGCTCACAATCAATGGCAACAACATCGCCGATAATAACATTGCCGTTAGTGTCACGATTCTTTTTGCCGGCGGGCGTATCCAGCAGCGATTGCCATGAGCCTAAATCATTCCAGCGGAAACGCGCCGGCACCAGCACAATATTATCTGCCTGCTCCATAATAGCATAATCTACCGAATCGGCAGGGACGGCTTTATAAGCGTCAAAAGGCAGCCATAGACCGGAAAAATCGCGCCGCGCCTGAGCCAGAGCGGCAGAGACATTCTGCTTTATCTCCGGAGCAAAGCGGGCAAAAGCCTGTTGCATAATTTTTGCCGAAAACAGAAAAATACCGGAATTCCAGAGAAAATTGCCGGCCCGGCAATAGCGCTCAGCCGTGGTGCTATCCGGCTTTTCCTTAAATTGCAAAACATCAAAAACCTGTTCTTTCCCACCGGTTTTAGCGGCAATCTCAATATAGCCATAGCCCGTTTCCGGTCTATCGGGTTTAATGCCGAAAATAACAATTTTACCGTCTTGCGCTGCCGGGATACCTGCCTCAATAGTTTGCCAAAACTGCTCTTCTGTTTCAATATCATGGTCGGAAGGGACAATAAGCACCAGGCTGTCGCCGTAATTTTGCAGGCTGATGGCACAGGCCAGCGCCACAGCGGCGGCCGTATTCCGCCCCAGCGGCTCAAAAACCGGCTGGCCACCATAAAGCGGCAGACCGCTGATTTCTTTATCCAGCAGCGGAGCATGGCTCTCAGAGGCAATGAGGTAAACCGGCATTTTGGCAGAATTTTCAGGCCGCAGGCGATTGATAAAATTAAGGCGGTGCACTGTGCGCGCCAGCATGGAGCCATTGCCGGAAAAATCGTGAAACTGCTTGGGAAAATCCTGCCGTGACAGCGGCCACAGCCGCGTGCCGACCCCGCCGCTCATAATAAAAGAGACAAGCGGCACTTCAGCCCGCGCCGGTTTTGTTTTTTCCGCTATGGGATTGCCGCTTTTTTCTGTCATAATGGCCTCATAACGCATCAGGAGCAGGTTGCCGTGCCTTCGCGGAAATATTGCCCGGCGCTGATAACCTGGATTATACTGCAAATATTGCTTTATAATTGCGCGGGAAAAGAAGCAAGCAGAATTGGCATTTTAAATAAAAAAGGCTTGCGGGCAGGGCGCGGCGGCGCTATAAACGGCTCACGGCTCACGGCTCACGGCTCACGGCTCACGGCTCACGGCTCACGGCTCACGGCTCACGGCTCACGGCTCAC
>NZ_QLZD01000025.1 GCF_008636115.1 Candidatus Tokpelaia sp. | reverse complement strand
ACACGCCTGACCATACATGGTCTGACGCGGCCGATGCTGCTGGGATAATCCCCTATGCTTTGGAAATTGAAGGCAATTATAAGATGGGCAGGGTAGATAAAGGAGGTAAGAGAGAACCAAACTCAATGGCCTTTTGAATGAAAATTGACCAATCCCAGGACGGATTTGACGCTTTAAAAAAGCAATTTGACGCGGATTTTGAGGCAGGCTGTGAGTTCCAACGCACCGCCGCTAATGATTATGCCTTTTACGAAGGCAATCAGTGGACAGAGGAAGAAAAAGGGGAATTATCTGACGGAAACAAGCCCTCTCTAGTTCTAAACCTTGTTATGTCCAACATCAATAGCGTGTTGGGAGCGGAAATAAGCAATAAGCGCCGCATTATTTATCAACCACGCTCTACCGACAAGAATATAAACGGCGAAATGATGACGGCGGCCGGCGAATGGTTCCAGGACGAAGCTGATGCCGACAGTGTCAACAGCGACAGTTTTTCCGATGCGATGATTTGCGGCCTTGGCTGTGTCGAAGTTTCTCTGGATTTTGACAATTCCCCCCTCGGGCGGCCTTTTATGAGCGCCATTGATATTAAGAGCATGGTGATTGACCGTGATGCACACAAATGCAACTTGCAAGATGCCAGACGGGCATTCAGGCTGCATCGCATGGCCAAATCGGACGCAAAAGCGCTGTTCCCCGGCGCTGACGAGGGCGACCTTGATTTTTGCTGGGGCGACAGCGAGGGGGACAGAAAAACATACAAGGAATCGGCGCTTATCCGCGGTGATTTGCCCTCTTACGCCGACTTCTTCGGCAAAGAAGCGCAAGATAACATAGATTATTGCACTATTTGCGAGGCGCGGTGGATAGAGCAAGGAGAACCGTATTACCTGACAAATGACTGGCGGGTGATTGAACCGGCGATTTATGAATCCCTGCCGCCGGGAGGGCGGCCCAAGGCCATTAGATTTTTCAGCAAAATAACGCGGCGGGGGTGGGTGGGGGAAAAAA
>NZ_QLZD01000013.1 GCF_008636115.1 Candidatus Tokpelaia sp. | reverse complement strand
CTGTCGGGGCTGCGCCCCTCCTCGCCTCTTGATCCTCTGTCCCTGTCGGGGCTGCGCCCCTCCTCGCCTCTTGATCCCTCGCAATCTCACGCTCAATCTGCGCCTTGGCCGGTCAGGCGGTCAGGCGGTCAGGCGGTCAGGCGGTCAGGCGGTCAGGCGGTCAGGCGGTCAGGCGGTCAGGCGGTCAGGAACGCAATATCCCGGCTCCAAAATTTGTCAATAGCTGCCCCATGCGGCAAGTGCCTCGGCGGGCGCTATTATCAACAACAAATTGCCAGGTCAGTTTCAGCACAATTTCGCCCATATGGCCGCAGAGACGGCACAAACAGTTCTGCAATCCTTAGGTCAGTTTCAGCACAATTTTACCCACATGGCCGCCAGCTTCCAGGTATTCATGCGCTGCTGCCACTTCAGAAAAAGGAAAAACCGTATCAATAACCGGCAAAACCCTGCCTTTTTGCCATAAAGGCCAGACATGGCGCTTTAACGCCGCCGCTATTGCTCCTTTAAAGGCTTTATCACGCGCGCGCAAGGTTGAGCCAGTATGCAGCAACCGTTTGCGCATAAGCATATTCAAATCAATAATTGCTTTATGCCCGTGCAAAAAGGCAATTTGCACAATACGCCCCTCTATGGCCGCTGCCTGATAATTTTTCTCGCTATAATCACCGCCCACCATATCCAGAATCACATTGGCACCGCCTCCCTTAGTGAAATTTTTTACCTCGGCAACAAAATCCTGCTCACGATAATTAACCGCGCAATCCGCCCCCAGGCTCAGGCAGGCACGGCATTTTTCCGCTGAGCCTGCCGTTACAATCACCTGCGCGCCAAAGGCCTTTGCCAGTTGCATCGCCGCCGTGCCAATACCGGAGCTACCGCCATGCACCAGCAAAACCTCACCTTTTTTCAGCCCGGCGCGGTCAAAAACATTGCTCCATACGGTAAAAAAAGTCTCAGGAACAGCAGCCGCCTGCACATAATCCATATTGGCGGGTATCGGCAATAAACACTCCGCATCGGCCACCGCATATTCACCATAACCGCCACCGGGCACCAGCGCCATTACTTTGTCGCCAATAGTAAAATCCTTTACCTCTGATAAAGCGGTAATTTCTCCCGCTACTTCCAGCCCCGGCCAGGCGGGCGCCCCCGGCGGCGGCGGATAAACACCCTGTCTTTGCGCAATATCAGGGCGGTTCACCCCGGCAGCGCGCACATGAATCAAAACCTGCCCCGGCTTTAACTGCGGCACCGGCACAGTCTCTTCCTGTAGCATAGAGACCCCGCCCGCACCCTTAAGGGCAATAATGCGCATGGATTTCACGCCACCCATATTTCCCGCCTTTCCCTATTTCTCCCCCCCATTTCCCCGGCCAGTCAGGCCGCAAATATCAGGCAAAGAGGCGCATAAACCCACCCGAAAGCCGCCAATAACAGCCCCATTAACACGCAGACACGGCTGCAAGTCGAGCGATTATCGATATTCCTCAATCTTCTCCTAATTGCGTCCGATATTTCTCAATTTCATCTTTAAGGTGCAATTTCTTTCGCTTGAGCGCGCTCATTTGCGCATCATCATAAATTTTTTCACTTTCCAGCGCGGCAATTTCCTTTTTCAATGCTTCATGCTTTTCCTCCAGGCTGCCAATATGGGCATTAAGAGAGCTATCATTCATCTTTGTCTCCTCGTAACTCAGTGGATTTGCCGGCACGCGACCCGCAGGCCGCTATGATATTCTTCAGTGTGACAAGCCTTTTTGGCAAAAAAATGGCTGCCGGCCGGTGCCGTTTTATAATTATTTCACCTCGTGCTTCTTGCCTTCGCCCGGCGCATAAAAGCGCAACAGCCGATAGCCGGGCAGGATTCCCCTGAAGGTCACAAAACAAGCGCGAAAACAGCGCCGCTTATAAATTGGATCGGTTGACAAAAAGACAGGTTCAAGCTATGAAATAGCATGAATTTGCATTTATCGGCGGGCTGAAATCTGTTTTTCGGTGTTTATTGCGCTTTGTTTACGCGATAATGGCGCAAAAAGCAGCGTCTGGTTGTGAAATTTTGAGTTGGGAAAAACGATGAAAATTAAAAACTCGCTAAAAGCCTTGAAATTGCGTAATCGCAATAATCGTATGGTGCGCCGCAAAGGGCGTATTTATATTATCAACAAGCTGGCACCGCGTTTTAAAGCGCGGCAAGGATAAACCGGCTTTAAAGCACGCCAGGGCTAAAGCAGGCAGTCAGCTTTGTCCAAACTCTCTGGCGCTCATTCATTTGGTGGTGAGATTTGCAACGGCGCCGGTGAGCGCCGCTTTGTGTGTTGCCGAACGCCTGAAATAGCGCCCGCAATCCCGGCAGTTCAGCCGGTAATAAGATCTGCTTCCTGCAAGCGGGGTAATATTCCGGGCCGGCAAAGGCAGTCGCCGGCAAGGATTGCAGCACGGCAAAGAGCTGTGCCAACGGCCTCCCTATAGTGCTTTCCCTTATTGGAAACGGCTTTTTTGCCCAATTATAGCGCTGTAGTGCCGGCTTTCTATTTATAGCACCGGCTCCGGCACTCTGTATCAAGCCGCCGGTCATAAAAATCAAAGGCAGCCAAAACCACCTTTGATTGCCTTTCCAAAAAACGGAAGCAATAATAATAGCCGCTCTTACCAGCTAAAGCCAACCGATGTGCCGCCCTGAACATAATTATCAGAGACGGAAATTGCCGCCCGGGCGCGCCATTTATCACTAAAATTGCGCTGATAGCCGACAGCGCCGGCCACCTTGTTTTTAGCAATACCCAAACCGCCGGAAACAGCATTGGCTTTTAAAGTGTCAAAAGCCAGGCTGCCAATAGCGGTGGCGCCGGCAATGCCGGCATCAGCGCGGGCGCGCAATTTTTTAACCTTGCTGTTAAGCTGGTTAACCCGGCTATCCGTATAGGCATTGGCCTTTTCCAGTGTCTGCGCCGATATTTTATCAGTATAATCATAACTGCCCTGAGCAATGGCGTTAATATTATCATTCACTATGGCAAATTTTTCATCGGTTCTGGCTTCGCTCTCGCTAATGCTGTCATCAACATATTCCTTAACCGTTTTTGGTTTCGGATCGCTGGCTGCCGCTGTTTTTTGCTGCCTTGCCAATGCCTGCTCAGGAATATCGGCAGCGCGCACCGGCTTGCCGTCTTTATAGATAATCCTGCCGTTTTCATCTTTGGCGTAGACACTTTTTCTGACGCCGTCAATATTGCCGATACGGTCTTCGGTATAATTTTTAGCCGAATCCAGAGTCTGCTTATCGCCGGTATCGGCATAATTTTTAGCAGCATCAAGAGTCTTTTTATCCCCTTCATCAGCGTAATTTTTAGCCGAATCAAGGGTCTCACCGGCAGATTTGTCAATCGCTTCCCGCACAGTCGTTTTGCTGCCGTCCGCATTGGTGCCGACATCAGTTTGCTTCTGCAAATCGACAATGGTATTAGTGTTTTTGGCAATATCGGAAGTATTGCGGCTGATACGAGCAGAATTTTCCACCACGCCGCGCGCATTTAGGTCAATCCGGCTTTCGTTTTGGTCAAGGCGGCTTTCATGCTCAACAATTTTGTCAGTATTCCACTCCTGCTGCTCCTTTACCTCACTAATAGCCGCCCTATTAGTGGCAATGGCATTTCTGTTATTGCTGATAGCCAGTCTATTCTCGTTTATACTGCCAAAATTTGCTTTAACCTCTGCACTTAAAGTTTCATTGACTGTTTTTTGCGCATCATTAACAGCCTGTTGATTTTTCTGATTCTCCTGAATCGCATTGGTATTGTCGGCAATATTTCCGGCATTATTATCAGCCGTCTTCTGGGCATTGTCAGCGGCTGTATTAGCGGCATCGGCAGTCTGCTGCGCATTATCGGCCGCACTTTGCGCATTATCGGCAGCCGTTTTAGCATCACCGGCCGTCTGCCGAACCTCGTCAATAGCTTTCGTATTGGCCTCAATATTGCCATTCACCCCGGCAAGCTTTTCATCGGTTCGACCTTCGCTGGCGTTAATGCTGTCATCAACATAGTCCTTAACCGTCTTTTTGCTGCCGTCCTCATTACTGCCGACATTAGTGCGCTTATCCAAATCGGCAATAGCATTGGCGTTCTCCCCAGCCATTTCCTGCGCCGCTTCCGCAGTACTTATAGCCGTATCGGCAGCCTGTTGCGCCTTATCCGCCGTGCTTTGCGCATTATCAATAGCTGCCGTGTTGTTGGCAATATCCTTGGCGTTATTATCGGCGGTCTGCTGCGCATTACCGGCCACAGTCCTGGCGTCCAGGGCTGTATTCATCGCCCCTTCTGCTTTTTGTGTTGCATTATTAGCAGTAGTTTGCGCTTTTGCTGCGTCAGTAATAGCGCTAAGGGCATTTTTTTGTGCTGCTGCCGCATTACTTATAGCTGCATCGGCTGTTG
The DNA here is from genome assembly GCF_008636115.1 of Candidatus Tokpelaia sp. Taxonomy (GTDB): domain Bacteria; phylum Pseudomonadota; class Alphaproteobacteria; order Rhizobiales; family Rhizobiaceae; genus QLZD01. The sequence continues at coordinate 169,101 of NZ_QLZD01000013.1, read as the reverse complement.
TCTGCGCATTACCGGCCGCGGTTTTAGCTGTATCCGCCGTGTTTTTGGCGTCATTGGCTGTTGTCTGCGCCGCATTGGCCGTAGTCTGAGCTGCTTTGGCGGTATTTTGGGCATTATCCGCCGCGCTCTGCGCTTTATCAATAGCTGCCGTGTTTGCGGCAATATTCTGAGCATTATTATCAGCGGCCTGCTGCGCATTATCTGCCGCGGTTTTAGCTGTATCCGCCGTGTTTTTGGCGTCATTGGCTGTTGTCTGCGCCGCAGCGGCAGCTTTTGTATTATCAGCGATAGCGCTTGTATTTTTAGTAATAGTATCTGTGTTTGTATTGACCTGAGTATTGGTATTATTCAACTGGGTAGCTGTCCTGGCCGCATTAGCATCATTATTGAGCAGACCGCTCCTGATGTCCTCGCCCGTAATATTGGTCGGCAAAGGCGCGGCCATAGCCAAAGGCGCAGCCGAAAGCGCCAAGACAGCAGCCAGCGCCGCTGTCACATAATATTTCTTCATCGATTTCCTCCAGCTTTATGATTCTCCCTGAATCTTGTTTGCGCAAATTCCCTGCTTCAGCTATGAAAGTCAAGTGTAAAAAATAATCATATTTATATCGGATAATTATAATATAAATATATATTTTATAGCCGAATATATAATTATTACGCATCTTTTCAGTGTATTAACCGGCAGCATATCTCTATCGAGGCTTGTTATCAGCCGGCCTTCTGCGCTAATCTGTGCCTATGCTCTTTATTATCAAACTTCGCCGTGGCTGCCGCCTTTTTGCCCTGTTAGCACTATTTTGCAGCAATAAAACCGGCATTTTGCCGGCGGACGCAGCATATTATGCTGCTTCAATGGCGGCCATAATGGTTGATACACCGCATGATTCCGCCAAACCGCCGCTCAGTGAGCAGGAGATTTTTCCTCATCTTAATATGCCGGGTAAAACCGGCGGCAAGGCAGCAACCCCGCCCGACAGCACATTCAAACCGCCGGCAAATGACAAAACCGCCTCTGCGGCACAAAAGCGCCGGGACGAAGAAGATAAATTATTTGCCGAGCTTAAACGCAGCGCTGATTTTGCCAAAGCGGAGGCTGTCAGCCGCTCTATTGAAGGTCTATGGGCACAATCCGGCAGTGACAGCATTGATTTATTGATGTTTTGGGCCAATAAGGAAATTGCCGGGAAAAATTATGCCATAGCGCTGGATTTCCTTGATAATGTCGTTGCTCTGGCGCCTGATTATGCTGAAGGCTGGCTGCGCCGCGCCTCTGTTCACCTGATGACCAATGATATTGCTCTGTCCATGGTCGAGATGCAGCGCGTCTTACAGTTGGAGCCGCGCCATTATAATGCCATGTTGCAATTAGGAGCGGTGATGGAAATGACCGGCCGGCCGGCGCAGGCACTACAGGCTTATGAAAAAGCATTGGAATTTTATCCGCAAATGCGCAGTGCCCAGCGGCGTATTCAGGTTTTGATTGAAAAAGACAGCAGCCGCGCTATTTGACCTTCCTTGTCTGATTCCATGCCGGGATTTGCCCGCCTGCCCGCCAAAGCTGCCCCAATAGTTGCATAAGAGCGCTTTCTATAGTATATTCGGCGGCGGTGATCTGCGCTTCGCGACAGGGTAAACAATCCTCGGGGCCTTATTGATCCTATAGGGAGCTGTCCCTGTTAAGGCCCGTGGGCTTTTTCATACGGCGCCCACCTGTTTAGCAGGTTCCCGGGTCATATATTCCATCGGTTGCCGTGGACACCGTTTTTTCATCACCCTGCTTATCGCCCGCTGTGACAATTTTGCCGCTTTATTGCCGAAACAGCCGTTTTTTCCCCGATCAAGGCAGAGCTGCCATGGTATCTGATAAAGCGTTTTTGCGCCGCCGGGCGCAGATTTGTCGCGCCGGTCTTACCGCTGCGGCACGCTGTCAGGCAGCCGGATCCCTGGCGCTGCACCTGCCGGCGCTGCTGGCTTTTTGTGCCGCTTATAACAGGCGCAATCACCGGCAAAACGATTCTGCAAATACCGATATTATTGCCGTTTACTACCCGCAAGGTGATGAAATTGACAGCCGCCCCTTGCTACAGGCGCTACAGGCGCAAGGCAAAAAAACGGCATTGCCCGCTGTAACAAAGGCCGATAAAATGCTCTTTCGCCTGTGGCGGGCGGGCGACAGGCTGGAGCGCCATAGTCTCGGCTTTTACCAGCCGCCGGCAACAGCTTCGGCCTGCCTGCCGCATAGTATTTTATTGCCGCTTTTGGCTTTTGACGCTTGCGGCAACCGGCTGGGGCGCGGCGGCGGCCATTATGACAAGGCAATAGCAGCCAGGCAAAGGCAGGGCGCCAACCCGCCGCTTATCGGCCTCGGCTTTAATATTCAGGAACTTCCTGCCTGGCAGGCGGAAAAGCATGATATAAAACTGCACGCTGTCCTGACCGAAACCGGCCTGAGGCCGTTTTAAAAACCTTGCCTGATAATAGTGAGAGAGATGAAATAATGCGTTTTTTGTTTTTGGGTGATATTGTCGGCCGCAGCGGGCGCGAGGCGGTCTTTAAACAATTACCGGCGCTTCGGCATGATTTCAAGCTGGATTTTGTCGCCGTCAATGGCGAAAATGCCGCGGCCGGTCACGGCATAACCGAAAAAATCTATCTTGAGGCGCTGCACAGCGGCATTGATGTTATCACTACCGGCAATCATGCCTTTGACCAGAAAGATGCGCTGATTTATGCTGAGCGCGCCGAGCGCTTTTTGCGCCCGGCCAATTACCCGCCCGGCACGCCGGGCAAAGGCGCCGCTGTTTTCACCACCGCCAAAGGGGCACGCGTGCTGGCCGCCAATATTATGGGGCGGGTGTTTATGCAGCCGGCGCTGGACGACCCTTTTGCCGCGGCCGAAAAAATTCTGGCGTCCTGCCCGCTGGGTGAGCAGGCCGATGCCATTATTATCGATTTCCATGCCGAAACCACCAGCGAAAAGCAGGCTTTCGGCCATTTTGTTGACGGCCGCGCCAGTATTGTCGCCGGCACGCATACCCATGTGCCGACTGCCGATGCCCATATTCTGCCGCAGGGCACGGCCTATATGTCTGATGCCGGCATGTGCGGCGATTATGATTCCGTGCTGGGTATGGATAAGGAAGAGCCGTTACAGCGCTTTTTGAGCAAAATACCGCGCCGCCGGTTTGAGGCCGCAACCGGCAAGGCGACCATTTGCGGCCTGGCGGTCGAAATTTCCGACCGCACCGGCCTGGCAGAAAGACTGTCGCCGCTGCACCTTGGCCCGCATTTGCAGCAGGCCATGCCCGATTTCTGGAATTAACGCGGCGAAAAAAGCAAAAGCCGCACGCAGCGGCAAAATTATGGCTTGCGCCCCCAAGCTAAAACAGCAGAGCCGTTTTAGCGGCGCAAAGCCGGCACCTTGGCCCGCATTTGCAGCAGGCCATGCCCGATTTCCGGTGAGGAGACTCATACTCTTCGCGCTATGCAGCCTTATTGTGCCGAATTGTCAAGGCGATAATTCTTTTTTCCTTGCAAATCACAACAGGGACGCTATTACCGCGCATAATAGTTCCGGGGTCTCTGTGTTTGGCTGCATTGATTGCCTCTCAGAAATAAGGGGAAAAAGCAAGGCTTGCATACGCACCGGACATTTTTTCGCTAATTATTGCCGTAAATCCCATTTTCCCCAGTCCGCAATGCAGCCCATATCCGAAAGGGTGACCGCCTGATTGGCAATATGCAGAAATATCGCCGGCAGATTTTTAAACTTTTCTCCCCAGTTGCAGGGCGGCAGCGCCAGCCTTTCTTTTTCTGACTGTTTTATAATAAATTGTATCAGGCAAAAATATAAAAATGGCCGCCTGTTGTCTAACCTGGATAAGTTAGATAAAGTTTTCGGTATTGTTACGGGCACCGCAATAGCACTGTTCCATAATCGCGCATGATGTGCAGCAATATTACGCACAAAGTTAAACCCATGCAGCCAGCTTGCCAAAACAGCGCCCGACAGGCCGAAAGCTTTGGTAATAGGCGATTTGCGCCAAAGGCACGAAACGGGTAGGCATAACAGCTTAAGCGCTAATAGCCGATGGAAGATAAAGCTTTTGCGGCAGCAGCGTCATTATCAATAATAAGGCCGCGCTGCTGCAAGAGGTTAATCTGCTCTGTGTAAGATTGCCATTTTTTCGTTTGTTTTGTCGCGCTCGAGGCTGACTGTTTTGCATAGCGCATTTTGTGCTGCAAACTCTATGTTTTTGCTATTGTCTCTGCCGGCAGTCTAAGGTTTTTTAAGCCAGCAATATAGCTGAAAAACAAAGACAAGAAAGCCGATTGCTCTGAAGATAAGTTTGTTTTATAAAAGATACGAAATAAGCGGGGCGCGAATGCCCCGTATTTAACGGGGAAAGTTTATGGCCGGCCATTCACAGTTTAAAAATATTATGCACCGTAAAGGACGGCAAGATGCTGCCCGCTCCAAAATATTTTCCAAACTGGCGCGCGAAATTACTGTCGCTGCCAAACACGGCTTGCCTGAGCCGGATATGAATCCGCGTTTGCGCCTTGCCATTCAAAATGCCAAAGCGCAATCCATGCCGAAAGACAATATTGAGCGGGCAATCAAAAAAGCCGCCGGCAATGACGGCGAAAATTATGAAGAAGTCCGCTATGAAGGCTATGGCCCGGGCGGCGTGGCGGTGATTGTTGAGGCTTTAACCGATAATCGCAACCGCACCGCCTCTAATGTGCGCTCAGCCTTTACCAAAGCCGGCGGCTCTTTGGGGGAGACCGGTTCTGTCGGCTTTATGTTTACCCGCATTGGCGAAATTATTTATCCGGCAGCAGCGGGTGACAGTGAAAAAGTGATGCTGGCGGCGATTGAAGCCGGTGCCGATGATGTCCAGTCTGATGCGGACGGCCATATTATTCTCTGCGCTTTTGAAGCGATTGGCGATGTTGCCAAAGCTTTGGAAGCCAGCCTAGGGGAAGCAGAAAGCATTAAAGCCGTGTGGAAACCGGATAGCCTGACCCCGCTTGATGAGGAAAAGGCGCAATCGGTGCTGCGCCTCATTGATACACTCGATGATGATGACGATGTACAAAATGTCTATGCCAATTATGATATAAGTGACGCTATTATGGCGAAGCTTTCGGCCTGATACATTTTGTGGGCTTTAGCATTTCTGGTTTTTGCCGGCGGCGCTTGATATTGCGCACAATAATATCCTGCCCTGGTGCGCGTCCGCCGGTTTCGCCTTTGGCTTATCCTGTTTTTTTACCAAAAGGCGTAAAATGGCAAAAATACCAGACCTCACAATAATGAAATCCAATCACGGAAAAAGTTTTGCTTTTCCTGATATTATTGAAACTATCTATGACCGTAAGGTTATAAAATTTTCCAATCCTTCTTTGTTATTACAGCTAAAATCGGCGGCAAATAACACGATTTCTATTATAAACTCCTTACCCGGCTGGACTGGAAGAGTAAACGAATTTGGCAATTATGTTGAGATAAAATTTGCCGAAGAATGCCTAAAACTTGGATTGAAATATACCTCGCCCAAAACAACGAAAGGCGGCATAAGAGCAACGGGGTACCCGGACGGGTTCATAGACGATGCTTATCCTTGCTATGTAGAAATAAAAACTTACGCTGACGGCAGTGAAAATTCGTCTTTCAGATCATTCTATTTTTCACCCTCAGCTTCCCCAAAAATTACACAAGATGCTTCTCATTTGTTAGTTGGCTTTGCAACTACCAAAACAGCAAGATTAGTAAGCGGAAAAGCTCATTTTACCGATATGTTTTTGAAGCAGGTTAAATTGAAATTAGAGTTTCAACAGAACAATAAACATATTTATAATCCTGCGCAATTACTCCAGGGGCAGTTGTAGAGCAGAATCATATTGATATTTATGATTTTTAATTCTCTCCCTTGCTATTTGGCAATATGTGTCTTCTATCTCTATACCTATAAACCGTCTTTTTAATTCTTTACAGGCACAACCCGTTGTTCCGCTGCCACAAAACGGGTCTAATACTATATCATTTTCCTTAGTCCAGGATAATATATGATCTTTTGCCAGCCATAGAGGGAACTGTGCCGGGTGAGATAAATGTTTGCACATATTTTCCTGTCCCGCTGTATTTCCCTTCCATATATTATACCTCATACCGTATTCGCCTATAGTTCTTTTACGATTTGTAGAAAAAGAGCCATCTGCCTTCCTCGCAGTATTTTCACCTAAACTGGAATAGCCAACATAAACATTTTTTCTATCTATAATTGGATTAAAAGTTTTTGGAGCCCCCCTGGAAAAAATAAACATATACTCGAAAATTTGATGGTATCTCGTCCTGGAGGGATTACTGAAATTATTCTTCTGATATATCATTGTATCATGACAATTTAGACCTAATGATTGAAAATATAGTGCCTGCTTAAACGAAGTCAGAGTTTCAGAACCTCCGACTGTAGCATCTCCAACAATCCAGATTAACACACCGCCATCTTTTAAGACGCGACAGATTTCAGTTGCTATATTCTCAAAAATAAATGTAAATCCTTTATAATCACGAAGATTATCATAAGGCGGAGACGTTATGATACAATCAATGGATTTGTCGGGAATTTTCTTTAATATAACGGCAGAATCGCCACAAATAACTTCGTTAATAAATTCATCAAAGTTATTTCTCATATTATAACCCTGTATCCGCTTAAAAGCAGCGAAATTTATAGTCCAAAGCCTGGTTTTCACTGCGGCTTTTATCGCATTTACGCTGCGCTTTCGCCTGCGGCAGGGGAGAATTTCGGCAGGACGCGAATATGTCAAGCACTGTCAGCAGCTAAATCCGCCAAAATACCGGCAGCTATTGTCAGGCGGGAAACATTCATATCCGCCCCTTGCAGAGCCTGTAAGCGGGCAATATTATCTGCTATTGTCTCCCTTTGCCGCGATTGCCAGGCTTCGACCGGCTGCGCCGCACCGGCAAAATTTTTCAAAACGGCAAGACTTATAGCGCGCAAGGATTCCGCCATGCTGTTTTGCGCCTGCTCCAGCGCCAGACCATCATAATAATCACGCACTATTATTCTGGCTGCCGCCTCCTCCAGTTGCGGCAGGCCAAGCAGCTCAACACAGGCAAACCAGGTTTGGGCAACCTGCGCAATATCGGCTTTTGTCTGCTGTGCCACCAAAATAATATCAGGAATAACAGCCGCCAGTTCCAGCAAAGCCAGTTGTTCGGCCAACGCCTCGGGCGCACCCTGTTTTTCATAGGCTTTGGCTGCTTTTTGCTGCTTCTCTTTCAAATAATCAGGGATAAGAGCGGTGAGCTTGCCGGCAATCATCTGATAGACATTTTTCATCATTGCCACATGATTATGCAGAGAATCTGTCGGGCGGACATTGCGCAATATCCAGTCTGTTGTGGCAAATATCATGCGTGACAGCACTTCATAAAACCGGTTTTGCACCAAACCGGCAATTTTATTATCCAGCGCGTCAATTTCATCAAACAGGGCTTTGAGGCCGAAACCGTCACGCACCACAATAAAACTGCGCACAATTTCTGCCGTGCTCCGGCCGGATTTATCATGCAGGCGCGAAACAAAAGTAACCCCGCCACGGTTGACACTGTCATTCGCCAGAATAGTGGCGATAATATCGCGCCGCAGCGGGTGCCGGCGAATATATTCGGCAAAATCCGCGCGCATGGCCTGAGGAAAATACTCCAGCAGTGTTTCCTCAAAATAAGGCTCCAGCACCAGATCGCTTTTTGTCAGCTCAGCCGCCAAAGTATTTTTGGCATAAGCCATTAACACGGCCAGCTCCGGCCGGGTCAGCCCTAAGCCTTTTTCCTGTCGCTCGGCCAGAATGCGGTTATCGGGCAAAACTTCCACTATTCTATCCAGCAGGCCGCGCGCTTCCAGCTCGTTCATAAAGCGTATCTGATACGGCAAAAGACCGGCGGCGCGCTGCTGCCCCAAAGACAAAGCCAGGCTCTGCACATAATTATTGCGCAAAATCAAAGTGGAAACTTCCGCCGTCATGGCCTTTAACAGGCTGTTACGCTGTTTCCGCGTCAAGCGCCCGTCAGCCTGCGCTGCCGCCAGGGCAATTTTAATATTCACCTCAATATCAGAGCAATTCACCCCGGCAGAATTATCAATAGCGTCCGTATTGATACGGCCGCCGGCAAAAGCATATTCCACCCGCCCATTCTGGGTTACGCCCAGATTGGCCCCCTCACCAATGACTTTGGCGCGCACTTCCTGCCCGGTAATGCGCAGCGCATCATTGGCACGGTCGCTTACCTGGGCATTGGTCTCATTTGTGCCGCGAATATAAGTGCCGATACCGCCAAACCACAGCAAATCCACCGGCGCCCGCAAAATTGCTGCCATAATTTCAAACGGCGTGCCGTTTGTTTTATCAAAACCGATAGCTTTTGCCGCCTGCGGTGATAATTTGATATTTTTTTCCAGACGTGAAAACACGCCGCCGCCGGCCGATATTTTGCTTTTGTCATAATCCTGCCAGCTCGAACGCGGCAGCGCAAATAAACGCTGCCGCTCATTATAGGCGGCCGCGCAATCCGGCTCCGGGTCAATAAATATATCGCGATGATCAAAAGCGGCAAGAAGCCGGGTCTTTTCCGACAAAAGCATGCCATTGCCAAAGACATCGCCCGACATATCACCCACGCCGACAGCGGTAAAAGGCTCGCTCTGAATATTGTGATTCATCTCGCGAAAATGACGTTTTACCGCTTCCCAGGCGCCTTTGGCGGTAATACCCATAGCCTTGTGATCATAGCCTTCCGACCCGCCGGAGGCAAAAGCATCGTCCAGCCAGAAGCCGGCTTCCCGGCTCAAAGCATTGGCCGTGTCAGAAAAGGCGGCCGTGCCTTTATCGGCCGCGACAACAAAATACGGATCATCACCGTCATGCCGCACCAAAGCCTCACGCGCCGGCACTACTTCCCCATTACTAATATTATCGGTAATGGACAGCATAGCGGCAATATAAGCCATATAGGCCTGCCGCGCCGCCTCACTGACCGCCGCGCGATCCGCCGCTGCCGGCAAATAATGCGGGTAAAAACCGCCTTTTGCCCCCACCGGCACAATAACGGCATTTTTCACCTGCTGTGCCTTACCCAGCCCCAGAATTTCGGTACGGTAATCCTGCCCCCTGTCTGACCAGCGAATACCGCCGCGCGCCACCGGGCCAAAGCGCAAATGCACTCCTTCCACCAGCGGGCCGTAAACAAAAATTTCGCGATAAGGGCGCGGCTGGGGCAAATTATCAATTTTATGCGGATCAAATTTAAAAGCCAGCGTTTTAACTGCCGGAATTGCCGCTTTATCAATTTTATCTGTCCCTGTGCCCGCCGCAGCAAAAGCATTGCTGCGCAGGCTCGCCGCAATCAAATTGCGGAAAGCGCGGATAATGCGGTCATCATCTAAAGCGGGAACATTCTGCAAATCACGCTCAAGCGCCGCTTCCAGCGCGCTATACTGCTTTTCTATCCCGTCTGTTTGCAGTTCCGGGTCAAATTTCAGGCAGAAAAGCTGATAAAGCGCCCGGGCAATAGCGGGATAATGATTCAAAGCGGCAGCCAGCCTGTCCTGGCTGTAAGGCACGCCCGCCTGCTGCAAATAACGGCCATAAGCGCGGAGAATAAACACCGCCTCAAGGCTGAGACCGGCGGATTGCAGCAAAGCATTAAAACTGTCATCAGCCGCCTGCCCGGCCCAGACCAGCCGGAACAAAGCGGCCAGATTGGCCGCAGGCTTTGCCGCGGCGGCGGCGCTCGCTTTTTCAGGGTCGGCATAAAGATTTTCCAGCTCCATAGCGTGAATGTAAACCGCGGCCGCGGCCTCAATGCCCGCTCTATTTTCCGCCGGCAGTTCTTCTACCGGTATTTCCACTGTTTGCTCAGAAATAACGCGAAAACCCATATTTTCCAATATTGGCACGCGTTGCGACAAATGCAAAGCCCGACCGCGATGAAACAGGCGCAAGGACAGCCGCCCCCCCCCTGCAACCGGGCAATAAAATTCAACATAAAGCGGCTCTGTTGCGCTTAAAGCGGCAATAAAGGCGGCGTCAAACAGCGCCTGTTGCGGCGCAAACACATCGCGATAAGATTGCGGCAATCTTGCTGCCAGAGCGGCAATGCGGGCGGGCGCCGGCATGGCCTTTGCCAGCGCCTGCACCTTGTCTTCCCATGTGCCGATAATCCCGCCAATTTCCGCCTCCAGCCCGGTTATCGCCACAGCCGGCACGGCCCCGCCTTTGCGGTGGACAATATAATGAATACGGGTCAGACTCTCGTCAAAAAAGCGCGGCTGGCTTTCATAAAAATCACCGTCATAAGCGCGTAATAAAGCCGCACCCACAGCCTGATGCACGGCAGTATTATAACGGTCGCGCGGCACAAAAACCAGTAATGAGACAAAATGGCCAAAACGATCGGCATTGCTTAACACGCAAATACGCGGCCGCTCCCCCAGCTCGCGGATAATATCGGCATTCGGCGCCAGAGCCGCCACCGGCAGGCGGAACATGTCATCGCGCGGATAAGTTTCCAATATATGCAGCAGGCTGCGGCCGGAATGATCGGCTCTATCATAGCCAAGCCCGGTCATAATCGCCTCTGCTTTGGGGCGCAAATAGGGAATATGCAAAACCGAAGCATGATAGGCATTGGCGGTAAACAGGCCGACAAGGCGCAATTCACCGCTCAATCTCCCTTTATTGTCAAATAATTTCAGGCCGATATAATCAAGAAAAGCATTGCGATGCACAAGTGAGCGGGTGCGCGCTTTGGTCACCAGCATTAAATCGCCGCTTTTCATAAAAGAGAGAATTTCTTCCGAAGTTTCCATTTTTTCCGGATCCCGCAAAATACGAATATCCGCATCGGTTAAAATCCCCAGCTCCGCCCCTTGCGGCCGTAATTCCGCCTTGCCGCCTTTCTGGCTAAACGCATATTCGCGCAGACCAAGAAAAACAAAATTGCCCGAGACCAGCCAGGATAAAAACTCCAGCACCCGCGCGCGCTGTGATTGATAGGCGGCAGGCATTGCCTGGCGATATTTATCCTGCACACCTGCCAGAGCCTGCTCAATAGAAGCACGATCATGAAAAACAAGGCGCACCTGCTCTGTTACAATGCGCAAGGCGGCCAGAAGCTCTTCTGCCTGGCTGTCATCGGCAAATTGCAAATGTATCTGAATCAGGCTGATACGCACCGCCCCCGCCGCCGCCGGCAGACCCGGCTGTGCTATTGCCAGGCTGTTATCACTCTGCCGAAATGCCGCAAAAACCGGGTGCGCCACCAGAAACACGGCCGGCGGCAGAGCGGCCCGGCGCTCATCGCCGGCGGCAAAGCCGGCTTCCTGCTGATTGCGGCCGTAAATTTCACCAATAACAGAATCAAACAAAAACGGCTTATTGCTATTGACCAAAGTCAGAACTGAAACTTTTTCACCCTTGCGGGTGAGATAATCCTTATCCAGCCGGATAATAGCCGCGCCGGGCTGCCACGCCACCAGCGCCTGTGCGGCCGCCAGCGCCGCTTTTTCCTGCTCGCGCGCGCTATAAGCGGCCAGATCCTCAGCGCCGGCATGGGCAAAAATCCGGCTGCCAAAAGCCGCCGCGCCATTTGCCCCGGTTTGCCCGGCGGCAACAGCCTCTACTGCCGCTTTGCCTGCCTCTGTCTTCAGGATAAAAGCAGGGGCAAAAACCCCTTGCTCTGCTGCTTGTCGCGCCATTACATACTCCGACCGGAAAATCCGTTTAACTTCGCTGTCCTTAGGCTATCAAACGGCATTTATCAAGCAAAATTAAGGCAAAACAGCCGGGCAGGAACACAGGGCAGAGTGACAAAGCGATCCGGGCGCTCACACTATCATACTGGGGCGGTTGCGCTGCAAGCGGGCCTGCAAGCCGGAAATTTTGTCGGCCAGGCGGGCAAGCGGCGCCAGAACCTCCTGCACATCGCGATTCTGCCTGTCATAATCTGCCTCATAATATTCCAGATACAGGCGCAAAGTCGCCCCTTGCGTGCCGGTGCCGGAAAGACGAAAGACAAAACGTGCCGCGTAATTTGCGTCTTTATCGCCTTTCACCGCTTCTCTGCCGGATTTCTGCCCTTTTTCACCTTTGGCATTGTCCCCGGCTTTGGCCAGCAAAAAGCGAATGCCCTGATGGCGGCTCACACTCTTATCTACCGGGTCATGATAGGCAAAATCATCAGCTTTGACAATTTCCCAGCCGTCCATTTCCTGCCCTTCATACGCCGCCAGGCCGGCGCGCAAATCGGCCATTATTTTATCGGCAGCATTACTCTCCACTCCTTCATAATCATAGCGGGTATAATAATTGCGGCCATAAAGCGCCCAATGCTCCTCAACCAGTTGCTTCACCGTTTTACCGGTCGCGGCCATAATATTCAGCCACATCAGCACCGCCCAAATACCGTCTTTCTCCCGCACATGGCTGGAGCCGGTGCCAAAACTTTCTTCACCGCAAAAGGTCACCGCGCCGCTATCCAGCAAATTGCCGAAAAATTTCCAGCCGGTCGGCGTTTCAAAGAGCGGCAGGCCCAGCCTTGCCGCCACGCGGTCGGCCGCCATGCCGGTCGGCATGGAGCGGGCAATGCCGCGCAAGCCGGTTTTATAGGCCTTTACCAGAGTGGCATTGGCGGCCAGAATAGCCAGCGAATCCGAAGGCGCAACAAACATACCCTTGCCGATAATCAGATTGCGATCGCCGTCTCCATCTGAGGCGGCGCCGAAATCCGGCCCGTCCGGCGCCATTACCGCCCGGCATAAATCAGCGGCATAAATCCGGTTGGGATCAGGGTGAATTTTGCCGAAATCGGGCAAAGGCGTGCCGCGTATTACCGTGCCCTTGGGCAGGCCAAGGCGATGCTCAAAAATTTCATGCGCATAAGGGCCGGTTACCGCATTCATGGCGTCAAAACAAAAGCGGAAACCGCCGGCCGCCTCTCCCTTGCCGGCACCATTGGCCTTGGCCGCCGCGCCGTTTTTCACCCCGGCAGCAAAGCCCTGGGCGCAAAAGCGGCGCAAAACGGCAAAATCAAACAAATCCTCCATCATATCGGCATAATCACGGACAGAATCGATCACTTCAATTATTGTCTCGCCGCATTGGCTGCGGCCTTGCCGGTCAATATTCACATCGTCCATGACGGCAATATGATAGGCGGTGAGCTTTTTGCTCTCAGTAAAAATCGCCTGTGTCACCTTTTCCGGCGCCGGGCCGCCATTATCCATATTATATTTAATGCCGAAATCACCATCGACGCCGCCGCAATTATGGCTGGCGGAAAGGATAAAACCGCCATAGGCCTGATATTTGCGGATAATATGTGAGGTGGCGGGAGTCGATAAAATACCGCTTTGCCCCAGCAGAATTTTACCCACATTTTGCGCTACTGCCATTTTCAGCACCAACTGAATAATTTCGCGATTATAATAGCGCCCATCACCGCCCAGAACCAGCAATTTACCCTGCATGGGGCCAACCGCATTAAATACGGCCTGAATAAAATTTTCGGCATAATGCGGCCGGGCAAACAGGGCGACTTTTTTGCGCAGGCCGGAAGTGCCGGGATTCTGATCGTCAAACGGGGTTGTAGTGACAGTCTTTATCTGCATTGCAACACCTTTCCCGGCGGATTTGCCGATTATATGCTTATAACAATTCCTGCCCCAATTTAACGCAAGGCCGGATAAAAGCAAATTATAAAAAGGCGCGGCGGCGACTATTGCCCCGTTTTTGCTTTTTTGTTGTTTTAGCATGGCGAAAAGTCTATAAGGCACTGCCTTGCCGGCAGAATCTGCCCGTTGATTGGCAGCACAATCCGGCACCTTTATCAAATAATGGCTGATTATGTCTGAACTCACGCCCCCTTGCGCACAAAATACGGCAGCAGCACCCCGCTATCTAAGCTCCATATTGCCGCGGCATAAGACTGTGGGCGTTACTATTGGCGGCATGATAATCGGCGGTGCGGCACCGGTGGCGGTGCAATCCATGACCAATACGGATACGGCCGATATTGATGCCACGGTGCGCCAGGCGGCCGAGCTGGCGCGCGCCGGCTCTGAGCTGGTGCGCCTCACGGTGGATCGCGATGAAGCCGCCGCCGCCGTGCCTCATATTCGCGACCGGCTGGCGCGGCTGGGGCTGAATGTGCCGCTTATTGGCGATTTCCACTATATTGGCCATAAATTGCTGGCCGACCACCCGGCCTGCGCCGAGGCTCTGGCCAAATATCGCATCAATCCCGGCAATGTCGGCTTCCGCGACAAGCGCGATAAACAATTTGCCGATATTATTGCCATTGCCCTGCGCTATGACAAGCCGGTGCGCATTGGGGTTAATTGGGGTTCGCTGGATCAGGAATTGCTGACCCGATTTATGAATGAGAATGCCGCTTCCCCCAGGCCGGCGGGAGCAAAGCAGGTCATGCGTGAGGCCATGGTGCAATCGGCGCTGCTCTCGGCCAAAGCCGCAGAGGCTATGGGGCTGCCGCGCAGTAAAATTATTTTATCAGCCAAAGTCAGCGCCGTGCAGGATTTGATTGCCGTTTATATTATGCTGGCCGAGCGCTCGGATTATGCTCTGCATCTGGGCCTGACAGAAGCCGGCATGGGCACTAAGGGCATTGTCGCCTCCAGCGCTGCCATGGGCATTTTGCTGCAACAGGGCATTGGCGACACAATCCGCATTTCGCTGACACCGGAGCCGGGCGGTGACCGCCGGCGTGAAGTGCAGGTGGCGCAGGAATTATTGCAAACCATGGGCTTTCGCCGTTTTGTGCCGATTATTGCCGCCTGCCCCGGTTGCGGCCGCACGACTTCTGCCGCTTTTCAGGAACTGGCGCAAAAAATAGAGACCGATATTCGCCGCAATATGCCGCTCTGGCGGGAGAAATATCCCGGTGTGGAAGCGCTCTCTGTGGCGGTGATGGGCTGCATTGTCAATGGCCCGGGAGAATCCAGACAGGCCGATATTGGCATATCCCTGCCCGGCACGGGGGAAAGCCCGGCCGCGCCGGTTTTTATTGACGGGGTTAAAGCCGCCACTTTACGCGGGCCGGATATTGCCGCCCGGTTTGAGCAAATGCTGGCCGATTATATTGAAAACCGCTTCGGCACGGCGGCAAAAGCCTGAAATCTGCTCACTAACAATTTTGCCGGGGCGGGATTTTTCCTATTTTGTCAATAATCAGCTATTTTTATTGCTTTCTTTATAAAATTTGCTTACATTAGCGATTGCGAAAAAGTAAATCGATGGCAGCCTCCCCTGATTCGGGAGGCTTGTTGATTCCCCGGCCCAAGCCCTGAAGGAGCAAAAATATTCATGGCTGAAATGCAGGAAAAACCGCAAGATGCACGGGCTGTCGCCAATTATATTCTGGACGAAGCGCCCAAATATAATATTGATGACTTATCATTGATGAAACTGCAAAAACTTATTTTTATGGCACATGGCTGGTCATTTTATTTTTGCCGGGAACCGTTAATCGCCACCCAGCCGCAAGCCTGGCAATATGGCCCGATTTATCCCGATGTTTATTGGAATTACAGCGGCCGCGGCAGCCTGCCGATTGAAAGCAGTGAAAAAATAGAAAATAAAGACCTGCTTGCCCCTTATCAGGCGGAATTGAGTCCGGCGCAAAAGGACACTATTGCCGCTGTTTTACAGCTTTACGGGCCGATGACCGCTTTTAAACTTTCGGAAATTACCCATTTTGACGGCAGTCCGTGGGATAAAACAGTGAAAAGAGATAAAGGCTTTTTCGGCACTATACCGCTTGAAGCCATGCGCAATTATTATATTCAATCCGCGCGGGAGCGCGGCATGCCGGAAAAACCTGCCTGAATTCCTGCTTGCCTTATGCAATTTAAAAGTGCATAAACTAAATCTATGGCAGACTCTTCTGTATTCCCAGTGCCGGTTGTGCCGCAAATACACGAATCACCGGCAGAGCAGCAGGCTCTCAATCAGCCCGATTCCCGCCGGCTGGAATCGCTTATAAAAGACCTGACCATCAGGGTGCAGGATTTAGAGGCAGGGAACAGGCTTAAAAAGCAGGCTATTATCGATATTCAAGCCTATATTACTGATTTGAAGAAAGATTTGAACTGGATAAAATGGATAAGATTTTCTGCTGTGCTGTTTGCCGCTGCCTATGTTATCTCTATCAATCTTTTGCTCGGTTATCTCATTTTCTTCCTGCCCGATTATTTTAAAAGCCTCAGCCCCTATACGCAGGCAATGTTTATTATTGCCGGCGTTTCTTCTGTTATGGGGGTGCTGGTAACCGTGCTTAACGGCGCTTTCAAAATCTATAATGAACGCCATAAGGAAGATTATCTGCCGCCAAATTTGCAGGCCATTATCAAAATTTTTGATATGGTGCAAAAAAGCACCGATATAAAATAGCATCGGGCGCTCAAAACCGCTTTGGCGCTCCCCTCTTCCTTAAGGCCGCCTGCCCCGCAATTTAAGAAAAGCCCGCAAGCGGCGCGCGCGCATAACCAAGGACAAGCTCCTCTCCTTTGGGGCGAGGCCGGCTCTGGCGCGTTTCTGCGCCTGCTTGACCTCCGATTGCCTATCACGGCAAGGCAATAGAGCCGCGGCAAAAGCTGCCGCAATTACGGGCAAACCGGTTTTTCAAGCGGCTCAATTCCAGAGCAGTGCTTCCCCCAAAAATTCGTGATAAGGCCACACACAGAACCCCATTCTCATTGAGAGCGCAGATAATCATTGCCGGGCTAAAGGCAATTTAACCGCAACTTAGCGGCTGACAGCAAGGCCAGGGCACAATTCCTCGTCTCACACCGGCGAAACGGCACCCTCATTTAAACCGGACGCGCCATTATCTGTTTGCCGGAAATTGTTCTTTGTCCGGTTTTGTGTCCTATCCAAAAATGGCCAGCCGCCGTCTGCAACTCTCCCCGGCACAAAATATTTCCTGCTTTGCGGCCTTACCCGAAAACTCTGCAACGGCTGCCAGCGGCTTTTGGGGCACAAAACGGCAGCTTAATGCGGAGCAATCATTTTCTCCGGCCGCACCAGCCGATCATAATCCTCTGCTGAGACCAAACCGCTTTTCAAGGCTTCCTCGCGCAAATTTGTGCCGTTTTTATGCGCTGTCTTGGCGATTTTGGCCGCCGCATCATAACCGATAGCCGGCGCCAGCGCGGTTACCAGCATCAGCGATTGCTCGAGCAAAGCATGAATGCGCGCTTCATTGGCAATAATCCCCATTACGCAATGATCGGTGAAAGAGCGCATGGCATCGGCCAGCAGGCGTAGTGATTGCAGCACATTATAGGCAATAACCGGCTTATAAACATTGAGCTCAAAATGCCCTTGCGAAGCGCCGATTGTCACGGCCGTCTGATTGCCGAAAACCTGCACCGCCACCATGGTCATAGCCTCACATTGGGTGGGGTTGACCTTGCCCGGCATAATAGAAGAGCCAGGCTCATTTTCCGGCAGGCTCAGCTCGCCCAAGCCGGAACGCGGGCCGGAAGCCAGCAGACGAATATCATTGGCGATTTTAAACAAATCGGCCGCCAGCGCATTCAAACTGCCGTGAAATTCCAGTAAAGCGCCGTGGCTGGCCAGGGCCTCAAATTTATTGGCCGCCGGCTTGAACGGCAGGCCGGTAATCGCCGCCACTTCCTCGGCAAAAGCGCAGTCAAAACCGACAGGAGCATTTAACCCGGTGCCGACAGCCGTGCCTCCCTGCGCCAGATGATAAAGCCCTTTCAATGCTGTTTCAATACGGCGGCGGCCATAATCCAGCGCCGCCCGATAGCCGGAAAATTCCTGCCCCAACGTCACCGGCGTAGCGTCCTGCGTGTGGGTGCGGCCGATTTTGATAATGCCGGCAAACTCCTTTTCTTTTTTATGCAGGGCAGCGGCCAGATAATCGATAGCAGGCAATAATTTTTCCACTGCCTCCCTTGCTGCGGCAATGTGCATGGCCGTGGGGAAAGTATCATTGGAAGATTGGCTCATATTGACATGATCATTGGGGTGCACCGGCTTTTTAGAGCCGATTTCGCCGCCCAATATCTCAATGGCGCGGTTGGCAATCACCTCATTGGCATTCATATTGGTCTGGGTGCCGGATCCGGTCTGCCAGACAATCAGAGGGAAATTATCGTCCAGCCGGCCGGCGGCGACTTCCACTGCCGCGGCGACAATCGCCTCACCGCGTTTATTGTCCAGCCGGCCAAGCTTCATATTGGTTTTGGCCGCGGCCTGCTTAATAATGCCCAGCGCATGAATAAGCGGCACAGGCTGTTTTTCATCACCGATTTTAAAATTACGCAAAGAGCGCTCCGTCTGCGCCCCCCAATACTGATTGGCAGGCACTTCAATCGGGCCGAAACTGTCAGTTTCCGTGCGGGTTTTACTCATAATTTCACCTCTCAACAAGACCTGGGATCTTAACAATAGACCTGGCGCAGGGACACTGTGTGCCCCAATTATTCCGGCTAGTCTTAACATAAAGCCCGGCAAAAAAGCGGCGAAAATATGTCCTGTTACAAAAAACTTCGTCTTTGCTTTCCTGCGCACAGTTTTTATCGGCAAAGGACAAAATTTCCGCCAGACAGATTTCTGCATTAATTTTGCTAAAAAAGCTTTTTTCCCTCGTAATCTGTTGCTAGATTACGCATATAGGGGAAATAAAAGGAGGCAGTCTGTTATAAAGCTGTCTTGAATCCTGTATCCGACACCCCTGCGAGAGGAAATTTCATGCGCAATCCCTATACGGTTCTGGGTGTTGCAAAAACAGCCGATGAAAAGCAAATAAAATCAGCCTTTCGCAAATTGGCCATGCGCTATCACCCGGATCATAATAAAGGCGATGCCGGCGCGCCGGCGAAATTTGCCGAGCTTAATCAGGCCTATGAAATTTTGAGCGATAAAGACAAACGCGCAGCCTTTGATCGCGGTGAAATTGATGCTGAAGGCAAGCCGAAATTTCAGGGCGGCTTTGGTCAAAGCGGTTTTGGCACCGGCGGGCGCGGCCATAATCCTTTTGGCAATTTTGACTTTGGCGGCGCCTCACAGTCCGGCGGGTTTGGCGGCAATATTCATATTGATGAATCCATTCTGGGCGATATATTCGGCCAGGCCGGCTTTGGCCGGGCGGGCAATTTTGGCGGCGGCCAGGCCGGCTTTGGCGCAAGGCGCTCAAGGCAGCCGCGCGGTGCCGATATAAGCGCCGCACTGGATTTGTCGCTGGAGCAAATTGTCGGCGCAGAAAAAGTAGATGTCGCCTTTTCAGACGGCAAGCGCCTGAAAATCAAATTGCCCCTTTATCTGGAAGACGGGCAGACAATCCGTCTGAAAGGTCAGGGGCAGCAGCCCCCCGGCAGTATTGCCGGTGATGCGCTGGTTACAATCCGCTTTCAGCCGGATCCGCGCTTTCGGCTGGAGGGGCGCACTGTGCATATGGATTTGCCGATTGGGCTGAAAACAGCCGTTCTGGGCGGCAAGGAAACCATTAAAACGCTTGACGGTTCGGTTGCGGTCGGCATTCCCGCCTGGTCAGGATCCGACAGGGTTTTGCGGCTGAAAGATAAAGGCCTGCCGCTGAAAGAGGGCGGCCGGGCGCCGCTTTATGTGCATATCCGCCTCATGCTGCCGGAAGAACATGACAAAAATCTGGAGGAGCTGGTGAAAAAATACTAGACAAAAGCAAGAGAGCGCTGCTTATATCCGGCAATTTTGCCGGATAATAAAAACCGGAAACAGCATATTTATAGTGCGCCTGCCTCAAGGCGCAGGCAAAGGTGAAAGTATTATGCCTGCCGGCAGTGTATAAGAGAACAAAATTCCGGCCGGCATAAAGCAGCCACATTTCGCATTTAGGGTCGGCGCTTTGCGTTTCTGTTTGCCTGCTCTGCCTGTGCTGAAACAGGATTTTCGTTGCTTTGACAAAATATCACCGCATTCAAAATAATTTGTGAGGGAATAAAATCATGACTTTCATCAATATCAATATTGGCAAATCCGCTCTGGCACTGTCATTTGGCAGTTTTGTTCTGGCGGCCGCCTCCCATGCTTTGGCGCAGACAGAGGCAGCGCCAAAACCTGCCGCCCAGATGCGGCACAGCTCCACCGCTACACTTGGCATATCGGCAGTGGAGCCGGCAGAAAAAGCTGCCGCTGTTACAGTGCAATCCGCCTGGGCGCGCGCCATGCTGCCGGCGGCCAAAGTCGGCGCCGGCTATTTTGAAATCCGCAATAACAGCAGGACAGCTATCCGCCTGGCCGAAGTGCACAGTAATGTAGCGCAAAAAGTGGAAATTCACTCCATGACCATGGAAGGCAATGTCATGAAAATGCGCCATTTGGCTGACGGGGTGGAAATTGCGGCGCAAAGCCAGATGTCTTTTAAACCCGGCTCCTATCATTTAATGTTTATCAACCCCAAAACCCCTTTTAAAGCCGGGGAGAAATTTGAGGCACAGTTCAAATTCTCTAATGGTGAAATTATGGAAGTGCCGTTTACCGTGCGCGCGGCTGCCGGCACCGCGGAGCACCGGCCTTGAAGCACGAGCGCATTATCAAAGGCCGCCGGCAAAAAAACCGGCGGCTTTTGGTGAGACCGGCTTGAAGAAACAAGGCATTTGTGCCATAGGCTTAAACGAGAGAATATTTCAGAAATTATGGGGCTTTGGCAATGGCGGCAGAAGATAAGGCAATGGCGGGCAATAGCGATCCGGTAGAGACAGGCGATAAGCTGTTGCGCGGCAAATGCGGCCTGATTTTGGGCCTGGCGAATAATCGTTCCATTGCCTGGGGTATCGCCCGGCAGGCGCACCGGGCCGGTGCCAGACTTGCTTTCACTTATCAGGGAGAAGCGCTGAAAAAACGGGTAGAGCCGCTGGCAGCCGAGCTTGATGCTTTAATATGCGGCCATTGCGATGTAACCGACCCGGCCTCAATAGATGCTGTTTTTGACTTTATTCGCGCCGAATGGGGAAAACTGGATTTTCTGGTGCATGCTATCGGATTTTCCGACAAAGATGAGCTGGTTGGCCGCTATATTGATACGAGTGAAGGCAATTTTGCCAAAACCATGCAAATTTCTGTCTATTCGCTGACGGCGCTGGCGCAGCGCGCTGAAAAACTGATGCCCAATGGCGGCTCTATTGTAACACTCACTTATTACGGCGCTGAAAAAGTTATGCCCAATTATAATGTTATGGGTGTTGCCAAAGCCGCGCTGGAGGCCAGCGTCAAATATCTGGCAATGGATTTGGGGCCGCAAAATATCCGCGTTAATGCTGTTTCGGCCGGGCCGATTAAAACTCTGGCGGCCTCCGGTATTGGTGATTTTCGCTATATTCTGAAATGGAATGAATATAACGCCCCCCTGCGCCGCACAGTGACGATTGATGAAATCGGCAATGTGGCGCTTTATCTTCTTTCAGATTTGTCCTGCTGTGTGACCGGCGAAATACATCACGCTGATTCCGGTTATAATATTATCGGCATGAAAGCAGTGGACGCACCGGATATTTCCACCATCAAGGATTAGTTCTGTGCGGCGCGCCGGCAGCGCCGTGATAATGAGTCAGGCGTTATTTGCGCCTGTGGCAGAGAGTGCCATGCGACATCTTCCTCTTATCTATTTTTCGCGCCACGGCCAGACAGACTGGAATGCTGTCGGCCGTATTCAGGGCAGCATTGATACAGATATTGACACAACAGGCCGGGCGCAGGCCGCGGCCAACGGGCTGAAGCTGAAAGCTTTAATCGGCCGGGCAGAAGATTTTTATTTTGTCGCCAGCCCGATGCGCCGCACACGTGAAACAATGGAACGCCTGCGCGCTTCTATGAGGCTGGCGCCGCAAGCCTATGCCACAGATAATTTGCTGCGTGAAATCTGCTTTGGCGATTGGCAGGGTTTCCAAATGGCAGAAATAGCTGAACGCTACCCATCGGCCTATGCTGCCCGGCTGGCGGATAAATGGCATTTCCTGCCCATAGGTGAAGGGGCGGAAACTTATGAAATGCTGGCCGAGCGCGCCAATAGCTGGCTGGCCACACTTGGTCACAAGACAGTCTGTGTCACCCATGGCGGCTGGTTGCGCACAATCCTGCACCGTTTTGGCGGGTTAGACAAAAATGCGGCAGCCAATAGCATCATTCCGCAAGATAAAATCCTGAAACTGGAAAACGGCAGGCTGGAATGGCTGTAATTCTGAGGGCAGAAAAGGCTAAAAGCACCGGCCTTGCCGCATAGCGCCCGCCACTATAACAGCCAAAAATCACTTCCTTCAAATGAAGGGAAAGAAACAGGCGAAAGCAGCAGCCGAAACGGCTGCCCTTCAGAGCCTGACTGAGCTGACCGGGCCCGGCTATTCCGTGCAAGCCGAGACAGAAAAAACCGCCCCTCAGCCTGTGAGAGAAGCGAAAATAATTCCCCCGGCAGCAGGCAGCAGCCTTTATAAGGCCGCAGCCAATGCCCCTTCGCCGCCTGTTTCAGCAAATAAGCGGCCTCATTCTTCCCGCAAAAAGCTCAATACCCATGGCTGCCGCCCATAGCGGCAGGCTTCTCCTTTATAAAGGCCAATACCGTCAAAAGATTCGCGCGTGGTCTGGAACAGGCGGCAGGTTCCGGCAGCTTTGCCTTTGCCCGGCTGTCCAAGGGCAGAAATTATACCGCGGCTGCCCGTGGCAGTATTTTCCCAGGCCAGGCTTTTCCGGTGCCCGTTTTGCTGCTCCAGCGTGACAAATTTTGCTAAAATCACCGCATTATCCGGCGCAGATTGCGGGTCAACCGGCGCGGGCGCGCTGCGCTTGATTGAGCCGGTAATCAGGCTGTTATCCACTGTGGCGGCGGCCAGTTTCTCCCCGCCGCCCTCGCGGACAACACAGGCGGGCAAAATCAGGCAGATTAAAGCTAAAGCCGGCACGAGGCCGGAGAAGTTACCGCTGTTGCACGCCGGCACGACAGAAAAAGCTGCTTTTTTCATTTTTTACTGTGCCGGGCAAAACAGATTCCGCCCTGAATTGAGGCGGCACATTACCCGGCAATACTCCCTGCATATAGTTTATGTCAGGCAGCACTATGAAGGCGAAAAACTTAACAGATCATAACCGGCAGGCGGCAGCGGCAAGGAGATGAAAAACAAAGTTAACAATAAATTAACAAATCCGGCCGCAAACAAGCCCGATACAGGCGGGCAAAGCCACCAGCAACCCCACCAGATTATTGCTTTTAAAAAGCTTCAGACATAAAGCGGCATTATTCATATCAAAACGCCTTATCTGCCATAACAGGCAGGCGGCAGCGGCAGCAATACCGGCAAAAGCCCACAGACCGGCGCCGGCCAGCCAAAAAGCACCGGCAAGCCCGGCTGCCGCCAGAATATAAAAAACCAGCAAGGCCGCCCGGGTTTGCGCCCCAAACAGCCGCGCCGTAGAATGCACGCCGATAAGGGCATCATCTTCCCTGTCCTGATGGGCATAAATTGTATCATAGCCGATTGTCCAGCAGACAGCGCCGCCATAAAGCAGCAGGCTCGGCCATGACACGGCCTGCGCAATAGCAGCAAAACCAAGCAGAGCGCCCCAGTTAAAACTTAAGCCCAGCACAGCTTGCGGCCAATGCGAAATGCGTTTGACAAAAGGATAAAGCGCGACAATAAACAGCGAACATAATCCCAGCAGCACCGCTTTAAGCGGCAGTTGCAACAGCACCAGCAGCCCCAGCAGGCTTTGCACCAGCATAAAGGCCAGAGCTTCTCCGCGGCTGACCCGGCCGGAGGGCAGCGGCCGCGTTTTGGTGCGCGCCACTTGTGCATCAATTTTATGATCGACAATATCGTTATAAGTACAGCCGGCACCGCGCATGACCACCGCGCCGATTAAAAACAACAAGGCAGTAAACAGCAAAAAACCGGGCGGCGAAAAGGCGTGATAATGCGCAATAGCAACAGGCAAAAAATCCGCTGCCGGCCAGACAGGAAAAGCAGATTGCAGCAAAAACAGATTTTGGGCATAAAAAGCCAGCACCAGCCCCCAAATACATGGCCAGAATAATAATTGCCAGCCAATCGGCCGATCCAGCCGCGCTAATTGGGCATAGGCCGCAGCTTTAGGCGGCAAAAAGCGATAAAGCCAATAGCCGGACTGCAAGTCGGAAGCCTCTGTTTTTGCCATTATCAACTCTTTTCGCCTCATCTTTTGCCCCGATTGCCGGCCGGATTTGCTTTTGCTGCTTTACCCCTTTAAGCTGTTTTAATCTTTTTAGGGCAATTTGCCCAGCCGGCTGAGCGATAAAATCAGCGGCCGGCAGCAAGAGCAGTGCTTTTACCGTTTTCAGGAAACAGAAATTATGCCGGAGCAGCACAGTTTAAGAATTATCGGTATTGACCCCGGCCTGCGCAATATGCTTATTCCCGAAAAATTTTGCATCGCGATTTGCCGTTGGCACAAGTTTGACACGATTTTTCGGTCAGGAATAAGCAAAAAATAACCCATTTGCGCGGAGGTGCCATGCCGGAGCAGCATAGTTTAAGGATTATCGGCATTGACCCCGGCCTGCGCAATATGGGCTGGGGCGTGCTGGAAAAACAGGGCAATGCGCTGCGCTTTATCGCCGCCGGCACAGTGCGCTCTGACAATAAAACCGCTTTGGCAGTAAGGCTGTGCCGGCTTTATGACGGCCTGACCGCAATCATGGAGCAATTTCAGCCGCAGGAGGCGGCAGTAGAGCATAGTTTTGTCAATAAAGATGCCGGCGCTACTTTGAAATTGGGGCAGGCGCGCGGCATTGCTTTGCTGGTGCCGGCGCGTTTTGGCCTGCCGGTGGCGGAATATGCCCCCAATGCGGTAAAAAAGGCGGTTATCGGGGTTGGCCATGGTGAAAAAACGCAAATTCAGCTTATGATTAAAACTTTAATGCCGAAAGCGGAATATGATTCGCCCGATGCGGCCGATGCGCTGGCTATTGCCGTTTGCCATGCACATAATCGGCAGGGCAATATTCTTGCGCGCCGGCCGTAATAGCGCTATGACACGATACAGGCTTTGGCGAAAGGCAACCGGCAGGGGAAACCCTGCACAATCGGGCGGTAAACCATGATTGGCAAATTAACCGGCATAATAGATGAAATCACCGAAGGGCAGATTTTGCTTGATGTGCAAGCCTGTTGCCGCAAAAGCCTGGCACCGGGACAAACGCGCCAATAAAGACAAACAGGCTTTGGCGAAAGGCAACCGGCAGGGGAAAACCCTGCACAATCGAGCGGTAAACCATGATTGGCAAATTAACCGGCATAATAGATGAAATCGCCGAAGGGCAGATTTTGCTTGATGTGCAGGGCGTGGGCTATGTCGTGTTTATCAGCGGCAAAACCGCGCAAAGCCTGCCGGAGCGCGGGCAAAAGCTCAGCCTGTTTATTGAAACGCAAATGCGGGAAGATGTGATAAAACTTTTCGGCTTTATCGGCACCGCCGAGCGCGCCTGGTTCCGCCTGTTGCAAAATGTGCAGGGCGTGGGGGCAAAATTGGCTTTGGCTATTTTGGGCAGTTTAAGCTCTGATGAGCTGGCGCAGGCCCTGGCTCTGCGTGACACGGCCGCTATTTGCCGCGCCCCCGGCGTGGGCAAAAAAGTGGCGGAGCGTTTGATTACGGAATTGCATAATAAAGCCCCGGCGCCGGCCAATATTAGCATTGCCCCGGCGGCAGGGACAAAAAACGGAGCGGCGCCCTTGGCCGGCAGCAAAGCGCTGGACGCTGTTTCCGCTTTGGCCAATCTGGGCTATAAAGCTGATGAAGCCGGCCGCGCTATTGCTAAAGCCGCCAAAAGCGCCGAGGGGGCCAAGGCCGATACGGCCGGGCTGATCAGGCTGGGCTTGCAAATATTGGCCAAACACTGACATAATAAAGGCAGAAAGGCCGGGCTATACGCACCGGCACCGGGCACAAGCAGTAGCAATAAGGCAGAATAATGGAGGCAGAGCGTCTCATTTCGGCAGAAAAGCAGGAGCGCGATAGTGAGCCTGCCTTGCGGCCGCAAAACCTGGACGATTTTATCGGCCAGGAGCAGGCGCGCGCCAATCTTGCTGTTTTTATTCAGGCGGCAAGGAGCCGGCAGGAAGCGCTGGATCACGTGTTGTTTGCCGGCCCGCCGGGCTTGGGCAAAACTACTTTGGCACAAATTATGGCACGGGAAATGGGGGTGAATTTTCACGCCACTTCCGGCCCGATTTTGGCCAAAGCCGGTGATCTGGCGGCGATTTTAACCAATCTGCAAGCTAATGATGTGCTGTTTATTGACGAAATCCACCGCCTTAACCCGACAGTAGAAGAAATTCTCTACCCGGCTATGGAAGATTTTTCACTCGATCTCATTATCGGCGAAGGCGTGGGGGCGCGCTCCGTCAAAGTGGATTTAAAACCCTTTACTCTGGTCGCGGCAACAACCCGGCTGGGGCTGCTCACTAATCCGCTGCGTGACCGTTTTGGCATTCCGGTGCGGCTGCAATTTTATACTGCGGCAGAGCTGGAGCAAATTGTGCATCGCAATGCCCGCCTGCTGCATATGCCGATTACTGCCGCCGGCGCGCGGGAAATTGCCGCCCGTGCTCGCGGCACACCGCGCATTGCCGGGCGGCTGTTGCGCCGGGTGCGCGATTTTGTTCATGTTGCCGGCGCGGTGGAGATTAACCATGCTTTGGCTGATGAATCGCTCACCCGGCTGGAAGTAGACCGGCTGGGGCTGGACAGGCTGGACAGGCGCTATTTGCACCTGATTGCTGAAAATTTTAACGGCGGCCCGGTAGGGGTCGAGACAATCGCTGCCGCTCTGGCCGAGCCGCGCGATGCTGTAGAAGATATTATTGAGCCGTTTTTAATCCAGCAGGGCTTTATCAACCGCACCCCGCGCGGGCGGCTGTTAACCGCCAAAGCTTTCCGCCATTTGGGGCTGCCGGCCCCGCAAAACACACTGCCGCAGGCCGCGCCGGAGCCGCCGGCGCAGGCCGATTTTATCGATAATGTTTTGGCACCGGCCGGCAAAACCGGTGCCGGCGGCAAATAATTTTGCATAAGTCCGCACATTATCTTGCCTGTATCTCCTGCCGGTTTTACAACAGACTATGATGATTGATGAAAATGCACTGGAAGAGCGTTTGCGCCATTTGCCGCCGCGCCGGCGGCGGGAGCTGGCCTATGTCGTCAAGCTGCTGCTTGAGAATTTCCAGCCGGCAAAACTGCCGCAAGCGAATCAAGCTTTACGCCGCGGCCGGATTTTAAAAATTATTCTGTTTGGCTCTTATGCCCGCGGCAAGCAGGTGATGGATCGCAAAAGCGGCTATAATTCCGATTATGATTTGCTGATTATCGTCAATAATAAGGAAGCGGCAGCACCGGAAAACTGGTATCATGTGGAAGGGGTTTTGCTGCGCGAAGAGCTGGTGCTCAAGCGGATAAACGTGCCGGTCGAGTTTATTGTCCATAGCTATTATGATGTGAATGCCCAGCTTAAAATCGGCCGGCCTTTCTTTCTCGATATTTTGCGGGACGGCATAGAGCTTTATGCTGAACCGGGCTACCGGCTGGCCACGCCCGGCAATATGACAGAAAAGCAACAATATGAAGAGGCGCAGAAATATTTTGACCAATATTATGATTTGTCTTTAGAATGTCTGGAGCTTGCAAAATTTTCTTTTGGCCGATCAAAAGGCAAAATGAATGCCGCTATGCGGAAAGCGGCTTTTGAAGCCCATCAAGCCACGGAAAGCATTTATCATTGCCTGCTATTAACACTAACGCTTTACAGCCCCAAGCTGCATAATTTGCGTAAATTGCGCTCAATGACCAATGCGCTGGCGCCGGAGCTTGCTTCGAGCTGGCCGCAGGACAAGCGCGCCTATAAGCGCTGTTTTGAGCTGTTGCGCCGCGCTTATGTTGAGGCGCGTTATTCACCGCATTATAAAATCACCGCTTTGCAGTTACAATGGCTGTTTAGCCGCATTGAAAATTTGCAGGAACGGGTTCGGCGAATTTGTGAGGCGCCTTTGCGCGAGACCGGAGCGGAAGGCGGCAGATAATATTGGGGAAATATAATGGAAAACACTCTGCCGCATGGCGGTTTTATTAAAGGCAAGGCGCATTATTTGCCCATTCGCATTTATTATGCCGATACAGATTTTTCCGGCATAGTGTACCACGGCCGCTATGTTGAATTTATGGAACGCGGCCGCACTGAGGCTTTGCGCGCCTTCGGCCTTTTGCAAAAAATTGCTGCTGAAGCCGCCGCGGCAGCAGCAAATGCAGCCGCACCTGTGCCGGAGCCGGTTTTATTCGCCGTGAGCAAATTAAATCTGGAGTTCAAGGTGCC
The DNA here is from genome assembly GCF_008636115.1 of Candidatus Tokpelaia sp. Classification (GTDB taxonomy): domain Bacteria; phylum Pseudomonadota; class Alphaproteobacteria; order Rhizobiales; family Rhizobiaceae; genus QLZD01. Next base: position 140,657 of record NZ_QLZD01000013.1, on the reverse strand, counting down.
GGCCTATATTGACAATCTGCTGCTGGTGGAAACTGCAATAGAAAAATTAACCGGGGCACGCTTTTTTATCCGCCAGCGCATATTCAGAGGCGAAACCCTGCTGACTGACGGCACTTGCTGTCTGGCGCTTATCAGCCGAACAGGCCGGCCGCGCCGTATCCCCGATAATTGGCGGGCTTTATTCGATTGAAAGACCAGGCGCCGGGCAAAGCTGCCCGCCCTTATGAACCGCAACCTGCCGGCTATCGGCAATATATTGCCGGCCGCCGGTAACAGTGAGAGGCGGCTTACCCCCTTTGGCGCCGGTGGACAATAGCATTGCCACCCCCATTTGCCGCTCCACTCGCCTGTCGGCTGCTTTCTTCGCCCATGCGCGCCTGAAACTCAGAACAGCCGAACGCCGCCCCATTGCCCATAGCCGCAGAACCGGCAGCCGCAGCGGAGCTGAGCCGGCGCGGCACAGAAAATATATAGCATTATGCTCATAAGAGTAAGCCAGTTGGCCGGTACGGCGACTATTGCCGGCGCGGCAGCAAGAAGATTAGCAATTTCAACTCTTTACCGCCCCATTTCCAGCGTAAATTTTCCTCTTTCCAGCTCTTCCAGCATGGCTTCATGCCGCACTGCCCAGCCGCTGTAATAGACTCTCCGCTCATAATCCCCGGCTTTGGCGGCATTTGCCGCCGCTCTGTCGCGCTTGCCGGCAAGGCGGCGGCAGGTTTCCGCAAGCCCAACACGCCGAATTTGCTCTTTAATCTGCTTTATATAAAAATTCGGGAACATATTTCCCCTTCATTTCCTGCACAAATAGCGGACAGGATTTTAAACCGGCCGGCGCACAGAATTAAACCGGGCGGGGGCAAGGCGCAGCCCTGCTGTCTCATGCCTTTGCCGGATTCCCTCTCGCCGGAGCAGACAGCGCGGCTTTGTGCCGCGCCGCCCATCAAACGCCGGCCGCCCCCGCGCCAAAACGGCACCCCCTATGCTGCCTTCCCGGCCGCACCGGCACTTGCGGCAGCTTTACCGGCGCAAGCAGCGCCCGCGCACTGCCGCGGCGGATAGAGCAGAAGCCCCGCCGCTAAAACAAACAAAGCGCGGCCGCTTAAAGGCACCCTTTTATCAAGCCGCAGAGAAATCCCGCCCCCCTCTTCGGCGCTATAAGCCGCGTTTTACCGCGACCTGACCAAACGGCGCGGTTCCTCTTCCCTGCCGCGCATAGCGATTTCAGGACATATTTTCCAGCGCCTGCCGGCTGTTCTGGAATTGCAGCTCATATAATTCCCGATAAAGCCCGTCATCAATGGCCAGCAGCTCTTCTTCCGTGCCTTCTTCCCAAATATCGCCTTCTTTCATCACCACAATTTTATCGGCATTGGCAATAGTGGACAGGCGATGAGCAATAACAATAGTTGTCCGCCCTTTGGTCAGCCTGTCCAGCGCATCGCGGATAAGAGCTTCCGACTGCGCATCAAGAGCGCTGGTCGCTTCGTCCAGAATCAGGATTTTACTGTTGCGCAACATAGCGCGGGCAATGGAAAGGCGCTGTTTTTGCCCGCCGGAAAGATTGCCGCCATTATCGCCGACATTGGTTTGATAGCCTTGCGGCAATTTTTCGATAAATTCATGCGCATTGGCAGAAACAGCCGCCGCTCTCACTTCTTCTTCTGTCGCCCCGGCCCGGCCCATGGCAATATTGTCATAGACTGAGCCTTCAAACAAAAAAGTATCCTGACCGACATAAGACAAATGATCGCGCAGGCTTTGGAAAGTGACATTTTTTATATCCTGCCCGTCAATATCGATAAACCCTTCTTTCGGATCATAAAGGCGCATCATCAAATTGATCATGGTCGATTTGCCGGAACCGGAAGGGCCGACCAAAGCAGTCATTTTGCCGGCGGGAAAAGTGAGATTGATATTTTTCAGCACATAGCGGTCGTCAATATAGGCAAAGCCGACATTGTTAAAACGAATCACCCCGCGCGGGCAAGCCAGCGGCTCGGCATTTTTGCTTTCCTGCAGGCTTAGCGGCACATCAATCAGCTCAAACATCATGCGCACGCCAATCATGCCGGATTCAATTTTCACCCGCACATTAGCCAGCCTTTTGGCCGGTTCATAAGCCAGCAGCAAAGCAGTGATAAAGGCCATAAGCTGGGCTTCCACTCCCTTTTGCTGCGAGGCCATATAGCCGGAAAAAACAATAACTGTGGCAATGGCCAGCCCGGCCAGAGTTTCCATTACCGGGCCGGTGGCTGCCTCCAGCGTGGCAATGCTGTTGGCGCGGCGCTGCACATCGGTAATTGCCTTATTCATGCGCTGCTGCATGCGATCTTCCAGCGAAAACGCCTTGATCACGCGAATACCAATGGTCGTTTCCTGCATGACTTTAATAATATCAGCCAGCGAGCTTAATTCTTTCGCCATTAAGCCGCGCACGCGTTGTAAAATTATCCGCACACCGAGAAAAGCCACCGGGCCAAGCATTAAAGCCACAATGGTCAGGCGGAAATTTTGCACCAGCATAACCAGCAGCAGCCCGGACACGGAAAATAAATCACGCACAAAAGTGGTGACCACCGTATCAATAATCGAGCGGGCGGAATTGGCATTTTGCGTGACCCGCAATAACAGATCGGAAGAGGCATTTTTCTGGTAAAAGCCAACCCCCTGCTGCATCAGCCGGGCATAAATTTTGCGCTGCTGTTCGGAAACAATGCTATTGCCCGCCCGGGTCAGGAAAAAGGACTGGAAAAAAGACGAAAAACCTTTGGTGATAAAAATAACCGCCACTGCCCCGGCAATAAATAAAATCATCTGAAAATCATGGCCGCGCAGAGTTGCTTCCACCACATCTTTCATTACCCAGGCGCTGGCCGAGGTGCTGGCGGCAATAAACAGCATACTGATCATGGCACCCAGATACAGCAAAGCGTGCTTGCGGAAGTTCTCCCGCAGCAGGCGGACAATCAGCGCTTTGTCCCTGGCCGTAATCTTGATGTGTTCTTTTACTTTTCTGGCCATTATTGCTGGTTTTCCTGCCTCGATTATACCGGCTTTCCCCGATCTGCCGCCTGACGCTTCGTTTATTTTAGGGCGAATAGTTGCGCAATACAAGCCCGCACCGGCAATGCGCCGGCATTACGCCGCGGCTTGTGCCGCAAGAGCCAGCCCGGCCTGCACTAAAGCCGCTGCCTCAGCCTGGCTCGCCGCCTCACTGTAACAGCGCAATTCCGGCGCATTGCCGGAGCTGCGAAAATGCAGAATATCGCCATTGTCAAAACTCAGACGCACACCGTCTACCGTATCGCGCGCAACCAGTTTGCCCGACACACCGGCCAAATGCGCACCCGGTGCCGTTGCCGCCAGTTGCGCCAGCAGCACCGCCGCGGCCTCAGGCGGGTAATTTTGCAAGCGATCGGCCGCGGTAAAACGCGCCGGCAGCAGCGCCTGCAAGCCACCTAGCGGCAGATTTCGCTGCCGCGCCAGCGCCAGCAGGCTTAAAATCGGCAAAACCGCGTCACGCGTGGGCAAGGCCGCCAGCACCCGCCCCCCCGGCAGCGGCACCGGGCTGCCCAGCAGCACGCCGCCATTGGCCTCAAAGCCGACAATCAAGCGCCCGCCGGCTTCTTTTGCCGCCTTCATGGCCGCCAGCACAAAGGGAGAGCCAACCCGGCAGCGGTAAATATGGGGGAAAAACCCGCTTTTTTCCAGCACCGTAGTGGTGGTTACCGGTGTGGCCACACTATCGGCCTGCAAAAACCAGGCGGTCAAAATGCCGATACTATCACCAGGCAGAAATTCACCTTTTTCATCGGCTATCAGCGGCCGGTCACCATCGCCGTCCGTCGAGACAAGCGCGTCTAACCGGTATTCGGCAGCGGCATTATGGGCAAAGCGGCGATCTTCCTCGCGCAGGGCTTCCGTATCGACGGCAATAAATTTTTCCGCCCGGTGCAAAACGGTAGTTTCTGCCCCCAAACCTGTCATAATATCGGCCAATATATCGCGCGCCACTGAACTATGCTGATAAATGCCAATATGCAGCCCGCGCAAAGCCTGCGGCGGCAAAAAATCAAGCGCCCGTTTAATATAGGCCTGGCGCGCCCGGCCGTTTTCCGGCGGCAAGGCCGGGTTTTCCAAAGCCTCCGCCGCTTGCCCTTTATCCGCCGCCGTTTGCAGCAGCCCGCATATTGCCGTTTCGTCCTGCTTGTCAATTTCACCGTCCGGGCGATAAAATTTCAGCCCGTTGCGATCTTCCGGTATATGACTGCCGGTTACCATCACCGCCGGCGCTGCTCCGGCAAGCGCGGCCAAAGCCAGCGCCGGGGTCGGCACCAGGCCGCAATTTTCAACCTGGAAGCCCTCAGCAGCAATTTCAGCACAAATAGCGGCGGCAAGACGCGGGCTGCTGGCGCGCAAATCCCGCCCGACCAAAACCGTGCTCCCCGGCTGCAAGCCATGTGCCTGCGCCATATGCTGCAAAAAAGCCCGCATATAGGCGCGGCATAGGCTATTCGTCAAATCTTCCACCCGCCCGCGCAAACCGCTTGTGCCGAATTTCACTGCTGTCATAGCCGCCATTGCTCCTTGATTCCTGCTGTTTTTGCTATTTTAACCGCGTCTGCCGCCAAATTAGCCGATTAAAGCAGAAAGGAAAAGCAGTTTTATATGGAAAAAAGGCCGGCATTGCGCTAAACAAGGCAATGAAATTGCGTAAAATCTCTTGCTTGAGCCTATGGATTATTGATGATAGCGGCGAAAAACCAAACTCACCCCGCCAAAATGGATAATGTTTTTGCCCAAAAGGTCACAGAAGTAAAACATTATACCGACAGGCTGTTTAAATTCCGCATGACAAGGCCGGAAAATTTTCGCTTTCGCTCAGGCGAATTTGTCATGATTGGCCTGCCTGATGCCGATAAACCGGTTTTCCGCGCTTATTCCATTGCCTCGCCCTTTTGGGACGAGGAGCTGGAATTTTTCTCGATTAAAGTGCCTGGCGGGCCATTGACCGAGCATTTGCAAAAAATCCGCCCCGGCGACACTGTGCTGATGCGCAAAAAAGCTACCGGCACGCTGGTGCTGGACGCCCTTATTCCCGGCAGGCGTTTGTTTCTGCTGGCCACCGGCACCGGCATTGCCCCTTTTGCCAGCCTGATTCGCGACCCGGAAATTTATGAAAAATTTGCGCAGATTATTCTTATCCAGACCACGCGCAATATAGCGGAACTCGGCTATGGCAAAGAATTGCTGGAAAATTTGCGGCATGACCCGCTGATTGGCGAATTTGCCGATAAATTATGTTTCTACCCCATGACCACACGGGAAAAATCGCCGCATATGGGGCGCATTACTGAGGCTATGCTTTCCGGCCGCTTTTTTGCCGATACCGGGCTGGCGCCGATCGATAAGGAAAATGACCGCATGATGATTTGCGGCTCACAGGCCATGCTGAAAGATTGCGCCGCTATGGCGCGTCATTTCGGCCTTGAAGAAGGCGCCAATAATGCCCCCGCCTCTTTTGTGGTGGAAAAGGCTTTTGTTGATTAGGCGCCGGATCAGGCTGCCGGGAAATAACAGGGAAAAGGGAAATGGCAGAAAATTTTACCGTTGCCGCGCTCTATTGTTTTGCGCCTTTGCCGCATTATCGCGCTTTGCGCGCGCCGCTTTTGGCTCTTGGCCGCGAGGCCGGTATTAAAGGCAGCCTGCTGCTGGCGGCAGAAGGCCTTAACGGCACAGTCGCCGGAGCCAAAGAGGGCATTGCCCGCCTTGTGGCCTTTATCACCGCGCAAAAAGGGCTTGAGGCACCGGAGCTGAAATATTCTACAGCGCAGGCAATGCCGTTTCGCCGCCTGAAAGTGCGGCTGAAAAAAGAAATTGTCACTATGGGAGTAGCGGGCATTGACCCGCTGCAGGCCGTGGGCACTTATGTCGCGCCGCAAAACTGGAATGCCCTGATACAGGATAAAGACACAATCCTCATTGATACGCGCAATGATTACGAATATGCTATTGGCAGTTTTGCCGGCGCGATTGACCCGGAGATAAAAACTTTTCGCGACTTCCCGCAATGGCTGCAAGACCATGCGGCCGAGCTGCGCGGCAAAAAAAATATTGCCATGTTTTGCACCGGCGGCATTCGCTGTGAAAAATCGACCGCTTATGCCAAAAAACTGGGCTATGAAAATGTCTATCACCTGCAAGGCGGCATTTTAAAATATCTGGAAGAAATTCCGGCGGAAGAAAGCCTGTGGCAGGGGGAATGTTTTGTTTTTGATGAGCGCGTATCGCTGGGGCACGGGCTTAAGCAGGGCGAGATGGAACTGTGCCGCGCCTGCCGCCGGCCTTTGACGGCAGAGGATAAAAAATCGCCGCTTTATGAGGAAGGCATTTCCTGCGCCGCCTGCTATAATGAGCATAGCAACGCCGATCGCGCCCGCTACGCTGAGCGGCAGAAGCAGACAGCATTAGCCAAAAGCCGCCGCGCCGCCCCCCATATCGGGCATTAACAGCGTTGCTGTCTTGAGCAACACACCAAGTAAACGCTGATAACTGAAGCATAAAGAAGTGGACAGAGATCAGTGATAAGAACAGAAACACAGAAGAGACAGTAGCTTTGTTCTTTGAACTGATCTAAAAAATAATGGATAGTTTCTAAAGTTTAAATATTGAACAATAACGATGATTAAGCCTATGATATACGAGGATTCGTTCATTTTAAGGACTGCGCTCACATGGCTTTTACGCATCATAAAAAATATGAAATATATCAAAACAAAGGAGCAAAAATTTACCACGCTGATTGTTTGATAGCGCTTGATGATATTGATGACGAATCTATTGATTTGGTATTCGCCGACCCGCCTTATAATTTAGGGAAAAAATTTGGTAATTTTACTGACATATGGGACACGGATAAAAGCTATATAGAGTGGTGTTTCAAATGGCTTGATCTGTGTATTAAAAAATTAAAACCAACGGGTTCCCTATATGTCATGACCAGTACGCAAGCGATGCCTTACATTGATTTGTGGTTAAGAGAAAGAATGAGTATTCTATCTCGTATTATCTGGCATTATGATAGTTCGGGTGTTCAGGCAAAAAAATATTATGGTTCTTTATATGAGCCAATTATTTTTGCGGTAAAAAATCCAAAATTATATACATTTAATGCTTCTGATATTGAGATTGAGGCTAAAACCGGAGCAAAAAGAAACCTTATTGATTATCGTAAGGCTGTTCCGGCTCCATACAATAATTGCAAAATACCAGGTAATGCTTGGTATATGCCAAGAGTGCGTTATCGTATGGCAGAATATGAAGAACACCCCAGCCAAAAACCGGAGATTTTGCTTGAACGCATTATCAGAGCGAGCAGTAATCGGGGTGATTTAATTTTAGACCCGTTTTCTGGCACATTTTCTACCGGTGCTGTCGCACAAAAATTAGGTAGAAGAAGTATAAATATTGAGCTGCAAGAGGACTATGTAAAAATAGGTTTACGGCGCTTGGATATTGCGACTGAATATAAAGGGGAGATCCTCAAACGATTAAATAAATCTTTTCAAAAGAAAAAAAGCGGCATACCGGACAATAAAAAGCAATTTTCTTTGGGACTGTCATGAGTAAAAATTCGTTAAATCAGTATCCGTTTTCCTCAATTATACGACAAATTTTAGTTCAGGAATTTGCAGAAAATGCAGATTATATTTTTGAACGCAGCACCCTGATAAGTTATTTGAATCGTAAGACAAAATCTGTTGACAAAGGATCAAAAGCAAGAGGTTCTTTTGCTAATATTTATGCTTTATATGTGCTTATTGAAGATTACATAAATAAAGGATACGCTACAAGAAAAGATATAGACTATTCAGTCTATGAAGGAGCAAAATTTATAGACTTATTTAGGAGACAGAGGCAGCTTCCATTTGGTGCCAAACTGCAAAACCATGCTCTGAATCATCGTCTGAATAGTGAGTTTAGAAAGTTTTTTCCTATAAGCGAAATAGACCCTATTATTAGAGATGTTGAAAAACAACGATATTGGATTCATGAAGATTTATTGAAAATATCTGTCCCACACGGTAATAAGCATACAATAGAATTTAATCTCGCTCACTCAATTATCAAAATAATTGATGAATATATAATGCAAAAGAAAAGTTCGTTTGAAAATTTTATAAAAATATGTAAAGAAATGTCTACTCTTGAAACGAAAGAAAATGAGCTAGCGGTCAGTTTTATCCAAGAACAATTAAATCCAAATGTTGATGCGAGAATTTTTGAAATTGTTAGCTATGCAGTGCTTAAAGTGAAATATAGTGAGGATACAATATGGATCGGCGAAGAGCGAGAATCTGTAACAGAAAAGGCTCTGGTGCTTTATAAAACTGGTCGCACTAATGCCAATGATGGTGGAATTGATTTTGTCATGAAACCAATCGGGCGTTTTTTCCAAGTTACGGAGACGTTGGATACAACCAAATATTTTTTGGACATAGATAAGATCCAACGCTTCCCTATTACATTTGTAGTAAAAACAGAACTCTCTAGCGCTGAGATAAAAGAGGCTATAAGAAAGAAAGCAATCTCTAAATTCAAAATTAAAACTGTTATTGATTCTTATATGAATTCCATTGAAGAGATAATCAACGTTCCCGCTTTATTAAGCTATTTAAATGGTATAACTCAACCCGAATTATTACAGCAGATACTGGCAGAAATAGCTATTCAGAGTAAAGTAGAATTCAATTACGTTGGCGAATAGTATTGAAAATTAAATTGTCGTCACGACTCAGTGGGCAAATCCTGCAGGCGGGCTTCGATACATTCTACCTTCAGCTCCAGCCCGGCCTTTTCAGCAAAGAGGAAAGTGATAATGCCGCCGGGCGCAGCCTGCGGGCGGAAGCACAGGCCCTTTAGTGACAAAACCTGCCCGCTTTGCCGCCGGTCAATGCCGTATGAGCGCACGGCCAGCACATGATCAAATTGCAAAATAGCCGGTATTTCCTGCGCTGTTTTTACTGTATCCGCCGCTGTGCCTTGTGCTTTCGGCGCAGTTTTTCCGGCTTTTTTCGCCGTTTGTTTTGCCTTTGCCGGCAGATCTGTGCCTGCCGGCAAAATTTTGCCGCTTTTCCTGCCTGGAGCTGCTTTTTCTGCGCCTGCTATTGCTGTTCCAGCCAAGGCTGCTTCCCAATTAAAGCGGTGCATGGCCAGCAAAAAACTTTGCTCCCGCATTTGGCGCAGCATATCGCGCCCATAGAGGCGCGCATTATGCAAATGAAAAGATAAAATCCCCAAATCTTCTTCATCAAGCGCCATCAGTTTTAACATTGCTCTGCTCCCTGTTACCGCAGGCTTTGGCCTATAAAAACCGGACGCCTGATTTTGCGGCTTTTGCAACCGGAATTTTTAAAGTTTATTTCAGCCTTTTGCCGGCATGGCCAATATAAACATGATAAAAGCAAACCGCCCGTCACAGTCGCCGCCATGCCGTTCATTATGCTGTAGCGCCCCGGCAGCGCCTGATTTTACTGCTGCATATAACCCGGCCGGCTTTTGTGCTCTCTATCCCCGATTACTCTTTGATACAACAGCCAAACAACCGGTTAGCTGCGCAATCTTTCAATTTCCGCGCCGCAGGCGGCCAGTTTTTCTTCCAGCCGCTCAAAACCGCGATCCAGATGATAAACACGATTGACAATGGTTTCTCCCTCTGCCATCAGCCCGGCAATCACCAGCGAAACAGAGGCGCGCAAATCTGTGGCCATAACCTGCGCCCCCTGCAAAAGCGGCACACCTTCCACCTCGGCCGTCTGGCCGGCAAGGCTGATATGCGCGCCCAGCCGCGCCAGCTCCTGCACATGCATAAAACGGTTTTCAAAAATTGTTTCAGTAATTTTTGCCGTGCCCTGGGCGCGTGTCATCAACCCCATAAATTGCGCCTGCAAATCCGTGGGGAAGCCGGGATAAGCAGCAGTTTCAATATCCACCGGGGTGATAAACGGCGCTTCGCGGCGAATACGAACACCGTCTTCTTCCCAATCCACCCGCGCCCCGGCCTGTTGCAATTTTTCCAGCACAATGGGCAAATGATTAGGGTTGGCGCCGCGCAACAGCACATTACCGCCGGTCGCCGCTGCGGCAAAAGCATAAGTGCCGGCTTCAATCCGATCGGGGATAACCTTTACCTGCGCGCCGGATAAATACTCTACCCCTTTAATACGGATTGTCCTTGTGCCGGCACCGCTAATCTGCGCCCCCATAGCAGTAAGGCACTCAGCCAGATTCACCACTTCCGGCTCCTGCGCCGCATTGTGCAGCACAGTTTCCCCTTTGGCAAGGCTGGCCGCCATGAGCAGCACATGCGTGCCGCCTACCGTTATTTTGGGGAAATGATAAGACGCCCCATGCAGGCCTTTGGCGGCGCGGGCATGGACATAGCCGTTTTCAATGGTGATAACCGCCCCCAAAGCGCGCAAACCGTCCAAAATAAAATCGACCGGGCGCGTGCCGATAGCGCAGCCGCCGGGCAGCGAAATTTCTGCCTCGCCCATACGCGCCAAAAGCGGGCCGATAACCCAAAACCCTGCCCGCATTCTGGAAACCAGATCATAAGGAGCAATAATATTGACAATATTGCGCGCTTCAAAGCGCATAACACGCGCATAAGAACTGCTTGTATGCGCTTTGCGCCGGCCGTGCAGGGCATAATCCACGCCGTGATTGCCCAAAATGCGAATCAGTTGCTCAACATCAGCCAGGCTCGGCACATTTTCCAGCGTCAACGGCTCTTCTGTCAATAAAGAGGCAATAATAAGCGGCAAAGCCGCATTTTTTGCCCCGGAAATGGAAATTTCGCCATTCAGCCTGTGGCCGCCGACAATGCGTATTCTGTCCATAAAATTCCCTTTGCCTCGATTGCCGTTACCCCAAACCCCATATATGCCGCATAGCAAGCGCGGCGGCAAGCCGCACCGGCACTGCTGCCTTACAATCTACCGGCAGCTTTGCCCGGCTTTTTCCAGCCGGCCGGCGCGGCAATGCCTGCCGCCGACAGGGCGGTGGTTTCCGGCAGCCTTGCCGCCATATTACCGGCATCATACTGATAGCACGGCGAAAATACCGGGTAAAGCTGCGGCAGCTCATGACAGCGCGCGCCGCCATGAGCTGCGCTATTATACTCTTCGACCAAATAGCTGCGCCCGCAAGCCATCAATTTTTGCCAGCATAGCCGGCAGGCGATAAGCCGGCGCCGCACCCGGCCCGGCAGAATCTATCAGCCGCTCATCAAGGCAACAAATCCGGCCTCCCCACCGCCGGGTAACGAGGCAGCAGCAGCGAAAATCGCCTTTGGCCAGCCAATCGTGACCGCCTTTCCGCTATCAGGAAAGCCGGTATAGGTCGAGAGATAAATCCCGTAACACAAGCCCCGCTATATAAGCACTGCGCCAATGCGCCGCAATCAGGGCCTGGCGCGGGGGAGGCCGGCAACAGGCGGGCAATGTCGCCCCGGCCGGGCATGATGACACTACCGGTTTATGCCGATAAATCCGCGCGGCAAAGCTCCCCCCTGTCAGAAAAGCGTAAACAGAAACTTGTCTGCCAAAGGCGCACCAAACATTATTTGCGGCATAAAAACATGGCGAAGAGCTGATAAAGGGGTAAAAATTATCGCTGCTCCGGGGACAGACAAAGCTTCCCTCTTATAGCCGGTAAAATATCGAAGCTGCGGCACAGGCCGTAATTTTGGCGCAATCACGGCGAAAACTGGCACCGGGTTCTGTTTTTTGGCGGCTATGAGCAATGATATGTCGCTTATACTTCCAGACATATATTTGGAGCTGTAATTATGACAAATATAATAGCCGGCAAATCTCCGGCGGCCGGCGGCACTGTTTCCCTGCGCCTTATCCGTAACGCCACACTGATCTTGTCTTATGCCGGCTGCATTTTTCTGGTTGACCCCATGCTGGCAGCCAAAGGCTCTTATCCCGGTTTCCCGAACGCTTATAGTGAGCGGCGCAACCCGCTGGTAGATCTGCCCATACCGGCGGCAGAGCTGCTGTCTGATATAGATGCTGTGCTGCTTACCCATACGCATCTGGATCACTGGGACGATGCGGCACAAAAATTATTGCCGAAAACCCTGCCGATTTTTGTGCAAAATGCCGCAGATGCCGCGCTTGTCGGCGCGCAAGGCTTTCACAATATACAGATTATTGGCGAGACAACCCGGTTCAAAGGCATAAGCCTGCATAAAACCGCCGGGCAACACGGCACGGCAGCCATGTATGCCGACCCTGATACGGCAGCGCGTCTGGGCAAAACCATGGGCATTGTTTTGCAGGCGGAAGGGCACAAAAGCGTCTATATTGCCGGCGATACTATCTGGTATCCGGGTGTTGAGGCGGCGCTGGCGCAATATCGGCCGGAGATTATTATTCTCAATGCCGGTTATGCCTGTATAACAGCTTTTGCCGGCTCCGTTATTATGGGGAAAGAGGATATATTGCGCGTGCACCAGGCCATGCCGACAGCAAAAATTATTGCTGTCCATATGGAGGCGGTCAATCATGCTATGCTCAGCCGGGCAGAATTGCGCCACTATATTGCCGCCAACAGGCTGGGCGAGCAGGTTATGGTGCCGGCAGACGGCGAAGAACTAAATTTGTAAAAAGGCAACAGGTTTTGCGGCTTTGGCCGAAAAAGCAAAATTTATAATAATTGGGTCGACATGGTGGCCGTGGCTTGATTGCAAAACCGCAATCCGGCAATTATGCGCCTAAGCACTGCCCTCTGATTCTGCCGCTTTGCGTTGGCGCGCCTGCGCCTTGCGTTTGAGCAAATTGGCGCGTTGTCTTTGCGGCAGCAAAAGCTGCTTCCATAATCGGAGCAATAGAGAAGTGCCGAATAAAGCAGGCAGCTTTTGCGTGAGCTGCAAAACCACAATCGCAATTATGCGCCTAAGCACTGCCCTCTGATTCTGCCGTTTTGCGTTGGCGCGCCTGCGCCTTGCGTTTGAGCAGATTGGCGCGTTGTCTTTGCGGCAGCAAAAGCTGCTTCCATAATCGGAGCAATAGAGAAGTGCCGAATAAAGCAGGCAGCTTTTGCGTGAGCCGCAAAACCACAATCGCAATTATGCGTCTAATCACTGTCCTCTGATTCTACTGCCTTGCGTTGGCGCGCCTGCGCCTTGCGTTTGAGCAAATTGGCGCGTAATTGCTCTGCCAGCCGCTTTTCCTGCCCGCTTTTACGCTGTGCCACGGTAATATGGCGTTTGCTCTGTTTTTTATCGGCCTGCGTCACTATATCCAATCCGCCTTTATCCTGACCAACCCCTGCGCTTAAAATGGCAAATTTCTCGCTTTTGGGCAAGGCACCCTAAAATTATCGCGGAAAAAGAGTTTCCTGGCGGGCATAAGCTTTTTGAGACTTGCACAATATTCCGGGATATGGCAAAAAGCCTGTGCAAACCTGCTGCGGTAGCTCAGTGGTAGAGCACTCCCTTGGTAAGGGAGAGGTCGAGAGTTCAATCCTCTCTCGCAGCACCAGTTTTGCTGTTGCTGCAAATTTTTCTCCGGTTGTTTCGATAATTCGCCTGCCTTTACCCAAAGGCTTTTTATTCAGCGCAGACCTCTGAATAGCAGGAATAATAACAAAAGCCCCACTCTGCCTGAGCAGAAATGGAGCTTTTAAATGCCGATTGTCGACCCTGAAAGCCGATGCAAGAGCGGCGCAAAACATTGTATCGGATATAATTCAGAACACACACCTGAGCATACACTGTTACTTATGGCGGTGCGATGTTCCCCCTATACACAATCCGGAATACAATGACCCCAGGCTTTACAGCCGAAGGCTTTTAAATGCCGATTGTCCACCCCGGAGGCAGATACAAGAGCGGATCTCGTTTAAAAGTATAGAGTAAACTTGCAAGCAAGTCAATAAAAAGCACTACGGCGCTTATGGGTTCCGGCCACAGGCTTTTCCCGTTATCTGAAGCCCTGTTCCAAAGCGCGCAAGCCCAGCCCCCGTAAAACCCTTCTCCGGATTTCTTGCATAGTGGTCGCAGCAATAACAGGGGCAGTATAGTTTTTGCTTTTGCCGGTCTGATAATAAAACTTCTCCAGTCTGCTAAAGCCCACGGCATAAAGCATATCCGCTTTAACCCATGCCGAAGGACTATCGAAAGGCTCCGGCAATAAGGGGGTCGGCATAGCAATTTCCAAATGATACGGCATTTTTGGCTCGGGAATTGTTGTGCTTAAAGGTATGATTGTGCACAATCTCGGCCGTTGTTGCATCGGCGGCGCAACGATAAGGACAGGCCGCGTTTTTAACATTTCAGGACTGACAAAGCCGTCAAAATGACATTTCAGGATAATCCCCAAGGCCGGAGCAATGGTAATCGGATATTTTGGCAGAGCCATATTTCCCTCTCATTAAGAGTTTTTTCTTAAGCGGAATAAGGCAGTTCGTGGCAGAATACCCTGTCCTTGCAATAATTACCTCAGCCTAACCGCCGAGAAACTCTTTCATGCGGGCAAAAAAGCCGTGAGATTGCGGCGAATTTTCATGAACACTGATATTTTCAAATTCCTGTAGCAATTCCTTTTGTTTCCTGGTCAATTTTTGCGGTGTTTCCACCTGTAATTCAATATACATATCGCCGGCCTGCTGGCGGCGCAAATAAGGCATGCCTTTGTCTTTCAGCCGGAAGCGCTTGCCATTTTGTGTGCCTTCCGGCACTTTGACCTGCGTTTTGCTGCCGTCCAGGCCTGAGACTTCAAACTTGCCGCCAAGCGCTGCCGTAGTCATGGCCACCGGCACCCGGCAAAACAAATTGGCGCCGTCACGCTCAAAAAATTCATGCGGCAATATGGCTAAAAATATATAAAGGTCACCATTTGGCCCGCCGCGCAAACCGCTATCACCCTCGCCTGACAGGCGGATACGCGTGCCGTCTTCCACCCCGGCAGGAATATTGACTGTCAGCACTTTATCCTTCTGCAGCCGCCCCTGGCCGTGGCATTTTGGGCAGGGATCTTCAATAATCTGCCCCTGGCCATGGCAGGTCGGGCAAGTGCGCTCTACCGTAAAAAAGCCCTGGGCGGTGCGTATACGCCCGGTGCCGTGACAAGTTTTGCATTCTGTCGGCTTGCTGCCGGCTTTGGCACCGCTGCCATGACAAATATCGCATGTCTGGTGAGACGGCACTCGAATTTGCGCTTCCTTGCCGTGATAAGCTTCTTCCAGCGTGATTTCCATATTATAGCTTAAATCACTGCCGCGCATGGCGGCATCGGCGCGGCGCGCCCGGCCTCCCATCATACCGCCGAAAATATCTTCAAATATATCGGCAAAACCGCCGCCAAAACCACCTGCCCCAAAACCGCCGCCGGCTCCAAAACCGCCATTTTCAAAAGCAGCATGACCAAAACGATCATAAGCAGCGCGCTTTTGCGGATCTCTCAAAGTTTCATAAGCTTCGCCGATTTCTTTAAATTTGCGCTCGGCTTGAGCATCACCCGGATTTTTATCCGGGTGATATTGCATGGCCAATTTACGAAAAGCAGCTTTCAAAGCTCTGTCATCGCAATCGCGCGCCACGCCAAGAAGCTCATAATAATCTGATTTCATTACCGCCAAACCTTATACTGTTTTACCGCCATGCCGCGCGATTGCCCTTTATCCTCTGTCCCTGTCAGGGCTGCGCCCCTTCTCGCCTCTTTATCCTTTGTCCCGGTCGGGGCTGCGCCCCTTCTCGCCTCTTTATCCCTTGTCCCTGTCGCGCGTCCCGCGCTCCTCGCCTCTTTATCCTTTGTCCCGGTCGGGGCTGCGCCCCTCCTCGCCTCTTTATCCTTTGTCCCGGTCGGGGCTGCGCCCCTCCTCGCCTCTTGCGCGTGTGCAATAAACAAGCCGTTTCCCGCCGATTTTATCCAGACCTATAAAGGCTTACCCCTTGAAAGCCTGTTCCAAGGGGTAAGCCGCAACTCTATCCAATCTGAAAAAACAGCATCAGGATTTCTTTTTGTCATCATTGCCGACTTCTTCAAAATCAGCATCAACAACATCATCATCGGCTTTTGCTTCGCCCTCTGCGCTTTCCCCGCCGGCGGCGCCAGCCTCAGCCTGAGACGCCTCATACATGGCCTGACCAAGTTTCATACTTGCTTCCGCCAGTTTCTGCGCTGCTGCCTTGATTTTATCGGCATCACCGCCTTCAAGCACCGCTTTTGTCTCGGCCACTGCCGCTTCAATGGCGGCTTTATCCTCTGCCGCCAGCCTGGCTCCATGCTCGGCCAGGTTTTTCTCTGTCATATGCACCAGCGATTCCGCCTGATTTTTGGCCTCCACAGCTTCACGCCGTTTTTTATCTTCTTCTGCGTGACTTTCAGCGTCCTTGACCATTTTTTCAATATCGGCATCGCTCAAACCGCCAGAAGCCTGAATGCGGATTTGCTGCTCCTTGCCGGTACCTTTATCGCGAGCCGAAACATTGACAATACCATTGGCGTCAATATCAAATGTCACTTCCACTTGCGGCACACCGCGCGGCGCCGGCGGAATACCGACCAGATCAAACTGCCCCAAAAGCTTATTGTCAGCGGCCATTTCCCGCTCACCCTGGAAAACACGAATCGTTACCGCACTTTGACTATCTTCAGCAGTAGAAAAAGTCTGCGATTTTTTGGTAGGAATTGTGGTATTGCGATCAATCAGGCGGGTAAAGACACCGCCTAAAGTCTCAATCCCCAGCGAGAGCGGTGTTACATCAAGCAGCAGCACATCTTTGACATCACCCTGCAAAACCCCGCCCTGAATGGCGGCACCCATAGCCACCACTTCATCGGGATTCACTCCTTTATGCGGATCCTGGCCAAAGAAATTTTTCACTACTTCCTGAATTTTCGGCATACGGGTCATACCGCCAACCAGCACAACTTCATCAATCTCACCGGCCTTCAAACCGGCATCTTTCAAAGCAGCCTTGCATGGCTCAATCGTGCGGGTGACCAGATCTTCCACCAGCGATTCAAATTTCGCCCGGGTCAGTTTCATTGTCAAATGTTTCGGCCCGGTTTGGTCTGCCGTGATAAAAGGCAGATTGATTTCTGTCTGCTGGGCTGAAGAAAGCTCAATTTTCGCTTTTTCTGCCGCTTCTTTCAGCCGCTGCAAAGCCAGTTTGTCATTTTTCAGGTCAATACCCTGCTCTTTTTTAAACTCATCGGCAAAATAGGCAACAAGGCGCATGTCAAAATCTTCACCGCCGAGGAAAGTATCACCATTAGTGGATTTCACTTCAAAAACGCCGTCACCAATTTCCAGCACAGAAACATCGAATGTCCCGCCGCCCAAATCATAAACGGCAATCGTCTTGCCCTCTTTCTTTTCCAGCCCGTAAGCCAGCGCCGCTGCTGTCGGCTCATTGATAATGCGCAATACATCAAGACCGGCAATTTTACCGGCATCTTTGGTAGCCTGGCGCTGGGCATCATTAAAATAAGCCGGCACAGTAATAACCGCCTGCTCCACTTTTTCGCCCAGATAAGCTTCAGCCGTTTCCTTCATTTTCTGCAAAATCATGGCAGAAATCTGCGAAGGCGAATATTTTTTGCCATCGGCCTCAACCCAGGCATCGCCATTATCGCCTTTGACAATTTTATACGGCACAAGGCTTTTGTCTTTTTCTACCGTCTTATCGTCAAAACGGCGGCCAATCAGCCTTTTGACTGCAAAAATCGTGCCTTCAGGATTAGTCACTGCCTGGCGCTTGGCCGGCTGGCCGACAAGACGCTCACCGCCATCAGTAAAAGCCACAATAGAAGGGGTTGTGCGCGCCCCTTCGGCATTTTCAATAATTTTTGCGTTTTTGCCGTCCATGACAGCGACACAGGAATTGGTCGTTCCCAGATCAATACCGATAATTTTTGCCATTTATATCTCCACTTTCCCTTGGATTTTGCTGCCATTTGCGCGGCCCAACCCGCTTTTGCGCAGCCGCGGCGCAAAACCGCCTTGTCACAGAGCAAAGCTACTCTGCCAAATTGAATATAAAGGCTATATAGTAACGGCTTTTTATCTGCGCAAGAGCGAGGGGAAAAATTTCTCAGCCCCTTGGGCGCCGGCGGCCGCCCTGCTGTTTTCTGCATCTATGCGGGCACGATAACAGGCAATAAAGCCTTGCCCGCCGCTTATATGGCAGCCAAATCACTGGCCTGGGTCAAAGCCAGATAAACGGATTGCGCATCTTTGCTCTGGCGCAGCCGCGCAATGCAATCCGGATTGCGCAATAGCCGCGCAATGCGCGACAGGGTTTTAAGGTGATCTGCCCCCGCCCCTTCCGGCGCCAGCAGCATAAACACCAGATCCACCGGGCGATCATCAAGCGAGTCAAAATCTACCGGATTTGATAATTTGGCAAAAATACCGGTTATTTTTGCCAAATCGGGCAATTTGCCATGCGGAATGGCAATACCGTTGCCAATGCCGGTTGAGCCCAGTTTTTCGCGTTTCAAAATTGTGTCAAACACGACAGTCTCAGAGAAACCTGTCAACCGCGCCGCTTTTTCCGACAAAATCTGCAAAAGCTGCTTTTTGCAAACAACCTTTAAATCAGTAAAAATTGCGTCCACGGCAATTAAATCGCTCAAATTCATAATTGCTCACTTTCCTGCCCTCATTTACCGGCAGGTGCCGCGCCTTAAGCCGACCCGCCTGCCTTGCCGCCTTTGTCTCCTGCCCGGCCGGCGCCGGAGCCATTTTCAGAGTCAGGCCGCAATTAAAATGATAAATCGCGTAAGGGCGAAAAACTGCCAAAACCTGCCTTGTTTCTTGCAGCCCCGGCCGGCGCCGCGTTTGCCTTATAAGGCAAAAAGACCAAAGTCAATCACGAAAAACAATTAAACAGCGCCTTTTTAACAGGCGATTACACATTATTCCGCGCTTTTACCAAAGCAAAAATATGTTACCCTTTAACCGATAAAAGGCCTAAAGCGAAAAAGCATCGCCCAGATAGAGCCGGCGCACATCGGCATTGGCCACAATTTCATCAGGCCGGCCATGCGTCAATACTTTCCCTGCGTGAATAATATAGGCACGATCAACAAGACCTAAAGTCTCGCGCACATTATGATCCGTAATCAACACGCCAATACCGCGTCTGGTCAAATGTCGCACTAATTGCTGAATATCGGCAATGGCAATCGGGTCAATACCGGCAAAAGGCTCGTCCAGCAGCATAAAATTGGGGCGTGAAGCCAAAGCACGGGCAATTTCCAGCCGCCGGCGCTCCCCGCCGGAAAGTGCAATCGCCATAGACCGGCGCAAATGCGCAATTTTAAATTCTTCCAGCAAAGCGTCCAGATCAGCCTGCCGACGCTTTTTATCTTTCTCCACCACTTCCAGCACGGCCTTGATATTATCTTCTACTGAAAGGCCGCGAAAAATAGAAGCTTCCTGCGGCAAATAGCCCACACCCAAACGCGCCCGGCGATACATGGGCATAGTGGTTACATCAAAACCGTCAATTTCTATAATGCCGCTATCAGCGGGCACAAGCCCGGTTACCATATAAAAACAGGTGGTTTTACCGGCACCATTAGGGCCCAGAATACCGACAGCCTCGCCCGCGCGCACGCCAAAGGAAACACCGTTAACCACACTGCGGCCGCGATATTTTTTGGTTAAATCGCGCGCTACCAATGTGCCGCGCAACAGGTTTTGCCGCTCTGTCGCTGTTTTCGGCGATATTTTCCCGGCATTTTTTCTGCCTGCGGACGGGCCTGCCTGAGCAAAAATCACTTCAAAGGGCTTTTCAGGCACAGCCGGCGCCGATTCTTCCGCCTGCACAGCAAGGCCGATAAAATTTGCCGCCGGCATAATCCCCGCTGCCGCTGAAACCGATACGGCCTCTTGCCCATTACTTTGCCCGCTTGTCTGAACCGGCGGCAAAAAAGCATGGCTGCCGCGCGCTGCCGCGGCCCCGGGCAAAGACAAATCTTCCACCGGCCCGGCCGGCTCACCTCCCGACAGGCCGGTTTGCCCGGCCGGCGCATTTTCGGCTTTTGCGCCTTTATTTCCCTCTTTTGCTGTCTGCTTTATCTGCCACATGGAATAATCAATTCTGCCCGCCGCGATTAACAATAACGGAGACACGCCCTTTTTGCTGCGAAGAGGAACAGCTTTCCAGAAAAGCTTTGCCGGAATCCATATGAGCGGTCAATTTGCAGCCTGTGGCCACATTGTCACCATCTGTCAGCACAATTTTTGCTCCTGTCAGCACCATAATATTATTGCCGGCATTAAACACCCCCTTATCCCCCACAGCAATTTGCCTGCCGTTTTTAATATAGACCTTGTCGGAAACTTCCAGCCTGTCAATACCGCTTGCCCCCAGGCTGTTGGCCTGCCGCATGCCGGCCTTTTTATTGGCCTTTTCCCCATAGCGGGTTTCTTCTTCTGCCTCTTCTGCCGCCCCGGTCTTGTTATAATAGACAATCATTTTACCGGCGCGCAAAATCCTGTCTCCCTGCGCCACGGAAACATTGCCGGTTAAAATGGCCATGCCGTCTTTATCGTGCATTTCCATTTCGTCTGCGTCAATTTTGACCGGCTCTTTGCCGCCCGATAAATTGATACCGAAATTAACATTTTGCGCAAAGGCCTGGCCGGGCCAGGCAAAGCCCGCCGCCGGCAGCATAAAGCAGGCCGCCCAAAGCGCAAATTTGTCAGAAATTTTTGCCAGAAACCGCATAATGCCCCATAATCCCATAAAAGCCGCCCCCGCTTTGATTCACAATAATCCTGCGATTTAGCCGAAAACCCATTCTCCGCCACTCTGCGACAGGCCGTTTCAGAAAGATTCCGGGAGCCGGCCCCGGCAAGGTTAACATTATGCCCCGGCGAGAATAGCCCGATTTACCTTAAATTTTCCTTAAATGCAATCGGCCCGGCCGCGTGCTGCCTGCCCGTCCGCAGCCTTTTATCGGCCGCTTATTGCGCTTTATCCTGATTTATCACAATATGCACCTTGCCGCCAAAATGAATAATGCGACCATTTTCAGTAATGCGCATGGAAGCAGCCGTCAGATTTTGTGTGGCGCTGTTAATTTCCACCGGGTCGGAAGTAGTCATTTGCCCTGATTGCACATTGACATCAGCCGATAATAATTTTGCTCCAATCCCATCTTCAGTCACAACAGTAAAGGGGCGGTCAAACTGCAAGCGGCCGTTAATATTGTCAAAAAAGGCGCTTGCCGCCTCTATTCTGGCATTGCCGCGATTGCCTAAAGGCATAGTGCCGGCAATCATTTGCAGCTCAATAATGCCGCTTTGTGTCGGATCCTGAATGGCTTTTTGCGCAGTTATGGCATAAGGGCGCTTATCTTTGGTATAGCCTTCCACCTTGGGCGCGGTCATAACCAGCCTGTTGCTTTGCCCCTCTTCACTGTTAAGTGTAATGACCGCTTTCCCGGGAAAATCGGCAAAAAAGGTGAACCATGAAAATATGGCAGCAATAATAACAGCCATAATCGGCAGAAAAATCTTTAAAAAACGCACCCGGCGCGAATGTTTTTGCGCATGGCTAAACGGCTTAAGCCCCTTATGCCCTGCCGAAGAAATATGCAGTTCGCTTTTTTCCGGCGGTTTTTGCCTGGGATTATTCATATATCACGTCTGCCCTGTATCACTATCCGCATTTTGACCTGCTGCCGGCCGAAGCTGTGCCTGAATCAATCTGAGTAAAAGCCCTTTGCCGTGCCGCCCCTCGCTCTGCCCCCAGCCAGGCGGGGCAGATTTTCCCGGCTTTAACAAAGCGCCAGACATTTTAAAATACAAATTTATTAAATCTCGTTAATTCTGCCGCAAAACTGCTTTATCGCCTTGAAATAAGGCCGGTTAACGGCAAATTTGTCCGTTAACCGGCAATTTCTCCCCCGCGCCGGCCTGTAATAGCAAAGGCAACAGAGTTTACCCGTCATTGCCGATAATCGGCGCAGAGCATTATTATATTTTATATTATTGACTAACAGCGCAAAAAGCCAGATAAATGAAAATTATGTTCCTGCTTTTTCGCCGGATTGCGGCCTGGCCGCAGCCGGGCTGATGTATAATGCGGCCGGCCTTGTGCCCTGTATCTGCGCCTTAATGGAGGTTTTTGTGATAAAATCAGAACTTGTGCAAAATATTGCCAATCGCAATCCGCATTTGTTTCAACGCGATGCCGGGCATATTGTCAAAACTGTGCTTGATGAAATATCCGCCGCTCTGGCTGAAGGCAAAAGGGTGGAATTACGCGGTTTCGGTGCTTTCTCAGTCAAAAACCGGCCGGCGCGGCTGGCGCGTAATCCGCGGAAAAACACCCCCGTGCCGGTGGAGGAAAAATGGGTGCCGTTTTTTAAAATCGGCAAAAATCTCTATGACCGGCTTAACCCGGAAGCCGAACCCGGTGAAAGCCGCAAAAAATAATTTCGTCACAGGCTCAATCATGTCCTTAAAAAAAATATGCGCCTTTATCATTCTTGTCCCGCTGGCCGTGATAATGGTTGCTTTTATTATCGCCAATCGCCATTTTGTAACCCTCAATCTAGGCATTTTTTCTCTTTTTTCCGGCCGGGCAGAAGAAGGTTACAGCCTGACCGCGCCGCTTTTTGTCTGGCTGTTTGTGTTTTTGTTTCTGGGTTTTGCCGCCGGCGGTCTGGCCATGCTGCCCAAATTATGCAGAGTGCAAAAAAACCGGCACAGGCTGGAGGCGGAAAATGCCCGCCTGCACCAGGAAGTGCTGGCCAAAAAACCGCATGCTGTTAAAGATTATAGTGACGAAATTACTATTTAGGCTGAAGGCCGCTGCCGGGTAATTTTATCTTTGCCGCTTTGAGCTGAAAGTTGCGAATGCGCCAAAAGCAAAAAAATCTGCCGCGCCGCATGGCGGCGGCGCCGGCAAGTATGCCGGAAGTGCCTTTTGCCTTCCCCGCTTTTACCGGAGAATTGCCGTCTGAAACTGTGCCGCTGATTTTGGAAACCCGGCCGACACGCGATTATGCTCTGATAGATAGCGGCTTTGGCAAAAAGCTGGAGCGTTACGGCGCTTTGCATATTATCCGCCCGGAAGGGCAGGCTTTATGGCCGCCGGCCTTGCCCGAGCGGGAATGGGCACAGGCTGATGCCGTATTTACCGGTAATCTGGAAGAAGAGGGGGTGGGGCGCTGGCAGTTTCCGCAAGCAGAAAAACATTATGGCAAAGGCGCAATTCCGGCTGAAACCTGGCCGCTGCAATGGCGGGGCCTGCCTTTTCTCGGCCGTTTTACTTCTTTTCGCCATGTCGGCGTTTTTCCTGAGCAGGAGGCGCATTGGCTGTTTATGGAACAGTTGATAAAACAGGCAGGAATTAAAGGAGGCCCGCGCCCGCGTGTTTTGAACCTGTTTGGCTATACCGGGCTGGCCTCACTTATTGCCGCGCGCGCCGGGGCAGAAGTGGTGCATATTGATGCTTCCCGCAAAGCCATTGGCTGGGCGCAGGAAAACCAGCTTTTTGCCAAAATGGCTGATGCCCCCATTCGCTGGATATGTGAAGATGCGCTAAAATTTATGCGGCGAGAACAAAAACGCAACAGTTTTTATGATATTATTCTGCTGGATCCGCCGGCTTACGGCCGCGGCCCAAAAGGGGAGATCTGGCAGTTTTTTGACCATATTGCCGAACTCACGGCTCGCGCCCGCGCTTTATTATCGCCGCAGCCGCTGGCGGTTATCTTAACCGCTTATTCCATTCGCGCTTCTTTTTATGCACTGCACACATTGATGCGGGAAAGTTTTCGCGGCTGCAATGGCAGGGTAGAATCCGGCGAGCTGATTTTGCGCGAAGCCGGCTTGTCGGACAAGGGTGAAAACCGGCCGGACGGCCGCCAAAAAGCCGGTAGAGTGCTTTCTACCTCACTTTTTAGCCGCTGGGTCAATATAATATAAAGCAACAGACAAAGTGACAATCAAATTATGGTAAAAACTGTAACAGGCAAGGTCGAACAGGAAGCAGCAGGCACCGCTTTTGCCGCGCCGCCAAATAATTACAGTTTTTCCGACAGACCGGCAAAAGCGGGAAATCCGGCAGCAGGAACGGTAAAAACCATTACCAGCCTTGCTAATCCGATTATCAAGGATTTGCGCGCTTTGGCGCTGAAAAAACACCGCGAGCGCGAAAGATTATTTATCGCCGAGGGGTTGAAACTGGTGCTGGAAGGGCTGGAGCTTGGCCATAAAATCCGTTATCTGGTTTATGCTGAGGGGAATGAGAGCGGCAATCTGGCCGAGCAGGCGGCAGCGCGCAGCTTTAGTGCCGGCGCTTTGGTGATTAAGGCCAATGCCAAAATTATGGCTGCCATTACCCATCGTGATAATGCGCAAAATATTATCGGCGTGTTTGAACAGCAATGGTATGGGCTGGAGCAAGTTCTGCAAGGTCGGGCGCCGCGCGCTTATGCTGAAAGCCGCCCCGCCCCGCCTGGTAACAAAAACGCCGCCAAAACTGTTTGGCCCCGGCTGTTTCTGGCGCTGGACAGGGTGCGCGACCCCGGCAATCTGGGCACAATTATCCGTACGGCCGATGCGGCAGGGGTAAGCGGGCTGGTGCTGGTGGGCGACACTGCTTCCCCCTTTGCGCTGGAGGCTGTGCGCGCCACTATGGGCTCTATTTTCGCTGTGCCGCTGTGCCGGCTGTCGCTGCCGCAATTCCTGCAAAAAATACATAATTTTGCCGGGCAGATTATCGGCACATATTTGCATGGCGGAGCAGATTATCGAATGCTCCCCTATTTTGAAGACGGCAAGGATATTATGCTGATAATGGGCAATGAGCAGCAAGGCCTGGCCGACAGCCTGGTGCAAGCCTGCTCCGCTCTGGCGCGTATTCCGCAAACCGGGCGGGCCGATTCGCTTAATCTGGCGGTTTCAACCGGCATTATGCTCTATGAAATTTGCCGAAACCGCCTTACATTCTGATATAATGAGATTTCGGATTAAAGGAGTTTGCCTGTGCGCTGCCGCCATGCCCTTTATGCTTTCTGCTGGATTATGCTTTTTGTGGCGCTGGATCAATTCAGCAAATACTGGATTGCGCATAATATGGCTGAGGGGCAGGAATGGCCGCTTTTGCCGTTTTTATCTTTTTATCGCACCCGCAATACCGGCATTGCTTTTTCCATGCTGTCTTCTTTTAGCGATATTGGCCTGATTATACTGATTTTTGCCATTATTCTCTTTATTTTTTATCTGTTCTGGCGGCAAAACGGGCGCGACAGGCTGGCCTGTTTCGGCTATTTGCTGATTATTGGCGGCGCGCTGGGCAATTTGCTGGATAGAATAAGGCTGCATTATGTGGCGGATTTTATCCTGTTTCACCTTGGCAACTGGTCTTTTGCTGTTTTTAACCTGGCCGACAGTTTTATCACTTTTGGGGCATTTTTTATTTTCCTCAACGAGTTTTTAAAAGCAGATTTCTGGAAAAACGCCAAAAATAAATCGTAAAATACTTAAATATTACCTTTAGTTAACTATAATATTATTTATAATGTAATTTGAAATATATTAGAATATTTGGTCATTGTTTTTTAAACTTATGCCGTTACTTTATTTTTGCGGACTAAATAGAAGTTCAATCAAGGCAAGCGGCAAAGCAGATGACACGGCAGACTCCCCCCTCCCCGTCCGGTAAAGGCGCTCAGGCTCAAATACGGCAGCAAGGCTCTGACAAGGCACAGCAGCCTCATATTGCCGGGCAACAGGCAGCCGCCTTACGCTGCGTATCAAAAGCAAAAACAGCGGCAACAGCAAGCGGGTGTGATACGGATTTTACGGTTCATATTATCGGCGCGGCTGAGGCAGGCCCGCTGTTAAATGAAACGCAGCGCCTTTATTTGCGCCCGGACAGCCTGGTCTTTTTTCTTTGCCGCGAGCAGCAGGCAAGCAATATTGCGGTTTTCGGCTTTTGCATTGTCCATAATAAAGGGGGGCAAAAACCGGCCATAAACAGCGGGGCGGCGGCAGCCATTATTACCCGCACCGGCGACAAAACAGCGGCCAGACCTGTGCCGGTGCTGCGTTTTGCGGCAGACAATATTGTCAAAACTCATCAGGGTAAAAATTTTCTGGAAATTGCCCTGTTCCATATAGCCGATAAACGCAAAACGCCGCGCGCCAAAACCTTATTGCTGCGCGCCGTGGCCGATTATTGCCAGCAAAAGCAGATTGATTATATTTTTGGGCAATTTTCATTTGCGGGCAAATATCCCGCCGCTTATGCACGTGAGTTTTCTTATCTCTACCACCATTATCAGGTGAAAAAGAGTTTTGCGCCTGCCTGTGACAGCGCTAAAAGCGTCTCTATGGATATTATGCCGGCCGAAGCTGTGCCGCCGGGGAAAAACCGCCATTTTATGCCGCCGCTTTTGCGTTATTGCCTGCGTCTGGGCGCCAAAGCCGGGAACCGCGTGACCGTGGATAAAAGCTATAATCAGGGTGCCGGCGCCATGAATGTGTTTTTGTTAATGCCGTTAAGCCGGCCGGCAGAGATAAACAGTCTCACCGGCAAGGCCGGCAAAGCAGAAGCAGCAGCTATTCTCAGCGCCGAAACCAGGTCAAAAGCCTGACCGGCCTTTAAGCTGCGCTTCTCACCCCCCATACCCCTCAAACGGCTCACAAGGTTTTGCGTCCGGCTGTTTGGGGGTTGGTTACAGTCTGATTGCCAGCCCGATTTTCCCGCCTTTTTGTCGTTTTTAATATAATACGGCCTGTACCCGGTCACGATAAAGCCATAATGTTTTTGATAGTATAGCACCCGCGCCTGGGGGCAAAACAGCTTTCGCCGGTAGTGTTTCTGTTTTTGCCGGATACAAGGAGCGTGTTTTATAAAGATAAAGGGTTTTCGCATGTTTACATGTCAGGGTTTTGCTGTTGATTCAGCTACAGATAAATTCAAGCCTTACAGTTTTGAGCGGCGTGATCCGCTGCCGCATGATGTTGATATTGAAATTTTATATTGCGGCATTTGCCATTCCGATCTGCATACGGCGCGCAATGAATGGGTCGGCGGCACGCTTTACCCCTGTATTCCCGGGCATGAAATTGTCGGTAAAGTGGTGCGCACCGGTGCCAAAGTGAGCAAATTCCGGGTTGGCGACCGGGTTGGTGTCGGCTGCATGGTCAATTCCTGCCGCGAATGTGAAAATTGCCGCCGCGGGCTGGAAAATTATTGCCTCAAAGGCATGACCGGAACATATAATGATCCCGATCCGGAAACCGGGCCGAAGCGCTATACTTTCGGCGGTTATTCCAAACGCATTGTCGTTAATGAGGATTTTGTCCTGCATATTCCTGAAAATCTGGATATGGCCGCCGCTGCGCCGCTGCTCTGCGCCGGCATTACCACTTATTCGCCTTTGCGCCATTGGGGGGCCGGGCCGGGCAAAAAAGTGGGGGTTGTCGGCCTGGGCGGTCTGGGTCATATGGCGGTAAAACTGGCAGCGGCCATGGGCGCCGATGTCAGTATGATCACTACCTCGCTCAACAAAAAGCCGGACGCGCAAAAACTGGGCGCCAAACATGTGATTATTTCCAAAGATGCGGCGGAAATGCAAAAAGCCGCCGGCACACTGGATTTGATTATTGACACGGTAGCGGCCAAACATGATCTGGATTCCTACCTGCAATTATTGAGACTGGACGGCACATTAGTGCAAGTGGGCGCGCCTTCCGACCCGCTGGCTTTCCATGTCTTCACCCTGATTATGCGGCGCCGTTCCGTGGCCGGCTCGGTTATTGGCGGCATTGCCGAAACCCAGGAAATGCTGGATTTCTGCGGTCGGCACAATATTACCGCCAATATTGAGATGATAAAACCGGACGGAATTGACGAAGCCTATGAGCGCATGCTGAAAAGCGATGTCAAATATCGCTTTGTCATGGATATGGCCGGGGCATAAGGCAATTTGTGTTGATACCCGCTTCGGCTCATGCGTTAAATCACAACCGCCTGAGCCGGGGCATAAGGGTGGTGTGCAGGCGCCTGTAAAATTTCACCCCTCCCCGCAACACACCTGAAAATCAGGTTTTCGGGCGCGTTTTATTAAATAGCAGCATAGCCAAGCGCGCGGTTTTGCCGCTTTTTTCTTATTTTCTCCGGCTTTTCAATAAGATTAGCGGTTTGTGCCGGCGTGGGAGAATTTTGTGGCAAAAACTTTGCCAATAACGGCAAAAACAGCAACGCCAAAAAGGACACAGGCTGTAGTCTCATGCTTTGCCAAGGCTAAAAAAACCGCAGCCGCAATCAAGGCAGCAAGAACGGAAAAACCTGAATACTGCCCGCGTTTTGTGTCTTCGCTATCTTGCTTATCGTGCTGCATTTGCGCTTCAATCTCAAGATTTTATGCACAATAGCAAGCCGCTCATTTTCAAGCTTTTGCCCGACAATTTCAATATTAGCCGCCCGCGCCTTTCTGCCATTGCCAAAAGCGCGCAAAAAATCCCGGGCAGATTTTTTCATATTCCGCCGCACGTTGCGGGTGCGGAAAAGGGCCTTGAAATTGCTCTGCCCGCATCGTTGCAACAATAAGCTGCTCTTTCTCTGCTTCCGGCAGGTTAAGCAGTGCTTTTTCAAATTCTTCCGGCAATTTATATGCCAAAGAGACAGGCTGCGTTTCTTCAGCCTGTCTCTTTGGTTCCGGTGATTTCTCGCTGTCTTTTGCCTCGCTCTGTTGCAGCATATTCCTCCCCCGCTTTTGTCATATTTTCTGCAAACAAGACACCCGCCTCCGCCCAGGCAGCGGTCAGGCCGACATCGGGCAAATCAGGCACCCGCCAGGCTTCGGATTTTACTGTTTTACGCTCTTTTTTCTCATTATTTATAATGAGATAACAGGAAGAAAAGAAACCGTCAAAAAAAACCTTTTTCAAAAGCTTTTGCAGACATTTAACCGGCTCCCAAATAGATAAACAGCAAATCATGTCCTGTATTTAGGACATAAAAGCATTTTTGGTCAATAAAAATTTTGCTTGCCCCCGGGCAATAAAAGCAGCGAAAAGCAAGCAAGCGTGCCCAAGCTGTTCACAACATGGGCTAAAAGTGGAAATATGGCAAAATTCCCCTGTTCATGCTGCTGTTTGCCTCCTGGCTGCTTTAACCTAAATGTAACCTTGCAACAGTAACAATGGCGGAATTCAGGTGCGTTCCGCCTTGCCTTCCCCGCCGGCAAGCTTTATGCCTGTCCTCTTAATGGCAAAATTCTCTCGCACCTTTGCCGCCTGCTCCCAAATCCGTTATTAACAAGACTGATATAATCTATGGCTTCCCCTTTGCAAGCAACCGGTTCTCCCCCAGGCAGCTCCATGCTCTTTCCCGATAAAGCCGGCATTTGCAGCCGGCTCGTGCGGCTTTTTTGCGCTTTTGCTGCCTTTACCGGGCTGGGGCTGGCGGCAAAAACGCTGCTGCCGGCAGCAGGCTCTGCCGGCATGGTATCCGTTGTTTTGGCAGATAATAATTTTCCTGCTTTTGCCTGTTTTGCCGGGCTGACGGCTGCCCTGGCCGCGGCGGCAACTATCCTGCTGCGGCGCAATAAAATTCTGGCCGGCAAGGTAAAAATATTGCGTCAGAGAAGCGAGCATTATCAAGATTATATAGTAGCTTCGGCACAAAAAAACCGGGCAGATAATGCCGCGGCAACAGCCGGCCAGGCAGATTACGGCCTGCCCGCCGCTCTGGATAAAATAATATTTCCCCTGTGGCTGCGTGATAAAGAGGGGGTAATCCGCTTTGCCAATCAGGCCTGTCAGGCTATCAGCCAAGGGCAAATCGCGGCAGAACAGCCAGGCGCAACAATGACAAAAACAGAGCAGCACGCTTTGCCGGATATAGAAACACTGTTTTCGCCCGCTTTGCGCCAGGCTTTAGCCGAAGCGCGGCAGCAAAAGCGCGATTATAGCGGCAAAACCAATATTATCCTGCAAGGTAACCGGCATATTTTTGCCTGTCACAGCCTTTATGAAGCGCAGAGCCAAAGCTTTTTGGGCATAGCGGAAGATATAACCGAAAAACTGCATCTGCGAGATGAGGCCAAACGGATAAAACAAGGCTATGCCGAAACATTTGATCGGCTCTCTACTTCTGTCGCTATTTTTGATCCGGCGCAAAAACTGGAATTTTTCAACTCAGCCTTTGCCGCTCTCTGGCCGCTGGAAAACCGCTTTCTGGAAAGCCGGCCAAGCCATACTTTGCTGCTGGATCGCCTGCGTGAAAAAGGCATTTTAAATGAACGGCCCGATTGGCGACAATGGAAAGAAGACCTGTTTGAAGCCTATCGCTCACTCAACCCGCAACATTATATCTGGAATTTGCCTGACGGCCGCACTTTGCGCGTTGTTGCCAATCCGCACCCCCAAGGCGGTGTTACCTGGCTGTTTGATGATTTAACCGAAAAACTGGCGCTGCAGGCGCGTTATAATACGCTTATCCGCATGCAGGGCGAAGTTTTGGATAATTTATCTGAAGGCGTGGCTGTCTTTGGCTCTGACGGGCGGCTGCGCCTTGCCAATCCGGCCTTTGCCGGATTATGGCATTTGCCTGCCAATCTGGCGATAGAAGGTACACATATTGAAAAAATAAAAAGCTTTTGCCGGCAACAACAAGAGGCGAGGAGCGCGGAACGCGCGACAGGGACAAGGGATCAAGAGGCGAGGAGCGCGGAACGCGCGACAGGGACAAGGGGTCAAGAGGCGGGGAGGGGCGCAGCCCCGACAGGGGCAGAAAGAGAAAAGGCGGGGAGCGCAGAAGGCGAACAGGGGAATACGGCAAAAAGCGCGATAAATGCGGCAAAAATGCCGGAGCAGGAGCAGGCAACAACAAATAGCGGCGAGGATAATACCAGCAATGCGGTTTGGCAAAAGCTTGCCCTTTATGTTACCGGTTTTGCCGATAAGCGCGATTTTGTCCAGGGCCGGACAGAAGTGCATTATGCCGGCACAGCCGGGCGGCGGATTTTTGATTATATGTCTGTGCCGCTGCCGCAAGGGCAAACAATGCTGACTTTTGTTGATGTGACCGATAGTGTCAATATTGCCCGCGCCTTGCATGAGCGCAATAATGCGCTGGAATCGGCCGATAAATTGCGCAATGATTTTGTCCAGCATGTTTCTTATGAATTGCGCACGCCGCTTACCAATATAATGGGCTTTACCGATTTGCTGCTGTCATCGGCTTTTGGCGGCCTGACCAGGCAGCAAAGCGATTATTTGCAGCATATTGCCGGGCAATCTGTGCTGCTTTTCAACCTTGTCAATGATATTCTTGACCTTGCTACTGTAGATGCCGGCATTATGGAGCTGAATATTGGTGCTGTCTCTGTCGCCAAAGTGATGGATTATGCCGCAGAGCGGGTGAAAGCCGGGCTGGAAGCAAAAAATATTATACTGGATAAATATATTGCTGCCGGCCTGACGCAGTTTGAAGCCGATGAAGCGCGCTTGCGGCAGATTTTTGTTAATCTGCTAGACAATGCTGTTCAGGCTGCGCCGGAAAATTCGCATATTTGCTTTACCGCTGAAAAATATAAAAATTATATTGCCTTTAGTGTAACCGATGAAGGCCCGGGTATCCCGCCTGAGCGTCTTGAGACAATTTTTAAACGCTTCACTTCTTATGCTTATGAAGGGCGTAAAACCGGCATAGGTTTGGGGCTGTCCATTGTCAAAAGTTTTGTCGAGCTGCATCAGGGGCATGTTCTGGCTGAAAACGGTAAAGATAAAGGCACAAGGCTGATTTGCCGTTTTCCTTTTCATGATAATACGCTAAAACAGGGGTAAAAAACAGTTTGCAGAGCACAGGCGGGCAAATGAAAATAGAACTGCAAGAGGAAAGCGCAACCCGGATTTTTGCGCAAGATCTGGCGCTATGCCTGCAAAAAGGCGATATGCTGACCCTCTCCGGTGATTTAGGTGCCGGCAAATCTACTTTGGCGCGCGCCCTTATCCGCGCTTTGGCCGATAATGACAGGCTGGAAGTGCCAAGCCCCAGCTTTGCCCTGCTGCAAATTTATGAAGAAACGCGATTGCCGCTGGCTCATGCCGATATTTACCGGATAGAAGCAGCGGCAGAGATAGAGGAATTGGGGTTTGCCGATTTGCTGGCAGCAGGCATTGTGCTGATCGAATGGCCGGAAAAAGCCCCCGTTTTATTGGAGAGGGCACAGTTTCGCCTGCATTTGCAGGAAACGGGCGCAACAAGCCGCCTGCTGACTATTACCGCCGCGCCTGAAGCAGAGCAAAGGCTGCGCCACTCGCTTGCTATTCGCGCTTTTTTGCAGCAAAACGGCCGGGGAGCGGCAGAAAGGCGGTATTTGCAGGGTGATGCTTCCCCGCGTTTTTATGAAAAATTATTCTATAATGAATCGGATAATCAACATAAAACAGAAATTTTAATGGACGCGCCACTGCGCGAAATTGCTGACAGCAGCCGCGCTATCTATATTAAACAGGCACATTTGACCGCACATAACCGCCAATTTGTTGCCATAGACAGATTATTATGCCGAAACGGTTTTAAAGCGCCGCAAATTTATGCTGAAAATGAGCAGCAAACTCTGCTGATTCTGGAAGATTTGGGGAGAGACAGTTTGAGTAGCGCTTCAGCCCGGCCCAACGCCAGGCGCTATCTTGCCTGTAGCGAATTTCTGGCCAGATTTCACCAGACAGATTGGGTAAAAGCGGCCAGACAGCAAAACTGCCTTTTGCCCGTTTATGATGAAACTGCCCTGCAGGTAGAAGCGGATTTACTACCCGATTGGTATCTGCCCTATAAAACCGGCAGCCAGGCTTCAAGCGCCTGGCGCGCTGAATATCACCGTCTATGGCAACCGCTTTTTGCCGGATTGCAGCAAAATGACCAAAATCTGGTGCTGCGTGATTTCCACTCCCCCAATATTTTGTGGCAAAACGGCGAAGAAGGAATCCGGCGTATCGGCCTGATTGATTTTCAGGACGCGATTTGGGGGCCTGAAGCCTATGATCTTGTCTCACTGGCGCAAGATGCGCGCCTGACTATTGCGCCGGAGCTGGAAAAACTGATTATTGAGGCCTATCAAACCGCGCGCGCCGCTTTTGCCGCCCCTTTTAATGTCGAAAAGAGCAAAGAGGCCTATGCCATTTTGGGGGCACAGCGCGCTGCCAAAATATTGGGAGCTTTTGTGCGGCTTGACCGGCAGGACGGCAAGGATTTTTATATGCGCCATTTGCCGCGTATAGCAGATTATTTACAGCGTAATCTGCAAGCGCCGCTATTAAAGCCGCTAAAAGATTTTTTTGCTGAAAGCGGCCTTATCTAATGGCAGAACAAACCTCCTTTGACAAAAATTCGGCCGGGCCAAAAACGGCCATGCTGCTGGCAGCAGGGCTGGGCACGCGGCTGCGGCCGCTGACGGATAATTTGCCCAAACCGCTCGTGCCGGTAGCAGGCAAAACATTGCTGCAGCGCGGGCTGGAGCTGCTTGCTGCTGCCGGCGTAGCAAAAACCATTATCAATATACATTACAAGGCAGATATATTGGCTGCTTTTGTTAAAAAAATTGCTCCGCATTATGCTATGGAGCTGGTTTTATCAGATGAAACTGATTACCTGCTGGATTCTGCCGGCGGCATTATCAAAGCTTTGCCGCTTTTGGGACAAGAGCCGTTTTTTGTCCTCAATGCCGATACATTCTGGCTGGAAGAGCCGGGCAGCGCACCCAATCTGCACCGGCTGGCGCATGCTTTTAATCCGGTCAAACAGGATATGCTGCTATTGACTTTACCCTGCGGCCAGGCACCGGGCATTGCGAAAGCGGATTTTTTACAAAATGCCGCCGGCAATCTCAGCCGCGCCGGCAAAGCACCCCTCTCCCCGCAAGCCGTGCTTTATGCCGGCGGGCTTATTACCCGGCCGGCAATTTTTGCCAATGCTGCCGCCAATATGCCGCAATCACTGAATAGGTATTTCGACCGGGCTGTTGCGCAAAAACGACTTTACGGCCTGAAATTGCAGGCAGAATGGCATAGTGTCGGCTCAATGGCCGAATTATATCAAACAGAAGCTGCTTTGCAAAAATGCGATTAGTCACGCGCCCAAAGACAGGCATAATTATGCGCCGCCTTCCTCATATTTTTTCTGTCCCCCCCGGGCTTGATTTTCTGGCGGAATCTGTGCGCGCTTTACTGGATAACCGCCTGATAGACAGCGCCGATATGCGGGATCCGGCTCAACTTGCCAAAACTGTGATTTATGTGCCGTCCCGTTGGGTGGCGCGCGCCTTGCGCTTCGCTTTTGTTGAAGCGGCGGTCAATAAAGCTGCTTTTCTGCCGGATATTCGCCCGCTGGGAGAAATGCCGGAAGATGATTTCAGCCTTTTTGCCGAAAATTTTGACCAGAACAGTACGACAGCCGCCGAGGCACAAGATAAATTAAGCCGGCCGGCTCTTATCGGCACAGTGGAAAGGCAGGCTTTGCTGGCGCGCCTTATTCGCCCGTGGCGTGAAAATCTGCCCGGGCATATTCGCGCGCTTTTTGGCCGTGAAACAGTGGAAGTGCCGGCCAATACGGCTGATGCGCTGTGGCTGGCCCGCAATCTGGCCGAGCTGATGGACGAAATGGCAACAGAAGGCGCCGATCCGGGCAAATTGCAGGCTGTTGCGCCGGCCGATCTGGCCGAATGGTGGCAGGTAACGGTAGAATTCCTGCATTGTGTATTTACCGCCTGGCCGGATATTCTGGCGGAGCGTCATTGCTCTACCGCTGCTGCCCGGCGCAATTATATGTTACGCGCCGCCGCCAACAGGCTGGAACAAACACACCGCAATGCCGGCGCGCTGTTTCAAAATATTGCGGTTACAAACAGGCCGGTTCTGGTGCTGGGTTCCACCGGCTCTATCCCGGCAGTGGCTGATTTTATTAAAACTGTCGCCTTTTTGCCGCAAGGGGCGGTGGTGCTGCCGGGGCTTGACCGCCATTTGGACGAAACAGCCTGGGCCGGGCTGGATAAAGATGAGCATAATCCCGCTGCCTTTGCGCACCCGCAATTTGCCCTGAAAAAACTGTTAAGACGGCTTAATGTCACGCGTAATAATGTCACTTTTCTCGGCCGGCCGACACAGGCACAAAAACAGCGGGAAATATGGATAAGTGAAATTTTTCGCCCGGCAGACAGCACGGAAAAATGGCAAAAACGGCGGGGCGGGCCGGGCAATAACAGCGCTTTTCTCAGCACTGTCAGCCTGATTGAAGCGCCGACAATGCGTGAAGAGGCACTGGCGCTGGCGGTCTGCCTGCGCACCGCGCTGGAAGAAAAAAACAGCCGCGCCGCCCTTATTACCAGCGATCGTGTCCTGGCGCGCCGCGTTTGCGGCGAATTGGCGCGCTTCGGCATTCAGGCCAGTGATTCCGGCGGCACGCCACTGGCGGCGAGCGAGCCTGCGGCTTTGATAAGGCTGTTGCTGGCCTGTATTTTTACCCCCGGTGATGCCGCCGCAATATTGGCTTTGTTAAAACACCCCTTAACCCGGCTGGGTTTTGCCCGCGCCGATTTGCGCCGTAAAGTGGAAGAATTTGAATATTTTGCCTTGCGCGGCGGCACTGGGCGGATAAATCTGGCCAAAGCCGATAAATTTATGAATGAGCGGCTGCAAAAACTGGCCAATACGGAAAAAATTGCCGGTGCTTTTACCGCTGAGCGTATGGACGAAGCTTTAAGGCTGGCCGGCCAGCTCACGGCGGCGGCGGCACCGCTGCAAAATTTTGCCCAAAAAAAGCAAGAAGTAACGCTGGAAGAAGCGGTAATTGCCACCATAGAAACATTTGAAAATTTTGGCCGCGATGAGCAAAGCTCACTTAAACGCCTTTATGCCGAAGCCGCCGGGCAAAAGCTTATTGCCTTTTGCCGCTCTGTTCTGGCCAGCCGTTCCGGCCTGAGCTTTATGCCGCTCGAGTGGCCGGAAATTTTTGCCGCCTTAATCGCCGATACAACTGTGGAAATGCGGCAAAACGGCCACCCTCGCCTGTTTATTCTCGGCCTGTTTGAAGCCAGGCTGCAAAATTTTGATACCGTGCTGATTGGCGGCCTGAATGAAGGCACCCTGCCCGCCGGCCCGCCTGATTCTCCCTTTTTATCGCGTTTGATGAAAGCGGCGCTCAGCCTGCCGCCGCCTGAGCAGAAAATCGGCTTTACTGCCCATGATATAGCGCAAATTCTCGCTATGAAAAAAGTCGTTCTGGCGCGCTCCTTGCGGGTGGATAATGCGCCTGCTATTGCCTCGCGCTGGCTGCAAAGGCTGCAAGCCGTCACGGGGGAAGAAGATTTTGCCGCCATAAAGGCGCGCGGGCATTATTATCTCAAGCTGGCGCAAAAGCTGGACTATGCGCCTGAGCAGGCTTTTGCCGCGCGCCCCAACCCCAAACCGCCGCCGGCCTTGCGCCCTACCCGCTTTTCAGTGACTGAAATTGAGGTTTTGCGGCGCGACCCTTATGCTGTTTATGCTCGCCGTATTTTGCGGCTGCGACCGCTTGAACCGCTGATTCGCGATGAAAGCGCAGCGGAGCGCGGCACGCTTTATCACGCAATTCTGGCAGCTTTCAGCCAATATTATGCCAAAGCCGATATTGGCGCCATAAAACCGCAGGCAGAGGCTCTATTGCTGGCGCTGGCGCGAGAAGAATTTGCCAAATTACAATTACCGCCGGATATTGCGGCTTTATGGTGGCCGCGTTTTTTTGGCCTTGTGCCCAATTATATCGCCTGGGAAGCGGGGTTAAGCCCCAGGCAGCGTTTTGCCGAAATCCGCGCCGGCGATACGGCTATCAATGATAGCGGCAGTTTTTTGCGCGGGCGGGCAGACAGAATTGATATTATGGCGGCAAGCGGCGCTGACGGAGAGCAAATTGCCGAAATTATTGATTTTAAAACCGGCTCAACCCCAAGCAGGAAACAAGCTCATATACTGGCCGCACCGCAGCTCGCTTTGGAAGGTGCTTTATTAAGCCGCGGCGGTTTTAAGGAATGTGGCGCGGCGAGAGCAGAAAATTTGTTTTATCTGCGCCTGAAGGCTGATGGCGAAACTGTGGCAGAAAATATTGCGGCACAAAAATCCAAAGCCTTGCCGGCAATTTCTACCCCTGCTTTATGTGAAAAAGCCTGGGCGCAACTGGATAGGCTGATTCGCCATTTTCAAAACCCGGATAATGGTTATCTTGCCCGCGCTTTGCCGCCTTTGGGACAAAATGCAAGCGATTACGATCATTTGGCGCGGCTGTTTGAATGGTCGTCACCGGTAAGGGAGGAAGAATGAAAGCGCAATTTACTGTGCCCGCTTCGGCGCTGGCGGCGCAAAGGCGTTCTTCCGACCCGCAGGCCAGCGTCTGGGTGGCGGCTAATGCCGGCTCCGGCAAAACGCATGTGCTGACTGAGCGGGTTATCCGCCTGCTGCTGCGCGGCACCAGACCGGCGCAGATTTTATGCCTGACTTATACCAAAGCCGCCGCCGCCAATATGCAAAGCCGCATTTTCAACCGGCTGGCAGAATGGACAAAATTTGACGACAGCGCCCTTGCCGCGGCGCTGGAAAAACTGGAAGGCACAGCGCCTGATAATATCAAGCTTTGCCAGGCGCGCCGGCTGTTTGCTTATGCCCTGGAAACGCCGGGCGGCCTGAAAATCCAGACCATTCATGCTTTTTGCGAATCCCTTTTGCACCGGTTTCCGCTGGAGGCCAATATTCCCGGCCATTTTGAGCTGATGGACGATACTGCGCAGGCAAATTGCCTGAAAGAAGTAAAAAAACAGCTTTTTGCTGAAATCTATCATGCGCCGGATAGCGTTTCAGGTCAGGCTTTCACGCTGATTTTGCAGCAGGCCGGGGAAGAGGCTTTGCATAAATTATTGGCAGCAGCAATAGCAGATAAGCAGAATCTTGGCCGATATTGCGCTTATCTTGCCAAAGAGGGCGAAGCTTTTTTTACAAAACTTCTTGGCCTGCAAAATGAGGCGCAAACGGCGGCGGCAAGGCAGGTTCACCTTAAAGCCGTGCTGGTGGAAGAGGTTAAACACAAGGCTTTGTTTGACAGTGCCGATTTAAGCAAAATTGCCGTTTTGGGTGGGCAAAGAGCGCAGGATTTTGTTGCCAGATTAAAAGCTGCTGCGGTTGAAACGCAAAGCGCCCGGCTTCTGGACACGCTGATTTCCGCTTATTGCAAAATGGACGGCACGCCCCATAATGCCGCCTATATTTGCGGCAAAAAGGCGGTTGAAGCCTGGCCGGAACTGGAAGAATTATTTGCCCGCAAAGCCGGCTTTGTGCTGGATTTTGCCGATAAATTAAAATCTGCCGATTTAATTGTTTTAAACAGTGCTGCCTACAGGCTGATTCAGGCCTTGCTTGCGCGCTATCATGCGGCCAAGCGGGCACAAGGCCGGCTTGATTTCGGCGATTTGATTGAGCGCGCTCTGGCGCTGCTCAAACGCCGCGGCGCCGGGCAATGGGTGCAATATAAGCTGGATCAGGGGATAGACCATATTCTGGTCGATGAAGCGCAGGATACCGGGCCGGAACAATGGGAAATTATCCGCCTTTTATCGCAGGATTTCTTCTCCGGCCTTGGCGCGCGGGAAGATTTGCAACGCACGGTTTTTGCTGTCGGCGATGAAAAACAGTCTATTTATTCGTTTCAGGGTGCTGCCCCGCAGGATTTTGCCCGAAACGGTGCCTTTATTGAATATAAAGCGCGCAATGTCCATTATCTGTTTCGGCGCGAGCGGCTGGATTTCTCCTTCCGCTCTACTGAAGATATAATTTCTGCTGTAGATGATATTTTTGCCCTGCCGCAAAATTACCAGGGCTTGAGCGCTGCCAATGAGCCGGTTTTGCACAGCGCTATTCGCCTGCAGGATCAGGGCTATGTTGATATTTGGCCTGCTATTGCCGGGCAGAAACAGCAGGAACCGGAAGAATGGACTGAAATTATCGACAGCAGCGATAATCCCGCGACAATTCTGGCCGGAAATATTACCGCTATTATTGCCCATTGGCTGCGCAATAAAGATATTCTGGCCGGCAAAAACCGCCCGGTCAAAGCCGGTGATATTATGATTTTAGTGCGCAAGCGCGGCAGTTTTGTCCATGCTTTGGCGCGCGCCTTAAAAAACAGCGCCATACCGGTGGCCGGCGCCGACAGGCTGCATTTGGCGGATCATATTGCCGTGCAGGATTTAATGGCGCTGGGTGCGTTTATATTACAGCCGCGCGATGATCTGGCACTGGCTTGCGCGCTGAAAAGCCCGCTCTTCAATGTCAGTGAGGAGACCTTGCTGGCGCTGGCGGCCGAGCGCAAAGGCACATTATTTGCCGCGCTGGAACAGGCAGCAGAACAGGGCAGCATGGCCTGTGAGCAGAAAATTCTGACAGAAGCAGCGGAAAAATTACGCCTTTACCGCGCTTTTGCCGATATTAAACCCGTTTATGAATTTTACGATAAAATTCTGGCAGAAGATGGCGGGCGCCGCCGCTTTCTGGCGCGTCTGGGGATTGAAGCCGGTGATATTCTCGATGCTTTTCTTGATTATTGCCTGAGCGCAGAAAAAACCGGCCTGCCCGGCCTGCAAATATTTTTGCAGGATTTAAGCCGCAACAGCCCGGAAATCAAGCGCGAGCTGGATCAAAATCGTGATGAAATCCGCATTATGACGGTTCATGCCGCCAAAGGGCTGGAAGCGCCGATTGTTTTTCTGGTCGATGGCGGCAGCGCTATTTGGCACAGCAGCAATGCGCCTTGTCTCCTGCCGTTACAATTACCGGAAAAATTGCGCCCGGCCGGCAGCTCCCTGCCCGTTACTATTCGTCTGTGGTTGCCGAAAACAGCTTATAAAACAAATCTGGCTGAGCAAATCCTTGATAAGTTAAAAACAGCGGCAGAGGAAGAATATCGCCGCCTGCTTTATGTCGGCATGACCCGGGCTGAAGACAGGCTGATATTATGCGGCTATTATGGCGCCAAACAGCCGACTGATAGCTGGCTGCCGCTGGTTGGCCAGGCTCTTGGCGATAAAACCGAATTTGTTGCCTATCCGGCAGGCATAGAGCAGGTGCGGCGGCACTGGCATAAAAAAGCTGCGGCAGGGCGGCCGGCAATCAACGCCAATCAGGACGATAAAAAATCTGATAACACTATTTTACCGGTTTTTTTAACCCAAAAAACAGCTTTTGAACCGGCTCTGCCGCGGCCGCTGACGGCTTCCGGCTCTGTTTGTCTCATCGATGCCGCAACCGGGACAGATCCCGATATTATGCGCAATTCACCAATCCTGCCGGTGAATTACGGTCTTGCAGACAATGCCGCCGGCGCTTTATTCGGCGCTATGGAAAAGGGCAGTTTTATCCATGCTTTATTGCAATATTTGCCGGATAGTGAGCCGAAATTGCGCCGACAACTGGCACAAGCCTATATAAAAGCACGGCTGCCGGCAATAGAGGCTGATAATCAGGCGCTACAGCAGGAGATTTTAACGCAAGTCTTTAATATTTTGGAAAATGCGCATTTTGCCCCTTTATTTGGCGCCAAAAGCCGGGCTGAAGCAGCCGTGACCGGCTTTATTCGGGTCAAAGGGCAACAGCGCCTTGTTGTCGGCCAGATAGACAGGCTGGCTGTGTTTGCAGACCATATTTTATTTGCCGATTATAAAACCGGGCGCCCGCCGGCAACAGCGCCGGACATACCTCATATTTATAAAATGCAAATGGCGCTTTATGCCGCTCTTCTCGCTTGCCTTTATCCGCGAAAAACCATTAAGGCGCTGCTGATTTACACGCGTGAAGGGCTGGTTTTTCCATTTACAGCAGCCGAGCTTTCGCCTTTATTGCGCTGAATCGGGCAATAAAGGCGAAAACCGGCAGCAAAGCGCTGCTTTATTCCTGTATTGTTTTGCTGTAAAAAATGTTATAGAAAAATTCTATATTATATGGGGCTTCAGAAAGGGTTGTGATATGGCAATAGTGACACTGACAACAGCAAATTTTGAAGAAAAAATTGCCCAGGCAGACAGGCCGGTTCTTATTGATTTCTGGGCAGAATGGTGCGGCCCATGTAAAATGATTGCGCCCTATCTGGCAGAAATCGCGGTTGAGCTGGCCGACAAGGTGCAAATAGCCAAGGTCAATATTGATGAAAGCCCTGAACTGGCGGCGCAATATGGCGTGCGCTCTATCCCCACTTTGCTGATGTTTAAAAACGGCAAAGTGGTGGACAATATGATTGGCGCCGCCCCTAAAAGCCGATTGCTGGACTGGGTAAAAAACGCTCTTTAAAAAATAAAGAGCTGCAAAATCGCTTATTGGGCAGGCGAACCTGCCAATATCGGTTATTTGCCAATGCAAAACTCAGAAAATATGACATTAAGCAAATCTTCTACATCAATATCGCCAGTTATACGCCCCAAAGCGTTGGCAGCATAACGCAAATATTCCGCCTGCAGCTCCAGCCCGGCATTTTTACTATGCAGGGCCTTGTCCAGTTCCGCTGCGGCAGTTTTCAATAAATGCAGCTGCCGGCTGCGGGCAGGTAAAATTGCCGCCGTCCGGTGTGTTTTTTCACGGCAGAATTGCTGTAATTTTTGCATAAATTCTGCCCAGCCCAGCCCGGTTTCGACTGAGAGCTGAAACGGCCATTTTTCTCTCGCTCCCACGCCTAAATCCAGCTTATTGCCGATAGACCAGATTTCCGCCTTTGTTGCCGGCAAGGCAACAGCCATATTGTCCTCGCTTGTTTCGGCGTGCATATCAGCCAGATACAGCACCAAATCCGCCTCTTTAATCCGCGCACAGGCAGTTTCAACCCCCATTTGCTCAATTTGCTCTGTTGTTTGCCGCAAACCGGCCGTATCTGTTACCAGAACGGGTATGCCTTCTATAATCAGGCGAATTTCCAAAGCATCGCGCGTAGTGCCGGCCTTGCTGCTGACAAGCGCCGCTGAGCGGCCGCTTAACCTGTTGATAAAGCTTGATTTCCCCGCATTAGGGGCGCCCGCTATTACAATTTTCAAGCCATCGCGCATAATATAAGCAGTTTTGGCCTGAGCAATATGCTGCTGCAAATCCTGGTGCAAAGCAGCCAAATCCTGTTCCGTTTGGGTAAAAACCGCTTCTTT
Source organism: Candidatus Tokpelaia sp. (assembly GCF_008636115.1). Classification (GTDB taxonomy): domain Bacteria; phylum Pseudomonadota; class Alphaproteobacteria; order Rhizobiales; family Rhizobiaceae; genus QLZD01. Next base: position 98,454 of record NZ_QLZD01000013.1, on the reverse strand, counting down.
TACCTCTTCTTCCTCGGCAAAATCCAGCTCTGCTTCTATCATGGCACGCGCTTTTATCAGCCTTTGCCGCCAATCACGGTAAAGCTTTTTCAAGGCTCCGCTTGCCCCCTGCATGGCCAATTTTCTTTGGCTTTCAGTTTCCGCCGTCAATAAATCAGCCAGCCCTTCGGCTTGCGTCAAATCTATTTTACCATTGGCAAAAGCGCGGCGGGCAAATTCCCCCGCTTCAGCCGGGCGACACTGCTCCTGTTCGCCCAATTCTGCCAGAAAACGGCTAATCAAAGCCTTGCTGCCATGCAGGTGAAATTCGGCGCAATCTTCTCCGGTAAAACTATGCGGTGCAGGAAAATAACTGACCAGCCCTTTATCCAGCATTTCCCCTTGTGCAGTTTTTATCGGCAATAAAGTCATATTACGCGGTTTTGGCACCTGGCCGCAAAATTTTTGCACAAGCACCCGCGCCTGCCTGCCTGAAAGGCGAATAACCGCGACACCGGCGGGTAAAGCGCCGCTTGAAAGCGCAAAAATTGTTGCCATAATTTCTCTCTTTAATGTGTTTCGGCTTTCACCGGTTACAGCGATAATTTGCCACCTGTATTAAACCCGGGTGAAAAGCAAACAGCCCCCGGTGGTTAAAGCGGGAGCTGCTGCCGGAAAAATCTGTTCAAGCTGCTTAACTGTTCATTTTGTCAAAAAATTCACCATTTGTCTTGGTTTGTTTTAATTTATCAATCAAAAATTCAATAGCGTCTGTTGTTCCCATCGGTGCCAGAATACGCCGTAAAACAAAGACTTTCTGCAAATCCTGCCGCGCAATCAGCAAATCTTCTTTACGCGTGCCGGATTTCAAAATATCAATAGAGGGGAAAATGCGCTTATCGGCAATTTTGCGATCCAGCACCAGTTCCGAATTGCCGGTGCCCTTAAATTCTTCAAAAATCACCTCGTCCATGCGGCTGCCTGTATCAATCAGAGCTGTGGCGATAATTGTCAGTGATCCGCCTTCTTCAATATTGCGGGCAGCCCCAAAAAAACGCTTTGGCCGCTGCAGCGCATTAGCGTCAACACCGCCGGTCAAAACTTTGCCGGAAGAAGGGATAACTGTATTATAAGCGCGTCCCAAACGGGTAATGGAATCCAGCAAAATCACCACATCACGGCCATGCTCTACCAGACGTTTGGCTTTTTCTATCACCATTTCCGCCACTTGCACATGGCGCGAGGCCGGCTCATCAAAAGTGGAAGAAATCACCTCACCTTTGACCGAACGCTGCATATCTGTTACTTCTTCCGGGCGTTCGTCAATCAGCAGCACAATTAAATAGCATTCCGGGTGATTGGCGGTAATGGAATGGGCAATATTTTGCAGTAAAACCGTTTTACCGGTACGCGGCGGCGCCACAATCAAACCGCGCTGCCCCTTTCCCATTGGCGCTACCAGGTCAATTACCCGCGGCGACATATCTTTGGCTGTAGCGTCAGCCAATTCCATACGTAATTGCTCATTAGGATAAAGCGGGGTCAGATTGTCAAAATGAATTTTGTGGCGGATTGTCTCCGGATCTTCAAAATTGATTTTATTCACTTTGAGCAAGGCAAAATAGCGCTCGCCTTCTTTCGGGCTGCGAATCGGGCCTTCTACCGTATCCCCTGTTTTTAAGGAAAAACGGCGAATTTGCGAGGGAGAAAGGTAAATATCATCAGGCCCGGGCAGATAATTGGCATCGGCTGAGCGCAAAAAGCCAAAACCGTCCTGTAAAATTTCCACTACGCCTTCGCCGATAATTTCCACTTCCTGTAGCGCCAGATTTTTCAATATGGCAAACATCAGCTCTTGTTTGCGCATGGCATTGGCATTTTCGACATCAAGCTGCTCGGCAAAGGCTACCAATTCCATCGGAGTTTTGCTTTTAAGTTCCTGAAGCTTCATTTCTTGCATGAAATTTGTCCATTTTTGTTCCGCCGTTACGGAAAATGAGGCATTTCGCCGCCAGGCTGCAATAATCCTGTTTTTTAGAAAGCCGGATAAAGCGAAAAATCGGATCGGGAGCGTAATCTGCCGGATAATATTTAAAAAACAGCGGGATTACTGCGATAAGGCGGGCTTGTTTACCAGGCAGGTTAAGGTTTTTCTGAAAATTTTGCAAGCTTTTTCTTAAAAAGCATATTTTTACCTGTTTTTTGCCATCAAAATAAAGTTCGGAGCAGGAGAAACACCCATAAGAAGGCCCTTCCTCCCCGCTTTTAAAATATCGGCCTTAATTCTAAAAAGGTTTCACAATAACGGCAATAACGGCAATAATCAGCAAAATAGTCGGCACTTCATTGAGCATACGCCAGGTTTTGGCTGAATAAGTATTTTCCCCTTTGGCGAAACGGCGCAGCGAGGCCGATAAAAAACCGTGAAAACCGGAAAGAATGATAACAGCCAGCAATTTTAAATGCAGCCAGCCGCCGTGAAAATGATAAATAAAATAAGCCAGCCACAAGCCGGTAAGCCAGGCAAAACTCATGGCCGGCAGCAGGATAAACCGGTTTAACCGCTTTTCCATCAGCGTTAATAATTGTGCTTCACCTGAATTATTTTTTACGCCGCAATGATAAACAAATAAACGCGGCAAATAGAGCATGGCCGCCATCCAGCATATAACAGCAATAACATGCGCAGCCTTTATCCAGGGATATAAAATATCTATTGTCATATTTTCCTCGATAATTTCCACCGGTTTATTATCACAAGACCCTGTATATTCTATAACCGGCAGCGGATTTTTAGCTGTTACCGCAGCGCGCGCAGCTGGTTAAGCATGGCGTCTACATGGCTTATCGGAGTTTGCGGCATAATGCCGTGCCCCAGATTAAAAATAAAAGGGCGATATTGCAAGGCGGATAATATGGCTTCCACACCTTGTGATAAAACCTCACCGCCGGCCATTAGGCGTAATGGATCAAGATTCCCCTGAACCGGCAATTTTTCCTGTAATTTTGCCGCAAAAGACAAAGGCATAGTCCAATCCAGCCCTAAAGCGGTTACCCCTGTTTTTTCCGCATAAGTCCGGTAAAACAAGCCTGCTCCGCGAGGAAAAGCAATAATCGGAACTTTTGGACAGGCAGCGCGGATTTTTTGTACCATATAACGCACAGGAGCAATACAGGCAGCGGCAAAGCTTTGTTCGTCCAGCACGCCGGCCCAGGAATCAAAAATCTGCACACAATCGGCACCGGCCTTTATTTGCCCGATTAAATATTCCGCTGAAACATCAGCCAGACAGCGCATTAAAGCAGCAAAATCCTGCTTATAATGATAAGCAAACAGCCGCGCCGGCGCTTGATCAGGCGTAGCCTGGCCGGCAATCATATAAGTAGCCACTGTCCAGGGAGCGCCGCAAAAGCCGATTATCGCCGTATTATCACTCAGCTGCGCTTTCACCTTTTTTATCGTCTCAAAAGCCGGCGATAAGACAGAAAGAGCATTATCACGGTTTAATCTGGCAATATCGGACTGTTGTAACGGCGTCATAATCGGCCCGCGGCCTTCCTCAAAGCGCAAATCGCGCCCAAGAGCATGCGGCACTACCAATATATCGGAAAACAAAATAGCTGCATCAAAACCAAAACGGCGAATAGGCTGCAAGGTCACCTCAGCCGCTAAAGCAGGGTTTTGGCATAAATGCAAAAAACTGCCCGCCTGCTTTCTTATTTCTCTATATTCGGGCAAATAACGGCCGGCCTGGCGCATTAGCCATACAGGCGGCGGAAAAACTTTCTCTCCATTGAGCACATTGAGCAGTTTTTTCATAATAAATCCAGTTTTTGATTTACAGATTTGGTAAAATAGCAGTTTTCCCCTTTTCCTTTAAATAAATTTTTAAAGGATTCCGGTTTTTGATTCTATGACTCTGTGGATAATGGTGAAATATTGCACTCCCCCTGTTTTCCACAAAACAGCATAGAGCAAAAATCCCGGACAAATTTATACATATTTTAGCCAAATGGGAAATATTTTTATATTTTTTATGAGAATCAAAAAGTAAGCTTCTATCTTCGCCGGTCATTTATTGGGGAAAAGGCCTGAATAAATATTTATTCCCGCTTTTATCGGATTTTATCGGAAATAGTTCTCTTTTATTAAAACCGGGATAAACCCTGTTGATTTTAACAGGCTCTTTTTGCTTATATTTTTGGCGGCAATTTTTTCACCATTTATTAACATATAGAGATAAAAAGCGGGAATAGAGGATTTTTTTGCTTTTATTTATTACTGTTTTATGACTCATATGAGTTTATAAAATTGATAGCGGAGTCGAGCTGTTTGCTCGGACTAAACAGGGAGCCTGCTTGGCTCACCGGCAATAGGCAAAAGGGTTATGGCTCAGAAAAAAGCGCATGAAGTAGAAAATTTTCTGAAAAACGGGCCGCAATCTTATGAAATTTTATTGATTTACGGCCCTGATAAAGGTCTAATATCTGAATATGCGGCTGGTTTTGCTAAAAATTGCGGCATAAACAGCAGGGATCCTTTTGCCGTAATAAAAATAGATGGAGAAAATCTCGACAAAAACCCTTCTGCCTTGATTGATGAAGCGCAAACAATAGGGTTTTTTGGCGGTAAAAGATTGATTTGGATTTCTTATGCCGGTTCAGGCAATAAAAGCGGTTTTAGTGAAGCTTTGAAATTTTTATTGCAACAGCCGCTTGCTGATTGTTTTATTTTAATTGAGGCAGGGGATTTGAAAAAAGGCGCTGCCTTGCGCAAAATTGTAGAAGAAGCGCCGCGTGCTGTCGCATTGCCTTGTTATGGCGATGAAGGACAGGCAATTCAGAAATTGATTGATAATGTTTTACAGCAATTTCATTGCACTATTACAGAGGAAGCTCGCTCTGTCTTACAGGCCAATCTGGGTAGTGACAGATTGATTTCTCGCGCGGAATTGGAAAAACTTTGTCTTTATAGTCAAATAAACAAACATATTACCCTGGAAGATGTCAAAAACTCTGTCAGCGATGAACGCGCTCTTTCTCAAAATGAAATTACCGATGCGGTGATTTGCGGTGATTTACCCGGTTTTAATCAAAATTTTGATCGGCAAATTGCCGGCGGTATACCGTCTTTTTTAATTTTATTGGCCTTAATACGGCAATTTCAGCAATTACAGATTTTTCGTTTTGCTATGGAAGAGGAGGGGAAAAATATAAATGCGATTATTACAGCCGCCCGCCCGCCGGTGTTTTTCAGGCGTAAAAAGATTTTGGAACAGGCTTTGACTTTATGGACAAGTATAAAAATCAGTCGCGCTATGGAAAAATTGCATAAAACTTTATTGGATAGCCGTAAAAATAATGAATTGAGTTTGGTTATTATTCGTCAAAATTTATTAGCTTTAACTATAGAAGCTGCCCGCAGCAAATAATTTTCTCACCGTGATTTATAGTAAAATTTTGAGCAATGTTTCACATGAAACATTGTCATTTTCTCAAAAAAAACAGCCTATAATTTAAAAATAGCCCTCATTAAAGGCAGAAGATTGCTTTGATCGTAACTTATTGCTAAAAGGCATCAAACAGGATTTTGCATTGACGCGTAAATCAGGGTTTTGATTGTGATCTCAGCAGATAAAAATTTTGATGTCATCATAGTCGGCGGCGGCCATGCCGGTTGTGAGGCTGCTGCCGCTGCGGCCCGTTATGGTGCTGAAACTGCTCTTATTACTTATGATTTTTTTAATATTGGCACAATGTCTTGCAACCCTGCCATTGGCGGTTTGGGCAAAGGCCATTTAGTGCGTGAAATTGACGCATTAGACGGGCTGATGGGGCGCGCTGCCGATAAAGCCGGTATTCAGTTTCGTTTGCTAAATCGTTGTAAAGGCCCGGCTGTCCGTGGCCCGCGCACTCAAATTGATCGCCGTCTCTATCGACAGATAATGCAAAATTTTATGCGAAAACAAAATAATCTTACTCTCATTGAAGATGAAGTTATTGATATAGAGATTAAATCTGACCGGGTAACGGGTGTTATTACCGCCAATGGAGGCTTTTTGGCTGCCGGTTCTGTTGTATTAACAACCGGTACATTTTTGCATGGTCTTATTCATATTGGTCAAAAATCATGGTCTGCCGGGCGTATGGGAGAAAAGCCGTCTGAAAAACTGGCTGAAAAACTTAAATCTTACAATATTCGCCTGGGGCGCCTGAAGACTGGAACCCCGCCAAGGCTTAATGCTGCAACAATAAATTGGCAAAATCTGGAAAAGCAACAGGCTGATAAACAGCCAGTGCCTTTTTCGCTGATGACAGAAAATATAGAACAGCCGCAAATTACTTGCGCTATTACCCGCACTAATGAGCAGACGCATAAAATTATTCGCGATAATATACAATTTTCTGCTATGTATTCGGGTAAGATTGAAGGTGTGGGGCCGCGTTATTGTCCTTCTATTGAAGATAAAATTATTCGTTTTGGTGATCGTGACGGGCATCAGATTTTTCTGGAACCGGAAGGATTGGATAGTAACAGTATTTATCCTAACGGCATTTCCACTTCTTTGCCGGAAGCTATCCAGCGTGATTTTATCAAGAGCATTGACGGGTTGCAGCAGGCCGAAATTTTACAGCCCGGTTATGCTATTGAATATGATTTTGTTGATCCGCGTCAATTAAATCGCAATCTGGAATTGCGCGCTCTTTCCGGTTTATTTTTAGCCGGGCAGATAAACGGCACAACCGGCTATGAAGAAGCAGCGGCGCAAGGGCTGATTGCCGGCCTCAATGCGGCATGTAAAGCCGCCGGTCAAGCGCCGTTTATTGTGCAAAGAACTCAAGCCTATATTGGTGTTATGCTTGATGATTTAATTTCTCGCGGTGTCAGTGAACCTTATCGCATGTTTACCTCCCGCTCTGAATTTCGTTTATCTTTACGGACAGATAATGCTGATGAAAGATTAACGCCAACTGGCATGCAATTAGGCATTATTGGCGAATCTCGGCAAAAAATCTTTATAAAACAACAGGAAGATTTGGCCAAAGCGCGTAACTGGGCGCAATCTGTTTCTCTTACTCCGGGTGAGGCAGATGATTATAGTTTAAAAATAAATAATGACGGTGTGCGCCGCACAGCCTATAATTTACTTTCTTATCCTGATATTTCATTACAGCGCTTAATGGCAATTTGGCCGGAAATTCAACAATTTTCGCTAAAAACGCAAGAAGCTTTAACGATTGAAGCGCAATATGCTGTTTACATGAAAAGACAAAAGCAGGATATGGCACAATTAGAGCGAGATGAAAAACTCACTATCCCGCAAAATCTGAATTTTGCTAATTTAGCCGGTCTTTCTAATGAATTGCGGTCAAAATTACATAGGCGACAACCGCGCACTATTGCTGAAGCGCAAAAAATTGAAGGTATGACTCCTTCTGCTATATTATTGCTTATGGCCGAGATACAACGCACGCATCGTCTGGAAAAACGGGCTATATAGACGTTTTAAATATAAATATCGTCAATGTTTCATGTGAAACATTTATCGATTTATGTGCCGGAAAGGCTTTATTATGTCGGTAATAATAGCCTTTATGGCTGCTTTTATTTTATATAATTTGTGACAAAGACATATTCCAGATAGTAATAAATTCACTCCTTGCAGAAAAGGGAGAATTTACGGCTGGATATTGGTTCTGGTAATGATTTTCCATTTTTGATGACTTGGAATTGAGCTGTTTATTGATTCGCAATTTTTCCGCCCGATAAATAGGAAAAAGCGACTCGAAAATATAAATCAAGCCCTTATTTTTTATTGCCCTTACCGCAAAGGCCTGGAAATTTCTTTTGTCAATCCTCTTTATTGTTGAAAAACCCGCTTAAAATTATTTTATTGTTAATTTATGCTGATGGCAGGTTTAAAAGAATATTATTCGGGGCCAGGCTGCTTTTATAATAAGCAAGGAAATGACGCCGTCTGGTTGCCGATATTACAAATTCATTGTTTTGGTGAACCGGGCCTGCAAATGGTTTTTATATAAGCTGTTTTGTTCCAGACCGGCAGATTAAAGGATAAAACAATGCATAAGCGGGAAAAAATTATTGCCATTGCCAATCAAAAAGGCGGTGTGGGGAAAACAACTACGGCTATTAACCTGGCTACGGCTCTGGCTGCCATAGGTGAAAAAGTATTGCTGGTGGATATTGATCCGCAAGGTAATGCCAGCACCGGTTTAGGGATTGATCGCCATAACAGGCCATTATCTTCTTATGATGTTTTGGTTGATGCTATTGCTGTTAATCAGGCTGCTGTGCCGACTTCCGTGCCGAATTTGTTTATTGTGCCCTCAACGCTCGATCTTCTGGGGGTGGAAATGGAAATAGCCGCGCAATCTGATCGGAGTTTCCGCCTGCGCAAGGCGCTGCGAGGCAATAAAAACACTGAAGATAATACGGCAGTTGAGGGGGAATTCAGTTATATTTTAATAGATTGTCCGCCTTCCTTTAATTTATTGACCTTGAATGCCATGGGAGCAGCCGATTCAGTTTTAGTGCCGTTGCAATGTGAATTTCTGGCTCTGGAAGGGCTTAGCCAATTATTGGAAACTATTCGTCAAGTGCGGGCGAATCTTAACCCGCATTTGATTATTCAGGGCATTGTGTTGACCATGTTTGACGGTCGCAATAATCTGGCCAATCAGGTTGTGCAAGATGTGCGGTCTTTTATGGGAGAAAAAGTTTATCACACTATTATCCCGCGCAATGTGCGTGTTTCAGAAGCGCCGTCTTTTGGTAAACCGGCTTTGCTTTATGATTTGAAATGCCCCGGCAGCCAGGCTTATTTGCAATTGGCTTCAGAGGTAATTCAAAGAGAAAGGCAAATATTTGCCTGAATAATAATGGTGCAAGGCGATTTGCAAAAGCTTTATGTCAATTAAGGCGTTTGGGTTTGTTTTAAGCAAAATCAGGGAAGAACAATGAGCGAAAATCCGTCACGCAAAAGATTGGGCAGAGGTCTGGCTGCCCTTATAGGTGATATAGATATACCGGATTCAACGGTTTTAATAGAGGCTGAGGCCCATAGGCAAGCGCAAAGCCAAACAGATAAAGGTTCTGCCGGGGGGGCAGAGAAATATCTGCCGATTGAAAAAATTATGCGTAATACGCATAATCCGCGCCGTTCTTTTGCTGAAGAAAATATTACCGATCTGGCGCAATCTATTCGTGAGCACGGCCTTGTTCAACCTGTTATTGTTCGCCCTTCTCCCATACGTGACGGCTATTTTGAGCTCATAGCCGGCGAACGCCGCTGGCGCGCCGCCCAGCAGGCCGGTTTGGTAGAAATTCCGGTTTTATTGCGTGATGTAGATGATCGCACAGCGCTGGAACTGGCAATTATTGAAAATGTGCAGCGCGCCGATTTAAATCCGGTAGAAGAAGCTTTGGGTTATAAACAGCTCATAGAAGAACATGGTTATTTGCAGGCTGATCTGGCCGTAATTATCGGCAAAAGCCGCAGCCATTTGGCGAATATGATGCGCTTGTTGAAATTACCGGAAGATGTTTTGGATAAATTGGCTTTGGGGCAGTTATCTGTCGGCCATGCGCGCTGCCTTATCAATATTGAAAAGGCCTCTGTTCTGGCGCAACAGATTATTGAAAAAGGTCTTTCCGTGCGTCAGGCAGAAGAACTGGCTGCTCATAATAGTGATAAGAGTGAAAAATCAGCGCCTGAAAAGCCGGAAAAAGATCCTAATACTGTAGCTTTGGAACGCAATCTGGGAGAAAGACTGGGTATGCAGGTGGCAATAAATTTTAAAAGTAAGGGTGGTGACATTCGTATCCATTATAAAAATCTGGATCAGTTGGACGATATTTGCCGCCGCCTGGAACAAAGATAGTTTATAACAGTGCCGAATCTATGATTTCCTTCACCGGACTGATCTGACTTTGGGGAGGGGATGGAGTCGCTTGCCTTGTGTGGAAGATCTTTCGTAACTCGGCGGGGATAGATTGTAAACCAGGATAATTTACGTATGGCTGACGGTGATTCAGTCCCGCAATGGAGCGATGGCGGAGATAAATTATAAAATACAATGAAGCGTCAAGGATTTTTCTGCTTCATGCCGCTGCTTGTGTTTTGCTAAAAAATCTGGGGAAAGAAAGATAATTATGTGTAACTCTGGGTCAAAAAAGTTAATTAGTCAGCAGTCAGCAGTCAGCAGTCAGCAGTCAGCAGTCAGCAGTCAGCAGTCAGCAGTCAGCAGTCAGCAGTCAGCAGTCAGCAGTCATTTGAAGATCTTCTGGCCGATTTGCGCCATATCGCCAAAAATACGCGCGAATCCGGCCATAATTTTGAAATTCTAACCAGGCAATTTTTACTTACCGAGCCGCGTTATAAAGCGCATTACCGCACAATAGAGCTGTGGGCACACTGGGCGCAGAGCAAAAATCTGCAAACCGGCAAAGCGAACTGGGCAAATAGCCGCGATATTGGCATAGATCTGGTTGCCCAGCGCCATGATGGCGGCCTGTGCGCCATTCAGTGCAAATTTTTCCTGACAAGTCGCATTAGCAAAGAAATGCTGGACAGTTTTATTGCCGCTTCCGGTGCGTCTGTATTTTCTGAGCGCATGTTTGTTGCTACCGGCGGCCTCTCTGATAATCTGAAAAATGCGCTGCGTACGCAGGAACCGCCGATTATTTGCCTGAACAAGGCAAGTTTTGAAAATTCTGCCATTGATTGGGCAAAATATACGCCGGAAAGTAATTCTCTTACATGTATTTCGCTAAAAACACCGCGTGACTATCAGGAAACCGCTATTAGCCGGGTTATAGACGGCTTTAAAAGCGCCGATCGCGGCCGCCTGATTATGGCCTGCGGCACCGGAAAGACCTTTACCAGCTTGAAAATTGCTGAAAGACTGCGGCTTTACCCCAATGCTGCTGCCGCTAAAGCAGCGACTAATCAGCAGAAACATCAAGGCAAAACCGAATTGGAGCAGGCGGCAAGCCTGGCCGCGGCCAAAGCAGCCGAGAAGGTTGCCTGCTCCGCTAATATTGTGCTGTTTCTTGTGCCAGGCCTGGCTTTGCTGTCACAAACATTGCGGGAATGGGCAGCGCAATCACAGCGACCAATAACGCCTTTTGCTGTCTGCTCTGATGCCTCTGCCGGTCATGTTACCCGTAAGGCAAAAGAGGCAGACGAAATAGAATATATTGCTAATGAGCTGGATTTCCCCCCGACTACCGAGGCCGGCGCGCTGGCGCAGGCTGTTACCAAAGCGCGCACACAAAATCCGCAAGCCATGCAGGTGATATTTTGCACCTATCACAGTATGGAAGTGGTGGCAGAAGCACAGGCAAAACATGGCCTGCCGGCTATTGATCTGGTGATCTGCGATGAAGCGCATCGCACCGCCGGCCAGAGCAAAAGCGGGGAAGATAAAAGTTTTGCCCGCATTCTGGCCGCAGATTTTATCCGCGCGGAAAAGCGGCTGTTCATGACGGCTACGCCGATTGTTTATACCCCCGCCTCAAAAAAAGCGGCTAAGACGCGCGATATTACCCTTTACAGTATGGATAATGAGGCTCTTTATGGCCCATTATTACACTCTATTTCTTTCAGTCAGGCGATAAAATATGGCTGTCTATGTGATTATAAGCTGCTGCTTTTGGCCGTCTCAGCGGCAGATGTTTCAAAAACACTGCAAAATTATCTGAATAAAGATGATAGCGGTGTGAAGCTGGACGATGCCACCAAAATGGTTGGCTGTTATCGCGCTTTGGCCAAAATCGGCCTGAAGGAAGAAGGCGCGCCGATGCAAAGCGCTATCGCTTTTGCTCAGGTGATCGACCACAGCGCGGATAAAGTCAGTTCTAAAGATTTTGCCAAAGATTTCCCCGTAATTACTCAGGCTTTCCAGCAGGCCGAGCATGAAGCCGGCGCTGATGCGCCGCCTTTCGCCATTTTGGCCGAGCATGTTGATGGCTCTATGTCCAGCAATGAGCGGGAAGATAAGCTCAATTTCCTCAAAGGCTTCTCTTCTTTTGCTTCCACGCGCGCTATAGAGACAGAAACTGCTTGTGCAAATCCAGTCACTACCCATGATTATCCTCAGAAGGAAGAAACACGAAGTGTTTGCCGGGTGCTTTCCAATGTGCGCTGCCTGTCAGAGGGTGTTGACGTCCCCGCTTTAGACGCTGTTTTGTTTTTATCCGGTAAAAACAGTCAGATAGAGATTACGTAGGCGGTTGGCCGGGTTATGCGCACCGCACCGGGTAAAAAACTGGGCTATGTGATTTTGCCGGTAATTATCCCCGCCGGGCAGACAGAAGCCGAATTTTTAGCGGATTCCAAAACATGGCAAACGACATGGCAGGTCGTGCAGGCGCTGCGCAGCCATGATGCCGGCATAGATAATTCCATTGCCCGGGCGGAAAGGGGGGATTTCAGCGGCAAAATAGAAATTGTCGATATGCGTAATCTGCAAACACAAACACAGCTAGAAAATACCGGCACAAAAAATAATCCGCGAGGAAGGGCGACCATAGGCGGTAAAGATGCCCCTGCCGGGCAGGAGACATTACCATTTCATGTTGATGAGCTGATGCGTGGCATTTACGCCAAACTGGCAGAAAAATGCGGCACCCGCCTTTATTGGCCGCAATGGGCGGCGCGCCTGGGTAAAACGGCTGAGGCGCTGAAACAGCGCATTGACGATATTTTGGATAGTGAAGATTCTGCCTATGCCGGCGGGCAAAAGGCCTTTGCTGAGCTGGAACAAGCCTTAAAGGATAATGTATCCACCGCAATCAACCGGCAGGGAGTGCTGAATATCCTGGCAGCGCAGGCTATTGCCATGCCGGTATTTGCGGCGCTTTTTGGTGTGGCAGAGTATGATTTTGCCGTCAATAATGCTGTCGCCAGAAGCCTGCAAACAGCGCTGGACGCCATTTTGCGCTTCATAAAAGAAGAACGTGAGCGACTGGAGACGCTTTACAGTGATATTCGCGCTCAATTAGGTGAAAGTCAGGACGATGCTTTCCGCCAGAGCCTGATAAAGGATATTTATCAAAATACTATTAAAGCCGTCTATGGTGAGGCGGCCGCCAAAACCGTGGTCTATACGCCAATAAAAGCGGTGGATTTTATCTTGCGTTCCGTGGATAATGTCTTGAAAAGTGAATTTGACAGCAGCTTTGATGATGACAATATTTGCGTTTTAGAGCCTTTTGCCGGCACTGGCAGCTTTGTCGCTCGCCTGCTTGGCGGCCGCCGCCTGCCGCCGGCGGGAGAAAAGGAAGGAAAGCGTTTTGTCAGCCCCGCCGCTTTGCCAGGTTTTTACCAAAATCGCCTGTGGCTGAATGAGATAAATCTGCTGGCCTATTATGCCGCAGTCGCCAATGTAGAAACCACCTATCATAAAGAAACCGGAAACTGGCAGAATTTTGCCCATGCCTGTCTGACCGATACTTTTATCCTCAACCGCACTGCGCCGGATTTTCATGATTGCATGGCGCCTCTGGCAAAAAACCGCGAAAATTTACAGCGCCAGGAACAGGCGAAAATCAATGTCATCATTGGCAACCCGCCTTATGGTGAAACAGATGGCAATTCTGATAATTTGCTTAATGAGCGCGTGAGAAACACTTACGGCAAAGGTAATGGTGAACAATATATACGGGCTTTTCGCTGGGCAACGGATCGCATTAAAGATAAAGGTATTGTGGCCTTTATTACCGGCGGCGGATTTTTAACCTCTTCTACTGCGACAGGTTTACGCAAACATCTGGCCAAAGATTTCTCCAGCCTGTATATTTTTAATCTACGCGGCAATGCTAATACGCAAGGTGAATTGCGCAAAAAAGAAGGTGGAGGGGTGTTTGCTGAAGGTTCCCGAACGCCGGCGGCAATCTCTATCCTTGTCAAAAATCCTGCTGTCGCTGAAAAAGGCAGGATTTTCTATCACGATATTGGCGATTATTGCAATCGTGATAAAAAATTGGGTATTCTACAGCATAATTCTATCACGACATTACCTTTCACGCCGCTCACAGCCGATAAATATGGTGATTGGCTCAATAAACGCGATGACAGTTTTAGCCAATTTATGCCGTTAATGGCAAAAACAGAGCAATCTTTATTTGTTAATTCCTCTAATGGCGTAAAGACCAATCGGGACGCCTGGGCTTATAATGTTTCACATGAAACATTAAGATCTAATATGCAGTCTATGATTGTATTTTATCAGCAATGCGCGGCAGAGAGGCGTGTAATTAAAGATGATAAGCAAATCAGTTGGGATTCAACCCTCGAGGCAGATTGTTTAAAAGGAAAAGCAGCAAAATTTGCCGAGAGCCATATTGTTCCCAGCCTTTATCGCCCCTTTACGCGATCTTATCTTTATTATTCGCGGCAATTTAATAATTCTGTCTACCAAATGCTGCAAATATTCCCGAATCTAGGCGATAAAACGGCAGAAAATATCGTTATCTGTGTTAATAAGAATTGGAAAAATAATGGTAATATTGCTCTGATAGTTAATGCTGTCCCCGATTGGCATTGTGATGGTGATACAGAGTGTTTCCCGCTTTATCGCTATGAGCAGCAGGGAGATGGCAGCTATAAGCGGCAGGGGGCGATAAGTGACGCCGCTCTTGCCTATTTTTGCGCGGCTTACCCTGATGCAGCGGCAGAAATTACCCGGGAAGATATATTTTATTATATTTACGGTCTGCTGCATTCCCCACAATATAGAGAAAAATATAAAAATAATCTGATGAAAGAGCTGCCGCGTATCCCGCGGGTGAAGAGCTTTGCCAATTTCCAGGCTTTCAATGCGGCGGGGCGGGCGCTGGCCGAATTGCACCTCAATTTTGATGATTTCGGCGGCAAAAGCATAAAGGAACTGGCGGCACAGGCCGGGGTAGAGATGGAGCTGCCGCATCGCACCCTGCATTCTGCCGATTACCGGGTAGAAAAAATGCGCTTTGGCGGCCGGCCGGGGGCAAAAGATAAAACAGAAATCCGCTATAACCAGCATATTACTATCAAAAATATCCCGCTCGCTGCCTATGCTTATGCAATAAACGGCCGCTCCGGCATTGGCTGGGTGGTCGATCGGCAGCAAATAAAACAGGATAAGCTGAGCGGCATTGTCCATGACCCCAATGCTTACGCCAAAGAGCTTGGCGACCCGGCCTATCCGCTCAAATTATTGCTGAATGTAATCTATCTAAGCCTGGCCACACAGAAGATTATCACAAATCTGCCTGATTTGCTGCTAGAATAACAGGTAGAGGGCTTGCCGCCGGCCGGCTTGCTGCCAGGGTCACCCTTGGCGCTTGCCCCCTCTCAGCTTTGCCCTGGCTTTGCTTGAACTTTATTTGGGCTTTGCGCCGGCTGCTATTATTGCCGGCGCGGCTTGCGGATTGATTCGAGCATTGGAGGCAGTGTAATACAGGGCAATAAGGCAGAGTAATAAAAATGTGAGGTGCGGCCATGGCGTGGCGGCCGGTTTATCTGCCCTGGCGCGACCGGGTTGGAGTTGAAATCAAGGCGGTAAGCTTCCCATGGTTTGCCGGCCTGTCTCTGGCGCAAAAGCAAAAAAGCATTGCTGCCTTGCACAAAGCAGCGGCGGAGCAGGGTTTGCCTAAGCTGCTGGAAGTTTCAACCAAATCACCGCAGCCGCTGGGGGTGGCCTATAGCGGTTTTAGCCTCTCTCTGCCGCAGGAAGGGGGTGCTGTGCCGGTTGAATGCGCTTTTCAAGGCAGTAAAATTTTTGCTCAGGGCGGCTCTTATACCGATATTTATCATGCCGATCCGGTGGCCGCCAAGCGTGATGCGCGTTTACAAAATTCCGGCGCTTTGCTGGGTTATCGCTGGGGCGGAGAGGACTTCCCGCTAAACCCGCCCGGCGCTTTTTATGACTGGCTCTATATCCGCGCGGCGGCGCAAAATTCTGCACCCAGCCGGGAATTGCTGCACTTTAGCGGTTTTACGGATTTAGAAATCAATATAAAAAAGCGTGCGGCCTGCCAGGCCTTTTCGGCCGCGCTTTATGTCTCTCTTGTTGAAAATAACTGTTTGCAGCAGGCCATGGCCGATAAAACGGCTTTTTTGCAGCTTGGCAAACCTGCTTATGAAGCAAAGGCTGCGGTAAAATATGCTTGAGAAAGGCAGCATAAACTGTTTACATTAAAACGGCCGGAGGACGGAAATGGATTTGATCAATGCTTTTATTTTACCGATTTGCGTTATAGTGACAGCAGCCGTTTGTGCTTTCTTTTATCGGCAGGGTAAAGAGCTTTACGATAAAACACAGAAAAGAATAACAGATTTGGAATTGCGGCTGCATAAAAGAGAATTAGTGGCAAGGCTTGGCGGCCTTATAGAGAACCACCCGAATAATAAGGAGTTTTTCAGTGCTTATGATTATCTTTGGCAGCGCAATCAAGGTAAATCGGCAGGAGATTTTATCGCTAACATAGATGCGATTATTGCTGAAGCACAGCGAACAGCAAAGCCCGATGATAATAACCCGACAGAGAGCATTATTGCTGCGGCCGAAAGACAAGGCTATAAGCCGCAATTCAGTGAGGCGACAAAAGCGGCTAATGCGCGGCTGCTTGCGTGGCAAAATGCCATTCCCGATACAATAGAAATTACGCTGGATAAAGCGGAAGCAGAAAAATAACGCGCAGCAACTAATTTACGCTGCGCTTGCCGGGTTCTGTCTAAACTTTGTTCTGTTGCCTGCCCGCCGCGCTATTCTTCCAGCAGGCGGCGGATACGATCGGCATATTTTTTGCCAAAAGCCAGATTTTCGGCTGAAACTTTATTATTTTCACCAAAAATTTGCGCTTCCTCAGCACCGGAGGCGGCATTAAGCGCGGCTGAAACAGCCTGCATGGCAAATATATAATCGCGGGCGCTGATGAGATTCCGCCCTAATATTCCCATAATATCCGGTCGCCTTTCCATGGCGGTTACCAAAATATCAACCCCGCCGCTAATATCATCGTCCGTATTATTTTCGTCCAGCTCCGGCAGTTTTAAAATCTCGGCATGGATTTTTTCCAGCCGGCTTAATAAAGTTTCAGTGAGCGGATATGTGCCGATTATTACCGCCGGAGCAGGGGCAGGCTGCGGCTTTGCCGGCACAATTTGCAGTGGCGGTATCATCGGTGTAATTGGGGCAAAATTCTGCCGCTGCGGCGGCGATAATAAAGGAGATTGTTCTTTTATTTCACCCAAATGCCGCCCTTGTTCCAAATTTATCGCTGTCTGATTGATTGAAACCCTGTTATATTGCGGTCTTGCCGGCAGATTATACAGCCTGTCTGGCCGCACAGGCTGCGCCTTTATTGGCGGAATAGCCGGCAAGAGCAGCCACAATACTCCTGCCGCTAAAATAAGCCGCTTAAAAAAATAGGCCTTTTTCCACTTCCGGCTTTTATTCAGCAAAAAAGCCGCCATTATCGGAACCTGTCTTTTAATTGTCGTAATCTGGCAAAGAGCTGGACGTCAGTTTCATCGGCAGCGCAAGCAAGATTAGTGCGAATTTCAGCAGAATCACAGCGCAAAAACGGATTAGCCGCCAATTCCCGGCTGAGAGTGGCGGGCAGAGTTATTTTACCCGCTGCCCGTAAGGCACGAATTTCTGCCGCGCGCTGCTGCAAAGCGGGATTATGCGGCTCAATAGTCAGGGCAAAACGCGCATTAGCGGCGCTATATTCATGGCCGCAATAAATTTGCGTTTGCGGCGGTAAGGCCGCCAGTTTCTGCAGAGAATGATACATCATAGCAGCATCACCCTCAAAAATCCGCCCGCAACCGAGAGAAAACAAACAATCGCCAGTAAAAACCAGCTTTTGCTGCGGCAGATAATAGCAGATTTCTCCCAGAGTATGGCCGGGTGTTGCTATAACTTCAAAGCTGAAAGCGCCGCAGGTAAATTTTTGCTCATTTTGCAGGCCGGTATCCAGAGGGCTGATTTGCGCGGCCTCAAGCGCCGGGCCAAAAATTTTTGCCCCGGTTGCGCGCTTTAACAATGCCAGCCCCTCTGTATGATCATGGTGATGATGGGTCACCAGCACCGCCGCCAGCCGCCGCCCGGCTTTTTGCAGTGCCGTCAACAGAGCCGGGCCGTCTGGCGCATCAACAGCTATACTGTCTTTGCTTGCTTTATCGTGCAGCAGCAGGGCGATATTATCGCTGCGGCATAAAAATTGTTCTACTATCATGCTTAGCTCCTGCGCATGCCGAAAATCAGGCGCATATTAGGCCGGCATTTTTATTTCTTCCTCTTTTTATCGGCAGGTTTTTCGTCAAGACTATGACGCATAAGCAGGGGAGTCTGAAATAAAATGAACAAAATTGTCAGCGGCATAGTGCCGAAAACTTTAAAATTTGTCCAAATATCCGTATTGAAATTGCGCCAGACAATTTCATTTAATGCCGCCAGAAACAAAAAAAACCATGCCCAGCGCCAGGTGAGTATCTGCCACCCTTCAGCGTCTAATTGCAAAGCAGAATCAAATATATAGCCGAGGAGCGGCTTGCGGAAAAGCAAGCCGCCAAACAATATCAGGCCGAAAAGTGCGTTAATAATGGTCGGCTTCATTTTAATGAAGATTTCATCATGCAGCCATAAGGTCAAAAAACCGAAAACCAGCACAAAAAGACCGGAGGCCAGCGGGATTACCGGCAATTTGCGCGCAATCAGCCATGAAAGTGCCAGAGACAGCAAAATTGCCAGCATAAACAAAGCAGTAGCGGGATAAATAGGTTGATCAAACCTGGCAAAAAGCGGCACATGATCAATCAGCCAGCGGCCGCGATAATTGGCAAAAAAGAAAACCAGCAAAGGCCCCATTTCCAGCGCAATTTTCAGCCACGGCGCCATGTGCATCTGCTTGATCTGGCGGATATTTTGCGGTTCCGGCTCAAACAGGGATTTGCTCATAAACTTCCTCACAATCTGGCCCGCATGCGGCCTGGGCCGGCAAATAATGCTCTCTAATACCGGGTTTTGCCCGCTGCCATATAATTATGCTTCTCCGACAATGGCGGCGGCAAAATCACGGGCAGAAAACGGCTCCAAATCGGCAATATCTTCCCCCACGCCGATAAAATATATCGGCAATTTATATTTGGCGGCAATGGCGGCCAAAATGCCGCCGCGGGCCGTGCCGTCCAGCTTGGTCATTACCAGCCCGTTAACTTTAGCGGTTTTTTTGAATATTTCCACCTGAGACAGGGCATTCTGCCCGGTTGTTGCGTCAAGATTCTGCAAAACAGTGTGCGGGGCAGAAGGGTCGCGTTTTTGCAATACGCGCACCAGCTTTGCCAGTTCTTCCATCAATTCTGTTTTATTTTGCAACCGCCCGGCTGTGTCGATCAGCAGCACATCAGTGCCGGTCGCAACCGCCTGTTGATAAGCGTCAAAAACCAGCGAGGCGGCATCAGCCCCTAATCGGGAAGAAATGACCGGCGCCCCTGTGCGTTGACCCCAAATATGCAACTGTTCTATTGCCGCGGCACGAAAAGTGTCACCAGCCGCCAGCATAACAGAAAGACCGCCGGCGCGCAATTTGGCCGCCAATTTGCCGATAGTGGTGGTTTTGCCGGTGCCATTGACCCCGACAACCAGAATAATATGCGGCTTATGGTTTAAATCCAGCTCCAGCGCCCGGGCGCAAGGCTGCAGGATTTGGGCAATTTCATCGGCCATAATTGCGCGGATTTCAGCCGGTGAAATATCTTTACCAAACCGGCCGGCGCGCAATTTATCGGTGATTTTTGCTGCGGTTTCCAGCCCCAGATCAGCTTGCAGCAGCACATTTTCCAGCTCTTCCAGCGCCGTTTCATCAAGCTTGCGGCCGGTAAAGACAGCACCAAGCGAGCTGTTGAGCCGGCGGGAAGATTGCGCCATGCCGTGTTTCAGGCGGGCCAGCCATGATTGCGGCGCTGCCTTTGCTTCATCTTTTTCATCTGCGCTTGCCGCCGCTTTGCTCGCATCGCCTGCCTGTGGGCGGATAGTCAGCCCGGCTTCATCAATAAGACGCGGGGCAGCAGGTCGGCGCGGGGCAAGACGCGCTTTCGCCGCCTGTTCTTTTTGGGCGGCAATAGCCTGCTGCTCTGCCTGCCAGGCTTCAAACGGTGTTTGTTCTGTCGCGGCAATGACCGTTTTTTCGGCCATAGCAGGCTCTGCCAGAGCCGGCTCATCTTGCCCGCCGGCCGGCTGCCCGGCGCTGCTTTTGCGGGCGAAGGAAAATATTTTTTTTATTAAACCGTCCGCCATTATGCCTCTTGTCTCTGCCCGCAAGTTCTGCCCCGGCTGTGCTTATGTCACTCAGGCCGCGCCGGCCAGCCTTTCGGCAATCAGCCTGTCGCCATTATGGGCGATAATGCGGCAGCGGACAAGTTCGCCGGCGCTATTATTTTGGTTTTGCGGCGTCTTTTCTTTTTTTGGCGCGGCAGGAGCCGGTTCCTGCAAGGCTGCCGGAGCATAATTTTCACAGCGGCCCTGACCATTTTGTTCCATCAGCAAAATTTGTTCACTGCCAAGCAGGGATTGCAAATGGTTTTGATAGGCTTTTGCCGCTTCACGGCGCAAGGCGGCCGCCCGGTTTTTGACAAGCGTCCGCGCTAATTGCGGCATGCGCGCCGCCGGTGTGCCCGCGCGCGGGCTAAACGGGAAAATATGCAAATAAGTCAGTCGGCAATCAGCAATCAGCCGGCGGGTATTTTCAAACATTTCTTCCGTTTCTGTGGGAAAGCCGGCAATTAAATCGGCGCCAAAGATCATTTCCGGCCGTCTTGCTTGCAGCTCATGGCAGAATTGCAGCGCCTGTTCACGCAAATGCCGCCTTTTCATGCGTTTTAAAATTATATTATCGCCGGATTGCAGGGATAAATGCAAATGCGGCATAAGGCGCTTTTCATGTATCAGCAATTCCTGCAATTCTTCATCAATTTCAATGGAATCTATTGAAGACAGGCGCAGCCGCGCCAGTTCAGGCACATTGCGCAAAATAGCGCCGACAAGCCGCCCCAGGCGAATGCCGCCCGGCAGATCAGGGCCGTAACTGGTTAAATCTACCCCGGTCAATACAACTTCCCGATGACCGCCGGCGCATAATTGCTTGATTTGCTCCACCACCGCCCCCGGCGGAACCGAGCGGGAAGGCCCGCGGCCGTAAGGGATAATGCAAAAAGTGCAGCGATGATCGCAGCCGTTTTGCACTTGAACAAAAGCGCGTGTCTTGCCCTCAAGCAGGGCAATCATATGGGGAGCATTTTCCCGCACGTCCATAATATTGCCGACACGCAATTTTTCCTGCCGGTTAACGCCGAAATCGGCAAATTGCCGGTAAGACTGGCGGTGCAGTTTATCCTCATTGCCTAAAACCAGATCAACTTCCGCCATAGCGGCAAACATTTCCGGCGTGGTCTGGGCAGCGCAGCCGGTTACAATAATGCGCGCCCCGGGCCTGTCACGCCGCGCTTTGCGGATAGCCTGTCCGGCCTGACGCACGGCCTCAGCCGTCACAGCGCAAGTATTAAAAATAATAGTGTCGCCGGCCTGCGCCGCAAGACCCGCTTCATCACTTTTGCGGCGGATAATTTCCGCCTCATGCGCATTGAGACGGCAGCCGAAACTGGTGATTATAGTCGCCATCACGCTTTACCCTGTTGTGTCCTGATCAGAGCCGGCGCCCTCGCTGTGACGGTGAAAGACGCCGTCCGCCAGGGTGATAAAGCCCGCATATTCATATTCTGTCGGCCCGGTCAGGCGGCACAGGCCGTCAGCCAGGCCGATAATAAGCGGGCCACCCGGCAGAGTGACTTTAATCTCTGCCTCATTCCGGCTGTGGCCGGCTGTCTTTTGCCCCGCCAGGCCGCGCCTTTGGGCGGTTTTATTTATCAGCGTGTCTTGTTTAATGATGTCGCGTCTCGGCGCGCCTTTATTTATCAGGCCGCGTCTCAGCGCGGCAATGGCAGCAGCACAGGCGGCCGTGCCGCAGGCTTGCGTCAGGCCGGCGCCTCTTTCCCAGACACGCAGGCTGATACAATCCGGCGCGGTTATTTGCGCCAGTGACACATTAACTCCTTCAGGAAATACCGGGCTTTTCTCCAGCATGGCGCCGAATTCGGCCAGAGGCCAGGCCGCCAAAGGCTGCGGCGCCTCTGCCGGCAGAAAAAACACGGCATGGGGATTGCCGATGGATAAAACAGCCGCATCTGTCGGGAACAAAGCGGTAAAGCCGGGCGCTGCTTTGCCCGGCGGCAATAAGGCCGCCAGCGGCACATAATTCATATCTTCCGGGGTGAAATTTATCGGTATTGCCGGCGGGTCAAAACGCGGTCTGCCCATAGTGACTGTGATCGCTCCATTGCTGCGCCGCATTGCTGTGACCGGCCCGCCCGCCGTGGCAAAAGAAAATACTGCTGCGCCGTTTTTGTCATGCTGGCGCTGCCGGCGCCATAAATATTCGGCCAGGCAGCGTGTGCCATTGCCGCAGGCTTTGGCTTTTGTGCCGTCACAATTCCATATTTCCACTTGATAAGCGGCATTTTGTGCCGCGCTTTCCCGGTCATAAAGCACCATAAGCTGGTCAAAGGCGGTTGATTGCTGCTGCGCCAGCAAACGGACAAGCCCAGGGGTAATTTTGTTCTTCTGCCCTGATTTATTGTCTTCCCCGCGCATATCCATAATCAGGATAGCATTGCCTGAGCCGTTCATTTTTGCTGCCGGGACAAAATTTTGCATAATCTGTGCTCACTTCAATTTTTGCCGCACTTGTGCTTTTAGCACAATTTTGAGCAAAGTGCTTTTAGCGTAATTTCAGGTAAAATAGCAATAAAATCAGTAAAAAACAGTTTTATATAAGCGAAATTCGCGCAGTTTCATGCAAGAAGGCTGGATTTTTGCGGAAAAGTCAGGCATATACGAAACAGAACAGGCCTGCGCGCTGTAACTTGTAAAAAGCGTATTTGCGGCTGTTTTGCTTTAAAGAATTTCTGCCTCGTGGGATTAAGAAAATAATGTCGCTTACCATAAAATCCTTCAATCTGCCGGCCGTGCTCGCCTTCGGCCTGGCGGCAGCCGCTATTTTATCCGGCTGTGCTTCTGCCCGTTTTCATGACAGGCCGCAGCCGGCCGCAGCGCCGCCGGCTGTTTCTGCGCCTTATGCGCAGGTCTCGCAGAGCGATCTGCCGCCGCCTGACGGCATGTCGGCCGCTACGGCAGCCCCCGCCTTGCAAGCCGCGCCGGCGGAAGCGATAGACTTGACCCCTGCCAGTATTGCCGGTGTGTGGAAGGCCGATTTGGGTGGCATGACCTGTCAGCTAGCCACGCCGCAAACCAAAGCGGGCAAAGGGTATCGCGCCGGATCGCTGCATTGCCCGGCGGCCTTTGCCCAAATCGGCTCATGGAATATTAGCGGCAAGCAGTTAGTCTTTTATGATAAAAGCGGCAGGGATCTGGCTGTGCTCTATTCTACCGGTGTCAACAGTTTTTCCGGCCGCACCAGTGCGGGCTTGCCTGTTTCCCTGAGCCGCTAATGGCGCCGGCTCAGACAGCCATTATCTATCAGGGAGTGCAGGGGTGACAGTAAATATGCGTCTGGCTTATAATGCGCTGGTGGCAAAAGGCAGTTTAGCCGCAGATACGGCGCAGGCGGCCGTCATAGCAAAGCTCGACAGACTTGCCGCTATTGTGCAGGAAAGGCAGCAACAAGCGGCAAAAGGCGGTTTGTTGCGCCGGCTCTGGCGCGGCACGGCGCCTGATTATAGCGGCGTAAAGAGCTTTTATCTTTACGGCCCGGTGGGGCGCGGCAAAACTATGATAATGGATTTGTTTTTTGCCGCCTTGCCGCCGGGCGACAAAAAGCGCCTGCATTTTAATGATTTTATGAATAATGTGCAAAACCGCCTGGCGGCCTGTCGCGCTGCCGAACAGGCCGGCAAAATAAAATTGCCGCCGGCGGGCGCACTTATCCGGGTTGCTGAGGATTTGGCGCGGGAAGCGCATATTTTATGTTGTGACGAATTTTCAGTGACCAATATTGCCGATGCCATGATTTTGTCGCGCCTGTTTACCGCTTTATTTGCGCAAGGCGTAGTTTTGGTGGCAACCTCTAATGTTGCGCCGCAAAATCTTTATCAAGACGGCCTTAATCGCGCTTTGTTTTTGCCTTTTATCAATGTTCTACAGCAGCAGGCGGAAATTTGCAGTCTTGAAACGCCGACAGATTATCGGCGGGAAAAAGGCGCTGCCGCGGCTGTTCCTGCCTTTATTACGCCGTGTGACGCTAAAGCCAAAGCACAGATGGACAGATTCTGGCGCGGCCTGACCGGCCGCAACAGCGGCGAGCAGCAGGAAATTACGGTCAGCGGGCATAAAATTATTATCCCTTGCGCTGCGGCCATACAAAATACTGCGCCGGAAAAGAATGGGGCAAGCCGCATGGCGGCGCGTTTCGACTTTGCCGATATTTGCCGCCGCGATCTTGCCGCGGCTGATTATGCCGCTTTAGCCGAGCATTATGCCGTGTTTTGTGTAGAAAATGTGCCGCTTTTTAGCGAAGAAAACCGTAATGAGGCAAAGCGGTTTATTTTGTTTATTGATATAATTTATGACCGGCATTTGCCGCTTTATCTTTCGGCGGCGGCGCCGGCCGACCGGCTTTATACCGGCACGGCAATGATAACGGAAAAATTTGAATTTGAGCGCACAGCTTCCCGTCTGGTTGAAATGCAAAGCGAGGCCTATGGCCGGGGTCAGGCATAGGCTGGCCTGTGGCGCGGCAAAAACCGGCCTGATTGGCGCCCGTGCCATAATTTTGCCCTAACTTGGGTCAAATCTGGCGGCTTGGGACATATCGTCATAAAATTTTCTGCCTCACCCGGGCGGGCATAAATGGTGCGGCTATTGGCGCCGGAGCAGTTGCGGCTGCGGCCGGTAGCCATAAAGCAAGAGGAAGAATGATGCGCAAAAAAATAGCTCTTATCGGTTCGGGTATGATTGGCGGCACACTTGCCCATTTAATTGGCCTGAAGGGATTGGGTGATGTCGTGCTGTTTGATATTGCTGAAGGTGTGCCGCAGGGCAAGGCGCTGGATATTGCCGAATCTACCCCGGTGAGCGGCGCGGATATTGCTTTTAGGGGGAGCAATGATTATGCCGCTATTGAAGGGGCGGATATTGTCATTGTAACTGCGGGTGTGCCGCGCAAACCGGGCATGAGCCGCGATGATTTGCTGGAAATCAATTTGCGCGTTATGAAGCAGGTGGGGGCCGGTATTGGCAAATATGCCCCCAAAGCTTTGGTGATTTGTATCACTAATCCGCTTGATGCCATGGTTTGGGCCTTGCAGAAATTTTCCGGCCTGCCGCCGGAAAAAATTGTCGGCATGGCCGGGGTGCTGGATTCGGCGCGTTTCCGCTATTTTCTGGCTGAAGAATTTAAAGTTTCGGTAGAAGATGTGACCGCTTTTGTGTTGGGCGGCCATGGCGATTCCATGGTGCCGCTGGTGCGCTATTCCACCGTGGCGGGGGTGCCTTTGCCTGATTTGGTGGCTATGGGCTGGACAAGCAAAGCCAGATTGGCCGATATTATCCAGCGCACGCGGGACGGCGGGGCGGAGATTGTCGGCCTGTTAAAAACCGGTTCGGCTTTTTATGCGCCGGCTACGGCTGCTATTGCTATGGCGGAATCCTATTTGCACGATAAAAAGCGTGTTTTGCCGATGGCCGCCCATTTAAGCGGTCAGTTTGGTGTTAAAAATACCTATGTCGGTGTGCCGGTTGTACTGGGTGCCAGGGGGGTGGAGCGGATTGTTGAAATTGAGCTGAATAAAGCAGAGCAGGAGGCGTTTGACAAATCCGTTGCGGCTGTTAAAACGCTGTGTGAGGCCTGTATTGCCATTATGCCGGAATTGGGGCGGTGATGGTTTTTGCGCCCCAATTCCGGCGCATTTTGCCCAAAATAAACAGGCAGTGCCGGCAAATAAGCGGGGGGCTTTGTTAAACGGCTCTTTCTTCCCGCAGCGGGGTGGTATATATGTCGCGGCGGTTTCGGCCGGTGATAGCGTAAACGGTAAAGGATAAAATTATGAATATCCATGAATATCAGGCCAAGCGGCTTTTGCATGAATATGGCGCCCCCATTGCCAATGGTGTTGCCGTTTATTCTGTTGAGCAGGCAGAGGAATGGGCAAAAAAATTGTCCGGCCCGCTTTATGTGGTGAAAAGCCAGATTCATGCCGGCGGCCGCGGCAAGGGCAAATTCAAGGAGCTGGGGGCAGAGGCTAAAGGCGGGGTGCGGCTGGCGCATTCAGTAGAGGAAGTTGTCGCCAATGTCGGCGAAATGCTGGGCAAGACACTGGTAACCAAACAGACGGGCGAGAGCGGCAAAAAAGTGAACCGCCTTTATATTGAAGAGGGCGCCGATATTGAGCGGGAGCTTTATCTCTCTTTGCTGGTGGATCGCAGCAAAAGCGAAATTGCTTTTGTTGTCTCAACCGAAGGCGGCATGGATATTGAAACAGTAGCAGCCGAGACGCCGGAAAAAATTTTTACTCTGCCGATTGCTTATGATAAAGGCGTTGCGGCAGCAGATATTGAAAAATTGAATAATGCGCTCGAGCTGGAAGATAAAGCGCGCGAAGACGGCAGGAAACTGTTTCCGCTTTTATATAAAGCTTTTACCGATAAAGATATGAGCCTGTTGGAAATCAACCCGTTAATTGTGATGAAAAACGGCCGCTTGCGGGTGCTGGATTGCAAAGCTTCTTTTGATAATAATGCGCTGTTCCGCCACCCGGATATATTGGAGCTGCGCGATTTAACGGAAGAAGATCCCAAGGAAATTGAGGCTTCCAAATACGGCCTGTCCTATATTGCGCTGGAAGGCAATATAGGCTGTATGGTTAATGGTGCCGGGCTGGCCATGGCGACTATGGATATTATCAAGCTTTATGGCGGCAGGCCGGCCAATTTTCTTGATGTTGGCGGCGGTGCCACGGAAGAGAAAGTAACAGCCGCTTTCAAAATTATTATGGCGGATCCGCATGTTGAGGGTATTCTGGTCAATATTTTCGGCGGCATTATGCGCTGCGATGTGATTGCGGCCGGTGTTGTCAATGCGGTGAAGGAAGTGGGGTTGCAAGTGCCGCTGGTCGTCCGTCTTGAAGGCACAAATGTCGATAAAGGGAAAGAAATTCTTGAAAAAAGCGGTTTGAATATTATTCCCGCCGATGATTTGGATATGGCGGCGCAAAAAATTGCCGCCGCAGTGAAGGGAGCCTGAATTTATGGCCGTTCTTGTTGATAAAAATACGAAAATTCTCGTGCAGGGGCTTACCGGCAAAACCGGCACCTTCCATACTGAGCAGGCGCTTGCTTATTTCGGCACGCAAATGGTTGGCGGGGTTCACCCGCAAAAAGGCGGTGAGACCTGGGGTTCCGTTGACGGCGATCATTTGCCGATTTTTGCGACTGTGGCCGAAGGTCGGGAAAAAACCGGTGCTGATGCCAGCGTTATTTATGTGCCGCCTGCCGGCGCTGCTGCCGCTATTATTGAGGCGATTGAGGCGGAAATCGGCCTTATTATCTGTATTACCGAGGGGATTCCGGTGCTGGATATGGTGAAGGTGAAGGCGCGGCTGGCGCAATCCAAATCGCGCCTTATCGGCCCTAATTGTCCGGGTATTTTAACGCCGGAAGAATGCAAAATCGGCATTATGCCAGGCTCCATCTTTAAAAAAGGATCGGTTGGCATTGTTTCGCGTTCCGGCACTTTGACTTATGAAGCCGTGTTCCAAACCAGTAATGAAGGTCTGGGGCAGACAACGGCTGTCGGTATTGGCGGTGATCCGGTCAAGGGCACAGAATTTATCGATGTGCTGGAAATGTTTTTGGCTGATAATGACACCAAATCTATTGTAATGATTGGTGAAATCGGCGGCTCGGCAGAAGAAGAGGCGGCGCAGTTCCTGGTTGACGAAGCCAAACGCGGCCGCAAAAAGCCGGTTGTCGGCTTTATTGCCGGGCGCACCGCCCCTCCCGGGCGGACAATGGGGCATGCCGGCGCTGTTATTTCCGGCGGCCGCGGCGGAGCAGAGGACAAAATTGCCGCTTTGGAAGCCGCGGGTATCCGCGTTTCGCCGTCACCGGCAAAAATCGGCAGAACTTTGGCAGAAGTTTTGCAGGGTTGATAATCGGCAAGCCGCCCTGAATACAGGGCGGCTTTTTAACAATGGCCGCCGGCCGGCTGCTTGCGGCCGGGGCTGAGCGGGTGAATTTGCGGGGCAAAGCGGGGGAGATAAAACGGCAGGCCGTTTACAAAAGGCAGCCTGTCGGCGTAAACCGGGCAATCTGTATTCAAGGAGACGGATTTAAAAATTCGTTGAGAAAAATGGCTAAACAGGAAGAAAATAATCTTTTCGCTCTTACTTCTTTTCTTTATGGCGGCAATGCTGATTATATTGAAGCGCTTTATGCTGCCTATGAGCAGAATCCTGAGGCCGTTGCCCCTGAATGGCGCGAATTTTTTGCCGGTTTGCATGATGATAAAAATGATGTGTTAAAAAATGCCGAAGGCGCTTCATGGCAGCGCCCGGCCTGGCCGCTCAAGGCCAATGGCGAATTGATTGCCGCTCTGGACGGGAACTGGGCCGCTACAACGCCGGAACTGCCGGCAAAAGGCAAAGATAAAAACGCCGGTAAAATTGCGGCGGCACCGGCAAATGCTGCCGCCAGTGTGCCCACAATGGGGCAACTGCAACAGGCAGCGCAGGATTCTGCCCGCGTTTTGGCGCTTATCCACGCTTATCAGGCTTACGGCCATTTGCGGGCGCAGCTTGACCCGCTGCAATTTGCAAAGAGGCCGGAAGATTATCATTTGCTGTCGCCGGAGCATTATGGTTTTACCGCCGCCGATTATGACCGGCCGATTTTCGTTGACGGTGCTTTGGGGCTGCAAACTGCTACTATCCGGCAATTACTGGAAATTTTGCCGCGCCTTTATTGCTCGACTATCGGGGCAGAATTTATGCATATTACCGATCCGGAGCGCCGCGCCTGGATTGAGCAAAAATTCAGCCTTGCCGCCCGGCAGCAGGCTGTCTCGACTGAGGATAAAAAGCGCGCTTTGCAAAAACTGGTAGAGGCGGAAGGTTTTGAGAAATTTCTCGACACCAAATATAAAGGTACCAAACGTTTCGGCCTGGACGGTGGTGAAGCGTTGATTCCTGCTTTGGATAAATTGATTTGTCGCGGCGCTGATCTGGGCGTGAGCGGTTTTGTTTTCGGCATGGCACATCGCGGCCGCCTGAATGTGCTGACACAGATTTTGGCCAAGGCGCATCGCGCTGTTTTTCATGAATTCAAGGGCGGCTCCTATAAACCGGAGGATATTGCCGGCTCAGGCGATGTCAAATATCATCTGGGTGCCGCGCATGATGGTGAGGCCGGCGGCCGGCCGGTTCATTTGTCCCTGCTGCCCAACCCCTCTCATCTGGAAATTGTTGACCCGATTGTTTTGGGCAAAGCGCGGGCGCAGCAGGATATTATGGCCGGGCCGGGGCGTGATGATAATGTGCCGCTTGCCGAGCGGGATAAAATTATGTCTGTCCTTATTCACGGCGATGCCGCTTTTGCCGGCCAGGGCGTGGTGGCAGAAACTTTCAGCCTGTCTCGCCTGAAAGGCTATACAGTTGGCGGTTCGGTGCATTTTATTATCAATAATCAGATTGGTTTTACTACTGACCCGTCCTGCGCCCGCTCCAGCACGTATTGCTCTGATCTGGCCAAAATGATTGAAGCGCCGGTTTTTCATGTTAATGGTGATGATACGGAGGCTATGCTTTATATTGCAGCGCTGGCGGCCGAATATCGGCATAAATTCCACCAGCCGATAATCATTGATATGGTCTGTTATCGCCGCTTCGGCCATAATGAGGGCGATGAGCCGGCTTTCACCCAGCCGCTAATGTATCAGAATATCCGTTCGCATAAGGGGGTTTTGGAGCTTTACGGCGCCAGACTGGCGACTGAGGGCGTGGTGAAACCTGAAGAAACAGCGGCGGCGCAAAAAGCCTTTCATGATAAAATGGAAACAGAATTTGCTACGGATTATCTGCCCAATAAGGCCGAATGGCTGGAAGGTTTGTGGGCTAATATGCGTGTCTCTGATAATAGCGAGGAGCAGAGCCATGTTGAGACCGGTGTGGCAGCGGCCAAATTGCGCGCAATCGGCACGAAACTGACCGAAATTCCGGCCGGTTTTCATCTGCATCGCACCGTGCAGCGTTTTATTGATAATCGCAAAAAAATGCTGGCAACAGGCGCAGGATTGGATTGGGCCATGGCTGAGGCTTTGGCTTTTGGCTCACTGGTGCTGGCGGGCAACCCCATTCGCCTTTCGGGGGAAGATGTTGAGCGCGGCACATTTTCGCAGCGCCACAGCGTGTTTTATGATCAGGAGACCGGGGCGCCCTATATTCCGCTCAATCACCTTGCCGATAATCAGGCTCTCTATGAGCCGGTTAACTCTCTTTTGTCGGAAGAGGCGGTGCTGGCCTATGAATATGGCTATTCGCTGGTTAATCCGCAGGGTTTAACCTTGTGGGAAGCGCAATTTGGCGATTTTGCCAATGGCGCGCAAACAGTGTTTGACCAGTTTATTGCGGCAAGTGAGCAAAAATGGCTGCGTATGTCCGGGCTCATATGCCTGTTGCCGCATGGTTTTGAGGGCCAGGGGCCGGAGCATTCTTCTGCCCGGCTGGAGCGTTTTTTGCAGCTTTGCGCCGAAGATAATATGCAAGTAGCAAATTGCACCACGCCGGCTAATTATTTTCATATTTTGCGCCGCCAGATAGAGCGCAATTTCCGTAAACCTCTGATAATAATGACACCAAAATCCTTGCTGCGGCATAAACGGGCCGTCTCAAGCCTGGCCGATATAGATGAGGGCACATATTTCCGCCCTGTGCTGGCCGATGATGCGGAAATTCCGGCCAATCAGCCGGTAAAACTGCAAAAGGACGAAAAAATCCGCCGCATTATTCTCTGTTCCGGCAAGGTTTATTATGATTTATATGAAGAGCGGGAAAGGCGGGCGATTGACGATATTTATATTATACGGCTGGAGCAGCTTTATCCTTTCCCCGCTCAGGCTTTGGCCGGTTTATTGCGGCGTTTCAAACAGGCGGAAATTGTCTGGTGTCAGGAAGAGCCGAAAAATATGGGCGCCTGGAGTTTTATTGTGCCTTATGTGGAATGGGTGTTGCAGCATATTGAGGCGCAGGCCGTGCGGCCCTGTTATGTCGGGCGGCCTGCTGCTGCCTCTCCCGCTGCCGGGCTGTTGAGAGATCATCAGAAGCAGCTTGCCGCCTTTTTGGCAGAAGCTTTTGGCGAGCAGAATTTTGAGGATTGAGGCCTTCGCTGCTATTGCGGTATTTGCCGCTGCCTGTGCCGGGTCTGAAAGTGCCGTTGGGGAATTATGCAATTATAGGTGCAAGAGAGAAATGGAAGAGAATCATGACTATTGAAATTCGCGTTCCTACTTTAGGAGAATCCGTTGCCGAGGCCACTATCGGCAAATGGCATAAGCAGCCGGGTGAGGCTGTTGCCGCTGATGAGCCGCTGGTAGAGCTGGAAACGGATAAAGTGACCATTGATGTGCCGGCGCCCTCTGCCGGCACTTTGACGGAAATTCTGGTGAAAGAAGGCGAAACAGTAGAAGTAGGCGCTGTGCTCGGCTCAATGACGGCAGGCGCTGCACCGGCAGGCAAAGCGGCGGCTGCGGATTCTGCCCCCGCACCGCAAGTGAGTGCTGCCGCCCAGGCGGCGGCGCCTGTATCTGACAGCGCCGCTGCTATGCCGCCGGCACCTTCTGCCGCCAAATTGATGGCAGAGAAGGGTATAGAGGCAGATTCTGTTGCCGGCTCGGGCAGGCGCGGCCAGATTTTGAAGGGTGATGTTCTGGGCGCCCTTGCCGGTGTGAGCGCAGCACCGCAAGCTGCCGCCGCGCCGCGCGCTGCCGCTTCGGCCGATGATAGCGCGGGGGAAGAGCGCGTGCGTATGACCAAATTGCGCCAGACTATAGCCCGCCGTCTGAAAGATGCGCAGAATACCGCCGCTATGTTGACCACTTTTAACGAGGTAGATATGAGCGCGGTGATGGAGCTGCGCAAACGCTATCGCGATATTTTTGAAAAAAAGCACGGGGTAAAACTGGGTTTTATGGGCTTTTTTACCAAAGCTGTCTGCCATGCGCTGCGTGAAATCCCCGCTGTGAATGCTGAAATTGACGGCACGGATATTATTTACAAGAATTTTGCTCATATCGGCATTGCTGTCGGCACAGATAAAGGGCTGGTCGTGCCGGTGGTGCGCAATGCCGACCAAATGTCTATTGCCGAAATTGAAAAAGAAATCGGCCGCCTTGGCCTGCTGGCGCGTCAGGGCAGGCTGACTATGGCCGATATGCAGGGCGGCACTTTCACCATTACCAATGGCGGCATTTATGGCTCGCTCATGTCCACGCCGATTTTAAATGCGCCGCAATCGGGTATTTTGGGCATGCACGCTATTAAAGAGCGCCCAATAGCTGTTGAGGGGCAGGTGGCCATTCGCCCAATGATGTATTTGGCGGTTTCTTATGATCACCGTATTGTCGACGGGCAAGAGGCGGTGACTTTCCTTGTTCGCATTAAAGAAAGCCTGGAAAATCCTGAGCGTCTGGTGCTGGATTTGTAAATTTTGCCTCGCCTTGCCGGCTGCGCTTTGGCGGCGGCCGGCAAATTGGCTAAAACAGCTTTGCTCTGGGGCGCAGTCGCGCCGAAGAAAAGGCAGAGAAAACGGCTTTATGTCCTTTAGCGCTGATTTTTATCACCTTATTGCGATCTATATGCTGGTTCTTATTGCGCCGGGCCTGGATTTTGCAGTAGTGCTGCGGGAATCACTGCTTTACGGCCGCGGTCACGGTTTAATGGCGGCGTGCGGGGTGATGAGCGCCGTGGCCGTGCATTGCACTTATACAATTTTAGGCCTGGGGCTGATTATTGCCCAGTCTTTACTGCTGTTTCAACTGATAAAATGGGCAGGTATTGTTTATTTGCTCTATATCGGCCTGAAGGCTTTAAGAGGCAAAAGCGGCAGCAGCGCTATTATGGCGCAGGCCGAGGCCAAATGCCGGCCGGCGCGGGCAAAGCGGCAGGCTTTCAAGGCCGGTTTTATCTGCAATTTACTTAACCCGAAATGTATTTTATTTTTTCTGTCCATTTTTTCAGCCCTGATCGCCTCGGCTACGCCGATGGGCATAAAAGCGCTGATTGCTCCGGCTATGGTTTTGTGCTGCGGCCTGTGGTTTGCCTGTGTGGCCTTTTTCCTCACAATGCCGAAAATTACATTTATATATCGGCGTTTGGGGCGGTGGATTGATAAAACAAGTGGGGTGGTTTTTGTGGCGATCGGCATGAGCCTGATATTGCAGAAAGCGCCGGCCTGAGTAAAGCGAAACGGATAGAAAAAGGAAAATATGATGATGTATGATGTAATTATTATCGGTTCGGGGCCGGGCGGTTATGTTTGCGCCATTAAGGCGGCGCAACTGGGTTTGAAAACGGCACTTATTGAAAAACGCAACACATTTGGCGGCACTTGCCTGAATATTGGCTGCATTCCTTCCAAAGCCTTGCTGCACAGTTCACAAATTTATGCCGAGGCCAGTCATGGTTTTGATGCTTTGGGGGTTAAGCTTGCGGGCAAACCGCAGCTCGATTTACCGGCAATGATGCAGCATAAGCAAAATGTGATTGACGCCAATACGAATGGCGTGGCCTTTTTGCTCAAGAAAAACAAAATTGACAGTTTTATCGGCACCGGCAAAATTTTGCCGGCGGCCGCGGCCGCTGCTGCGCATAAAGTAGAAGTTACAAAAGCAGACGGCAGCGCGCAGATAGTAGAGGGGCGTAATATTATTATCGCCACCGGGTCGGAAGTGGCTGCCGTTCCCGGGGTGGAATTTAGCTTTGATGAAGAGAAAATTCTCTCTTCTACCGGCGCACTGAGCTTGAAAAAAGTGCCGGCCAAAATGCTGGTGGTCGGTGCCGGCGTTATTGGCAGTGAGCTGGGAGCAGTGTGGAGCCGCCTGGGCGCGCAAGTGACTATTATTGAATATTTGGACAAAGTGCTGGGCAATATGGACGGAGAAATTTCCAGACAATTTCAGAAAGCGCAGGAAAAGCAGGGTGTTATTTATAAATTAGGGGCAAAGGTCACTAAAATTGTCAGGCAGGATAAAGGCGTGGCAGTAAGTTTTGAACCGGCCAAAGGCGGCGCGGGCGAAACTTTGGCCGCCGATGTGGTGCTGGTAGCTACCGGGCGCGTGCCTTATACGGCCGGTTTGGGGTTGGAGGCCGCCGGGGTAAAGCAAGATGCGCGCGGCCGGGTAGAGGTTGATGCCGGCTGGCAGAGCACTGTGCCGGGCATTTATGCGATTGGCGATGTAATAGCCGGGCCGATGCTGGCGCATAAAGCGGAAGATGAAGGCATAGCTGTGGCGGAAATTCTGGCCGGGCAAAAAGGCCATGTTAATTATAATGTCATTCCCGCTGTGGTTTATGCTGAGCCGGAAGCAGCCTCAGTCGGCCAAACGGAAGAAGAGCTGAAAGCCGCCAGTATTGCCTATAAAACCGGCAAATTCCCGTTTAGCGCCAATGGCCGCGCCCGCGCTATGCTGAAAAGTGAAGGCTTTGTCAAAATTCTGGCTTGCGCCAGGACAGATAAAGTGCTGGGCGGCCATATTCTTGGTTTTGGCGCCGGCGAAATGATTCATGAAATCGCCGTGCTGATGGAATTTGGCGGCGCGTCAGAAGATCTGGCGCGCACCTGTTTTGCTCACCCGACTATGTCGGAAGCGGTGCGCGAAGCGGCTCTCGCCACTTTCGCCAATCCCATTCATATGTAGAGATTTGTCTCTTGGCTCTGCTTTATTCCGATAATTATTATCGCCGATTCTCATAAAAATAACAATGCGGCAGCCTTCCTGCCGCATTTTTTTGCCTTATATTTTTGCTTAAAAGACTTGACAATTTTTATTTTAAGAATAGCAACTTCTAGAAGTGATTCTTTTTGCTACATTATGGCAATTTTGGTCATTGGAGGAGCAGGTTTATGACGGAAGAAAAGGCGCAAGATGCGCGCGCTATCGCCAATTATTTGCTTGATGAAGCGCTTAAGCGCAATATTACCGATATAACGCCGATGAAGCTGCTGAAGCTGGTTTTTCTGGCGCATGGCTGGTCTTATGCTTTTGCCACTGTGCCGCTTGTGCGGCAACAGCCGCAAGCCTGGCAATATGGCCCGGTTTATCCCGAGATTTATGATGCAATACGCAAATATGGCAGCGCTATAGTAACAGGGCGTATTGAAAATAAGGAAACAGGGTTGCCCTATGAAGCCGATCTTTCTGCCGGCCAAAAAGATGTCGTAGATAAAGTGCTCAGAACTTATGGAAAAAGGGCGGCCTTTGAACTTTCCAATATTACCCACCAGCCGAATAGCCCATGGAGCAGGGCTATAGATAGTGCAGGTGTCTATGGTGTCATTCCGGCTGAAATCATGAAAACCTATTATCAGAATTTAGCGCAGGAAAGAGGTCTTGCCGATAAATAGGGGGTATGAAACTTTGACGGACAGCAATGATAATTCCTTAAGGGAGCCAGTGAGTGGTGACCGGAACAGGGATTTGCTAGCCAGGATAGATAAACTGGAAGCAGAGCAGCAGGAATTACTGAAAGAAAGGGACGATTTTAGAAAAAACTTTAATAGTGAAGTATTAGCGCATTTAAGTTCTTTCAGAAAATGGAGAATAAGGTTACTTTATGCCGCCATAGGCTATGGTGTATTTGTCAATTCGCTGCTGCTTTGCTTATGGTTTAGCAATACGCTGGCGCAAAAATTCGGCTCTTATGGCCTTGTGAGTTTTATTGTGGTGACGGTTTCTTCGAGCGTCTTATTATTGGGGAAATGTCTTTCCGGCGCTTTCCGAACCTATGATGAAATGAGCAAGGATAGCGGCATTCCTTCCACCTTCAGACCTATTTTTGAATCTTTCACTAAACTGAAGAAAGATACCTGAAAAAACGGCGGTCGTCCTGCCGTCATTTTTTACCGGGAGATTAGCTGAAAACAGAGAGGTGGCACACGCTTTGATTTAGCGCGCCCAGCGTCTGCCCGGGCAACAGCCCTGACGGGCAGGGGGATTGCCCTGTTCAGAAAAACGCATAAGTCCCCGTTAGAAGCCGGGAAGAGGGTATTTATTGTTTACTCGCCATGGTCTGGGCGAGGGAGAGGTAAATGCTTTCCGCCAGCTCCTGCGCGGCGCGTTTTTTAGCGTCTTCTTCCGCCTGCAAATTGGCATATTCCTGCCGCGGCCGGTCAAAAGATGAGGTAACCGAGCGTTTGCGCCGCTGCACAATCACCTCTTTGCCTTTATCACCCGGCTCTCTTAAAACATAATCGGCCGAGGCAATCACCGTGCCGGAAGAAGCGCGCCCCTCTCGCTCAGTATTGTCACCAATATTCACCCGCACCGCCTGCTGCACAATATAGCCGGCATTCAGGCTTAATTTATAGCGCGGTGAAGCAGGCTCACCGGCCCCGCCCGCCAGCAGATAAATCAGCCGGTTGCGGACAATCTGGCTAAAGCGATCCCGCGGCTCATCAATAGCAATAGAAGCCAGTTGCGCGCGCAGGCCGGCATTATTTTCAGCCCCGGCAAAATTACTGCTGCTCATGGCATTATCGCCGTAAAGCGGTTTTACCGTGCAGCCCGCTGCCAGCGTCAGGCCAAGACTCAGACTGAGAGCAGTCATTCCCCGAATTTTTCCGTTTTTAAAAAACGACATTGATAATCCTTTGCGGCACAATAATCAGCTTTTTCGGTTTTTGCCCCTGTAATTGCGCCTGCACAAAATCCAGCGCCAGCACGGCCTGCTCGATAGTCTCTTTGTCGGCCAGACGCGGCAGGCTGATGTCACCGCGTTTTTTACCGTTAATCTGCACCGGCAGTATAACATTATTATCACTGATAAGCGCAGGGTCAAATTGCGGCCAGGGGGAATTAGCCACTATTTTTTCATGCCTGCCGCCTTGCTGCAACAGGGCAAAACATTCTTCCGCCAAATGCGGGGCAAAGGGCGCTACTATAAAAGCCAGAAATTCCAGCGCCTGCCGCAAAGCTGCTTTTACGGCCTCGCTTTTACTGTCTATAGCCTGCACTGCCGGCGCCAGCCGATTGACATAATCATAAAGGCGGGCAATGGCGCGGTTAAAAGCCAGTTTTTCAATATCTTCCCCCACCTGTTTCAATATTCTATGTGCCGTTTTGGCAATATCCCGCGCTTCTGCGCCGTCTTGCTCAGCCGCTGTTTTTGCCGCTATGCTGCGCAAATGCGGTGCTGCCTCGGCTGTCAGGCGGAAAATGCGGCGGATAAAGCGATTGGCGCCCTCAATCCCCGCAGCAGACCAAATAACATCACGCTCAGGCGGGGAATCGGAAAGCACAAATAAACGCGCCGTATCGGCACCATATTGCGCCAGAATAGTGTCCGGGTCGACCGTATTCTTTTTTGATTTGGACATTTTTTCCACCGCGCCAATCTGCACGGGAGCCTTATCGGCCAGCGCATAAGCACGGCGCTCGCCGTCTTGTTCTTCTACGGTAATTTCTGCCGGGGAGAGCCAGTCGCCTTGCGCATTTTTGTAGGTTTCGTGCACCACCATGCCTTGGGTGAACAAGCCGTTAAACGGTTCTGCCAGCCCGACATGGCCGGTTTTTTGCAAAGCGCGGGTAAAAAAGCGGGCATAAAGCAAGTGCAAAATCGCATGCTCAACTCCGCCAATATATTGATCAACCGGCAGCCAATGATTTGCGGCGGCAGGCTCAGTCGGCTGCTCAGCTTCAGGCGCAGTAAAACGAATAAAATACCAGGAGGAATCCACAAATGTATCCATAGTATCGGTTTCACGCCGCGCCGGCTTGCCGCAATGCGGGCAGGGAACATTTTGCCAGGCCGCATCGCGCGCCAGCGGGTTGCCCGGCCGGGCGAAGCTTACCGCTTCCGGCAGCCTGACCGGCAAATCTTTTTTCGGCACCGGCATAATACCGCAGGATTTGCAATAAATCATCGG
This sequence comes from Candidatus Tokpelaia sp., assembly GCF_008636115.1. Classification (GTDB taxonomy): domain Bacteria; phylum Pseudomonadota; class Alphaproteobacteria; order Rhizobiales; family Rhizobiaceae; genus QLZD01. Next base: position 60,258 of record NZ_QLZD01000013.1, on the reverse strand, counting down.
AATTGGGCAGCCCCAATAACGCTGGCGGGAAATGCCCCAATCGCGCAGGCGATATTGTGTTTGCCGCCTGGCCTGCGGCTTGCCGTCCAAAATTTGCGCGGCCAAACGCCGGGCCACTTCATCAAAGGCTTCTTGCGGCGTCAGCCCGTCAAGAAAAGCAGAATTTATCAGCCTGCCGCCTTCCGTCTCCGTATAGGCCTGACCGTTTAAGCGGAAAGTTGCTTCTGTCTCTCCCACCGGGGCGACAACCGGCATAATGGGCAGATTATATTTTTGGGCAAAGTCAAAATCGCGCTTATCATGCGCCGGGCAGCCAAAAACTGCGCCGGTGCCATAATCCATCAGCACAAAATTGGCAATATAAATGGGGATTTTTCGGCGGCTGTCCAAAGGGTGCAAAGCAAAAAGCCCGGTATTGAAACCTTTTTTCTCTGCCGTTTCCAGTGCTGCCAGCGCCGTGCCCTGCCGGCGGCATTCCTCGGTAAAAGCCGCTGCCCGGCTGTCATGCTGTGCCAGTTTTTTGGCCACGGGGTGATCGGCGGCAAGGGCAATAAAGCCGGCACCAAATAGTGTATCCGGCCGGGTAGTATAAATGGCAATTTCTTCTATGCCGGTCGCTTTGCCGCCCGGTGCCTGCGGTGCCAAAGCCCAGCGAATTATCAGCCCCCGGCTTTTGCCAATCCAGTTGCGCTGCATCAGTCGCACTTTTTCCGGCCAGTTTTGCAAATCGTCCAGCCCGGTGAGCAGCTCTTCGGCATAGTCGGTAATTTTAAAAAACCATTGCGTCAGCTCACGGCTTTCTACCACAGCGCCGGAGCGCCAGCCGCGCCCTTCCACCACTTGCTCATTGGCCAGTACAGTGCAATCTACCGGATCCCAGTTCACTTTGGATTTTTTGCGGTAAATGAGGCCGGCGGCATACATATCGAGAAACAGCATTTGCTGGCGGTGATAATAGCTCTCATCACAAGTGGCAAATTCCCGCGACCAGTCGAGCGACAGCCCCAGCGCTTTTAACTGCCGGCGCATGGCGGCAATATTGGCATAAGTCCAGGCGCGCGGCTCAGTATTGTTTTGCATGGCGGCATTTTCGGCCGGCATGCCGAAAGCGTCCCAGCCCATTGGGTGCAGCACATTATAGCCGCGCGCGCGTTTATAGCGCGCCAGCACATCGCCCATAGCATAATTGCGCACATGCCCCATATGAATCCGCCCGGAAGGATAGGGGAACATTTCCAAAACATAATATTTCGGCCTGGGCGAGGCATTTTCTGCTGCAAAACTTTGTTCTTTATCCCAGCGCGCCTGCCATTTATGCTCAAGGACAAGCGGGTTATAAGCAGGCGGAGTATGGTCTTTTGCGGTCATTGGGCCGGTTTTCATCTTTATTTTGCGCATTTGGGCATCTTGCCCTTGCCGTGAAAGCAAATTAAAACACTTTTTGCCGCAGTGTAAAGTATTTTATCAGCCTGCGCCCGGCAGAAGTGGGAAACAGCAGCCGCAATGCCGTTTGCAGATAGATTTGCAGCAAAAATCGGGAATGAGGGAACAGGAACAATGACAGCAATAGCGGATAACAGGCAATATATTCTGGCTAAAATAGCCAAAGCCGCTCTTGCTGCCGGCCGCGAGCCGGAGGATATTGCCCTGTTGGCGGTGGCCAAAACTTTTCCGCCGGCGGCCATGCTGCCTTTACTTGCCGCCGGTCAGCGCGCTTTTGGTGAAAATCGGGTGCAGGAGGCCAAGGCCAAATGGCCGGCTTTGCGCGCACAATTCCCCGATATTGAGCTGCATCTTATCGGCCCGCTGCAATCCAATAAAGCGGCCGAGGCAGTGGCGCTGTTTGAGGTGATAGAATCGGTAGATCGGGATAAAATTGCCCGCATATTGGCAGAAGAATGCCGCAGGCAGGGGCGCAGGTTGCAATTTTATGTGGAAGTGAATATTGGCAGTGAACCGCAAAAAGCCGGAATAATGCCGCCGCAAACAGTGGAATTTGTCACCCATTGCCGTGCCGTCTATGGGCTTGATATTATCGGCCTGATGTGTGTGCCGCCAAGGGGGGAAAATGCCGGCCCGTATTTTGCCCTGCTGGAGCGGCTGGCGCAGCAGGCCGGGGTGAAAAAGCTCTCGCAGGGCATGTCGCAGGATTATGAAACGGCAATCGCCTTTGGCGCAACGCAAGTGCGGCTGGGTTCGGCTTTGTTTGGCACGCGGCCGCCGGCGGGGGCAAAATTATGAAAATGCGCCCGGGCAAAATCTGCCGCCATTTGGCGGGTGCGGTGTCTGCCGGCGGTCATAATCGTAACAGATTTGGGGAAGGAAGAGAGGATTATGCGTAATAAAACCGAAAAAACAGCAAAAACCGTGCTGGTGATTTCCAGCCAGGTGATTCGCGGTGCAGTGGGCAATCGCGTCAATATTTATGTGTTGGAGCAGTTGGGCTTTAGCGTTTGGGCCATGCCGACAATTATTATGCCGTGGCAGCCGCGCCAGGGCGTGTCGCATAAATTGGCCGTGACGGCAGCAGATTTTGCCGCCTTTGCGGCGGATATTGCCGCTTCACCCAAAGCAACAGAAATTGACGCTGTTATAAGCGGTTATTTTGTTGCACCTGAGCAAGTGGAAATTGCTGCCGATTTAATTAAAAACTTAAAGCAAAAGCGGCCTGATTGCCTGTTTTTATGTGATCCGATTATGGGTAATGAAAACGGCCCTTATGTGCTGCAATCAGTGATGCGGGCAGTGGGGGAGAAACTGGTGCCAATGGCCGATCTGGTCAAGCCGAATCGCAATGAGCTGGAGTGGCTGTGCGGGCAGCAGTTTCACGATAATGCTGCCATGGTGGCGACAATAAAAGCGCGCTTTAACCGGCCGTTTTTTGTTTCTTCCGCTTTTCCGATAAGGCCGGAAGCCATGGGCAATCTTTATTATGACGGTAAAGAAGTGTGGCTGGCCGAGCACCCCGCTTTTGCCACAGAGCTTAACGGTTTTGGCGATATTATTGCTTCGCTGTTTTTATTCCATTATTTGCGCGGGGCAAAAGCGCAGGAGCTGGTGCAAAAGACCTGTGCCGCTGTTTATGCCTGCCTGTCATGGACATTGCAGTGCGGCGCCGATGAGCTGGCTTTGGCCTCTGCCCCGTTTGACTGGGCAGCGCCGCCGGAAAAGGTAGAGCTTACCAGACTTGTCTGAGGTAACAGCAAAATAACAGATTTTCCGCAACAGGCCTTTATGGCCAAGGGTCAGTGTCAGACATTTATCAGGACAGGCAGGTTTTATGCGAGAATTTCCGCAGGTTTTGCTACAGGGTTATCGGGATTTTCTGACAGATTTTGCCGCCAAGCCGCAATTTTATCGCCGCCTGGCGGAAGAGGGGCAAAAGCCGGAAATTATGATCATCGGCTGTTGTGATTCCCGCGCCGCGCCGGAAATTATTTTTAATATGGGGCCGGGCGATATATTTGTAACCCGCAATATTGCCAATCAAGTGCCGCTTTACCAGCCGGACGGCCATTTTCATGCGACTTCGGCAGCGCTGGAATATGCGGTCAAGAGTTTGCGGGTCAAGCATATTATTGTGCTGGGGCATGGCCATTGCGGCGGTATTCAGGCCGCTCTGGAAGGAGCAGGCGGGAGCGAGGTAATGGCGCCGGGCAGCGGCGGGTCAGAGCCGTGTTCCTGCACCGGGCTGAGCCGTTTTGCCGCCGGGGCAGACAGGTCGCCGGCCAGTGAGACGGCGGCGAAATATGATTTTATCGGTGATTGGATGCAATTATTAAAACCGGCCGTAGAGGCGGTGGCCGCCAATGCTTTAATGACGCAATATGAAAGGCAGCAAGAGCTGGAGCGCATTTCTTTGCGTTTCTCGATAAAAAATTTGCGCAGCTTTCCATGGATTAAGGCGGCAGAAGAACAAGGTGCATTAGCACTGCATGCGGCCTGGTTTGACATTGCTTCGGCCGAATTATGGCTGCTGGACGAAGAAAAAGGTGCCTTTGCCCTGTTGTCGCCGGCTGACAGCGCCAAGCAAACCAGATAAATTGCCGGAAAAATTCTGGAGAGGTGCGTTTAAACCCGCTTATGCGCTATTTTATAAACGGCGCTTTTATCGCGGCGGCCAACAGCCATGACAAGAACAACCAGCCTGTCATCTTCAACTTCATAAACAAGACGATAGCCGGCATTGCGCAGTTTGATTTTATAGCAATTCACAAAATCCGCACCGGAAAGCCTCGCTGCCGGAATATGCGGATTTTGCAGGCGCTTTGCCAGGGCTTTTTTAAAATATTCACGAATATTAAAAGGAAGTTTTTGCCATTCCTTCAAAGCTTTTTGCTTAAATTCCAGCTCATAAGTCATCAATAGAGACTTTTACCGAGGGTTGTCTTCGCCTTTTTTTTATCACTTTGCCAAGCTGCATATCATCGATCTGCTCCAGCATATTTTCAAATACTTCCAAAGGAACAGCATAAAAAACGGGCTTGTTGCGGCTCAAAATGGCAACAGCTTCACCTTTTCCCGTAATTTTTTTTAGATTATTTCGTAAATCAGAAAGATGCGCGCTTTTTTCCGTTAAAATATAATCAATCATTGGCATTATCTCCTTATAAGCAGGAAGACAGACTGTAAATTTTTATACGATAGCGCATTATATAACACAAATTGATATAATACGAAAAATCTGCGAGCCGGAATTATCCTATAAATACCGTCTATTCTTCTTTATCTGCCACGCCGGGATTATCAACATTGATATAGGCCGGATTTTTTGTTTTCGCCGCCTGTTTTCTGCCTGTCTGTTTTGCCGGCTCAATTCGCGCCACGCCGCGCGCCGCTTTTTCAATATCAGGCAGGGATTGTTTGTTTTTGTTGCCCGGTGTTTTCCCTGCTGTGTCTGCGGCTGTTGCCGCCGGTTGTTCCGGTTGCGGCTGCAAAAAAAACTGCAAATCCGCTGCTGCGACAATCGAAACCGGCATCGGGCTTTGCCATTGACAGGCACCGAGCCGGCGGCTTATCGGCGCCAAAGCCTGCCAATGCGCCAGTTTTTGCCCATCGGCACACCAGGCTTTCTCGAGCGGGGCGGTCAGCGCTTTGGCCAAAAACTGCCGGCTTTGTTCGGTTTCATTGTGCTTTTGCGCCAGCCTGGCCAGCAAAATAAAACCCTGTCGGTCTGGCTCTTGCGCCATTGCTTTATCAAGCTGTTCGCGCGCCAGAATATCATCATTGGCAGCAAAGGCAGCCTTTGCAACCAGCCTGTGCGCCACCGCATTATCGGGCGTTAAAGCGGCCAGATTTTGCGCCCGCTCCAGCCTTTTGGCGGGGCTGTCAATAAGACCGCCGGCTTTAATATAGACACGCCCCAAATCCGGGTGGGGCGCTTGTCGCCATTGTGTTTGCAGCAATTTCTCTCCCTTGCGCCATTCATGCAGATGAAACAGAATTTGCGCCGCCAGCGTAATTGCCGGGACAAAAGCCGGGCAGATTTTAACGGCCGCCAAGGCAATTTGCCGCGCCTGATGCGGGTGATAGGGGAATAAAGCGCGCGCCTGCCCGCAGTATAAAACCTGCCTGTAATAATCCAATGCGCCTTGCAGGTGCCCTGATTTATCTCGTTTGGCCGCCTTTTGCCAGGCTTTGGCAAAATTTTCATAAAGCTCCAGCGCTTTGTCCCAGGCGCCGGCCTCAATCTCAGCTGCAATAGCGGCCATGCTTGCCCAGATAAGAGCCGGGTTTTCCAAAGCTGCCGCGGCTGCCAAAGAGGCTGCCCGGGCATTATCGCCTGCCGCTTGTCGCCGGCGGTAAAGAGCTGTCAACGCCGGCAGCCGCATGGCAGAGCCGCCTTTACCGCCGGCCCCGGCCTGGCTTCCAGCCCGCAGCATTGCCAAATATTCGGCACTGCTTTTGTTTGGCCTTTCTGCTGCCTGCTCCTGTTTTTGCGGGTTCAGGCTTCGCCGCATATGTTCGGCACAGGTAAAAAACGGTTTTTGCGCCTGTCGCAAATCCTCTATCTGCGCCAATAGCAGCGCTGTGAGCGGCTCTTTATCTGCCGGCAGGGCAGATTGCGCCTCTTTTGCCAGCGTCTGCGCCTGTGCCGTGTCGCCGGTAAAGGCTGCCAGCAGCCCGGCCGATAAAGCTTGACAGGCCTGCGCCCGTTTATGCCGCCGCAGAATTGACGGCCAGAAAAACGGCGCTGTCACTATTTTCAGCACCAGCACAGCCAGCCATAAAACAAAAAAGCCTGCCAGAAAAATTGCCAGCGCCGCCGCCGGTGTCAGCGTAATGCGCCAATGCGGCAGGGATAAAACAATTTCGGCCGGATAATCGGCCAGAAAAGCAAAACCTGCCCCGATAAGGAGAATTGATAAAACAGCAATCGCAATACGGAACATGGCCTTTTCCATCAAGCTATTATGGGGTGTGCGGCTTTGTCTCTTCACCTGATTTTGTCATAATATTGCTGCCACTCACCGGATCTGCCGCCGGACGGGCGGGGGAAAAGACCGCCTGCGCCGCCTGACGAAAAAAAGCATTTGCTGCCAGCCGTAAGCGGATAATATCCATATAAGGCTTTGCCGCTGCCTGTGCCTGTGGCGGCAGAGCGGCAGCCTCTCCCAGCGCTGTTTTATAATCGCCTTCAGTCAAAGCGGTCTCCATACGCGCCAGCACGGCACCCGCCGCTAAACCGCCTGTTTTGCCCTGCGGCCTGACAGTAATCCACCGCGCCAGCCGGTTTTGCCAGCTTTGCCGCAAATTGCCGCTTTGTTCCGCATCAGCCCCCTGTGCTGCCAGCCTGTCGGCCAATAGGGTAAAATCGCGCGCCAGCACGGCTTTATTCGGCAGACCGCCTGCCTGATAGCGCGCCAAAGCCTCCCCCATAGTCAGATATTGGGCTGCTTGCCCTGCCGCTTGCCCAGGTTCCTGTTTCGGTGTTTCCGGCTGCGGGTTGCCTTGCTTTTGCTCAGGATCTGCCGGCATAAAGGCAGCCGCCGGAGTGTTTAAAGCCTGCGGCATCGCCGCGCCGAAAATCTGTAATTCGGCAGCATAGGGCGCGCCGCTGGTAAAAGCGGTTTGCAGGCTTTGCAAAGCCAGTAATTGCGCGGCGCCATTTTGCGCCTGCCGCTGTTTTTTATCAAGCAGAGCCACTTCTTCACGCAGGGCATTGGTCTTGAATAAAATTTCCTGATTGCGGCGCTGAGTGGCGATAATTGCCTCTTTTAGGGCGGCCAGCGCCCGATTATTGGCCGCCTGTTCGCGCGCCTGATGCGCCAGCCTATGCTTAAATTCGGCACTTTCGGCCGCAGTAATTGGCGCTTCATCGCTGTTTTGCGGTCGGCTTTGCTGTATTTGCGCGGCTTTATGCTCTATATCCTGCAAAATTTGCGCTGCTTGAGCGGTTTGCTCATCAAGCTGCTGCGCTTTTTGGGCAAATAAAGCCTCTATCTCTGCTGCGGCAGCCTGAGCCTGCATTCCCGTCTCAGCGGCAATAACTGGCGCGGCCGGCGGCGGCAACTGGGCGCTGCCTGGGTAAAAACCTGCTTGCTGTAGCGCATTATTGCCCAAAAGGGCAATAATGGCACCGCTTAACCCTGCGATAAAAAGCGGCAGCAGGAAAAGGCTGCATTGTTTGCGCCCGGGCACGGCTGCTGCCGGCACTGCTGTTCGCAATGATTTGGCAGCCGGCGGGGGGGTAAAAGCGGGTTTTGTCGCTTTTGCTGTTTTTGCCGCGGCAAAATCGCCCACAGGCTCGGCTCCAGGCAAAATTTTGGCAGCAGTGCCGCTATTCGGCATAATTCCCGGCGACATTTTGGCTAATATTCCCCTTATTTGCGCTTATCCCGCCACAGCATACAGCTTTTTTCTGAATAAAAACTTATTGGCGGTAATTTATCTTAAGCTTTAGCGCAGACAGGCGGGTGAGGCAAGTCATTGTTCAGGCGCAACGGGCTGCGGGCGGCAGCAAAGCAAGCAATGCCGCCTCTGTCGGCCTTTGCGCAATAAAGGCCTGTTGGCGGCAAGGCGGCGGCAAAGCGGCGGCAATACGGGGAGAAAGGCACAAAATTTTTGTCTCAGCAGCAATATGCGACTTTAATACCGGCAAATGGGCGGCGTTTAAGGCAGAATAGAGCAGCACATAATCCAGCTTTGGCGGCAGGGCCGCCAATTCCGCCTTTGTCGGGCTTTGCCCTATAGTATCATAAGTGCATATTATATGATAGGCAATATGCTCTGCCGCCAGGAAATCTTCAATAACAGGGCGGTGCTTCTGCCCGGCCAGATAAAGCCATTGCCCGCTTTTAACGGCCGGCCGGCCGGCCTGTTGCAGAAAACGGCATAAATCTTCGGCATTTTCAGCGCTATAAGCAATATTGGCAAAGCCTTTTGCCCGGGCTGCCTGCGCTGTTTTGCTGCCGACACAATAAACCGGCACGGTCATGAACGCGGCGGGCACCGGCGGCATGACCAAAAAGGCATTGGCGCTGCCGGCCAGTAACGCGGCACAGGACGATTGCGGCCATTGCCATGGCCGTGTCTCTATGCGGCTAAGCGGTAAAATAAACGGCGCAAAACCCCGCCGGCGCAATCTCTCTGCCACCGGCAAGGCGACTGTCGGCGGCCGGATAATCAACACCGAAACTGCGGCGGCAGGGCGGCTTTTTGCCGGCGCTGCTCCGGCAGAGGCAGGGGGAAAGGCAGAGACAGGCATGCTATTATTCTGCCTTTTTCCAATCGGCAAAAAAGCCGGCACCCGCCCGCGCTTTCAGCTCTGCCGCTGCCTGCTCGCCCAAAAATATGGCTTCTTCCAGCGCGCCGCTTGTGCGGATTTCGTGGAATATTGCACCGTTTGGCGCCAGAATTATGCCGTGAATATGCAATTTTTCCCCGTTTAATTGTGCGTAAGCACCCAGCGGAGTGCGGCATGAGCCGTCCAGCGCCGCCATAAAGCTGCGTTCGCAGGCTGTTTCAATACAGGTTTTGCGGTCATTAAGCGGCGCCAGCAGGGCATCTACCCGCTTATCGTTTTTGCGGCTTTCAACGGCAATAACACCCTGCCCGGGGGCAGGGACAAAGCGGTCAAGCGGCAAAATTTCAGTGGCTTTTGCAGAGAGACCGAGGCGCTTTAACCCGGCATAGGCCAAAAATATGCCGTCTATTCCCTCTTTTATCAATTTTTCCAGCCGGGTTTGCACATTGCCGCGCAGCAGCACAATCTGCAAATCCGGCCGCAGGCGGCCAAGCTGCGCCCGGCGGCGGATAGAGGAAGTGCCGATTTTCGCCGCCGCCGGCAAATCTGCCAGTTTTGTGACCCAGCGGCCGATAAAAGCATCACGCGGGTCTTCTCGCGGCAGGAAAACAGATAAATGCAGGCCTTGCGGCAGCACAGCCGGCATATCTTTGGCCGAGTGAACGGCAATATCAATGCGCCCGGCGGCGAGTGCGGCCTCAATTTCCTGCGTGAACAGGCCTTTGCCGCCAATAAGATCAAGCGGCCGGTCGGCCAGCCGGTCTCCCTGGGTAGAAATAGGGATAATTTCAACATTTTGCGGCGGCAGGCCATGGCTGTGCAGCAAAGCCGTGCGCACAGACTGTGCCTGGGCCAGCGCCAGCGCGCTGCCGCGAGTGCCGATTTTTAAACTGGCTCTTTGCATGGACTTAATCCGTAATACGGCTTATAAAGAAACAGCCGGCCGGCTGGTTGTGACCGCGGCTTGCGTGTTTTTGAGCCGATAGGGCAATAATGGGCGAAATAGCGCCATAGTAAGAGAGCGCCTGCCCGGCGTCAAGCCCGGCGCGGGGCAGGAATCAGGAAGATGAGCCTGTGGGAGTTTCAGGCATGGAGACAGGCTGTGATGAGACGGCCAAAGCTGCTTGGCAAAACCTGCGGGGTTTTGCGCCGGGAACAGCGACAATAATAAAGGCGGCAGGCGGGTAGAGGCAGGCAGTATGAGAGTTTTGGGCATAGAGACAAGCTGTGATGAGACTGCCGCCGCCATTATTGAGCGGCGTCCTGACGGCACGGGCAGAATTCTGGCCAATATTGTGCGCAGCCAGCTAGCCGAGCACGCGGCTTTTGGCGGTGTTGTGCCGGAAATTGCCGCGCGCGCCCATGTTGAATTGCTGGATAATTTAATTGCCCGGGCGCTGGCGGCAGTAAATATGCGCCTTGCCGAGTGTGATGCAATAGCGGCAACGGCCGGGCCGGGGCTGATTGGCGGCCTGCTGGTGGGGCTGACCACTGCCAAAACTCTGGCGCTGGCGGCAGAAAGGCCGTTTTTGCCGATTAACCATTTGGAAGGCCATGCCTTAACGGCAAGGCTGACAGATAATATTGCTTTTCCTTATTTATTGCTGCTGGTTTCCGGCGGGCATACGCAAATTGTGCTGGTAAAAGGGCTGGGGCAGTATCAAAGGCTGGGCACAAGTCTGGACGATGCGCTGGGCGAAAGTTTTGACAAAATAGCGCGGCTTTTGGGGCTGCCTTATCCCGGCGGCCCGGCAGTGGAACAGGCGGCCAAAAAAGGCCGGGCCGAAAGACTGGTGCTGCCGCGGCCGCTAAAAGGTGAGCCGGGCTGCGATTTTTCTTTTTCCGGCCTGAAAACGGCCGTGCGCCGCGCCGCGCTGCTCTTGATGGAAGATAGCGGCGGTGCCCCACAAGATAATGGCGGGGCAAGGTTGGACAGGCTGGCCCGTGGCGGTGCCCCGCAGGATAATGAGCGCGGAGCAGGCCCGCCCGGCGGCGAGCGCGAGCAAGAAACCGAAGGGGCACGGAACGGGCAAACCGAAGGGGCACGGAACGGGCAAACCGAAGGGGCACGGAACGGGCAAACCGAAGGGGTTTGGAGCAGGCAAACCGAAGGGGAAGGCGCAAGCGCGCAAAACAGGCATGGCGAAGCCGGCGGCGATTCACCGGCCGGGATATCCGGCTGCTCTGTAGAAGAGGGCAAATCCGGGCAGGCAAAGGCCGCCGGCGGCCGGCCTGCTTTGGACGAACAGCAAATCGCCGATATATGCGCCGCCTTTCAGGCAGCGATTATTGAAACTATTATCGACCGGCTGCATAATGCTTTTGCTCTTTATCGCCGGCTTGTACCGGCAAAAGCGGGGTGCCGGCCGGTTTTGGTGGCAGCAGGCGGTGTTGCTGCCAATGGCGCCTTGCGCTGCGCTTTGCAGGATTTCTGCGCCGCGCAGGATTTTGCTTTTGTAGTGCCGCCTTCAGCTCTATGCTCAGATAATGCGGCCATGATAGCCTGGGCCGGGGCAGAGCATTTGGCAGCTCAGGAGGGTGAGGCCAGGCCGGCGGCCGGCGGCCGGCCGGGCGTTTCTATGATAAGCGGGCTGGATTTTGCCGCCAGGGCGCGCTGGCCGCTGGATATATCAGCCCCGGCCAAAATCGGTTCCGGCCGCAAGGGAGCCAAAGCATGATAGAAAACAGGCAAAGCATGATAGAAAACAGGCAAAGCCGTGGCGCCAAATCTGCCGCTTTGGAGCCGAAAATTGCCGTTCTGGGCGGCGGCGCCTGGGGCACGGCGCTGGCGGCCATGCTGGCGGGCAAACGCGCGGCACTGGCGGTTAATAATGCGTCTTTGCCGCCTGTGATCTTATATTGCCGCCGGGCAGAACAGGCAGAAGAGCTGAATACTGCCCGGCAAAACCGCGCTTTTTTGCCGGATATTATTTTGCCCGCCGCAATTCGGGCGGTGGCAGCGCCGGCGGTATTGACAAAGGCAGAAATTATCCTTGCCGCTTTGCCGGCGCAGGCTATGCGCGCCGGTTTGCAGGCTGTAAAGGCGCATATTGCGCCGCAGGCAAAGCTGGTTTTGTGCAGCAAAGGCATAGAGCGCGGCAGCGGCAAATTTATGGCGCAAGTGGCGCGCGATATTTTACCGCAGCAGGTAATAGCCATATTATCGGGGCCGTCTTTTGCTGTCGATGTGGCGCGCGGCCTGCCTGCGGCGGTAACATTGGCGGCAGAGACAGCGGCCATGGCGCAGGATCTGGCTGCCTGTATTTCTTCTCCGGTTTTTCGCTGTTATGCTTCTACCGATATTATTGGGGTGGAAATTGGCGGCGCGTTGAAAAATGTACTGGCTCTGGCTGCCGGCATGGCCGCCGGCTGCGGCCTGGGTGCCAGTGCTCAGGCCGCGCTTATTACCCGCGGTTTTGCTGAATTGCGCCGCCTGTGCCGCGCTTTTGGCGGCAGAGAAGAAACTATGGCCGGGCTGGCGGTTTTGGGAGATCTGGTTTTAACCTGTTCTTCACCGCAATCGCGCAATTATGCTTATGGCGCAGCCCTGGCCAGGGGGGAAGATTTGACCGGCCGGCCTTTGGCCGAAGGCGTGGCGACAGCGCCGGTAGCGGCGGCCTTATGCCGTAAGCACAGGCTGGAAGCACCGCTAATATTTATGGTGGCAGCACTGCTGGCGGGTGAAACAACTATTTCAGCGGCAGTGCGGCAGTTTTTTGCCCGGCCGCTGAAATTTGAAGACTAGCGGCGCCGGGATCGGCGGGTGCCGTGAAGCAAAGCAAGGCTTTTGTTGCGGGCAGAAATTATAAAAGAAAGGGTAGACTATGCTTTATATTATAGCCTGTTATGACAAGTCGGGAGTTCTGCCGCTCCGGCAGCAGCACCGCGCGGCGCATTTGGCCTATTGGCAGGGTTTCGGCAAGGCTGTGCGTTTTGGCGGTCCTTTTCTTGACGAAAAAGGCGCTATGTGCGGTTCTATGCTGGCGCTGGAGGCTGAGACTTATGCCAAAGCACAACAGGCGGCAAAAAGCGACCCTTATAATAAAGCCGGTATTTTTGCTGCTATAGAGGTGCGTGCCTGGCAATGGGTGCTGAATGCCCCGGAAGGCTGACCGGCGGTTAAATATTGAAAAGCGGCACCAATGCTTTGGGCGGCCGGTTTGGTGATATTGGGGTTGCAAGGAGTGCGGCAATGGCCTGGTGGCTGTTTAAATCTGAGCCGAAAACATGGTCGTGGCAGCAGCAAAAGGGCCGCGGTGCCGCCGGTGAGCCATGGGACGGAGTGCGCAATTATCAGGCGCGTAATAATATGCGTGCCATGCAGCTTGGCGATAAGGGCTTTTTCTATCACTCCAATGAAGGATTGGAGATTGTCGGCATTGTCGAAATATGCCGCCTGGCACATCAGGACGCAACGACTGCCGATGAGCGCTGGCAATGTGTGGATATTCGCGCAGTGCGGGACATGCCGCGGCCGGTCTCATTACGCGCAGTTAAAGAAAATCCGGCTTTGGCGGAAATGGCGCTGGTAAAATTCATGCGCCTTTCTGTTCAGCCGGTGCGGGAGCAGGAATGGCAGGAAATATGCCATATGGGCGGGCTGCTTTGAGCGACAGGCGCTGTTTGCGGCAAGGCGCTTGCTGTCAAAAATGGCGCGCCGTTTTCAGCCAAGGACAATAATTTCTGCCCCCTGCTGGAGCAAAGGCATGAGTCGGCGCATAGCGTGCAGCGGCAGGGCAATGCAGCCGGCTGTCGGGTGGAACAACCGGGTTGCATGGCTGCGCCGCGCCGGCTTTTCTGCTGCCCGATTATTGCGGCCTGGCTGCCGTGCTTCTGTATCTGTTTGGCTTTTTGCTCGGGCAAGATGGAGAAATATGGCGGAGCCGCGCCCTTTTATCCGCGGTTTCATATTCCAATCCAGCACAAAAACAATATTATAGAGATTATCGGCGCGGGCAAGCGGCTCAGCACTGCTTTTATAAGGCAGACGAACCGGGCGGTTATAATTGGCGTCTCCCGGAGCATCACACCAGCCGTCACCCGCGCGTATGCGGCGCAGTTTCAGCCCGCAAACCGGCAAAAGGCTTTGATGATTTTGGCGAAACCCTGCTACTATGCGCATTTTCGCCCGCGGCGTTGCCCTGTCCCCTTCGCGCTTGCGGGCACTGATTCCGCCGCGTCCCAAGGCGCAAGGCAGGCGCAGATTGCCCGCCTGCATAATGCCGCGCTGTTTATCACCACCTAGAGCGCGCACGTAAATTTTGGCAATAGGGGCATATTTTTTCAGCATAGAGCAGCCGCAATATTGGGGGAAAGGGGTTTTATAAAACTGTGTGCTCCCTTATATAGGGTAAGGCAGAAAAAAGCGCAATTATCGGGGTGCGAGACGGGAAGGCGAAATTATGCCGCATAAAATTCTTATCATTGAAGATGATGAAGCGCTGCGGGCCTTATTGCAGGAAGAGCTGGCCAGCCTGCCGGAATTTGCGGTTTTTGCCGCTAAAGACCGACAAAGCGGCCGGGCTATTATGGCCAAAATCGCTCCCGACCTGTTGATTATTGAAGCGGGGGGCGAGCTGAATGAAGAATTTGTGCGCCATTTGCGCGCTGACGGTTTGCGCGCGCCGATTATTCTGCTGGGCCAGGGTGAGGAAGATTTCGCCGCCTGGCTGGGCGCGGACGGGGCGAATGATTATGTGACCCGGCCCTTCCGCCTGACGGTTTTGCTGGCGCGTATCAAGGCGCAATTACGCCAATATGAGCAAAGCGAAGATGCGGCTTTTGCCATTGGTCCTTATATTTTAAAGCCGGGGCAAAAATTGCTGCTGGATAAAGCCCAGGGGAAAATTCGCCTGACAGAAAAGGAAGCGGCGATTTTAAAATATCTCTATCAGGCGGAAGGCCGGGCGGTGGAACGCGAAACTTTACTGGAAGAAGTCTGGGGCTATAATTCCGGCGTTACCACCCATACGCTGGAAACCCATATTTACCGCCTGCGCCAGAAAATCGAACAAGACCCTGCTAATGCACAAATTTTACTGACCGTGCAAGGCGGCTACAAATTAGCGCCGTAAGATGATGAACGAGTGGTCATGCTGCTTTTTTTAATTGCTGTAAGTAAGCTGCTACATATTCTCTGAAATCAACTTCCGATAGAACTGTGTCTGTTCTTGTGGAAACAACGCCTTTAATGCCATCACCCCTGAACTTAACCTCCGATCGAACTGTGCCAGTAATTTGGAGAGGAAAATTATCCCAATTATCGCCCTGCTTTTTGGAGAAGCTGCGGAACCATTTTGTGATTGTGGTTCCTTTCCGAATTGCAGATGATGAAGAATTCTCGGAATTATCGCGATTCTTAACTTGCAAAATCTGCCATTGCCCGCCGGCGTCTTTATAGATAAAATCGGCAGCCTTTACTACAGATCCCGAGCACCATATCCAGCCATGGTTTTTAACAATGCTGGCAATATAGCGTTCTAATAATTCGCCGATAAGATTCTCGGCAGCCATAGATAAATTATGCAGCTTTTTGGCTTCTGATAATTCGGCATTTGGAATGCCAAAATATTTATGGATAATAAAACTGACCATTTCATCGGAGATTGTCTCAGGAGGAGTCGGCGCACGTAATTTTCTGCCTTTGATAAATCTTTGCGCCAGGCTTCTATTATATTCTTCTGTCCCGAAGTTTCGATTTCTAATAACTGGTGCAAATTCTGGATTATCCTTCAGAAATTCTATGATAATTATAAACGGGCTCTCAGATTGAGGCTGTTGTTCTCTAATCAACATTAAAGCCGAATTTATATTATCATTGTGAGTCATAGCTTGCGCTCCCTGAAAGCAGAATCTACTAACAGTAGAATCTGTCCATGGCAAGTATTGATTAGGCCATTGCCGAGAACAGATCTGCTCCTTTTGAGGCAGTAACCTCAAATTTCCTTTGAGTATTTTTCATATTAGTTTCCCAAGCTGTATCACTTGTATTCTTATATCTGGAATAAGGGAAAAATTTTGGATTTTCAACAGGCTCGCCCTTCATATGAGCAAGAATCGTTTTCCCTATAGCCTGACCTAATCCTATAGGGACAGCATTCCCTATCTGGCGATATTGGTCAATTAGCGAGCCGCAGATGACCCAATCATCAGGAAATTGCTGAATGCGCTTATATTCCTGAATGCTAAGAGGTCTGTCTTCGTCAGGGTGGCAAATATCCGTTGCCGGCATTGCGGGGTGCGTGACTAAAGTGCAACTGGGTCTATCCCATGCAAGACGCCGCAGAAAGCCTGTTTTGCCGCCTCCGGAATAATAAGCTTTTCCCAAAGCTTGTTTTTGCAAAGATTCAGGCAGATGTTTCCAATATTGTCCTTCTTTGAGAAGGCGATAAAAAACCAGACGTTTTTCCGGAAAATTGATATATGTTGCCTCTCTGGGATTTAAATCACTTATAGCATCTTTTAAATTGCGCCAGGCCGGTAAGCCAAAAGCCGGATCGTCTGAATGTGTAGGACTGAGATAAGGCAGTCTGGAACCGTTGAGGCTGCATATTATAACGACACGCTCACGTATTTGCGGTGCCCCGTAATTGGCGGTGTTATAGAGATTGAAACTGATATTATAACCATGCTCGCGCAAAATTTTTATAATATGAGATAAAGCCCCGCCAGGCCTTTCATGAAGCTGCAAAGGCGCTTTTCCTTCACCTCGTTGTGCATGAGGTCTGTGATTTAAGGGGGCGGAAAGAAGCCCCCGCACATTCTCGATAACGGCATATTGAGGGCGAAGTTTCAAAATAAGATCAATATAGGCAAGAAGAAGATTCCCCCGCTTGTCGTTAAAACCGCGCCTGCTTCCCGCTGTGGAGAAAGTCTGGCAGGGCGGCCCGCCGACAAATATATCTATATTTCCTGCTTTGATGCCGGCATAATCTAAAATCTGCTCCGGCGTACAGGTTGTAATATCACCAATTAAAGCAATATCAGGGCGGTTGCGCAGAATCGTCTGACGACAGAATTTATCACTTTCACAGGCAAGAGACAGTTTTATCCCGGCTTTTTCCAAACCGAGATCAAGACCCATAGCTCCGGAAAAAAAAGACAGAGCCTTGATTTCATTTTTGTAGGACTGAGTATTAGGTTTGTCTGGCGGATTTTGCCTTTTTTGCTGATTTTTGTATCTGATTACGGAGCGGGGAGAAATAAACCAGGCTTTCCCTAATTGTTGCCCTTCCAGTTTATCTTCTCGCAGAAGCGTTCGAATATACTGCTCTGAAATTTTAAGAGTTTGGGCAGCTTCTTTGGTGGTTATAAAGGGAATATTCATAGGTTCGCTCACGAAACAATTTATATACCCAATGATTACGGCCATAAAAACGCTGTGGCAATATTCTGTTCGTTATATATTGTGGAAAGGGTAGCTTTATAAAGTGAAAGCCCTCCGCTTGGCATTTGGCGCGGTTTGTTCTATAATAAATCCCGCAATAGGGCGGGGCAGGCGGTTCGGCTTGCCGCCGCGCCGGGGCAACAGGATTTGCGGGTAATTATGACTTCATCAGATAAAGAACAGCCGGAAATGACGCAGCCTGAGCAAAAGCCCGTAAATGCGGCCAAACAGCCGGGCAGTTACGGGGCGGATTCGATTAAAGTGCTCAAAGGGCTGGACGCGGTGCGCAAGCGGCCGGGCATGTATATTGGCGATACTGATGACGGCTCCGGCCTGCATCATATGGTTTATGAAGTGGTCGATAATGCTATTGACGAAGCTCTGGCCGGTTATGCCGATCTCGTTACCGTCACCTTGAATGCTGACGGCTCCTGCACAGTGACCGATAATGGCCGCGGTATCCCCACTGATATTCACCCGACTGAAGGGGTTTCCGCCGCCGAGGTGATTATGACCCAACTCCATGCCGGCGGCAAATTTGACCAGAATTCCTATAAAGTTTCCGGTGGTTTGCATGGGGTGGGGGTATCGGTGGTTAATGCTTTGTCTGTCTCATTGCAATTACGCATTAAACGCGCCGGCAAATTGCATGAAGTTAACTTTCGCCATGGTGTGGCCGAAGCGCCGCTGGCAGTGATTGGCGATTGCGGTGCCGAGACCGGCACAGAAGTAACCTTTCTGCCGAGCAGCGATACTTTTACAATGGTGGATTTTGACTTTGAAACGCTGGAAAAGCGGCTGCGCGAGCTGGCTTTCCTGAATTCCGGCGTGCGCATTGTCCTGACCGATAATCGCCATGCCGATAAACGCGAGGAAGTGCTGCATTATGATGGCGGGCTGACAGAATTTGTCGCCTATATTGACCGCGCCCGCACCCCGCTTATCGACAGACCGGTTTATATTAAAGGGGAAAAGGACGGCATGACGGTGGAAGTGGCGCTGTGGTGGAATGATTCCTATCATGAAAAAGTGCTGTGCTTTACCAATAATATTCCGCAGCGGGACGGCGGCACCCATTTGGCCGGCTTTCGCGGCGCGCTAACCCGGCAAATTACCGGTTATGCCGAGAAATCGGGCATTGCCAAAAAGGAAAAGCTGCAATTAACCGGCGATGATTGCCGTGAAGGGCTGACGGCAATTTTGTCGGTTAAAGTGCCCGATCCGAAATTTTCTTCCCAGACCAAGGATAAATTAGTCTCTTCAGAAGTGCGGCCGGTGGTGGAAAGCCTGGTTAATGAGGCGCTTTCCGCCTGGCTGGAAGAGCACCCTTCGGAAGCGCGCATTCTGGTCGGCAAAGTGGTAGAGGCAGCGGCAGCGCGTGAGGCGGCGCGCAAAGCGCGGGATTTAACCCGGCGCAAAAGTGCTTTGGATATTTCCTCTCTGCCGGGCAAGCTGGCCGATTGTCAGGAGCGCGACCCGGCAAAATCGGAATTATTCATTGTTGAGGGAGATTCTGCCGGCGGCTCGGCCAAAAGCGGGCGCTCGCGTAAAAATCAGGCAATTTTGCCGCTGCGCGGCAAAATTCTCAATGTTGAGCGGGCGCGATTTGACCGCATGCTGTCTTCCGATATGATTGGCACTTTAATAACGGCGCTCGGCACTTCTATCGGCAAAGATGAATTTACCCCCGATAAAGTGCGTTATCATAAAATTATTATTATGACCGATGCCGATGTTGACGGCGCCCATATTCGCACTTTGCTGCTGACTTTCTTCTTCCGCCAAATGCCGGAGCTCATTGAGCGCGGCTATTTATATATTGCCCAGCCGCCGCTTTATAAAGTCAGCCGCGGCAGATCTTCGCAATATATTAAAAATGAAGCGGATTTTGAGGAGTTTTTGCTGGATACCGGGCTGGAAGAAACAGTGCTGGAGCTGGCCAATGGCGAAAAGCGCGGCGGGCAGGATTTACGCCTGATCATTGAGGAGGCGCGCAAAATCCAGCGTTTGCTGGATAATATTCATAGCCGTTATAATCGTATTCTGGTGGAGCAGGCGGCAATCGCCGGAATATTGACGCCGGAAGTTTTTGCTTCCGCCACGGCCGCGCAAGCGGCGGCCGATCTGGTGGCCGGGCGTCTGGATAATCTTGCTGAAGAACTGGAAAAAGGCTGGCAGGGTTTTTATGCGCCGGAGGAAGAGGCCTTGCGCTTTGAGCGCAGCCTGCGCGGGGTGAGAGAAGTTTTGAGACTGGACAAAGCTTTGCTCGCTTCAGCCGATGCGCGGCGTTTGCACAGCCTGTATCCGCATTTGCATGAAATTTATCAACAGCCGGCTTCATTGCAGCGCAAAGGCAGGGTTGAGGCTGTTTACGCGCCTTTGCAGCTTTTGCAAAGTATTTATGCCAATGGCCGTAAAGGCCTGACTATGCAGCGTTATAAAGGCCTGGGTGAGATGAATGCCGAACAATTATGGGAAACAACGCTCGACCCGGACGCGCGCTCACTTTTGCGGGTGAAAGTGACCGATGCCGGCGATGCGGATTTGCTGTTTTCGCGCCTGATGGGTGATCAGGTAGAGCCGCGCCGCGACTTTATTCAGGAAAATGCCCTGAATGTCGCCAATCTTGATGTGTAAAGCCAGACGCAGATAAAGTCAGGCGCCGGAACCTTTGATTTAAGCCTGTTTCCCACAGGGAGGCAGGTTTTTATTTTGGCCGCTTTGTTTCTGCCGGCGCGACTCCATCTATTATAGCAGTCCCTTGTCTCTATAATAAGTTATTGCCTTATTATAGAGACAAAATCTATATCTCCTGCAGGAAAATTGAGGAGAGCGTGATGGCCATTTCGGATTTTTCAGCAGCGAAATATTTGGCCGAGCGATCAGATTGGTCATTAACCAATCTGCAAATGCAGAAAATCCTTTATCTGGCGCATATGGTTTATCTGGGGCGCCAGCGGGGAGAGCCTCTTATTCGCGAAGCATTTGAAGCATGGGACTATGGCCCTGTTTGCCCGGTTTTGCATCATAAGCTGAAGATTTACGGGGCAGAACCTGTCGGCAATATTTTTCGCAGTTATACGCAGTTGGAAGATAACTCAAATGAAGCGAAAATTCTTAAAGAAGCGCTTGATAGCCTGGGAAATTTATCCGGCGGACACCTTGTCAGCATAACACACAAAAGAGGTGGTGCCTGGGCAAGAAATTATCGTAACGGCATGAGAGGCATTCCTATCCCCAACCAAGATATTATTGATGAATATAATGAGGATTTGAACCAATAAGCGGGGGAAAAGAAGATGACCCAGCCCACTGAGGGCGATAAGGGCGGTTCCGAATTTACCAAAAAAGCGGCGGCCGGAAAGCATAGCAACTATCCTGACGTTGAAGAGCTTAAAAAAGCGGAAGAAAATCTTGATGGCCAGATTAAAGCGCTGGAAAAAGTTTGCCGCTGTGACTGCTATGTTTTTGTCTTTTTATCTCCTTTATTATTAGATTTAGTGTTGTTTACCATTTTAGAAAAATGGTATTTGCCGGTAATTCTGCTGCTTTTAGAGCTGGGTTTTGTTGTTTTGTGGCTCATTGGCTGTCTTTTATTTCAGTTACCTATCAGGGTTAAAAGACGATTCTTATGTTGGAGAATAATCAAGCTAAGCTTCATACTGCCGAAAAAATTTGGCTTACGCTACCGGAAAATTGCCGTAGATATTACTGCGCGTGAAGCGCGTGAAGAAAATATTATTGGACAGCTTCACCGCCGCCGTCGACAAGATTGGTTTATTTTTGTCCTTGGCAGCTTGACTCTATTGGATATTGTCTTTTTTTCGATTTTTCATACTTGGGCGGCACCGGTAGTTCTATTGGTTTTGCAAGGTTTAGCGCTGTTTGTTTTGAGCGATAGAATGGATATGCCGGAAACACATGAGCTGATTGACCGATTATTAAATAGCGCTGCCGATAAAATGGCTAAAAAAGGTTGAATATTTTCTTTCCATCTGTGTATAAATGATGCATATGCCGAAGTATGCCATAATATATA
Source organism: Candidatus Tokpelaia sp. (assembly GCF_008636115.1). Classification (GTDB taxonomy): domain Bacteria; phylum Pseudomonadota; class Alphaproteobacteria; order Rhizobiales; family Rhizobiaceae; genus QLZD01. The sequence goes on along the minus strand of NZ_QLZD01000013.1, from coordinate 39,087 downwards.
AGTATATTTTCTGCCAGATTCGTATTAAAATAAAGCAATTACCAACTTCATAAGCTGCTATAATGGCAATTTATATTTACTATATTTAAACCCTATTCTTCAGTAACTTAGACGACAAGCAGCAAAGCTCTAAATAGAAAAGCGCTTGAGGACGGCTATTCTATTGTAAAGGGTGTGTTGTAATGTCGATTGAAGCAGAAATGACTGTTTTAAAACGGCTTGGCTTTTTTGCCTGCCTGCCGGAACAGCAATTACGCGCTTTGGTATTTGGGGCAGAGCGCATGCGTTTGCATGAGGGGCATGAGCTGTATCAAAAAGGCGATATTGCCGATTGCGCCTATATAGTGCTGGGCGGGCGCGTGGATTTGTTCCAGCCTGTCAGGCGCAGCCTGGGGGCAGACAGGCGGATAAAAGAATATCGTCAGGTGGTTTATGCTGTCAAAGCCGGCACATTATTGGGAGCTTTTGCCCTTATTTCCGACAAAAGGCGCGAAACCGGCGCCTATGTGGCGCAAAGAGGCGATGTATTGCGTATTAACCGCACTTCTTTTCGGCGGCAACTGCAACAAAGTGCCGATATGCGCTCCCGGCTCTATACCTATATTTTTGCCAATTTCCAATCTATGACCATGCGGCTGGAAAACCGGGCGCGTGCTTTGGCCTCAGTTTGAGCTGTGCCCGGATAATAGCCGCCTTGTCTCTGCCGGATACAGTATTATTGCCATATCCGGCCGCAATATGGCTGGAATACAGATGCCCGCAAAATAAATGCGGCGCACCGGAAAATCGAACAGGCTGCCGCCGGCAAGAAAAACGGGTGTAGAATTTGGAAAATATACCCAATCAGAAAAAACGCTCAAATCATGAAATGGCTGAAACAGGGGTCGTTTTGTCTCTGCCCGGCGCAGTGCCCCTGAAGCTTCTCATGCTCTGGCAGCAAATAAAGGGGGCAGCAAATAAAGATTTTAAGGCGGTGTTATTTGGCCGTTTGGGCAAAATTTTGCGGTTTCAGGCTTGCCGTTTGCGGGGCGAAATCCGGCAAAAAACTCAGGCGCCGTTTGGTATTGGCCGTTAAAAGCGGGTTATAAAGCCGCTTTTGCGCTTCCACCATCAGCACGCCACCAAAATAAGGGAAAAAATGCCTGGCCAGTTTTTCATAAGCTTGAGAGAAAAGAGTTGAACGACAGGTTTTATGCGGCAAAAAATGCGCATATTCATAAATTTCACCAAAATCAAAGCCATTGCCGCTTAAAATTTCTGCCAGTTGCCGGCGGCTATAAGGCTGGCCATGGCCAAAAGGCGTTTTTTCCGCATGCGCCCACAGGCCGCGCCGATTGGGGACAATCAGGATAAGACGGCCATTGGGCACCAGAATACGCCATAATTCCCGCAGCATGATTGGGGCATTGGGGCTGAATTCCAGCGCGTGAACTGCCAGAACACATTCTACCGCCGCATCATTGAGCGGAAATTTATAGTCTTCTTCCACTATTACAGGTTCCGGCCCGGCGACAAAGCCGGGTGCTGCCTGTTTTCGGCTATGGCGCTTATCTGCATTATTGCCCGGCGCTGCCGGGCCGGGCGGCTCAATGCCGGGGTTGCTTATTGCTGCCGGAATAAAAACCAGTGATCGGCTGCTGCCGGCAAATTTTTCCAGATAAGGCCGGGTATAGCCAAGACCCATAATTATATCCTCTTTGCCGGGAGGAGACAGACGCGCCAGCCCATGAGCGCAATCTTGCGCCAGTTTTTTGCCCAGCGGGCTGCGGTAAAAATTTTTAAGCGAGGCAAGGGTGACAGGCATAATACTCCACAACAGCCAAAAACACAGCTAAATTACACCGCAAACTTAAATAAATTTATCTGCGCGCCCGGCATCGAGCACCACTTATCGCACATTCAGCAAACACTGCCGGCGCTTCTGTCCCGCACCCAGCCCTTTTGTCGGCATAATCGACATAATATAGGCACTGTTTTGCGCCGCCTGCGCCGATAATTTATTCAAGTCCAGCAGCCCATATTGCGCCCGCGTAAATTATGCGCATCAATATTGAGCAATAATTTCTGATCTTTTTGCATCAATAAATAGCGGCTGTGATTTTTCAGCTCAATTTTTTGCCAGCCGCTGCAGCTTGTCGGCATTTGCGCTTCCGGTCTGGCCACTTTCCCCGCCCAGTTGGAAACATTATGCGGCACATTTTTTACCGTGCCGCAAGCAGTTAAGGCCGAGACAGCCAGAGCCGCAACAGGGAAAAAGGTGAGGAATATTTTTTTGTCGGCGCGATATTGAGCGAATTTATTTAAAATCATAGACTGTTTCCTCCTGCCTTTAGCCTGTCTGCGGTTAAAGGCGTCTCGGTTTCTCCCAGGCTTTAGACCAATAATTTATCTTGCGCAGCACATTTGGCAAGCTTTATTTGCTTTTAAGGCCTGTAATAGCCTTATCTTTATGATAAAAAGCAAAAAGCATCAGTGCGGGCAGGGCGCAAAGCCGGCAGCCGCTTAACAGGAGCATTTTATGGCACAGCAAAAAACACTATTTGGCAAATCGGCGGGGCGGGGGCGCATTTATGACTCTGTTCTTGAGACGATTGGTGATACGCCGCTGGTGCGGGCGCGCAATTTTGCCAGACAGGAGAAACTCGGTGCCGATTTGCTGCTCAAGCTGGAATTTTTTAACCCGCTGGCCAGCGTGAAAGATCGGATCGGTATTGCCATGATTGCGGCGCTGGAAAAGCAGGCCAGGGCTGTGCCGGGCAAGACTGTGCTGATTGAGCCTACTTCCGGCAATACCGGCATTGCCCTGGCCTTTGCCGCCGCTGTCAAAGGTTACAGACTTATTTTGACCATGCCGGAGACTATGTCGATTGAGCGGCGGAAATTGCTGAAATTATTAGGAGCAGAGCTGGTGATAACAGAAGGAGCGCAAGGCATGAAAGGGGCGATTGCCAAGGCAGAAGAGCTGCTCAAACAGGAAAAACATGCAATTATGCCGCAGCAATTTGAAAATATGGCCAATCCGCAACAGCATTATCAGACAACCGGGCCGGAAATCTGGCATGACAGCCAGGGCAAAATAGATTTTCTGGTTGCCGGCATTGGCACGGGCGGCACTATTAGCGGCGCCGGCAAATATTTAAAAGAGCAAAAACCGTCTGTGCAGATTATTGCCGTTGAGCCGCAGGATTCTCCCGTTTTATCGGGCGGGGCGCCGGGGCCGCATAAAATTCAGGGTATTGGTGCCGGTTTTGTGCCGAAAGTGTTGGATACAGATATTTATGATGAAATTATCACTATTGGCAATGAAGAAGCGGTGGCTTCGGCGCGCCTGCTGGCAAAAACAGAAGGTATTGCCGCGGGTATTTCAGCCGGAGCGGCGGTAGCGGCGGCGGTAAAGCTTGGCCGCCGGGCAGAAAACAAGGGCAAAACCATTGTCACCATTATTCCCGATTTTGCCGAGCGTTATTTGTCCACTGCTTTATTTGCCGGCATAACGGAATAAAACGGCGCTTGACAGCCAGGGCGGACAAGCGGCAAATTAAAGGCGGAATATTTGTTCCGGCAGAGATTCTGCCCGGCTTTGCTATAAATAGGATAGTGCGACCTTGAAGGTGCCCCCACTGCTGCCGGGGCACTTTGGCGAAGCCTGGTGTTTGCGCAAGCGCCGCGCCGGATTCCTGCCGTTAGGCCGGCGCAAAATTTGTGATAACAGAGCGGAATTATGCGCGATGAAACGACCCTTGCGTTTTAAAAAACACCCTTTTTTGTTTTTCTGGCGGATTTTTTATAATGCAATGCGCCATTTTATTGCCGAAAACGGCTCGGCTTTTGCCAGTTATATTACCCTTTCCGGCATGATGGCCTTTTTTCCGTTTTTGATTTTTGCCACCGGCATGGCCGGTTTTGTCGGGGCAAAATTTTATACGGAAACCAGCCTGAATTATATTCTGGATATGTTGCCGGAAGCATTGGTGCAGCCTATTGGCGCAGAAATTACTAATGTTTTGACCATGCAGCATGGCGGGCTGCTGACTGTTTCGGCGCTGGCGGCGGCCTATTTTGCCTCTAACGGGGTAGAATCCTTGCGCACGGCGCTTAACCGCGCTTATCGTGTCCATGATAAAAGAAGCATTTTCTTTTGCCGTTTCCAAAGCCTGTTTTTTGTCATTCTGGGCACAATCAGTTTTGTGATTATCAGCCTGCTGCTGGTGCTGGCGCCGCTGGTGCTGCTCTTGCTGCAAAGGGAAATCGGCTCACTGGCGCCTTATCTCGGCACAATTCGCTTCTGGCGTTATTTTATCAGTATTATTGTGCTGTTAATCGGCTTGTTTATCACCCATAAATGGCTGCCCGCCGGCAAAAGAAGCTTTTTTGATATTTTGCCGGGCATTAGTTTTACCTTTGTCACCTGGCTGGTGGTTTCAGTCGCCTTTGCTCAATATTTGGCCGGTTTTGCCAATTATGTTTCCACTTATGCCGGGCTGGCCTCAATCGTTGTGGCTATGGTGTTTCTTTATATGCTGTCGGCTGTATTTATTATTGGCGGTGAGATTAACGCCGCCATTATGTTTTATCGCAATCGCCGGCAACAGCCGGGGCAGCCGATTGAAGCCAATAGTCGAGAGGAACATGTTTAGGGCTGCCCGGCCGCTTTGATAAAAGCCAGTGCTTCGGGTGAATCCCATTTTGCGCCGCCATTAAGCGAGGCAATAAGGCAGCCGCGCGCATCAATCAGCAGGGAAACAGGCAGACCGCGCGCCAGGCCGGCACGCTTCAAATAATTATAAAAGCTCATATCCGGGTCATGATAAAGCGGCAGATTTTCAGCATGATGCTCAGCCAAAAAAGCGCGCACTTTTGCTTCGCTGCTGACATAATCGTAAATTGTCATAACAGCGAAATCCTTGCCGCCCAGCCTGGTTTGCAGAGCTGCCAGATCAGGAATTTCCGCCCGGCAGGGCGGGCACCATATGCCCCATAAATTGACCAGCAGCATTTTGCCGGAAAAATCGGCCAGACGAGCAGTTCCGCCATTTTCATCGGCAAATTGCAAATTGCCCAGATAGAAAGAATCTTCTGCCAGCCGCAGCGCGCGGAAAACCCCCTTTTGCTCCTGGCGCAAATGGTCAAGCCGCTCAGGCTCTGGCCGACATTGTTCATTATCCGTAATAATCTGCGCTGCCGCCGCGCCGGCAAAATTAAAATAAGCCGCCAGTAAACAGGCTGGCGCAATAAAGCGGAAAAAACGGTTTAAAAACAGCATAAGCAGGCACTCTTGCATTAAACAGCCCTGAAGGCCGCTTTTATAGAACAGGGCAGAAGCCGGAAGTTTAGTCTTTCTGCCGGTATTTGGCAAGGCGCCGGCAAAATTATTCACCCGCCGGTTCTTGCATTTTTTGCCGCCTCGTTTATTATCATAAGGCTTATGACAGGCAATAAAAGGCGCGATGATGGACTGTGTTAAAAAATTATTCCTGCCGGCAGCGGTCATGATAATCGGCGCGGCGGCTGTGGCCGGCTGTGGCCGGCGCGGCGCGCCGGAATTGCCGCCTTCAGCCTATATGCAAAACGAAAAAGGGCAAATGGTGAAAAAGCCGCAGCCCGACAAGCCGTTTATTCTGGATAAATTGATTAAATAGGCACAAAAGGCTGCGGTCACAAGTCGTCTTTAGCCGAGAGTCAAAGACGGGCAGATTTGCTGCGCCGCTTGCCTGTATTCGGCCGGCAGCAAGGCAGTTACAATAATAAGCGGGGCAGATTCCGGCACTATGCGTCAAAGGCAAAGCAGTGATAAACAGGTTTTGGCCTGGGCAAAGCAGGGCTTTCCGCCCGGCACTGAGGCTTTTGCCTATAAAGACAATGTGCTGGCGGTAGAAAATGTGCTGCTGCCCGTTATTGCCGCTTCTGTGGGCACCCCGTTTTATGTTTATTCTGCGACAGTAATATGCCGGAATTATCGCGCTTTCAAGGCCGCTTTTGCCGGGCTGGATATTTTGGTGGCCTATGCAGTCAAGGCCAATTCCAATCAGGCTGTGTTAAAACTGCTGGCGGGGGCGGGAGCGGGAGCGGATATTGTCTCCGGCGGTGAATTGCGCCGGGCGCTGGCCGCGGGCTTTCACCCGCAAAAAATTGTCTATTCCGGCGTGGGCAAAACGGCAGAGGAAATGGATTTTGCCCTGCAAAGCCGCATTGGCTGTTTTAATGTGGAATCCCCGGCGGAGTTGCAACTGCTCTCGGCGCGGGCGCAGGCATTGGGGGCAGAGGCGCCGGTGTCGCTGCGCATAAACCCGGATATTGCGGCCGGCGGCCATGCCAAAATTGCCACCGGCAAGGCCGAAAATAAATTCGGCATTCCACAGGCAGAAGCATTGCAGGCCTATGCTTTGGCAGCAAGGCTGAAAGGCATAAAAATTTGTGGCCTTGATGTGCATATTGGCAGCCAGATCGAACAGGCGGAACCCTTTGCCCGGGCTTTTGCTTTTGCCGCCGGGCTGGTGCAGGATTTGCGGCGGCAAGGTTTTTCTATTACGCATATTGATATTGGCGGCGGGCTGGGCATTGCTTATCAGGCCGGGGCAAAGCCGCCGCTTGAGCCGGGCGCCTATGCTGCTTTGCTGCGCCAGTATCTGGGTGGTTTGGGCCTGTCTTTTATCGCTGAGCCGGGGCGGTTTATTACCGGCAATGCCGGGGCGCTTGTCACCAAAGTGCTGTTTGTCAAACCGACTGCGGCAAAAAATTTTATCATTGTCGATGCCGGTATGAATGATCTTATCCGTCCCACGCTTTATGACGCCTGGCATGAAATTGTGCCGGTTGTCGCCCCGCCAGCGGGAGAGCCGTGCTATCAAAGCGATATTGTCGGCCCGGTATGTGAAACCGGCGATTATCTGGCTTTAGACCGGCAAATGCCGTTAATGCCGGCCGGGGCGCTGCTGGCGGTTTTGAGCAGCGGCGCTTACGGTGCCGGCATGGCCGGTAATTATAATAGCCGCCTGCTGGTGCCGGAAGTGCTGGTAGAAGGCGGCCGTTTTGCCATAATCCGCCCGCGTGCAACTTACGACAGCCTGCTGGCGCAGGATAAAATACCGGATTGGCTATAGGCTATAGGCCGAAGCGGGCCTGTAAAACACAGCTTTAACGATAAAGGCGGGAATATAACCCCGGCTGCTTGCCCGTTTGCCGCTTTGCTCTTATTCTAGGGGTAAGGTCGGCCGGCTTTGGGCCGGCCGGGTGGGGTTTCAAGGGAGCATTTATGCGGCGTTGGACGCAAAAATTTGCCAGAATTGCTGCTTTTGCTGCGCCCATGCGCCGGGCGGCGGGCAAGACTTTCTGTGTTCTTATATTTGAGCGTTTCTGGCGGCGCTTCCTGCCTTTATTATTGCTGTTTATGGTTTTTGCCGCCTGCTGCTGGCTGAATCTGTTTGCTGTGCTGCCGCCTGTTATTCATATAATGCTGCTGGTAATTTTTGTCGCCGCTTTTATTGCTGCCGGTTTGTTTTTGTATTTTTTGCGCCGGCCGACACAGGCTGAGATACAGGCGCGGCTGGAGCGCGATAATGCCTTGCATTACGGGCAATTAGGGCTGAGCCGCGCTATTCTGGCCGGGGAGGCGCCGCCGGCAACGCGCGCTTTGTGGCGCGCGCATAAAAAGCGTATGCAGGCGCAATCAGGTAATTTGCATTTACGCCCGCCGCGCCCCAATATTCCCGTTTATGACCGCTTTGCCCTGCGCAGCATTGTTTTTCTGGCTTTTGCTGTGGCTTTTTGTTTCCATCTGGGCGGCAATGGCGGCCACCTGGGTGATGCTTTTTATTTTGGCTTGCGGCAGCCGGGTCTTATGCGTCTTGATGCCTGGGTAAGCCCGCCGGATTATACCGGCCGGCCGCCGGTTTATTTGCTGTCGGGCGGTGAGAGTTTTCAGAATAACGGCGCTGCCGCAGGCGATAAGGGCAATGCTTTTGCCGCGGCGGCTATTTCCGTGCCGCAAGGCAGCCGCCTGACTTTGCGCCTTAATGATAATGGCCGCGGCCTGGCTGCTATACGCTGTGCCGGGCCGGGCTTTAAAACCCGGTTACAGCCGCAGCGCCAGGGCGCCGGATCAGTCTATCAGCTACAACTTATGCGCTCTGCTACCTGCACTTTATCAAGCCCGGTTGTGGCCAAAAGCTGGGTTTTTGCCGTAGAGCCTGACCGGGCGCCGGTAATTCGCTGGGTCAAGCCGCCCGAGCGGGCGCTAAACGGCATGTTAAAACTCAATTATGCTGTTTATGATGATTATGGTGTAAAAAAAGCCTGGGCAGAAATAGAGCCTGCCGACAAACAGGCGCAGGAGGCGGCCTGGCCCTGGTTTGCCAGGCTGACAGGGCCGGCGCAGATAAGCCGCTATCGCGGCGGCAAGCTTGTTGCCTGGCAGGGCGCAGAGCCGGACAAAGCGGCTATGGCCGCCGGCCCGGCGCCGGTACCGCTTTTCCCGCCGCCGCAAATTGCTCTTAATGTGCCGCGTCCATTGCCGGCCGAAAATGAGGCCCGGCGCGGCGGCACCGCGACAACTGAGGCAGAGTTGACCAAAAATCCCTGGGCCGGCGCCTTTGTGACCATGCGTCTGGTGGCAGAGGACGGCGCTGGAAATAAAGCGGTGAGCGCGCCAATATCGCTGATATTGCCGCAAAAAACTTTTGTTAATCCGCTTTCACGAGCCTTGATTGAGCAAAGGCGGCTGCTGGTTGAAAATATGCAAACGGCGCCGCGCCTGCTGGATATGCTTGGCGCTTTATTGCTGCGACCGGAAAAAACCATTGCCGATAAAGGCGCAGTTCTGGCGCTTTACAGCCTGCGCGCCCGGCTGAAATATGCGTTACAGCCGCAGCCGGGGCAAGATGCGGCGGCGGCGCTGCGCCGGCAGGAGCTGAGTAATGTCGCCGCCTATATGTGGGCCATAGCGGAGGGTATGGATAGCGGTCGGCTGGCAGAGGCCGAGCACCGTCTGGCGCTGGCGAGCCAGGCCCTGCGCGAGGCTTTGCGCAATGGCGCCAGTTCGGCTGAAATTGCCCGGCTTATGCAGGATTTGCGCCATGCCATGCAGGATTATATTGCCATGCTGGCCGAGCGCGGGCATCAAAACGCCGATAATACCGGGCAAAAAGCGCCAATGCTGGGGGAAAGTGAGCTGGAAAAGCGGCTGAAAGCACTGGAAGACGCTGCAAAACAGGGTAATCGCGGCCGGGGGGAAGAATTGCTGGCCGAATTTGAAGATTTGATGAAAAATCTGCAAGTAACGCAAGGAGATCAGGATTCCGGTCTGAGCGGCGGGCGCAACAGCCAACACAGCAAAATGCAGCAGCAAATGGATAATTTGTCTGATATTATGCGCCGCCAGCAGCAATTACTTGATGAGACGTATAAATTGCGTGAGCAAAATTGGCGTGAGCAAAGCACAGAGACGCCGGCGCGTGATAAACAGCGGCAGGATTTGCAGCAGCGGCAGGGGGGATTGCAACGCGATTTGCAGGCTTTGCAGCGGCAATTAGAGGCACAGGGCCTTTCACCCAGAAATGATTTTAAGGAAGCTGAGCAGCAAATGGGGGAATCCGGCCGGGCGCTGGAACAGGGTGATGAGCGCCAGTCTGTCGAAAATCAAGCCCGAATTTTGCAATCTCTGCGTGAAGGAGCGCAAAATCTTATGGGGCAAATGCGCGAGGCGCTGAAAAAAGCCGATGAAGCGCAACAAACGCAAAGCGGTGAGCAGGGAGAAGGTGGCGGACAGGATACCGCGTCCGGATTGGCGGGCGGTGGACGCGAACAAAAAAATGGCGCGCAAGACCCGCTGGGGCGGCCCGCCGGCACTGGGCAGGATATGTTTATACCGCAAGAAGAAGCCGGGCAGCGCGCCCGCCATATTCTGGAAGAAATTCGCAAAAAACTGGGCAATCTTACTCCGCAGCAGGAAAAAGATTATCTGGAGCGGCTGCTGAATTTTGAGTAAAGAGCTTTTGTCGAGTTGCCTTTATCGGCGGGCCGCCAACAAAGCGGCAAAGGCGGCGGAATCCGCGCCGGCGCAGTATAATTATAGTGGAATATTACGCCTGCGCCGGCAAAGAGAGCCGTGTAAACCGGGAATATTGCGCGTGCAGATGGGCGGCAGGCATTGGCCCGGACAGGCTGGCCTCGAGCCGCGGGTGCCGAAAATATTGCGCGTGTTTATTTGTGCGCCGGCATTGGCCTGACCGGCAACAGGCGTCAAAAAAATACTGTGTGTGCAGATGGGCGCACAGGCTTTGAGTTGGCCGGCGGCAGATATTATAAACACTGTGTGCGCCGGTGAGCGCACAAGCGCCTGGGTTGGCCGGTGGCAGGCGCGGCAAAACACTGTGTGCGCCGGTGAGCGCACACAGTGCCGGCGGCTTTCTCTCCGTCCTCGCCGTGATTCGGTTTCCCGGCCTGTTCGCCCTGCTATTGCACCATTCTCTGACCATATTTGCCGTCCCGCAACATAGAGCGCTGGGCAATGGCAATCATGGTTTCTGAGCGGGTTTTTATATCCGGTGCTTCCAGCAAAGCCTGTTTTTCTGCCGGGGCAAAAGGCACAATGGTCGATAGTGCATTGACCAAAGCACTATTGGAAACTTCGGCAATAATATCCCAATCGGCCTGCATATGATTGGCCGCCAGATAATCCTGAAAAACACTCAGGAACATTTCGCGGTCAATCGGGGCATTATCATCACTCTCGCCCAAATCGCCGATAAAAGGCGTAATGGCATATTGGCGATAGGGCTTGTCGGTTTGCAGTTCTGCCTCCAGGCGAAAGCGGCAAATACCGTGCAGCGAAATCATAATCTGCCCGTCACCCACTTCGCTATAATGGGTAATGCGGCCGATACAGCCAATATTCCATGTTGCATTATTATCATTGGCCGCCTGATATTTGTGCAGCAGATCAGCATCAAAAGACAAAGGATCATAATTTGCTGCTTTGGCAGCATTATTGCCGCTTTTCACCAGAACAAGACCAATCAGCCGGTCGCCGCGCATAGCGTCATCTACCATTTGGATAAAACGCGGCTCAGACAAAGTCAGCGGCACAAAGCCGCCCGGCATAAGCATAATAGAAGCCATTGATAAAACAGGTAAACATTGAGGAATATCCTGTGCTGAAGTGTAAAAGGCATTTCCGGCTTGCATGAGATTCCTCTTGAATAAATAGCAGTAAAGCCTTTATGTCTGCCTTAATGGCGGTAACACATTGCTTTATGCGCGGTGTTGCTGTTCTATGGCTTTATAAAGGCCGGGCAGAGTTTAAAGTTCCGCACGGCTTCCGGAGCGTTTGGGTAAAAGGGCGGAAACAGCACTGCATTATTGGCGGAAAGACCAGGAAAAAAGCGGTTTGCAGAGTGTCAATAGTGCGGCAGGATTTGTGATTTTACGGTTAATAAACATAGCTAACGGCGACTATGGCAGAGAGAAGCGGCACTGCCCGTAACCGAAAAACCGATTTGACTGCCGCCAGTGCCGGTGCCGGCGGCAATCAGGAGCAACGGCAGGCAATAAAATGCGCTGCCTGACGTAAAATATCGGCTCTGGCGCCAAAGGGAGCCAGCATATTTTGTGCTTCTGCCAGTTTTTCAGCCAGCAAAGCGCGGGCTTTTGCTTCCCCATATAGAGCAATCAGTGTCGCTTTGCCGGCGGCGACATCTTTGCCCGGTGTTTTGCCTAAAGCAGCCTGACTGCCGCTAATATCAAGAATATCATCAGCCAGTTGAAAGGCAAAGCCGATAGCAGTGCCGAATTTTGCCATTGCCAGGCGGTTTTCTGCTGTGGTTTGAGCCAGAATAGCGCCGGCCAGGCAGGAAAAACGCAACAGCGCTCCCGTTTTCATCATTTCCAACGTGATAATTTCTGCTGCCGTTTTTTGCTGGTTTTCGGCCAGAATATCCAGCATTTGTCCGCCAATCATACCGCCGGCACCCGCCGCCAGGGCCAGTTGATAGCTGAGTTCCGCCTGGATTGGCGGCTCAAGCCCGTTATCCGGTGCCGTTAATAATTGAAAAGCAAGAGTGAACAGCGCATTGCCGGCCAGAATTGCTGTCGCATCATCATAGGCTTTATGCACTGTCGGCTTGCCGCGGCGCCAGTCATCATTATCCATAGCGGGCAGATCATCATGAATAAGGGAATAACAATGCACAGCCTCCAGCGCGGCAGCACATTCCAGCGCGGCGTGCCGATAATTTTGCCGGCTTTCCGGCTTCTCCCCGGCAAAAAGCGCTGCCGTTTCCAGCAGTAAAAAAGGGCGCAAGCGCTTGCCGCCGTTAAAGACGCCGTGGCGCATGGCGGCCAGCAGTCGCGGCGGCACGAAACTTTGGGCCCCGGCTATTGAGGGTGACAAAGCGGCATCAAGCCGTGTTTCCACTGCCTGGGCATGGCGCTGTAACAAAGTTGTAAATAGAGTAATATTGGCAGTTTCTTTTTCCATAAGCGGCAAAATGAACCAATCATGGATAAGCGTCAAGATAAATCTGCCCTGGCTTTCAGCCCGCTGCCACGGCCTTCAGGCACCCGGCGCGGCAGCTTTCAGCCTCCCGATCCCGCGCTCCTCTTTGTAGCGGCTTTAAAACCGGGCGCTATCTTGCTCTGTTTTTTTGATGAGCGCTATTGGGGCGGCATATTTTGGCCAGATCGCATTTATTGCGGCCTGACCGCACTTCCTGATGAGCTATGCTGCACCAGATTTCGTGCCATTTGTCCCGGCAGTTGCAGCCAGCCCCATTTCCCAATAAATTATACTGCGCCGGTGATTGAAGGAAGGAGATACGGGGGCGCGGCTTTATTGTGCTGCCCTGACTTTCGGCTGACTTGCCGGCGCCATGCCTTGCAGGGCAGCAGATTGAGAATCAAAAAACTGTTTGAACAAGGCATTGCCCTTATCGCCTTTGGCAAAATTAAACTCACCAATACGGCCGTTTTTATAAGCAACATTCATTGTCAACCAAGGTAATTGTTCCATCAAGGCAATATTGCGCTGCAATTTCGGATTTCTGCCCGGTTCCGGCATATTCATCGCCACTACGAAGAAATTGCTGTTGATTTTGTAAACGCGCATATCCTGCAATTCCTGCCCGGTTGATTGCTCCGTTGCCTTGAACATAAGCGGGCTGATTTTATCAATAGCTACGCCTTCAAAATTTTCCGGCACAATAAACATTATTTCTGCCAGATAAACGGCCGGAATACCGGCATCGTGATTGGGGCGCAGTGTAAGGCGCGCAAATATATCCTTGCCGGGGAGAGCAATTTCCCCACGCAATATTGTATCTTCTATCGCCTCAGGCGTTTTTTCATGCAGGAGTGACCATTTTACCGTGCCTTTACTATATGTAGCCGGCATAAGAGCAGTTTGCGCCTCGTGAAATTCAACTTCGCCGGCGGCCGTCATTTCAGTCAAGGGCGTCTGTTTTTCTATGGTATTTTCTATATTGTCCTGCGCCGGCGGCTCTATAGCCTCTTCCTGCCCGTCCGGCATAAGCCGTTGAGTGGCTTTTTCTATTGTTTCTGCCTGAGGTGCCGCTGCGGCCGGTGTTTTATCGACAAGAGAAGCGATTGTGTGCTTGTCTGTTTTCAGAAAATCGGTCAAAAACCAGAAAATACCGCCAAAAATCACCAAAAGGGCGGCAATAATCGCGCCGCCGGTCAGCAGCCGTTTTTTGCCTGAGCGGCGTTTTTCCTGTATTGCGGCCTGCGCAAAAATGCCGGAAGCAATGCTGCTGCCGGCGCCGACAGCAAGATTACCGGCTTCCCCGTTTGCCGCATGTGTAATTTTGCCGTTTTGCATTTCCGGCAGCAGCACATCGGCTTTATGAATTTCATCTAATGTCAGATCAGAAAAATGATCATGCAACTCGCCCGCACTTCCGGCAATGTTACTCAAGGCATGTTTTTCATCGCCGCTTTTCGGTGCGGCCAGAGCCTGCTCCAGATCAAAACTGCCTGCTGCCATTTGCGCCAGGTTTTGGCCGTCCGGGTTGTGTTCGCTCTGCTGCGCCGGCTCTGCCCCGTAATTTTCATCTTCCGGCGCATTCAGCAAAAAATCCGGTACAGGAGAAAAATCGGCCGGAGAATTTTTCTCAACCGATTCTGCTATTACCGGCATATTGGCAATGGCAAAAGGCAAAGCTGCTGTCGTATTTTGCGTAGCAGTGCCGCTATGATAGCGCCGGTCAGCCGGCTCGGCTTCTCCCGGAAAATCGGCCGCAACCGGCAAAGGCTCTGCCGATTCTTCTTCAAACAGCAGATTTGGCAGAGGAGAAAAATTTCCACCTTCTGCCGTTTTTTGTTCCTGCTCTGTTGCAGGATTATAGGGAGGCTGTATCCGGCGCGGCGCGGCAATGGTGCCGGTTTCACCAATATCGGGCCGGCGATCCGGCTCACCATAAGCGTTAAAGCCGGTAGAAAGCGCAGGATAATTTACCCCTTGCTGTCGGCGGCGGGGCTGCTCCTGCGGCATATTCCCCGGATTATAGGGGGGATAATCAGGCGGTGTATTAAAGCCTGGCGCTACACCGCCCGCCCGGTCGGCAGAACGGGGGTGATGATAAGCGCCTTCTTCCTCAGGCAAAGTCTGAAACCCGTTATCGGCGAAATCCGGTAAAAGAGAGACAGGCTGATCAGGCGAGCGGCGGGCAAAAACGGCTGTTTTTGCTGCATTATCATAATTTTCGGGCGCAAAAGATGCCGGCTGTTGCCCGCTATATTGGTGAAACCGGCTTGCTTCATTACGGCCGCCGGCTTCATCATCGCCATAAGGGAAAAAGGCATTTTGTTCTTCTTCCCTGTCATCAAGGCTGAAACGGCGGCCGTTCTCCCCCGCGCCGGCATCTGATTTTGCTGCCATAATGCTGTCATAACCGCCATAGGGTGAAGCGCTCACAGCGGCCGGCGCCGCAGCAAACGGCCGGGCGTGATAAACAGGGTCACTCTGCCCGGCTGTCACGGCGGCAATGGGCGGAAAAGCGGCAAAATCACGGCTGTCAGTGGCGGGGGCGGCAGAGGAAGGCTCATAGCCCTCCTGTGCCGGCATGGTAATGTGACCATAGACCGCTTCGCTTTGATTAGGCCCGGCAGGATAATGACCATAAGGGCCAATATCGGGCAAAACGCCGCCCCCCGGCTGCTGTCTGTCAATAGCGCTATATAGCCGATATTCAGCCGATTGCGGCATTCCCGGCGGTTTTATGCCGGCATTTTTCTGCAAAGCGGCAAAAACTTCTGCTCTGTCATCAGGCATTTTTCCAGCCGGCAAGGCACTATTATTGCAGTAAAAATCTTCTACCTCATCAACAGCTTTTTCCAACATGCGGCGCTGTAAGGCAATAATATCGGGCGGCAGATTTTTGCCTGTCATTTGCCGCTCGACAGTTTCACGGGTTCGGTCATAAATGCGCAGACGCAATGCCGGTGTCGCATTGCTCTGCGCCTCAATGGTTCGTTTTAATAAGCCGACAAAATCTACCATGAAACAATTATACCTGAAAAACTTTCATTGTTTTCAATTTTAACCAAGAATAGCCCTTTGACAATGGTTTTCACAACAGCATAAAAGGAAAGCCGCCGTTTATCCTCAATTTTGGCTGCCTTTCAGTCCTGAAACGGGTCTTTTATCAGTATTGTATCCTCTCTGTCTGCTCCGGTGGAAACAAGCGTAACCGGGGCGGCAACAAGCTCTTCTATCCGGCGCACATAATGCACGGCCTGTGCCGGCAAATCGGCAAACCGGCGCGCTCCGGCGGTGCTTTCCTTCCACCCCGGCAGGGTTTCATAAAGCGGTTTGAGGCGATTTTGCTGGTCAATGGAAGCCGGCATATAATCCAGAATGTCGCCGTCAAGCACATAACCGGTGCAGATTTTAATCTCACTCATACCGTCCAGCACATCAAGCTTGGTCAAAGCAAGGCCGTTAATACCGCATATTGCCGCCATTTGCCGCAAGGCCACGCTGTCCAGCCAGCCGCAGCGGCGTTTGCGCCCGGTAACTGTGCCAAATTCATGGCCGCGCTCACCCAGCAAAGCGCCGACAGCATTATCCTGCTCTGTGGGAAAGGGGCCTTCGCCAACACGGGTTGTATAGGCTTTGGCAATGCCCAGAACATAATGGACAGCGCCGGGGCCAAGGCCGGAACCGGCGGCGGCCTGGCCTGAGACAGTATTGGAAGAGGTAACATAAGGATAAGTGCCGAAATCATTATCCAGCAAAGCGCCCTGCGCTCCTTCAAACAAAATGCGCGCCCCTTTGCGATAATGCTCGTCCAGTATTTTCCAGCCTCTGGCCATAAAAGGCAGTAAATCGGCGGCTACTTCCATCAGTTCCGCATAAATATTTTGCGGCTTTATTTCCTGCTCGCCCATGCCGCGGCGCAAGGCATTATGATGCACCAGCAGCCGCTCAATTTTAGGCATCAGGCTTTCCGGCTCTGCCAGATCGGCCAGGCGGATAGAGCGCCGGCCGACTTTATCTTCATAAGCGGGGCCGATACCGCGTTTGGTTGTGCCGATTTTCAGGCCGGCAGCCGCCATATTTTCCTGCTCAGCGTCCAGATTGCGGTGGAGAGAAAGAATAAGCGGCGCATTTTCAGCAATACGCAGGTTTTTTGCCGTAATCGCAACTCCTTGCGCCTGCAAGGTTTTAACTTCGGCGACAAAATGATGCGGATCAATGACAACGCCATTGCCGATAATGGAAAGCCGGCCGCGGACAATGCCGGAAGGCAGCAGCGATAATTTGTAACAAACACCGTTAATCACCAATGTATGGCCGGCATTATGGCCGCCTTGATAGCGCACAACCACATCGGCACGCTCGGCCAGCCAGTCGACAATTTTGCCTTTGCCTTCATCACCCCATTGGGCGCCGATTACCGCTACATTGGCCATTTAAACTGAGCCTTTCCCAATATGGCAAGCCATGCCCCGCTCTTGCCCCTGCATTTTGCACAGTTTCATCGCTTTGTCTATTTTATGTTTTTGCCGCGCTTGCCAATTACAGCAAAAACAACGGACTTATATACAGGTTTGACAGGCATTGCCTCATATATTTGCGGTTAAGTGTGAGGAATTGCCTTTTTGCCGCCGGCACCGGGCCGCTGCCCTTTATTGTTTTTCCCGGCAAATCCCGGTTAAGTTTTGGCGTCTGTCTCCGGCAAAGCTTGAGAAACAGTTTCTTTGCGCCTATATTGGCAAGAGGGGCGCAAGCGGGAGTTCCTCTTTAGTTTTAAGGAGTATTATAATGGCGAATATTGTTATTTATACTAAGCCGGGCTGCCCTTTTTGTGCCAGGGCCATGGCGCTGCTGGATAAAAAGGGTGTCGCCTATCAGCAGATTATCGCTTCCGACAATCCGGCAATCCGCGCCGAAATGGTAGCAAAAGCGCATGGGCGCAACAGCTTTCCGCAAATTTTTATTGATGATCGTCATATTGGCGGTTGTGATGATTTATTTGCGCTGGAACAGGCAGGCAAACTGGACGCTTTGCTGAAGAAAGACTGAAATTATGATTCGCTTTTCCCTTTATTGCAAGCGTGAACATAAGTTCGAAGGCTGGTTTGGCAGCAATGAAGATTATGAAAAACAAAAAAATGCCGGGCTGATTTTGTGCCCGGCCTGCGGTTCGGCTGTAATTGGTAAAGGGCTGATGGCGCCGCATATTTCTGCCGCGCATAACAGAGACAGCTTGCGGCCCGGTGCCGGCCGGGAGGTGGAAGAGAATAATTCTGCGCCGGCACTGGCTGAGCGGACAGAAGTGCTACAGCAATTACTGGTTTTGCAAAAAATGCACAGGCGCAAACTGGAAGTTTTGCATAAATTGCAGACACTGGCGCGCAAAATGCGTGAAAATGCTGAAAATGTCGGCGAGAAATTTGCCGAGGAAGCGCGCAAAATCCATTTTGGTGAGGCTGAAAAACGCTCCATTTACGGCAGGGCCGGAGCAGAGGATATTCACGCTTTGCAGGAAGAAGGCATTGACGTCATGCCCCTGCCGCCTCTGCCTGAAGATAATAATTAAACCCCCGGTTTAATGGCGCGCTGTGCCGGTCTTCCCCCAATTTTAAAGGCGGCGGGCAAGCAGCATATAATTAACCGCCATATTGCGTGACAAATTCCATGTATCAGCCAGCGGATTATAGGTGATGCCGGTCTCATCAATCACGCTCAGGCCGTTTGAGGCCAGCAGAGTTTCCACTTCCTGCGGGCGGAGGAATTTATGGTAATCATGTGTGCCTTCAGGCAGCCAGCGCAAAATATATTCCGCGCCGATAATGGCCAAAGCGCGTGCCTGCAAAGTGCGGTTTAAAGTGGCGACAAACATCAGACCGCGCGCCTGCACCAAAGCGGCAGTCGATTGCATAAACAGCGGCACATTGGCGACATGTTCCACCACTTCCATATTGAGCACGACATCAAATTTCTCCCCTTTTGCGGCCAGATTTTCAGCCATATCGGTGCGGTAATCTATTTTCAGGCCGCTTTGCCCGGCATGGGTTCCGGCAATTTCAATATTAGCGGCGGCGGCGTCAATGCCGGTAATATCGGCGCCGAGGCGCGCCAGCGGTTCACATAACAGGCCGCCGCCGCAGCCAATATCAACAATGCGTATATTGGCGAGCGGTTTTGCGCTTTTGGGATCGCGATCAAAAGCCTGGCAGATTTTATCGCGAATATAGGCCAGACGCACAGGGTTGAATTTATGCAGCGGGCGGAATTTGCCGCTTGGGTTCCACCATTCTGCCGCCAGACGGGCAAAATGCTCTATTTCTGTCGGGTCAATGGTGGTTTCTGCCATATTGGCGGCTATTCCGTCCGGCTTGTGCGCCCGCTGCCCGCTTTTGTCATCTGTTTTCATTATAGTGCCTGTGGTGAGAGTGGATATATCGCTCATAATACTGCCCTTTATGCGCTATCTGCACGCTTGCGCGCGCCCCTTCGGGTTCAGGCTGTTATCAAATGAAAACGCCTTGATATTCCAGTATAATAAGCAAGCAGCGGCGGCGATTCAAGCATAATCGGCGGGTGAAAAATCCTTGATTGCCGGGGGAAAGGCTTGCTAAATCGGCCGTTTTTCCGTATAGCAAAAGAGGTGTATGGGTGAAATTCGGTCAGCCCGGCTGCCGGAAAAAGCGGGAATTGCGTAACCATGCTTTACACATGGGAATGATGAGGTGAATATGGTAATGGCGCGCCGGTTTTGAGGCGGCAGGATCGGCCAGATTTTGCCCGCAGCCGAAAACCCGGAAAAAAGACAATGCGCGCTTTACGCATGAGGGGAATGATGAGGTGAATATGGTAATGGCGCGCCGGCTTTGAGGCGGCAGGACCGGCCAGGTTTTGCCCGCAGCCGAAAACCCGGAAAAAAGACAATGCGCGCTTTACGCATGAGGGGAATGATGAGGTGAATATGTAAATGGCGCGCATTGTGATGAAATTTGGCGGGACATCGGTTGCTGATAGTGAGCGTATCCGCAATGTGGCGCGTCATGTGCGGCGCGAAGTGCAGGCCGGTCATCACATTGCCGTGGTTGTTTCTGCCATGGCGGGGCAAACAAACAGGCTGATAGAATGGGTGTATGAGGCTGCGGCCAGAACCGCGCCGGCCGCTGTCAGTGCCGCTGAAGCTGCTAAATCAGCAGCCCCAAAAACGGCAGTTAAAAAAAAAGCGGCGGGGGCCGCGGCGCATAATGGCGGCAAGCGCCTTTCGGCCAAAACTGCGGCGCATAAGGCGCCGGGGTTGGATCATGCTGCCGGCGGCGGGTTCCAGCCTTATGATTGGCGGGAATATGATGCGGTTGTTGCTTCCGGTGAGCAGGTGACCGCCGGTTTGCTGGCACTGGCCTTGCAGGCAATGGGGATTAAAGCGCGCTCCTGGGCCGGTTGGCAAATTCCCGTTATTACCGATAACAGGCATGGTGCCGCGCGGATTGTTGCTCTGGACGCTGCTGCCCTTATTCAGGATTTTGAGCGGGGGCAGGTAGCGGTTATTGCCGGCTTTCAGGGTGTAGCCGAAGATGGTCGTATTGCCACTTTGGGGCGCGGCGGCTCCGACACCAGCGCTGTGGCAATGGCTGCAGCAATCAAAGCAGATCGCTGTGATATTTATACAGATGTGGACGGTATTTACACTACGGATCCGCGGCTGGAGCCGAAAGCGCGCCGCTTAAACCGCATTGCTTTTGAGGAAATGCTGGAAATGGCGTCACTTGGCGCCAAGGTCATGCAGGTGCGCTCGGTTGAGCTGGCTATGGTGCATAAAGTGCGCACAGTGGTGCGCTGCAGCTTTGATAAGCCGAATGACCCCGGTCAGGGGGATTTTGATAACCCGCCCGGCACGCTTATTTGCGATGAGGAGGAAATTTTGGAGCAGCAGGTTGTAACCGGTATTGCCTTTGCCCGTGATGAGGCGCAGATCTCATTGCGCCGCCTGGCCGACAGGCCGGGTGTTTCGGCCGCTATTTTCGGCCCTTTGGCAGAAGCGGGCGTTAATGTTGATATGATTGTGCAAAATGTTTCGGAAGATGCCGAGCGCGTGGATATGACCTTTACCGTGCCGCAGGTGGATTTGCCCAAAGCGGTAAAGGTTTTGCAGCATAATCGCAAAGCAATCGGCTATGATGTGTTGCAATCGGAAGCGGAGCTGGCGAAAATTTCGGTTATCGGCATTGGCATGCGCAGCCATGCCGGGGTAGCGGCAACAGCCTTTAAGGCGCTGGCGGCAAAAAGCATCAATATTCGCGCTATTACCACATCGGAAATTAAAATTTCCATTTTAATCGATAATGCCTATACGGAACTGGCAGTGCGCAGTTTGCACGGCATTTACGGGCTGGATAAAATATGAACAGGCCGGCGTCTGCCAAAGGAGGAAAAAGGTAAAACCGGCGGCAAGTGCCGCAGCCTTGCCATAAAAAGCAGTTATTGCCGGCAGGCGCGGAAACAGAAGGCAGGATAATGACGGAAAAGCAAGCCAATCCCACAGAATTTTTAAAGAATTTGCGCCGGTTTATTGCCGGGGATATGGAGCCGCAGCAGCGGCTGGATTGGGTTGTTGCCGCTATTGCCGATAATATGAAGGCTGAAGTATGCTCGCTTTATATTTTGCGCAGCGACAGTGTATTGGAGCTTTATGCCAGCAAGGGCCTGAATCCGGAAGCTGTGCATAATGTCGGCTTAAAGCTGGGGCAGGGACTCGTTGGCAATATTGCCGTAACCGGCCGGGTGCTCAACCTTGTTGACGCGCAGCAACATGCTTCTTTTGCCTATT
This sequence comes from Candidatus Tokpelaia sp., assembly GCF_008636115.1. GTDB lineage: Bacteria > Pseudomonadota > Alphaproteobacteria > Rhizobiales > Rhizobiaceae > QLZD01. The sequence goes on along the minus strand of NZ_QLZD01000013.1, from coordinate 17,785 downwards.
TGCCGGAAACAGGAGAGGAGGTTTATTCCTCTTTTCTTGGTGTGCCGGTTTTGCGCGCCGGCAAAATGCTGGGGGTTGTAACCGTGCAGAGCCGCAGCCGCCGCTCCTATAGTGATGAAGAAATCGCCGCGCTGGAAATTGTCGCCATGCTGCTGGCTGATTTGATTTTTGCCGGAAAATTGCCGATGAAAGAGCCGCCGGAGGCGCCGTCACCGGCGCGGCGCTTGCGCTCTTTTTCTTTAATCGGTGTGCCGCTGAATGAAGGTGTCGGCCTTGGTTATGCGGTTTTGCATGCGCCGCGCATTGCGGTGAATGAAATGTTTCATGAGGATAATACGGCAGAAAAGCACAAATTAGTAGTGGCGCTGGATTCTGTCCGCCGCTCTATTGACGCCATGCTGGCACGTGGTGATATGGCGCAAGCGGGTGAGCATCGCGATATTCTGGAAGCCTATCGCCTGTTTGCTTATGATAAAGGCTGGGTCAAACGGCTGGAAGCGGCGATAGAGAGCGGGCTGACCGCACAGGCGGCAGTAGATAAAGTGCGAAATGATATGCGCGCCCTCATGGCGTCTTCCAAAAATGCCTATATGCGTGAGCGTTTGTCGGATTTTGATGATTTGGCGCATCGTCTGCTGACGCATTTGACCGGAGAAAATCAGGCACCGGCCATTATGCGCGAAAGCCGCTCCAATATTATTATTGCCCGTTTTATGGGCGCCGCCGAGCTGCTGGATTATCCGCGCGATAAAATTTGCGCTTTGGTGCTGGAAGATGGCGCCGATACCAGCCATGTAGTTATTGTGGCGCGGGCTTTGGGCATTCCGGTTATCGGCCAGGCTGAAGGCATTTTCTCGCTGGTGGAAAACGGTGAAGCGCTGATTGTGGACGGTGATAAAGGCGAAATTCATGTCCGCCCGGATACAACAATAAAAGAAGCTTACGCCGAAAAATTGCGTTTTCTGGCCGATAAGCAAAAAAAATATCATGCTTTGCAAAACCGGCCGTCACGCACTTTGGACGGAGTGGCAATAACATTATTGATGAATGCCGGTCTGCTGGTGGAAATCCCGCATCTGGCGGAATCCGGGGCAGAGGGCATTGGCCTGTTTCGCACGGAATTGCAATTTATGATTGCCTCTGCTTTCCCCAAGGCTGAAGCGCAGGAGCAGCTTTATCGCAATGTTTACCGTGCCGGCGGTGATAAAGCGGTTACCTTCCGCACTCTGGATATTGGCGGTGATAAAATGCTGCCCTATTTCCGCCAGAAGGAGCGTGAGGAAAACCCTGCTTTAGGCTGGCGCGCCGTGCGGCTGACATTAGATCGCAAAGCCTTGATGCGCATTCAATTACGCGCTTTGCTCAAGGCATCGAGCGGGCGCAGTTTGCGGCTGATGCTGCCTATGGTAACCGAGCTGGCGGAAATTGAAAAAACCCGCCGCCTGATTGAGCATGAAAAGGCGCATTTGGCGCGTTTCGGCTATGATTTGCCGGCACAGATAAAACTGGGAGCAATGATAGAAGTGCCGAATCTGCTGTTTCAGCTTGACGGCCTGATGCAGGCGGTAGATTTCGTTTCGGTCGGCTCTAATGATTTGTTTCAATATATGATGGCGGCCGACAGGGGCAATCAATATGTCGCCGCGCGGTTTGACTGGTTTTCGCCCGCCTTTCTGCGCGCTTTGGCTTCAATCACCGCGGCGGCGGCGCGGCACGGCACACCGGTGACCTTATGCGGTGAAATGGCAGGCAAGCCGCTGGCGGCCATGGTGCTGATCGGCCTTGGCTATCACCGGCTTTCTATGTCGGCGGCCGCCATTGGCCCGGTAAAGACTATGCTATTATCGCTGCATGAGGGCAAGATTGCTGCTTTTTTACAGGAAAAATTGCAGCAGGGCTATAATGAGGCAAGCTTGCGCCCGGCACTGCTTGATTTCGCCCAAAGGCATAATGTTGCCGTGTGAGGCTGTGGTCAGGTTAAAAAGCAATAAAGGTGGAAGATATGGTGACCTTGCCGCAAACACGGATAGAGCAGATAAAAAAGCGCTTTGAAATGCTGGAAGCGCAACTGCATGATGAGGCTTTTAGCGGCGATTACGGCCGGCTGGCGGCCGAATATGCCGAGCTGAAAAACATTGTTGCTCTCTTGCAGGCGCTGGAATCGGTGCGTAAGGAACAGGCGGATTTAGCCGAGCTGCTGGCTGATAATAATGAAGACAGCGCTATGCGTGCTTACGCGCAGGCGGAAGTGCCGCAATTAGCAGCCGAGGCGGAAGAGCTGGAAAAGCGGCTGCAAATTTTGCTGCTGCCGAAAGATGCCGCTGATGAGCGCAATGTGCTGCTGGAAATCCGCGCCGGCACGGGCGGCTCAGAGGCCGCTTTATTTGCCGGCGATTTATTCCGTATGTATGAGCACTATGCTGCGGCCAAGGGCTGGAAGGTCGAGCTGGTTTCTGCCAGTGAGGGCGAGGTTGGCGGCTATAAGGAAATTATTGCCGCTGTTGCCGGGCGCGGTGCTTTTGCCCGGCTGAAATTTGAATCCGGCGTGCATCGGGTGCAGCGCGTGCCGGAGACGGAAGGCAGCGGCCGTATTCATACTTCGGCAGCAACTGTGGCGGTGCTGCCGGAGGCAGAAGAAATTGATATAGAAATAAGGCCGGAAGATATTCGCATTGATACTATGCGGGCGAGCGGTGCCGGCGGCCAGCATGTCAATACGACCGATTCGGCGGTGCGCATTACCCATATCCCCACCGGTATTATGGTGGTGCAGGCGGAAAAATCGCAGCATCAGAACCGCGCCCGCGCTATGCAGGTTTTGCGCTCCCGCCTTTATGATATGGAAAGGCAGCAGGCGGAAAGCGCGCGCTCAAGCGAGCGCAAAAGCCAGGTGGGCAGCGGTGATCGCAGTGAGCGTATCCGCACCTATAATTTCCCCCAGGGGCGGGTGACCGACCACCGCATTAACCTGACTTTATACAGACTGGATAAAGTGCTGGAAGGCGAGCTGGACGAAATTATTGAGCCGCTCATCACCGACCACCAAACCGCCCTGCTGGCTGAGATGGGGGAAGGCGGCTAGCCGCTTTTACTTGGGATTTGGGGAAGGCTGCTATGCCTTCATCGCAGGGCTGAAGGGAGAGGGCGGCTATGCAAAATTGGGCTGCCTCTGTATCCGTTTTGGCTGCTATTATTGCTGGCGGTGTTGCGTTGTGGACGGCACGGCAAGGGCGCAAGGCAACTAAGAAATTAGAGACGGAGAAAAATAAATATGCGCAAGAACTGGAAACCCTTAAGCGAAATTTAGATTTTCATTTGACGCAAAAGTTAAAATTTACCGAGAAAGAGTTTGATGCCCTAGCTGTATGTTGGCAAAAATTGCAAGTTGTTCATAAAACTCTTCTGACAATGCGGAGTTCCATTGATGCACTTTACTTTCTTGGTGATGAGAATTTGTTTGATATTTTGTGCCGCAGTTCAAAAACTGACTGCGAAAATTTCTTAAAGAACCTTGCATATGATTTTACTGCTGAGGCGCAAAAGGCAATAAGCAAGGCTGAAGGTGGTGCCAGATTACAATTATTTTTGACATATTTTTTGCAAAAATATATCAATGAGATAGCTCTTTCTCAACAAGACTTTATCCGTTATTATGATGATAATTGCATATTTCTGAACCCATTTTTTCAAGAAAATATTACAAAAACGATTGAATTCACGAAAGAAGTGTTCGCAGGGCTGGGATTAGTGCTAAAAGAAGTAAATCTTGTTCCGCAACAACAATGTGATAAAAAATTTGTCGAGCAAAAATTAAATTATGTTCGTGAACTAACCATTGGCAAAACAACGGATAACAGGGAGCATTTTGATATTTTAAGAGGAAAAATTACAGAAAAGCTGTTCCCTGAGATGCAAGAGGGAAATAAGGAGCGGCAGAATGGCTGAAGAAAAGTTAAAGCACATGGCAGCGCGGTTAAAGGCGGAAGGCACGGCAAGCAGGCTGGCTGTAAAGGAGAAGCATTATGCGGCATTATTATGCTTTGGTTCGTAAAGATAAAAATTCTGCTTTTGGTGTGCAATTTCCAGATATTCCGGGGCTGTTTTCTGCTGCGGATACAGAGAGAGAAATTATCGGCAATGCCAGTGAGGCTCTGCAGCTTTGGTTTGAGGATAGTAAAGAGACGGTTGAACCATTGCCGCTGGAAAAGCTGTTACAGCGAAAAGATGTTAGCGCTGCTTTAACCGAAGGCGCGTTTTTTATCCGTGTTCCACTGATTGATAATGATAGCGAAATTATCCGCGCCAATGTAACTTTTGAGCGCGGCCTGTTGCGGGCCGTCGACCATGCTGCTCACCAACGTCGCCTTAACCGTTCCGCTTTTTTGGCTACCGCGGCGCGGCATGAATTGGGGCTGGCCTGAAGGCGGCTTTGGCTCAAGCACAAAGCGTGAAAGCAAAACAGTGAATGAACAAAGTTTGGTGGCAGAAATTGTGCTGCAGCAAATGGCGGCGCGGTTAAAGGCGGCGGGGGTGAAGAGTGCTGCTCTAGACGCGCGGCTGCTGTTGCAGGCTATTGCCGGTATCAGCCAGACAGAGCTTTTGGCCGGGCGGGCGCCGCCACTTGATACCGCCGCGCAAGAGAAACTGGAAGCGGCGATCGAGCGGCGCTTGCACGGCGAATCGGTGCATCGCATTCTTGGCCGCCGCGCTTTTTACGGGTTGGATTTAGCCCTTTCCCCCGCCACTTTAGAGCCGCGGCCGGATAGTGAGGCGGTGGTCGACCTTTTGCTGCCGTTAATCCGACAAAAAGCGGCAGATAGCGAAGGGGCGCGCGGCAGCGGGCAAAATAGCGTTGCCGCAGCCGGCGCCTGTATAGCCAATCTATCCAGAGCGGATAAAGGCCTTTATACAAGCGCAAATAAGCTCTCTTGTTCTGCCGGCAAAAAGCTGTCGCAGCACAGCGTAAAAGCAGAAGAAACGCTGCGTCCGGATAAGAGCGCGGGCAATTTTGTGCCCCGGAAAGTTGCAGATAGCGGCAAGCCTTTTCCGGGTGAAGGCACAAAACAGGAAGAAATGCCGCTACCCGCGGCTGCCCCGGTTACTTTATTGGATATGGGCACGGGCAGCGGCGCGCTGGCACTGGCGCTGCTGCATGAAATACCGCAATTACAGGCTGTGGGGGTGGATATTGCTGCTGAGGCGCTGGAAACCGCGCAAAAAAATGCTGAAGCGGCCGGCCTGGCCGGGCGTTTTACCGCGCTAAAAAGTGATTGGTTTAGTGCTGTTGCCGGGCGGTTTGATTTTATTGTTTCAAACCCGCCTTATATTCCGCGCGCAGACATTGAACACCTGGCTGATGAAGTGCGGTTTTATGAACCGCGCCGCGCTTTGGACGGCGGCGTTGACGGGCTGGATTTTTATCGCGCTTTGGCGGCGGGTGCCGCGGCGCATCTGGCACCCGGCGGCCGGCTGGCGGTGGAGGCAGGTTTTGGCCAGGCGGCGGATATTATTGCTGTGTTTCAGGCGGCCGGCTTTCAGCATTTGGCAACAAAGCGCGACCTCGCCGGCATTGACCGCGCTTTACTGTTTGCCGCTGCCTGAGCCGAACACAAAGCGCGGGGCTTGCGCTAAACTCTGACGATTTTCCTGCTCATAAAAAAGCAAGGCGAAGGTGATTCTATCCTTCTGCCTTGCTTTTTATATTTGGCCTGTCAACAAAGCTGTCACTCCCGCTAAAGGCGATATAATAGCTTATACAAGATTCGTTGAATAGTGCCGCAGTCCTCCCTTATTTGGAGGTTGTATAAGCGGGATTATAACAAATTTTTTTAGTAATGCAATAGACATAAAAATAACCATAAATTATCCCCGCGCTGACTTCTTTACTATCGGCCGTAAACATTATACGCTGCCCGTCTTAACGGGGGCGGGAATGATTCCTCCTCTCGATTCTAATGCAAAAGGAGGTTATGAATATGACAAATTACGAGACAGCAATGTTAACGTTTGCGGCTTTTGCTCTGATGCTTCAAGTTGCAAATATGCGCTGGAAATAACCAGCGTATAGCTTATACAAGATTTGTTGCAGTGCCTGCAATTCAACTTACATTTACAGGAAAGGCAAAACGGGCGGAGGGTAATTCTTTCGCCCGTTTTTTATGAGCAAAAATCTTGCCACTCTTGCTGTTTAGCGCCGCCTGAGCCGGTGGAAGAATAATCCAGCCCGGCCGAAAATTCAGGAAGCTTTTTTGCCTTTCGCCAATCGGTAAAGTTTCTATTCCCGCTAAAGACAACAAAATTGCCTTGACAGGCAGTAATTCAACTTAAGATTGAACAGAAAGCAAAACAGGTAAGCGAGAAATTCCTCCCGCTTTTATGAGCAGAAATTGTGGCTGCGCTTTACTGTTTAGTGCCGCCTGAGCCGTTAGCTTATTCTATTCACAATATAAGATTTAAACTTATGGTAAGGAAATCTTTATAAATAAACAATGCCCAAAGGGGAATTATCTCCTTTGGGCGTATATAGGGGGGAAAGGCCAAACAGGCTAGCCTGTGTCGGATTATCAGATAATCAGCCTTATCCTTCAGATTTTAGGCCTGATGATCAGTTTGAGCGCTATCATCATTGCCCTGAAATTATGAAGGGTCAAGTGAGGGGCTTTAACCGGCTCCTCACTCCCCCTATTGTAAGCCTGATTTTTTTGCCGGGCAACAAAAATACGCATAAAATTATAATTTTATAATATTGCGGTCATGCCCGGCCGGCGCGGCGGCCTTGCCTGCCTGTTGGCCCGGTGCTTGCCGCCCGCGGAATCACATGCTGCCGGCTGTCTGTCGGTTTAACGCTTTATTTACCTTGTTTTGTAAAACTGGGCAGGCCTGCGCAAGCTATGCGGCGGCGCGGCTGTGGCCGGTGTCGAGCCGGGCGCAAAGGTGGATTTTGTTGCAACGGGAAGAAAGTTTTGGCCGGAGCAGTTCATACTTCCGTTTATAAAGCAGGCTCAGGCGAATTTTCGCCAACAGCTTTGCTCAGCCGCTTTATGCGTCAAGCGGCGGGCTGGCCGCTTTTGAGCTGGCGTTTTAGCGGCCGGGCGCCGGCGCATCTGCTTTATGCTCCATTTGATATGCACCTGGCCGATCCCAAACTGGCGCATGAATTTTATCACGGCCGCTTTCCCCTGGGCGGGCGTATTGTGCAGGCCGGGGCGACCTCTCCCTTTCTGGTAGAGCCGCCCAGCCGCGAATGGGAAGAGGCTCTCTATGATTTCAGTTGGCTGAACCATATGACAGCGGCAGAAACCGAGCTGGCTGCCGCTCATGCGCGCGCTTTGACTCTGGATTGGATAGAGCTTGAGGGCAGGAAGCCGGCCGGCCGCGCCTGGGCAGCAGCTCTTGCTGCCCGCCGCCTGATTGCCTGGCTGGCGCATGGCGAAGCGCTGTTTGCCGGCGCTGCTCCGGCTTTTCGGAAGCGTTTTCTCAAAATTATCGGCCTGCATATACGCTATTTGCGTGTGACTTTTGCCGGAGAAAAAGATGATATTGCGCGGCTTTATATTGCTGTTGCTCTGGCCATGGCGGCGCTGTGCGCCCCGGCTTCGGCCGGCAAAGCAGCGCGCAAAGCGCAGCTTAAGGCGCATCGCCGGCTGGAAAAAGAGCTGGCGCGGCAGATTTTGCCCGATGGCGGCCATATATCGCGTAATCCGGCAATAATACTGGAGCTGCTGATTTATCTGCTGCCGTTGCAATATGCTTATACACATTGCCTGCAGGCGCCGCCGCCGCTATTGGTTGTTGCGATTGATCGCCTCTTGCCGGCTCTGCGCTTTTTTCGCCATTGTGACGGCACTCTGGCCAATTTTAACGGTGTCGGCCCGATTTTGGCGCAAAGGCTGGATATTGTGCTCAATGCTGTTGAAACAGTGGGGGCGCCTTTTTCACAGGCGCCGCATTCCGGCTATCAGCGCCTGACCGGCGGTGATACGGTGGTGCTGGCCGATACGGGTGCCCCTTTGGCCAAAAGATTGACAGAAACGGCCAATGCCGGCTGCCTTTCCTTTGAAATGTCTTCAGGCCGCCAGCGCTTTATTGTTAATTGCGGTCTGGATCCTTACGGCCCGGCGGAATTCCGCTTTTTCGGCCGTTTGACGGCGGCGCATTCCACCGCTACCATTGCCGATACATCTTCCTGCCGTTTTGCCCGCGGTGACAGGCCGCTAAGCGGCTTTGCCGGCAGAAGGCTGCATGTGCGCACGGCCAGGATAGAAGAAGAGGATATGCAGGGCTTTATTGCTGCGCATGACGGTTATAAACAGGCCTTTAGTCTGATACATGAGCGCGCTCTGACTTTAAGCCGTAACGGCAATGTGTTGCAGGGTTGCGACCGTTTTTATGAGGAGCCGGAGCGTGCCGGCCTGTGGCGCAGAAAATCATCGCACACGCCGGCAGTGCCTGTTGCGGTGCGGTTTCATGTGCACCCGGATATTGGCATAAGCCATGAAGGCGCGGTGCGAGATGAAGCAAGCGGGCAGGAGCATGATATTATTCGCTTGCAGGGGGATTATGGTGAAAGCTGGATATTTTCGGCCGACTGCCCGGTGCGGCTGGAAGATTCCATTTATTTTTCCGGGCTTGGCGGCCCTGCCAAAACACAGCAATATGTGCTTAATTTTTCTACGGCTGAGCGCGACAGAGTGCAATGGAGTTTTCGCCGTGAGACTGCTTGAAACCCGGCCAAAACCCGCCCGCTTTATCGCCGCCGCAGTGGGGAGGATTCCGGATATAAATTTGGTTTGGGCGGCAATATTTGTCCATTGCCGCTGATATAGCGTGTTTAAAAACTGCCCGCAGGGGGGAGCCTTATGGTAAAATCAGCTTTGCATATTATCAAACACCCGCTTATCCAGCATAAACTTACGCAAATGCGCCGGCGGGAAACACCAACAGCAGAGTTCCGGCAATTATTGCGCGAAATCGCTTTATTACTGGGCTATGAGGTAACGCGTGATCTGGAGCTGGAAAATGTGCCGGTCGACACACCGCTGGCGCATTGTGAGGCGCCGGTGCTAAAAGGCAAAAAACTGGTGCTGGTTTCTATTTTGCGCGCGGGTGAAGGCCTGGTTCAGGGCATGCTGGATTTAATTCCTTCTGCGCGCATTGCCCATATTGGCCTTTATCGTGACCATGAAACGCTGCAGCCGGTAGAATATTATTTTAAAGCGCCGGAAGATATAGCCAGCCGGCTGGTGATTGTGGCTGATCCCATGCTGGCGACCGGCCATTCAGCCGCGGCCGCCTTGAGCAAATTGAAAGAGCGCGGCGCTGATAATTTGCGCTTTGTTTCGCTTTTGGCCGCGCCGGAAGGCATAGCCTATTTGCAAAAGCACCATGCCAATGTGCCGCTTTATACGGCGGCAATAGATGAAAAGCTTGATGAAAACGGCTATATTGTGCCCGGCCTGGGCGATGCCGGCGACCGCTTGTTCGGCACAAAATAAAGCCGGCGCTTTTATCTTTTATTTCGGGGAAACAGAAAAAGAAAGCACGGCAGAACTGGATGGGGTGGAAGCGCTCTGCCGTGCCGATATTTTACTCATGATGAACAAAATATCAAAAAGTCCAATCCGCGATCGAGGGGGGAAGAAACCGCGGATTGGCCAGTCTTCCGTTACTATGAATTTGGCTATTTGGCAATGAAGAAATATTGTATTTTATAATATAAGTGTTGATATTTAGGTTTCCCTGTAGAAAACTTTGCCTCTTTATAAAATAATGCACCATTTTGATACATTCTTAAAAGTAAAAAACGGGATAGAATTCTCTTAAGATAAAGTAATTATATAAATATAAATATTTTATCATATTTTCTTTTGCGCTATGCCCGGCCGGCAAATCTAACGCGGCGGTGTGCCGTTTTGTGCCAAAGCCTCGCCTGCCAGATAAAGCGAACCGCAAATGAGAATAAAGGCCGGATTCTGCTCGCCGCCCGGTTTTGCACTTTTTGCGGTAATAGCCGCAAGCGCGGCGGTGATAGATGGTTCAACCTGAGCGCGCAGCCCCAATGCCTGTGCTTTTTGCGCCAGCACCGCCGGGGGCACGCCATGATTGCTGCCGGCCAGCGGCACAGTATAAATTTGCGGCGCAAGTGTGGCAAATTGCTGCAAATATTGTGTGCTGTCCTTGGTTTGCAGCATAGCGAGAATCATAAAAAACGGGCGCCGGCGCAGCAATGGTGCCAGGCTTTTGACCAAAAGCTGGGCAGCAGCGGGATTATGGCCGCCGTCCAGCCATAAATCAGCCTTTGGCGGAGCCTGACGCTTGAGCCGGCCGATTGTCAGTTTTTGCAGGCGCGCCGGCCATGAAACTGTGCGCATGGCCTGCGCTGCTGCCTGAGGTGAAACGGCAAAACCTGCGGTCAGCACGGCCTGCAAGGCAGCGGCGGCATTGCCGATTTGGAAATCTCCCGCAAGGCGCGGTCGCGGCAGACGCATAGTGCCGGCTTTATTGGTAAACAGCATATGTCGGTTTTTTATATCAGCGCGGTAATCCTGCCCGTAAAGAGTTAGCGGTGCCTGATTTTTCTGAGCAAAGCGCCTGAGGACGGTTATTACCTCTTCATAGATTTGCGGCCCGGCGACAACCGGGCATTGTTTTTTGATAATACCGGCTTTCTCGAGAGCGATTTGCGCCACTGTGTCGCCTAAAAAAGCCTCATGATCCAGAGCAATGGACATAATCAGGCTGACTGCCGGTTTTTTTATAATATTAGTCGCGTCAAACCGCCCGCCCAGACCCACTTCCAGCACCAGCGCATCGGCAGGAAAACGGGCAAACAGCACAAAGGCAGCGGCGGTTATAATTTCAAATACTGTAATAGCGCCGCCGGCATTGGCCTGTGTTACTTCTGCCAGAGTTTCAGCCAAAAGCGCATCGCTGACATAGGCGCTGCGGCTTCCCGTTTCATCTTTCCACCCCAAGCGGTAGCGCTCATGCCAATGCACCAGATGCGGCGAAATATGCACATGCACGCTATAGCCTGCTGCTTCCAGCGCCGCGCGGGCAAAGCTTGCCGCCGAGCCTTTGCCGTTAGTGCCGGCAATATGGATAATTGGCGGCAGGTGCAAATGCGGATTGCCCAGCTTTTGCAGCAGCCTTGTCATGCGTTTGAGTGACAAATCCACATTTTTAGGGTGCAGATTGAGCAGAGATTCAATTTTTTGCTGTAAACCGGTATTTTTTGCCGCCATTTTATCTCCCAAACCGCCTCAGAGGCCGGCCTGTGGCTTGCGGGCGCAGTCTCTCTCTAAAAGCCCGGTTTTGCTGTGCCGGCTCTCATCGCCGCCGGCAATTATAACATGATTTTTTTGTGATAAGGAAGGAACCGGTTTTCGCCTTCCCCGCTGGCGCAATTTCGGCAAAAAAGCCTGAAAAACCGCCGCTGTAACAGCGGCAAATATATCAAAACTGCTGCGCCGATAGCGGCAAATTGCCTCAGACTTAAGCTGCCGGCGCTTGCCAGAACAGCATTTCAGGCTGTTCTGGCAGGTTTTTTCAGCATTAGGCGCAGCAGGCGGGCAATGGTTTTTTTTAGCTCCGGACGAGAAATCACCATATCCACCATACCGTGTTCTTTCAAATATTCGGCGCTTTGAAACCCCTCCGGCAGAGTTTCGCGAATTGTCTGCTGGATAACGCGGGCGCCGGCAAAGCCGATAGTCGCACCCGGCTCGGCAATATGCACATCGCCCAGCATGGCATAAGAGGCGGAAACGCCGCCGGTTGTCGGATTGGTGAGCACAACAATATAAGGCAGGCCTGCTTCTTTCATCATCTCTACTGCTACTGTGGTTTTGGGCATTTGCATGAGTGACAAAATGCCCTCCTGCATGCGCGCCCCGCCGGAAGCGGTAAACAAAATCAGCGGCCTTTTTTCAGCAATAGCGGTTTTAAAGCCGGTGACAATCGCCTCGCCCGCCGCCATGCCCAGTGAGCCGCCCATAAAGGCAAAATCCTGTAAGGTTGCCATGACCGGCAGGCCTTCAATCATGCCGCGGGCGTTTAAAATCGCATCATCTTGCCCGGTGCGGTTGCGATAATCCTTAAGCCGCTCAATATAGCGTTTTTCATCGCGGAATTTAAGCGGATCCGCGGCCGTTTTCGGATTTTCCAGCAGCTCATATTTGCCGTCATCAAAAAAATATTTCAGCCGATCTTTGGCGGCAATGCGCATATGATAGCCGGAACCCGGCACGACAAACTGGTTTTCTTCCAAATCTTTATGAAAAACCATTTCACCGCTTGCCGGGTCTTTTATCCAGAGATTTTCCGGTATTTCCCGGCGGCCAAACATGGAATTGATTTTGGGCCGGACAAAATTTGTTATCCAGTTCATGAAGCTGCACTTCCTCTAATAAGCTCACAAAACCCCGACATTTGCCGGCACACACGGCGCGCTATGCCGGATAAGCGGCATAGACCGGCCACTATTATAGGAGAAAATTGCGCAAAAAGCAATTATTGCAGCCGCTGCGCTTTTGCCTTGCCCGCCAATTTGCCGGCCGCCGCAGGTTTTTATTGAAGATTTGCAGTTTCCGGCCTATTATGCGCCGGTTCAAGGCCGGCCGTCGATGAGCCGGGCCGGAATTTGCCCCGGCAACTGCCGCTGCGGCAAAAACAGAAAGCATGGATTGTGCAGGATAATAAGGAAACAGCAGCCGCTGCCCCGCCGGCCGGCCAAAGCGATGAAACAGCGCGTATCGGCGCGCATGGCGGCATGGAGCATTCTTTCGGGTTTCGCCATGTGGCAGAGGCCGACAAGCAAAATCTTGTCAATAGCGTCTTTCATTCTGTCGCCGGCAAATATGATGTGATGAATGATATTATGTCCGGCGGTCTGCACCGCTTGTGGAAAAATGCGCTGGTGGCCTGGCTGGCGCCGCCGCCCGTGCCGGGCTGGTGCGCGCTTGATGTGGCCGGCGGCACGGGGGATATTGCTTTTCGCCTTATCAAAGCTTCCGGCGGTTATGCCCGGGCAGTAATTCTGGATATTAACGCCTCTATGCTGCAAGTGGGCAAAGCCCGCGCTCACGCCAGGGGGCTGGCGCAAAATGTGGAATTTGTCGAGGCCAATGCCGAAAAGCTGCCCTTTGCCGCGACAAGTTTTGACGCTTATACTATTGCCTTTGGCATTCGCAATGTGCCGCATATTGACACGGCTCTGGCCGAGGCCTGGCGGGTATTAAAACCCGGCGGCCGTTTTTTATGCCTGGAATTTTCGGCCGTGGAAATGCCGCTGCTGGATAAAATTTATGATTTATGGTCGTTCCAAGTCATTCCGCGTCTTGGGCAAATGATAACCAATGATGCGGAATCTTACCGCTATTTGGTAGAATCTATTCGTAAATTCCCCAAACAGCAGGATTTTGCCGCCATGATAAGCAAAGCAGGTTTTGCCCATGTGCAGTACCGTAATATGACCGGCGGCATTGCCGCCATACATTCCGGCTGGAAGATATGAGACAGACAAAGCCGGTCAGGACAGGGGTTTGTCAAGATAAAAGCGGGGGCATGAAATGAGCAGGTTTACGGCATCTCTCCGGCTGGTGCGCGCGGGCTATGTTCTGGCGCGTGAGGGGGTGTTTGCGGCCTTGCCGGTCGCGGAAGCAGGATTTGTGCCCGTTTTGGCACAAAAGCTGGCGCGGCTCATTGCGCGGCGCGGCAGCCGCCGGCAGCATAATGCCGAGCCAATGTCGCGCGCCATGAACCGGCTTGGCCCTTTTTATGTTAAATTGGGTCAGTTTCTGGCGACCAGGCCGGATATTGTCGGCCAAAAGGCGGCGCGTGATTTATCGGCGCTACAGGACAGGGTCAAGCCCTTTGCGCAAAATCAGGCCGTTTTGCAGGTAGAAACAACGCTTAACCGGCCGATAGATCAGATATTTGATTCATTTGGCGCGCCTATTGCCGCCGCCTCAATGGCGCAAGTGCACGAGGCTGTAGTGCCTGCAGCGGGGGGGAGGGTAGAAAAGCGGGCGGTAAAGGTGATACGCCCGCATTTGCGCCGCGCTTTTGCCCGCAATATGGAGAGTTTTTATCTGGCGGCGCATATGGCAGAAAAATATGTGTCTTATATGCGCCGTTTGCGCCCTGTCAAAGTGGTGGAAAATCTGGAGCAAACGACAAAAATAGAAATGGATATGCGGCTGGAGGCGGCTGCTTTATCGGAAATGGCAGAAAATATTGCCAAAGGCGGCGATAAAGGCTTTCGCGTGCCGAAAGTGGACTGGGAGCGCACCGGGCGCGACTGCCTGACTATGGAATGGGTGGAGGGTATTCGTATTTCCGAGCGTGAGGCGCTGCTGGCGGCGGGGCATAATGTAGAACAACTGGCGGCTGCGCTGATGCAGACTTTTTTGTCACATGCGCTGCGTGACGGCTTTTTTCATGCCGATATGCACCCGGGCAATCTGTTTGTTGATGATAGCGGCACAATTATTGCGGTGGATCTGGGCATTACGGGGCGGCTTGGCAAAAAGGAAAAACGCTTTCTGGCCGAGATTCTTTACGGCTTTATTACGCGTGACTATTATCGGGTGGCACGGGTGCATTTTGAGGCCGGCTATGTGCCCGATCATCACAGTGTGGAAAGCTTTGCTCAGGCTAATCGCGCTATTGGCGAGCCGATTTACGGCCAGTCGGTTGAAACTATTTCCATGGCGCGGCTTCTGGGGCTGTTATTTGAAATAACAGAATTATTTAATATGCAAACCCGGCCGGAACTGCTGCTTTTGCAAAAAAATATGGTGGTGGTGGAAGGGGTGGCGCGAGCGCTTGACCCGCATTTTAACATGTGGAAAGTGGCTGAGCCGGTTGTCGGCGCCTGGGTGGCGCAAAATCTGGGTGTGGCCGGTGCGGTGAAAGATATGGCAGAATCGGCCCGGGCGGTAGTGGGTTTTGCCCGTGCCTTGCCGGAATTAGGCCGCCGTTTTGACCATATAAGCAAAGCCTTGCAGCGCCAGGCTGAACACGGCTTCAAGCTTGATAAAGCCAGCCTGCTGCTGCTGGCGCAATTACAGGCGCGGCAGAACCGTTTTTTGCGTCTGGCATTATGGGGTATCGGCCTGATTTTACTTATCGGCCTTGCGCATTTCTGGTGAAAAAGAGTGGAGGATATTTTACGTGGGAAGTGAAAGCATTACGGATTTCGGCGCTGATTGTTTTTGCTTGAGCGCTGCTGTTTTTATGCAATGACGCGGCTTTTAATAATAGCCTGGCGCTATAACAGCTCTGCGGCTTCCCCCCTTGACTATGCTATAGGCTATGCGGGCGGCGCTGTTTTGTCTTATTGGACAGGCAAAGTGAAACCGGCCTGGCATGAGCAAAATAGAAATTGACTATAAAATTGCCGGTGGTGGGGCAGTGCGCCGCTTGATTATGCGCTTTGGTGTTTTTATGGGCTTATTTGCGGCATTAAGCTGCTGCCGATTTTCGGCCTGATCTGCCAAAATAATTTTGCTTTTTGCGATAATATGTTATAATGGGCGGCGTAATTTTTTGTCGACCTGCTGCCGATCTGTTGTGTGGAGCCGTCCTTTTGGTAGTTTTTGTGCGTTTTTTCCTTATTGCTGTTCTTGGCGCGGTTTTGTTATCGCCGTCTGCCCGGGGGCAGAATGGCGGTGGAACAGCGCCTTACAGTCTGCGTCCGCCGCCTTTGTCGGTTCCGGCCGGAGAGCCGGGGGCAGTGCGCCGCTCAATTATGCAGTTTTACCAATGGACATTGATTTGCGATACGGTGTTTGCCGATAAAACGCAGGTTTGCAATGTCAGCCAGGCAGTATGGGACGCCAGCGATATGGTGATTTTTAGCTGGTCGCTGGCGGCCTCTGATAAAGGGGATCCTTTTTTGCTGCTGCGCACTTTGCCGGATACAGATACGAAAAGCCCGGTGCGCATTGCCCTTAAGGGCACTAATCAGGCGGTTAATGTTGCTTTTGTCGGTTGCAATGCCGCTTTGTGCCTGGCGCAAACGCCGGTAGGGCCGTTTTTAACTCAGGCAATCAGGAAACAGAGTAATATTACTGTTTCCTATCGCAGTGCCGGGCGGGGAGTATTGAGTTTTGATACATCTTTTCTGGGGCTGAAAGAGGCGGTGGCAGCGGCAAAATGACCAATATCCGGAATTTATCAAGGCGGAGGAGAAGAGGGGAGAGCCGCTGTCTGTGCCGCATAATCTATAATTTGGACAAATGGAGTGAAAATGTATAAGACCGGTTATTTTTTACGGAAAGCAGGACAGTTGGCTTTATCTGCGGCGGCGGCCGCTTTGCTGGTGCTGGCCGGCTGTTCGCCTGAGCCGCAAAATAAAGCTGAAGCACAGGTTTTGCCCAATGAATTTGGTCAAACAGCTACCCAAATGGGGATTAAGACCTGTGCGCCGCTTGTTTCTGTGCTGGGGCAGACTTTAATCGCCAATTCCGCGGTTTATTCGGCAAAACTTATCCCTGATAAAGATAATAGTGACCAACACGGGCTGACAGCCATTGTCGGGCAAACTTATGTTGCCGGTAAGGAGCAGACAAAAGGTGCCGCTGCGCTTTATGCCGCGCCGGTAAACGGCGCTTGCGAGGGAATATTGGTGCGCACTTTGCTTATACCCAAAACCTGCGCGGATATTGTGCAGCAGCAATTACCCAAAGGCACACAGAGGCAGGACGATTTGGCGCAAACTGCTGTTTATGCCATGCCGGAAGGCGGCTATGTAATGATGTTTGCCGCAACGCCTGCCTCTTGCGTGGTGACCATGTCCATGACTCTGCGAGATAAATAAGACTGCTGCCGGGAAATGCGATTGGGCTTGCCTTCTGCCTGCTTCTGTTCGCTTATGCTTTTATGGTGCACTTGCCTGAAAGCACACTCAGGCAGTCGGTATCGACTGCGGTTTTCGACCTCATTTCAGGGGCAGATGTTCGGGGGCGTGCCCGTAAAGGCAGGGTGATCTGGCGCAAACTGCTGTTTATGCCATGACGGCTTTTGCTGGTTACAGGCTCAGACAGCGCGAATAGCGCCGATCTACCTCAGCGCCCGGAGCATTGGCTCCGGCCTGTTTGTCCTGAGCTTTGCGCGCCAGAGCCTCCGGCGGCACGATAATTACCGGTATAGCCGGCATAATCATGGCCGTCATAACCAGGGCGGCCAAAGCGATGACCGCCGGATATTTATAGCGGCACAGATAAAGGCATAAAATTCTCAGCACTGTCAGGCGGCGGCGAGGAATATTTGTGCTGTTTTCCGCTTTTGGCATAAAGAATGACCCCTTTTTGGCCTTGGGCCGCTGTTTTTGTCTCTTGCGATAAAAGCTGCGGTGATATGTGGCGCGCGCCGCGATCCGGGAGGAATCAGATGGGAAGCCGTTAATATTGGGCAAATTCCAGCCTTTTATTGCGGTTTCGGCACCTTTTCTGCAGGTTATATTTACATGTCCGCGCCGAAAGCAGATAAACCGGTTACGGTCTAACCGCGATTTGCTTGGCTTACACGCGCCTGTTCTTTGTTGCGCCCGCCGCCACAGGCTAGCCTGTCCAACCCGGGCGCTGTTTGCACAGCTCACGCGCGCCCCTTCGGTTTGCTTGGCTTACGCGCGCCCCTTCGGTTTGCACAGCTCACGCGCGCCCCTTCGGTTTGCACGCTCCGCGCGCCCCTTCGGTTTGCACGCTCCGCGCGCCCCTTCGGTTTGCTTGGCTTACGCGCGCCCCTTCGGTTTGCTTGGCTTACGCGCGCCCCTTCGGTTTGC
>NZ_QLZD01000007.1 GCF_008636115.1 Candidatus Tokpelaia sp. | reverse complement strand
TTATCGTTTGCCCATTCATAAGCTTCGGTCATTGGCCCTAAAATTGCACTGATAAAATCTGCCACCGCCTGCAGGCCAAAAGCTATTCTGCCGCCGCCACAACGCGGGCAGGCGCAAACCTCGGCGAGCTTGTCTGCCACTAATAAAAGCGGGGTGAAGATAACCAACACAGTTAAAACAAAAAAGCTTATAAGCACCCGCAGCAGTTGCAAGCCAAAACGGGCGATATAAAGCGCCGCAATCATGCTTTTGTCGCAGAAATCCGCCACTTTACCCTTCATAATTACCCTCATTTTTGCGGTGCGTTTCTGCCTCATAGCCGCCCAAATTCTCGCCCGCCGCCTGGCCACGAGCGCGATAATCAAGGCTGCCAAAGGCGCGGTGCACCCCGAGCAGCGCCACCACCAGCGCCACCATAGATGGGACCACAATATCGGCAAGCTTGTCAGCCTTTTCACTGCCAAACAGCCCGCCGGCCACAATGGCCAGAATGACAATCCAGGCCAAAACAAAAGAAACTTTCAAATATTGCCCGGAAAACCGATATTCCGGCCCGCCCGCCGGCAGCCGGGATTGCTTGCTATTGCTCATGCCATCGCCGCCTGGCTGCGCGGAACAATGCCTAAAACAGCCTTTGCCCGCGCCAAATAGGCGCGGCGGCTTTCCAGCCCGTTTAAGCCGCCATTTATTTTTTTCGTAATGTCAATAATGTCGTCTTTGTCGGCTAAAGCATTCAGCTTTCGTGTTTGCCAAAACCAGACTGCCGACAGCAGCGCACCGGGAAAAAAAGCCAAATCTGTCGGGAAACGCGGCCCGGCCAGCCCGCGCTCACTGCACCACCGGCTGAATTCCATATAATTAGCACGGCCGGTAACCTGAATAAGCCCGCGCCCTTTATAGCGAACACCATCACCTGACTGTGTATTTCCCAAATCGCGCCGCCCCTCGTAAGCCTTGCCGCTTGCATATTCTTCGGTGGTACAAAATCCATCGCTTTCATGCACCGTCTGCGCCAGAAAGTGGGCCAGACGCAGAGGCGTATCAATCGCCGCTATAGCCAAAATCTTGGGGGTGGCAGCAAACTCGGCCAAAATTTGCCGTTGCCGCAGCGC
>NZ_QLZD01000041.1 GCF_008636115.1 Candidatus Tokpelaia sp. | reverse complement strand
ATCCGCCCTCACGCACTTCTGCCTTACCTTCCAATACTTTAGAGGTGTATTTTCCATCGCGTAATAATCGCCTTAAATCTTGACGCTGTTCCGGAGTCCAATCTTTCAGCGGGCCACTTCTATCTGGCCGGATAAACCGGCTAGCCGCTCCGTCCTCTTTTACTCCGCCCCGTTCAACCTCGCGGAGAAAATCCTGTTTATTTCCCTCATATATCTGCCCTTGCCGCGCTTGCCCTGCCCAAGGTCTGTTAACTGCTTTTCCTGTTATTGGGTCTTCTGTTCCTTGAGCGAGGCGGCTAAAAAGATTTTCCGCATCTTCCTGCCCAATATCAGCTAAGTTGCGAATATCCCTGTCGCCTTGCCACATTGCGCGCTGGTAGGGCTGATTTTCTTCCAAGCCGGCATTTCTCAAAACAGCTTGCGCTTGCGCCAAATCAAAATTGTCTGTATAATTGCGCTTAACACTTTCATCACCGATATTTGCTCGCGCCGCCCCTGTTTCACGCCCATAACGGGCGGCGGGATTAACTCTGGATAGTTCCCTTTCTATAGGGGTTCCAGCGTAAACGCTATCGATATACCTTTGACGCATTCCTTCCAGCCGCTTGCGTTTGGCGTCTAAAGCACTTTGCGTTCTATCCAGTTCAGCCTTGGCTTGCGTATAACCCTCACTTTTCCCTACTTTTTTCCACGCATCAAAATTCTTTTTGGCCGCATCTCTAGCGGCAATTTCCTCCGGCATTACTCTATCAATAGCCGCATCGCTTGTTCGCCCATCTCTTTTGCTGATTTCAGCTACTAATGCTTCATATTCACTCATACCGCGAGCGGTTTCGGCATTCGCTCTTATTTTCGGCTTTTCTCCTTTATTCCACGCGTCTCTGACAGGCTTCCCATAAAGCACTTCCATAGCTCTTTCTTGCCTTGCTTTATCAGTGGCTGTCGAACCGCCTTTTTTAAGGGTTTCATCAATATTTTTTAATTGCGCCGCCCAGTCTTGCTCCTTATTTGTCGGTGCTCGCCGCACCCGCATTTTATCAGCTATTTTATCGCGCATATTCAGCACGGCATTTTCTGCTTGCGACAAGCCTTTCCGGCTTAACCAATTATTCAACAGAGCATGGCCGCCAAGGCCCACAGCAGCGCCGATACCAG
>NZ_QLZD01000040.1 GCF_008636115.1 Candidatus Tokpelaia sp. | reverse complement strand
AATGTCGAAGAGCAAGTATGAACGGACTAAGCCGCATGTCAACATAGGGACGATTGGTCATGTAGACCATGGGAAGACGACGTTGACAGCGGCGATTACGAAATATTTTGGTGAGTTTCGCGCCTATGACCAGATAGATGCGGCTCCGGAAGAGAAAGCGCGCGGCATAACCATATCTACGGCTCATGTTGAGTATGAGACGGAGAAGCGGCATTATGCGCATGTTGATTGCCCGGGTCACGCCGATTATGTGAAGAACATGATTACCGGTGCGGCACAAATGGACGGTGCTATTCTGGTCTGTTCGGCTGCTGACGGCCCGATGCCGCAAACGCGTGAGCATATTTTGCTGGCGCGTCAGGTTGGTGTTCCGGCGATTGTTGTTTTTCTGAACAAAGTTGACCAGGTTGATGACGAAGAGCTGCTTGAACTGGTTGAGCTTGAGCTGCGTGAGCTTTTGTCCAAATATGACTTTCCCGGTGATGAGATTCCGATTGTCAAGGGTTCGGCGCTTGCTGCTCTGGAGGGCAGGGACAAGACTATTGGTGAAGATGCTGTTCGTCTGTTGATGAGCGAAGTTGATGCCTATATTCCGACCCCGAGCCGTCCGGTTGATCAGCCTTTTCTGATGCCGATTGAAGATGTGTTTTCCATATCAGGCCGCGGCACAGTTGTGACCGGTCGTGTTGAGCGCGGTATTGTCAAGGTTGGTGAAGAAGTTGAGATTATCGGCATTCGTCCGACAGGCAAGACTACGGTGACCGGCGTTGAAATGTTCCGCAAGCTGCTGGATCAGGGTCAGGCCGGTGATAATATTGGCGCTCTTCTGCGCGGTGTTGATCGCGAGGGTGTTGAGCGTGGTCAGGTTTTGGCCAAGCCCGGGACAGTTACGCCGCATACGAAATTCAAGGCGGAAGCCTATATTCTGACGAAAGAGGAAGGTGGTCGTCATACGCCATTTTTCACGAATTATCGCCCGCAATTTTATTTTCGCACGACAGATGTGACAGGTATTGTGACACTTCCGTCCGGTGTTGAGATGGTTATGCCGGGAGATAATATTGCGATGGACGTATCTCTGATAGTTCCGATTGCGATGGAAGAGAAGCTTCGTTTTGCTATTCGTGAAGGCGGTCGCACAGTTGGTGCGGGTATAGTCTCCAGGATTATAGAATAGGTTTGAGTGCTCAAGGCAGGGCAGCTAAACAGGCTGCCC
>NZ_QLZD01000039.1 GCF_008636115.1 Candidatus Tokpelaia sp. | reverse complement strand
TTGCCTGAGCGATACATTTAATACCTATATCGTTATCGCAGGCGATAAGCCTGAAAAAGGTGATAAGCTTTACGCCATAGGCTACCCTGAAGGAGTATCAGAACTACGCGGCTATCATTCCAAATACACAGAAGGCGTATTTAGTAGTGATGTAAGTGATGAGCTTTTTATGCAAACCGCACAAGTATATCATGGCTCAAGCGGTAGCGGGGTCTATAATAAGCATGGGTCTTTGGTTGGGATAAATACTTCCATAGATACAGAAATGACCGGTATGAATTATGCTATCAGCATAAAGGCAGTTAAAGACTTTCTAAAAAATGCCGGAGTAGCTTTTTCTGAAGCATGGTGGGGCAATACAGTAAAGCGAAATGAGAATAGCACCTTTATAGTATTTTGTTTTACTTCCGAAGCCCCTTCCGTGTCTAACGAGAAACAGCAAATCACGCCCGCTCCTCAACCTGAATCTTCTGCCAAAAAGGAAGAGGCGGAGTATATGGATATTTGGTGTGATATAAGAAATTATAAACGCGGGGTGAATGGTAGATGGACGCCGTTCAGTAAGGGGCGGACATATCGCCGGCATTATCGCTTTTCTAGCTACGATTTCTTTGTTATAAGTCCTTATACAGGGGCTTCGTATGCTTATAAAATAGACGATAGCAGCCCTTATAACAATAATGACGACAGCAAGGGCGTAATGATTTTTACGAGTAATGATGCAGGCTCTAAGCAATTCGCTTTTGATATGGCCGAGGGAAATGGCGTAAGCTTCATCACAGAATTTTCCGTAGAGAAAGATGGCACGGCGTTGCAACTTAACGGCCCATGTTCCGATAGTTTCAGATGATTTTTTACGGGCGCTATGCTCATAAACGGCGGCATTTGCAATATAAAGGCTGGAAGCGTGTATTGATGTATATACATCAATTTTTATTATATTATCATATATACTTTATCCCTCTTTATTTCTATTTAGTAGCTATTATCCTGGCCATTGCGTATCATTACCTTTATACTCCTGCGCCATGGGTGCATTAACAAAAGATGGCCCGACAAAAAATACGCCCTCACTTTGGACATGGCGAAAGAGCTGTGCATGGTGGAACGGATTCCGTTCCACCAAAAAAATACCCCTGCTGAAAATTGAGCACCCCTTCATTTATTTTCCTGTTTCTTACATACCATGACCGAATAAAGGCTGTATCCATTGCTGTTCGCTATCTGGAAGGAATTTATCATAACCGCCCAGCCTTCCTTCATCTTTTCGGCTATCTGGTTATTTATGG
>NZ_QLZD01000055.1 GCF_008636115.1 Candidatus Tokpelaia sp. | reverse complement strand
AAGCTGGACGATGCCACCAAAATGGTTGGCTGTTATCGCGCTTTGGCCAAAATCGGCCTGAAGGAAGAAGGCGCGCCCATGCAAAGCGCTATCGCCTTTGCTCAGGTAATTGATCATAGCGCTGATAAAGTCAGTTCTAAAGATTTTGCCAAAAATTTCCCCAAAATTACCCAAGCTTTCCAGCAGGCCGAGCATGAAGCCGGGAGCAAAGCGCCGTTTTTTACCATTTTGGCCGAGCATGTTGATGGTTCTATGTCCGGTAATGAGCGTGAAAACAAGCTCAATTTTCTCAAAGGCTTCTCTTCTTCTGTTTCCACGCGCGCTATAGAGACAAAAACTGCTTGTGCAAATCCGGTCACTACCCATGATTACCCTCAGAAGGAAGAAACACGAAGTGTTTGCCGCGTGCTTTCTAATGTGCGCTGTCTGTCGGAGAGGGTTGATGTTCCTGCTTTAGACGCTGTGCTGTTTTTGTCCGGTAAAAACAGCCAGATAGAGATTACCCAGGCCGTTGGGCGGGTTATGCGCACTGCACCCGGCAAAAAGCTGGGTTATGTCATTTTGCCGGTGGTTATCCCCGCCGGGCAAACAGAAGAGGAGTTTTTGAAAGATTCCAAAACATGGCAAACGACTTGGCAAGTAGTGCAGGCTCTGCGTAGCCATGATGCCGGCATAGACAATTCTATCGCTCGCGCCGTTGCCGGCGATTTTAGCGGCAAAATAGAAATTATCGATATACGCAATCTGCAAACTCAGACAAAGACAGAAGGCAGCGGTTTAAAGCATAATCCGCAAAGGAAGCGAACAATAGGCGGAAAAGATAACCCGCCTGGGGAACAAGGTAATTTTGAATTTCATGTCAATGAGCTGATGCGTGGCATTTACGCCAAACTGGCAGAAAAATGCGGCACAAGGCTTTATTGGCCGCAATGGGCAGAGCGTCTGGGTCGCACGGCAGAGACGCTGAAGCTGCGTATCGGTAATATCCTGGAAAGCAGCAACCTGGATTATAAAGCCGCGCAAAAAGCCTTTGGCACATTGGAGCAAGCCTTAAAGGATAATATATCCATCGCTATAGACAAAGAAGAAACGCTGAATATTCTTGCAGCGCAAGCTATCGCCATGCCGGTATTTTCTTGTCTGTTTGGTGTAGAGGAGCATGATTTCCCTGCTCATAATATTGTAGCCAAAAGCCTGCAAACGGCACTGGACGAAATTTTGAAATTTATGCAGGAAGAGCGCGAGCAACTGGCCGCGCTTTACAGCGATATTCGCGCCCAATTAGGCGATAATCCTTCTGATGCCTTCCGCCAAAGCCTGATAAAAGACATTTATCAAAATACTATTA
>NZ_QLZD01000031.1 GCF_008636115.1 Candidatus Tokpelaia sp. | reverse complement strand
GTTGATTTTAATGATAACAGCAATGCCGGTAATTCTGATGTTACTGTCGGCGCGGGCGGTGAGGCTAATTTCAATGATAATTCCTCTGCCGGCAATTCGGGGATTATTGCAGTAGATAACGGCACGGTAGAGTTTCGTGACGGCTCCACTGCCGATAATGCCGATATTGAGGTGAGGAATGGCGGCAAAGCCGCCTTTGGCGATAATACCAGTGCCGGCAGCTCCAGAATTATTTCCGTTGATAATGGGACAGTGGATTTTAATGATAGCAGCAATGCCGGCAATTCTTCCATTAAAATAGGGGCAGACGGCACAATCAATTTTAATGATAAATCCGCCGCCGGCTCTTCACAAATTGCTGTTGGCAAAGACGGCACAGTGACTTTTAATGATAATGCTGACGGCAGCCAATCCGATATTGCGATTGACAAAGGCGGCACTATGGATCTTGGCGGCCTGACCAATGGCGGCACGGGCGTTGGCTCTATCACGGGTGACGGCACAGTTGATCTGGGTGACAATACGCTGACTATTGGCGGCAATAACAAGGATTCCGATTTTGGCGGCAATATTACCGGCAGCGGCGGTATAGACAAAGTCGGCAGCGGCACATTGATCTTGACCGGCGACAGTGATTATAGCGGCAATACACAGGTAAAATCCGGCGAATTGCAACTGGGCGGTAATTTAAGCAATTCCGATGTGGCGGTTCATTCCGGCGCAACAGTCAGCGGCAGCGGCACAGTGCACGGGCTGCATGCGCAAGACGGCAGCTCGGTGGCCCCCGGTATTAAAAAAGACGGCGGTGACGGCTCTGCCGGCAGCAGCGGCAGCACCGGGACATTAATAGTGGAAGGCGATACTGTTTTTGACAAAGGCTCAAGCCTGGTTGTCAAACAGGGAGCAGACGGTCAGAATGATAAAATAATTGTCAATGGTGATGCCGATATTAAAGGCGGTGATGTCGCAACGCGCGGTTTTTTGCACCCGGGCGCTGTGTTGCAGGATATTATTTCCAGCACCGGCGCCCTGACCGGCAATTTTGACGGCATTGTGCCGGAATATACGACAGATTTTATCACCCCGGTTTTTAAAAGAACGGCAAACGGCATTAGTATCCAGTTTCTCCGCAATGGCGTGACCCTGGATACTATCGGCCGCCGCGGCAATGAGCGCAAACTGGGGGCCGGGCTGGAAACCTTGCCCCTGAGCAGTAATTTGCTGATTCATATTTTAAACAGCACCACAGCCGAAGCGCAGGAGGCTTTAAAGCAGCTTTCAGGGCAGATTTATGCCTCTACGCGTTCGGCCATTATGCAGAGCAGCAATTATCTGCCGGATTTTATGAATGATCGCATGGCCGCCGCTACAGAAGAATGCTGCCGCACCAGAAGGCGAGGCAGACGGGGCGAAAACGGCAGCCGGCAATCGCCGCGGCCGGCGCAAATATTGGGGTATCCTGCGCTTGCGGCGGCCTCTGCCGCTGCCCGCAAAACCGGGGCGGCCGGGGTGCTGCCCTCAGGCAATATTCCTGTCGGCCAGGGGAGCGGTGAAGTTTGGGTGCGCGGTTTTTCATCACGGCAAAATAATACCAGAAGCAGCAATGGCGCTTATGGCCATAGAATGACGACAACCGGCAGCTTTGTCGGCATGGATACAATTTTGGGAAAATGGCTGCTGGGCGGCGCTTTGGGGCTTGGCTATTCAGATTTCAATAATAAGGAATTGCCGGATTACGGCCATATGCGCACAATTTATAGCGGCCTTTACGGCGGCAAACAGTATAAAGGCGTTAATATCCGCCTTGGAGCGCAGCAAAACTGGTATGAAATTCATACCAGACGCGCGGTGGAATTTGTCCGCTATGATGATTTTCTGAAAAGCAAATATCATGCCCGGCTGACACAAATATTCAGTGAGGCCGGGCTGCCGCTGGCTTTTTCTCAAAATCGGCTGGAGCCTTTTGCCCGGCTTTCTTATAATTATTTGCATAATGGCAAAGTGCGTGAGCATGGCGGTGAGGCTGCCCTTGCCGGCGGCCGCGGCAGCCAGGATTACGCCGCCAGCCTGGTGGGCCTGCGCAGCCGCCTGCAATTATGTAACAAAGAAGGGCGCAGCGCCATTATCCATGCTATGCTGGGCTGGCAGCATATTTACGGCAATGCCGTGCCGACAACCGGCATGTCCTTTGCCCAGTCGCAGGCTTTTGATACACAGGGCACGCCGCTGGAGCGTGATAATATGGCGGTGGAAACCGGCATGGACTTCCGTATTACCGATAAAACTGCGCTTGGTGTTTCTTATAATGGCCAATATGGGCAAAAAAACACCGATCACGGCGTGCGCATAAATTTCCGCGGCAAATATTAGGTTTAAGCCATAACGGGCGGAAACAGGCGACAAACATAAAAGACGGCGCCGTCCGACACAGTGTTTTTCTTTATTATCGGCATAGGCCGCTTCAGCCGCCGCGCTAATCACCTGTTATTTTGTTTTAGTCGCCGCGCTTTTGCTGAATTCATCAGGCGAAAACGCATAAACAGCAGAGCAAAATTCGCATTTTACCTGAATTTTACCGTCTTCCAGACTCATTTGCCGCTCTTCTTCAGAAAAACCGGCTAAAATATGGAATAATTTTTCACGTGAGCAGGAGCATTTTTCTTCCAGCTTTTGCGGCGGGAAAATACGCACGCCCTGCTGATGAAACAGGCGATATAAAAGCTGCTCTACCGGTAATTGCGGGTCTGTCAGCTCGGCATCTTCAATCGTGGCGGCCAAAATTTCTGTCTCACGCCATTTATCCTGCGCCGATTGCGGCCCTGCCTCTTCTGTGCTGCCGGTCTTGCCCGGCTTATCGGCTGTTTGCCGCGCTTCATGGCTCCCTTGCGGCAAATATTGCACCAGCACCCCGCCGCCGCGGCGTGCCGCCTGCCAGTCGCCCGCCGCATTGCGGGTAGAAAGCAAAGCCGTGGCCAGGCGGATTTTGGTCGGTATTTGCTCTGATTGGGCAAAATATTGATGCGCCGCTTCTCCCAGCCCTGTGCCTTCCAGGGCAACTATACCCTGATAAAGCTGCATATGCGGCCCTTGGTCAAGGGTCAGCGCCAAACTGCCTTTACCCAGTAAATCGGCCTGACTGAGCGCTTTTGCCGTTGTGAGCTGCGCCAGTTTTGCCGCGTCAAAACGGGCATAAGCGCGGATAGCCGCCGGGGCATCGGGCGCTGCCGGAGCAGCATAGTCACATACTATCAGATTAACGGCCCCGTCTGTCTGGGTTTGCAAAATAAATTTGCCCTGAAATTTGAGCGAACTGCCGAGCAAAGCTGCCAGAACCACTGCTTCAGCCAGAGTAGCAGCCACGGGTTCAGGGTAATTATGGCGTTTAATCAACCTGTCCAGCGCCGGGCCAAGCTGCACCGCCCGTCCGCGGGCGCTTAAGCTTTCTACCGCAAAGGGCAGCACTGCATCATCACCGGCCAAAGAAAATATTGCTGTTTGCCGGTTTGTCTTGCCGCCCAATGGCTGCTGTTTTGCTGTTTTAGACGAAATTCTGGCGCTTTTGGTCACGTAATTTCCCTTTGGCTGCATATTTTCCGCTCTCCTATATAAGTTACGGCAGGAGCGATAAAAAGCCCCTGAGGGCCATTATCCGGCAGCGGCGTTGGGGCGCAGCCGCAGCGGGGAGCATCGGGCGCCGTCTATGCGCTGTTTTATCCTGTAATCTTAATATGTTATTTTTGATAAAGCCGGACAGGCTGCCATAAACAGGCGAAAATCGGGACATAAGCAGACTGTGTTAAAACTGTTACAAAGCCGCAGCTTTTTATCAATATGGTTAATAAAGGGTGTAAAATTTGTGGGATAAAAGCGGGGGAGTCTTGCGGGGGAGTCTTCCTCTTTGTAAGTTTGGAGCACTATGTTCAGCGCCGGTTTGCTTGCCGTCCGGCCGCGTTTTCCAGCAAAACGGAATAGGGGGTGCCTTGGCCCGCCTGCTGCGGTTGCGAGGCAGAATAAGATCAGGCATAGGAGCGGATTGTTCAGATGAATTGGACAGAGGAACGAGTTGAGCAGTTGAAAAGGCTTTGGGCAGAAGGTTTCAGTGCCAGCCAGATAGCCGCGCAACTGGGTGGGGTGACGCGCAATGCCGTTATTGGCAAAGCGCATAGGCTAAAACTTGCCGGCCGCACCAAAACACAAAAGCGGCGGCAAAAAGCGGCGGCCAATGCCAATGCGGCGCCTGAAGCCGGCGCAGCGGGGAAAAGAGAAACAAGGGCGCAATTTTCGCCGCCGGAAGCCACCGGCAGCGGCACTGTGGCAGGAGCAGGGAGCAGGAGCCGGCGGCGGCCGACAGGCGGCGTGATTATTGGCGCGACAGCACTGAAAGTAGAATTTATTGAGGAAGCAGCGGTGGCGCCGCAAATACGGCCGCGGGCGCAGGAAAATGTGGTCGTGCCCTTTGAGCGCCGGCTTGGCTTGATGCAGTTGACAGAGCGCACTTGTAAATGGCCGCTGGGTGATCCCTTAAGTGAAGATTTTGCTTTTTGCGGCGCTGACTCTGATGAATCCGGCCCTTATTGCGCCTGCCATGCCCGGCTGGCTTTTAGTTCTGCTGCCGATAAAAGGAAAAATTAAGCCGAAACCGAAGGAGCGCGCGGAGCGTGCAAACCGGATTAGTGCGGGCAAGCACGGCAATATGCGTATGGCTAATCAGGGAGGCAGGCCGCGCTGACTGATTGAGAGTGGCAGTATAGCTCATCGGAAAAGCAGGCCAGGCCGCAGCGGACGAGTTGGACAGGCTGGTCTGACAGGCCGGCCTGTGGCTTTGGGCGCAACAAAGAACAGGCGCGCATGAGCCGCGCAAAATACAGTCAGACTGCGGCCATTATTGAGCTTCGTCCAGTGGTGAAGGGCATTATAGCTGCCCTGCAAACCGCAGGGGCGCGTGTGAGCTGTACAAAATACGTCAAGCCGCAGCTTTTCTTGCTGTTTGTGCGCGGCCGCGGCAGCAAAGGCGGCCGGGAGCTACGGGAATTGCAGTAAGCGGCGCCGGGGGCTGTCGGCCTGGTGGTTAATGCTGGCTCCTGCCTTGGCATTTTGGTTTTTGCTCCGGCATTTTTCGGCTTTTTCAAGAGATAATTTAAGCGGGGAAAGCCGCATTGTCAGCCTGAGCCGCAAATTCAGGCTTCTTCTTCTATTTTATCACGGATAATTTGCTCATAATGCTGGCCGTCCGGTATTTGCGCTGTAACCTGCCTGTTCCGGGCAAGTTTTTCTGCCCATAGGGCACCCAGAGCGCAAGCGGCAAGGCAGAGAGCTATGGCAAGCACTATATTGGCAAAAGCGCGGAAAATGGCACCCTGGCGCAGCAGCTCAAGATTTTGCAGGCTGAAAGCAGAAAAAGTGGTAAAACCGCCGCACAGGCCGACCATCACAAACAGGCGCATATTTTCACTGACAGGCCACCGTCCGGCATGATGTGCCGCAGTTAAAGCGCCGAAAAAGGCAATCAGAAATGAGCCGCTAATATTGATAAAAAGCGTCCCCCACGGGAAAGAGCGGCTGATTGATGCTGTAAGCAGCCCCAGCCAATAACGAGCGACACTGCCCAGTGCTCCGCCCAAAGCCACCCATAAACTTGCTGCTATAGCTGCCATAACAGGTTCGCCTTTATTTGCCTGCGCTCTTGCCGGCATTTTGCCGCTGATTCAGGCCCGTTTTCGCCTTCCGATTCATGCGGCTGCCCTAGCCGCCAATTATCTGGCCGGTTTTGGCCCAATCGGCGGCGAAGGCAGAAATCCCCTTATCTGTCAATGGGTGCTGCACCAAAGCGCGCATAAGCTGCGGCGGCAAAGTAGCGCAATCTGCCCCCGCCAGAGCTGCGCCGCTGACATGGCCTGGTTCCCGAAGAGAGGCGGCCAGAATTTTGGTGCCAAAACCGTAAAAATCATAAATTTTGCGAATATCGGCAATGAGTTGCAGGCCGTCTCCGCCATTATCGATCAGCCGGCCGATAAAGGGAGAAACAAAAGCGGCATTGGCCTTGGCGGCCAGCAAAGCCTGATTGGCGCTAAAGCACAAGGTCATATTGGTTTTGTGCCCGTTTGCCGTAATTTCGCGGCAAGCGCGCAGGCCGTCTGCTGTCATTGGCAGTTTAATGCAGATATTATCGGCAAGTTTCGCCAGTATATCGGCCTGACGCATCATATTATCATAATCTTCGGCCGTCACTTCGGCCGAGACCGGGCCGCCAATAAGAGAGCAGATTTCTTCCAGCACTTCTTCTATTTTGCGGCCGGATTTTAAAATGAGAGAAGGATTAGTGGTCACACCTTCTACCGGCATACAGGCATTCAAGGCGCGGATTTCCTCCACTTCGGCGCTGTCGATAAAAAATTGCATAATCTCCTCCCGATTTGCCTTGCCCTTGCGGCGTCCCGCCGCCGGCACCCTGAAACGAGATTCTATTTTAGGCCTTTGTCACCTGGCGGCAAGTGCTTTTTAGCTCCTTTGCGCAATTTTGCCGCGCCGGTTATGCGCTCCGTCAGCGCGGCCGCGGCAGGCTGTGCACAAATTTCCGGCAGCAACGGCATTTGGCGCCTGTCGGAACAGGCGAATTTGCGCTCAACAAAAAGAGGACAGGCTGTCTGGCAGACTGCGATTATGGCAGGGTAAAAGCGGCATTGCAAGCAATAATGGCGGGATACAGGCGGCCGCTAATGTAAGATGGTGCGGCGTGTAAATTCATGACAATGGAGCCTGTTTTAAAGAGCGTGCCAAAGCAGAGAAAAATAGCAGGAAAAACCCGGCAGATTGAAAAATCAGAATTTTTAACAGGAAAACAGAGTAATTTGCAACAATCTGAAAGCAAAAGGAAAGACTCAATATAATGGCAGG
This sequence comes from Candidatus Tokpelaia sp., assembly GCF_008636115.1. GTDB lineage: Bacteria > Pseudomonadota > Alphaproteobacteria > Rhizobiales > Rhizobiaceae > QLZD01. The sequence continues at coordinate 214,137 of NZ_QLZD01000031.1, read as the reverse complement.
CGAATTTGAGCAGTCGCTTGCGAAAGTTGGCGTATTCAATATGACTGAGGAGAATTATAATGAACATATTGCCTTTATCAACACGTTGGACGATAAAAAAGAACAGTTTGAGGCTGAAATGCGCCGGCGGCAAACCGCTGCGCTTGAAAGAATGCTTGAAATAGACGCGGCGCGTCTGATGATAGAGGCGGACGCAGCCGGCGCTACCTTTAAGGGAAGCTTTATGCGGGCTTTATTCCCGAGAAGCTGTGGATAGTGAGATGGCTTCTGGCGATTTTTTTCAGGGGTTTGGGAGCAACAATGTGACAAAGGCGAAAGGTGCAGGCGCGCCGCCGCAAATAAGATACAGCGCCTTAAATGTTTATGACAAAAAAGCCGTTTTTTGAGGCAAATCTTTTTGGTGAAACCCATGCGGCAGATTTTCTGCCGGCTTTGCCGCGCCGCGCCGGCAGAAAATCTGCCGCCAGGGCCGGCAAAGCCGCGGCAAAAGCCGATAATATAGCGGCAGATGAGGCAGCGGATCTTGTTTCTGTGCTGGTGCCAGTGCCGCAGGCGGAAGCCTATTCTTATGCTGTGCCGGCTGCTTTTATGCCGCGCGAAACGCCGGCAAAAACAGCCGCCGCGGCGGGAAATATTGGACCGGCGCCCTTGAGCCTGCCGGCCGGCACAGTGGTGCGCGTGCCTTTGGGCCGGCGCCTGGTGGCCGGGGTAATTGCCGATCGCGCGCCGCAAAAACCGGCTGCCGGCCGGCTGCGCTTTGTTGACAAAATTTTTGATTGTCCGCCTTTATCGTCCGAATTGATGCAATTTATCCGTTTTTTTGCCGATTATACCATGACGCCTATAGGTATGGCGGCGCGCATGGTGCTTGCCGCCCCGGCCGCTTTGGAGCCTTTGCCCGGCTTGCCGGCTTTGCGCTGGACCGGTGCCATGCCGGCGAAGCTGACAGAAGCGCGCCGCCGTGTTCTGGCGCTCTTGCCGGAGCAGCCAATATGGACGCGTTCCGGCCTGGCGCATGCAGCCGGTGTTTCTGCTGCGGTGATTGACACTCTGGCTGAGCAAGGCGTATTTGCCAGGGCTCATTTGCCGCCGGAGCCGGTAGTGCCGGCGCCTGAGGCGGATTATGCCGCGCCGGTGCTCACGCAAAAACAGGCGGAGGCGGCAGAAGCTTTGCGCCGGGCCGTGCGCCGGCAGCAGTTTGGTGTTTCGCTATTGGAGGGGGTGACCGGCTCCGGCAAAACGGAAGTTTATTTTGAGGCTGTCGCCGAAGCGCTGCGGCAAAAGCGGCAGGTTCTGGTATTATTGCCGGAAATTGCTTTAACCCGGCAGGTGCTGGCGCGGTTTGAAAAGCGTTTTGGGGTGCCGCCGGCGGAGTGGCATTCCGGCCTTGGCCCGAAAAAGCGTGAAATGACCTGGCGGCAAATAGCTGAGGGGCGGGTGCGTATTGTCGCCGGCGCGCGCTCGGCGCTGTTTTTGCCTTTTACTGAGCTGGGGCTGATTATTGTTGATGAGGAGCATGACCCCGCTTATAAACAGGAAGAGCGGATATTTTATAATGCGCGCGATATGGCAGTGGCGCGCGGCCGCAGCGCCAATATAGCGGTTATTTTATCTTCTGCCACACCGGCGGTAGAGACTTGTGTCAATGTTTTGCAGGGGCGCTATCGGCATGTCATCTTGCCCTCTCGTTTTGGTGCAGGCGTTTTGCCGCATATCGGCATTGTTGATATGCGGCAGACACCGCCGGAAAAAGGCAGTTTTTTATCGGCGCCGGTCAAGGCTGCCATGGCGCAAACGCTGCAAAAAAATGAGCAGAGCCTGTTGTTTTTAAACCGGCGCGGTTATGCGCCGCTGACTTTGTGCCGCATATGCGGGCACCGTTTTTCCTGCCCGGATTGCACGGCCTGGCTGGTGGAGCACCGCCGGCAGGGGCAGCTTGTCTGCCATTATTGCGGCTTTCACCGCCCGGTGCCGGAAGCCTGCCCCGAATGCGGCACTCTGGATCATTTAGTGCCGGTGGGGCCAGGGGTAGAGCGTATTGCCGAAGAGGTAAAGCGCCTTTTTCCGCAGGCGCGGGCTTTGGTGCTTTCAGCCGACACCGGCCGCACAATTGAGCATAGGCGGGCCGAGCTGGAAGCCGTGGTGAGCGGCGCGGTCGATATTATTATCGGCACGCAACTGGTGGCCAAGGGGCACCATTTCCCCAAAATGACCTTTGTCGGGGTTGTTGATGCCGATATTGGCCTGAACAAAGGCGATTTGCGCGCGGCCGAGCGCAGCTTCCAGCTTTTGTCACAAGTGACCGGCCGCGCCGGCCGAGCAATAGCGCAAAGCCGCGGTCTTATCCAGACCTGGCAGCCGCAGCACCCGGTGATAAAAGCTTTGGCGGCGGGAGACGGCCAGGCTTTTATCCGCCGGGAAATAGAAGAGCGGGCTTTATATTCTTTGCCGCCTTTCGGGCAGATGGCGGCGATTATTGTTTCAGCCGAAAACAGAGAGGCGGCCGAGCATTATGCCCGCCTTTTGCGCCGAAAGGCGCCGGAAAGCGCGGCCATAATGCTGCTGGGGCCGGCAGAGGCACCGCTGGCGCGCCGGCAAAAGCGCTGGCGTTTCCGCCTGCTGGTGCAGGCGGATAGCCGCTCCGTGCATATTCAGGCTTTTGTGCGCGCGGCTCTGGCGGCGGCCGGCCCGGTATCAGCTGCTGTTCGCGTGCAGGTTGATATTGATCCGCAAAGTTTTTTATAAAAGCGGATTCTCTGCTTGCCTTGCCGGCATAATGAGGCTAAGGGTAGAGGGGGTATATGCTGCGGCGCGTCCGCGCTTGTGCGCGGTTTTGCCTGTGCCGGATAAAAGCTGGCGCAGTGTGACCGTTCAGTTAAAGCGGAATTGCGGGTTTCAGGCTTGATAAACCGGGCTGAGAGGAATAACAGGCCAGGAGATATAGAGTGGCGGATAAATTTTTTTTTCCTGTTTCGCTTGCTGCCCGCCGCTATGCCGGGGCGTTATTTGAGGTCGCAGCGCCGGCTGCCTGCCTTGATGAAACGGCAAAAATTATGGGTTCTTTGGCCGTTTTGCTGAGAGAATCAGCCGATTTCCGCCGTTTTATTGCTTCTCCCCTTTATAAGGCAGAGGCGCAAAAGCGTGTCATGGCAGCTTGGGCGCAATCTGCCGGGCTTGATACGGCGAAAGGCGCCGGCAATATTATCCGCTGTTTTTTTGGAGTTCTGGCGCAGCATAAGCGTTTATTCCTGCTGCCCGATATTATTACGGCTTTTCAGGCGCAGATGGCGGCAAATAGCGGTGAAATTGCGGCCTTTATTACTTCGGCAGAAGAAATATCGGCCTCTCAGCAGCAGGAAGTGCTGGCTTTGCTGGCGCGCGCTGCGGCAAATGAAAAAATCGGCAAATATTTTGCCGGTAAAAAACCGGTTTTGCATAAGCAGATAAAGCCGGAATTATTGGGGGGCTTTATTCTGCGCTGCGGCTCTCTGCTGATTGATACGTCACTGCGCACAAAATTATCTGCACTTAAGCTTGCGCTGAAAGAGGTCGGCTGATGGATATTCAACCTTCGGAAATTTCTAAAATCCTGAAAGAGCAAATTGAGAATTTTGGCCGGGACGCGCAAATTTCCGAGATCGGGCAGGTTTTATCTATTAGTGACGGTATTGCGCGTATTTACGGCCTGGATAATGTTCAGGCCGGTGAGCTGCTGGCTTTTGACAGCGGCGTTTACGGCATGGCGCTTAATCTTGAAAATGATAATGTCGGCGCGGTGATTTTTGGCTCCGACCGCGCTATTCGCGAGGGGGAGCCGGTTCGTCGCACCCAGTCTATTATTGAAGTGCCGGTCGGCAAGGAATTATTGGGGCGGGTTGTTGATGCGCTCGGCAATCCGATTGACGGCAAGGGGCCGCTTAAAGCGGCAGAGCGGCGCCGCGCCGATGTGCGGGCGCCCGGCATTATTGCGCGCAAATCCGTGCATGAGCCAATGTCTACCGGCTTAAAGGCCATTGATGCGCTTATTCCCATTGGCCGCGGCCAGCGAGAGCTGGTTATTGGCGACAGGCAGACAGGCAAGACTGCTATTATTCTCGATAGTTTTCTCAATCAGAAGCCGGCGCATGACAGCGGCCAGGAAAAAGATAAAATTTATTGTATTTATGTTGCCGTGGGGCAAAAACGCTCTACTGTGGCGCAATTTGTCAAAGTGCTGGAAGAGCGCGGCGCTTTGGATTATTCCATTATTGTGGCGGCGACAGCGTCTGACCCGGCGCCAATGCAGTATCTGGCGCCTTTTGCCGCCTGCGCCATGGGGGAATATTTCCGCGATAACGGCATGCACGCGCTGATTGCTTATGATGATTTGTCCAAGCAGGCCGTTGCTTATCGGCAAATCTCGCTTTTGCTGCGCCGCCCGCCGGGGCGTGAGGCCTATCCCGGTGATGTATTTTATTTGCATTCCCGCCTGCTGGAGCGCGCTGCCAAAATGAATGATGCGCTGGGTGCCGGTTCGCTTACTGCTTTGCCGATAGTAGAAACACAGGCCAATGATGTTTCCGCCTATATTCCGACCAATGTTATTTCTATTACAGACGGGCAGATTTTTCTTGAAACAAATCTGTTTTATCAGGGCATTCGCCCGGCGGTTAATGTTGGTCTGTCGGTTTCACGCGTTGGTTCTTCGGCGCAAATCAAGGCGATGAAGCAGGTGGCCGGCTCGATTAAGGGCGAATTGGCGCAATATCGCGAAATGGCGGCTTTCGCCCAATTCGGCTCGGATTTGGACGCAGCAACCCGGAATTTGCTGGGTCGTGGCGCCCGCCTGACAGAATTGCTGAAACAGCCGCAATTTTCGCCGCTCAGGGTAGAGGAGCAGGTGGCGGTGATTTTTGCCGGGGTCAGCGGTTTTCTTGATACGCTGCCGGTAGAGGAAATTGGCGAATTTGAGCAGAATTTTTTGCAATTATTGCGCACGGATCATGGCGATATTCTTGCTGATATTCGCACAAGCGGGCAGTTAACGGACGAAACGCGGGCAAAGCTGCAGGCAGTGCTGGATTCTTTTGCTCGCAAAACAGTTTAGGCTCGACGATTAGGGACTATTATGGCCTCGCTTAAAGATTTGCGCGATCGTATTGCCTCAGTCAAGGCGACGCAAAAAATTACCAGAGCCATGCAAATGGTGGCGGCGGCCAAATTGCGCCGCGCGCAAGAGGCGGTGGTGGCAGCTCGGCCTTATTCTGCCAGGCTGGAAGATGTTCTCGCTGATATTCCTGTCAATCCGGCAAAAGCTGATATGCCGGCTTTAATGCGCGGGCGCGGGCGCGATAAAGTGCAGCTTGCCGTTATCTGCACCGCTGATCGCGGCCTGTGCGGCGGTTTTAATATGCAAATTGTGCGCCATGCGCGCGCCTTTTTGCGTGCTCGCCTGAGTGAGGGCAAACAGGTTAAAATTATTACAATCGGTAAAAAAGGCGCTGAAATGCTCAAGCGCGAATTCGGCGCTTTGTTTATCGATTCTGTTAATGTGAGTCGCTATAAAAATGCCGGTTTTGAGCAGGCGCGCGCTATTGCTGAAGATATTGTCAAGCGCTATGATCAGCAGGAATTTGATGTCTGCACCTTGTTTTATTCTGAATTCAAATCGGTAATCAACCAGCAGCCGCAGGCGCAGCAGCTCATTCCTTGCGGGCAAGGCTTTGAAACCGGCGGGGGCGGCAGAGCGGCGGGGGAAGAACAGGCCGGCAAAGCGACACAACCCGCCGGCAGCGCCCCGGCTTTTTATGAATTTGAGCCTGATATAGCCGATGTGCTGGCAGATTTGGTGCTGCGTCTTTTGTCGGCGCGAATCTTTCGCGCTTTGCTGGAAAATGCGGCCGGTGAAATGGGCGCCAAAATGACGGCAATGGATAATGCAACGCGAAATGCCGGCACCATGATAGACAGCCTGTCTATTACTTATAACCGCCGGCGCCAGGCGCGCATTACTACGGAATTGATTGAAATTATCGCAGGTGCGGAAGCACTTTAAGGCAGAAGGTAAAGATCTATGGCACAAGCAGAAAGTGCAGGCTTAGCGGAAAACATGGCGCAGGGAAAGCAAAATTCCGCCGCGGGCAGGGCTGTCGGCCGCATTAGCCGTGTTATCGGCCCGGTTGTTGATGTGCAATTTGGCAGCGAGGCTGATTTGCCGCTCATTCTCAATGCGTTGGAAACGGAGAATGCCGGTGCCAGAATGATTTTGGAAGTAGCGGGGCATTTGGGTGAAAATACAGTGCGCACAGTCGCTATGGGGGCGACAGACGGCCTGGTTCGCGGCGGGGAAGTGCGTGATACCGGCGCGCCTGTTTCTGTCCCGGTGGGGGAGGCAACGCTTGGTCGTATTATGAATGTTATCGGTGAGCCGGTTGATGAAGCCGGGCCGATTGCTACTGAGCATTATCGCGCCATTCACCAGCCGGCGCCTGCTTATATTGATCAATCGACTGAAAAGGAAATGCTGGTAACCGGCATTAAAGTGGTGGATTTGCTGGCGCCTTATGCCAAAGGCGGCAAAATCGGCCTGTTTGGCGGTGCCGGTGTGGGCAAGACGGTGCTGATTATGGAGCTGATCAATAATATTGCCAAAGGTCATGGCGGTTATTCTGTCTTTGCCGGGGTGGGGGAGCGCACGCGTGAAGGCAATGATTTATATTATGAAATGATTGACAGCCGGGTGAATATTGACCCGCGCAAAAATAACGGCTCGGCCGAAGGCTCCAAATGCGCGCTGGTTTACGGCCAGATGAATGAGACTCCGGGCGCGCGGGCGCGGGTTGCTCTTTCCGGCCTGACAGTGGCGGAATATTTCCGCGATCAGGGACAAGATGTGCTGTTTTTTGTCGATAATATTTTCCGCTTTACCCAGGCGGGGTCGGAAGTATCTGCTTTATTGGGGCGCATACCTTCTGCCGTGGGTTATCAGCCGACTTTGGCGACAGAAATGGGAGCATTGCAAGAACGCATTACCAGCACGAATAAAGGCTCTATTACCTCGGTTCAGGCTATTTATGTGCCTGCCGATGATTTGACCGATCCGGCGCCGGCGGCAACTTTTGCCCATTTGGACGCTACCACTGTGCTGGCGCGCTCTATCGCTGAAAAGGGTATTTACCCCGCAGTTGATCCGCTGGATTCCACTTCACGCATTTTAGATCCGCAAGTGGTGGGCGAAGAGCATTATCAGGTGGCGCGCCAGGTGCAAAGCATTTTGCAAAAATATAAAGCTTTGCAGGATATTATCGCTATTCTGGGCATGGACGAATTATCAGAAGAGGATAAAGTGACCGTGGCGCGGGCGCGTAAAATTGAGCGTTTCCTATCGCAGCCTTTCCATGTGGCAGAAGTATTTACCGGCGCCAAGGGCAAATTAGTGGCGCTGGAAGATACGATTAAAGGTTTTAAGGGCCTGTGCGCCGGTGATTATGATGCCTTGCCTGAGCAGGCTTTTTATATGGTAGGCTCGATTGACGAGGCAGTTGAAAAAGCCGGAAAAATGCAAAAAGAAGAAGTCGTTGAAAATCAGGAATAAGGCTTAATGAGGCCTGCTGCCGGGTTTGAAAGCGGCGGGCAATGGCGTTTTGGGCTTGCGGGCGGCTGTTTGCTTGCTGTGGCTTTGTCTTTTTTGCAGCGGGCCGCGATAGCTTTGGCTTTGAGATAATGTGATAATGGCAGGCATGCGGTTGCTGTTTGGGCAGGAATATAGCAGATTCTGCCGGAATATTGCCGCCGGCTGCGGCAGGTTTGATGTGTGGCGGGGACTCCATTTTTGTCGCAAAATAAAGAAAATTTGGAAGGCGAGTGAAATATGGCCGGAAAATTTCAGTTTGACCTTATTTCTCCAGAGAAAATAGTATTTTCCGCTGAGGTGGAAGAAGTGAATATACCGGGGAGCGAAGGTTATTTTTCTGTTCTGGCCGGGCATATGCCGCTGATGACCCGCGCTGTGCCCGGGTCGGTGCATATTCGCAAAAGCGCGGGTGAGGCGGTGCAATTTATTATTTTCGGCGGTCTGATAGAAGTAAAAACGGACAAAACATCATTATTGGCAGAATCGGCCGTGCCGCTGGCCCGGCTGGATAAGCAGGATATTGAGCGCCGTATTGCCCATGCGCGCAATTTGTTAAAAGATGTGCGCACAGAAGACAGCCGCAGCCGGCTGGAAGAGTTTATCTACCATATGTCGGCCATTAAAAGCGCGGAGATTGGCGGTTAAAATTGCCGGCTGCTTGCGTAATGGCCGGTATCGGCGCGGCTATTATCGGTGCAGATGAAAATTACCGGCCTGGTGTGGGACTGTGTGCGTGCAAAAACGGCCGTGCCTTTGGCTTGGGGAGTTTATCTACCATTTGTCGGCGGTTAGAGATCCGGATAAGAGAAGCTGAAATTATCGGTTGCTTCTCGCCGTGCCTTGAGCCGTTGCGGTGGCTGCCGGCAGCGGGCATTGCCGGCTTGCACGATCACTAGTCTTAGGGGTGATTGCGGCTTCTGCGGGTAGTGGAGCACTGCTGCCTTGCTGTGCCTGCTGCTCCTGTTCCAGCATTTTTCCTATTAGCGGTTTAAAATATTTATCCTTAATTGCTGTTAGCGAGGCCTGGTCTTTCTTCAACAGGCGCTGTAATTTCCTGGCATAAGCCTGCCTGGAGAAGCTGAAGCAGCCGGTAATTGCCGCTTCGGCGCATTTCAGCCGGAAATCTGCAATAATGGCTTTTATATTGCTTTGGTTACAAAATGCCTGCAATTCCGCTTTGGGCGCCTTGCCGTGAGCGATATAATCATCACCCACATACATGCCGGTTATGGTGATTTTTTCCGGGCTTTTGCCGTGATCATCATAGGCGGCAATATCCAGCCCGGGGAAATAATGCGCGGCAATGCGGCGGCCTACTTCGCTTGAGACATCGGGCGCATAAAAGCCGATGCCGCGAAAGCTGGCCGGCATCAGGCCGGGCAAAGGGGGTGGAAGCGCCATTTATCGCCGCCTCTCTGCCTGAATAAATGCCACAGCACCCCAGAACAGGCAGCCGGCCCATGCTAAAAATGACAAAATAATCAGCCCATTCAAAATATAAAGCAGCATATAACGCGCCTTTTTGTGAGGTGGAAAAGCCGGCGCGAGAAGCGGGAGGAAACCGCGCCGGCTTATGCCCCCGATTATGGCGCAGCCACAGGCAAAAACCTATCCGCGCCAAGGCGCGGGTAAGGCGAAAAACGCGCGCTGGCTGGACGGCGGCGCGTGCAACAAAAAAGATATTTTTTTGAAAAAAATGCAAAATAGAACTTGTAATAGCATACTGTATATGCCATTAAAATAGGCATGGAAGCAATCAGGCTTTCATAGCAGAAAGGAAGGTGAGACGCTTGAAACCTTCTAAGGAGTTTAGACTGAGGATTAAATTTTTATCGTGCCAGATAGAAATAGTCTTCAAATTCTAAAACAAACGGGGCGGGAAGAAATTCCCGCTCCACCTTGGGAGACAAGCTATCACCTTCCTTTTATACAGGCATAATAGCATGGACAAAGAAAAATTCAAGCTTTGGCGCAAAAAAATGGGTTTTAGCCAGATAGAGGCAGCTAAAGCCTTAGGCATATCGCGCCTGTCCGTGCAGAATTATGAGCGCGGTATGCGGCTTGAAGACGGCCGGCCAGTGCGTATACCGCACCCTGTTGCTCTTGCCTGCGCGGCGATTGCCGCCGGGTTAAAGCCCTATGGTGATTAAGGCCGGGCAATCATACGGCCGCTGTCAACGGCGTTGATCGGCTCGCCGTTAAAACGGCCGCTGACCTCTGCCTGACCGCCCAGGATTTTGATAGTCATATCGGCTTTATTGTCAATTTTGACCGGCGCCGGCATAGGCAGGCCGTTAATGCCGCCATTCTGGCGGAAAAAATCACCGGTGGTGCGATTGGCCTTATAGCCGGGCAGAGCTTCAGCGGCCTTGCGCTCCCTCTGTGTTGCTTCCCCCATTTTGGCTAAATCAGCAGGCGATATTTCCACTGCGCCATTTTCGACAAAAGTTTCCCCCTTTATCGTAACCCTCTTTCGCAGACGGCAATATGTCCAGATTCCTGGACTCAAACCATAATTGCCGGCTTGCTGTAATAATTACAGCTTTATCTTCGCGGTTAGAGAATCTGTGCCGCAGGCTGGATTTGCCGCCGCCATTGGGCGCCAAGGATAAAGAGAGTCTCGCCCAAGTGTAATTCTATAGACAGTCCCTCAATCTGTGCTTGAAGCAGCGATTCGCCGGCAATAAGCGGGATAGTGAGAGGAAAGACTGCGGTCTTTGTCCTTGCCGTCTCAGATTCGGCCGCATTATTTTGAGAATCAGCCCTGGAACTGGAAGCCTGCCCCCTCTTTTTCCTCTTCCCGGACGCTTTGTTGCTGCCTAAGTCAGCGACTCAGCAAAGCAGCGGATTTTACATTTATATTAGCGCTTGCCGGCCTGATTCCCAGTGTAAATTTACGTTAGCCGGCAAAAAACGGTCAAGCTTCTGACGCCGCCTTTCCCCATCATAAAAACAATTATCCACGCAAAAGATTTGTATATATTTTGTGCGTAAGTGATTGTTAACGGCTCTTATATACTATATATAGTCATAGGAATTTGGTTTCGAAGAGTCTTCGGTCCTGCCGAAAGTCTCCTCATTCAGGGATTATAATTCGAGATTCGGGAATTTTGGCTATGGTCACTATTTATAGCAAATCATCATGTATGCAGTGCACGGCGACTTATCGCGCCTTTGAAAAACGCGGCATTGCTTTCAAGATTATCGATATAGCGGCCAATAGTGAAGCCTATTCTTTTATTACCGGGCTGGGTTATCGCCAACTGCCTGTGGTTGTTGCCGGAGAAAAACATTGGGCCGGTTTCCGTCCGGATATAATCAGTCGGCTTGCCTGAATTTCGCCGCCTCTGCCGCTTTTCCGCTCATCAGCCGGGGCAGGTAAAGCTGTATTTGTTGTGGGGCGGAAGTCGCGGGCGAGTGGGTAACAGGTACCGCTATATTTCAGCCAAAATCGTTTCAGCCGCAATCCGGCCTGCGGTAAAGTGGGGGCTGCTATTCTTTTCATAGCCTTATGTGAAGGAGCCAGAGTGCAAAAGGGGCGGTGAGGCGCAGATGCTGCTATTGTCGCATATCTGTTTCAGACGGCCTTCGCGGCTCTATTTATACAGATAAAGGGTTATACAGATAAAGGGAGGGGCAGGAGGTATAAATGATCGATTATGTCGTTTATTATTCCAGTGAAACCGGCAATACGCAAAATTTTGTTGAGCGCCTGGCTGTGCCGGCGCTGCGCCTGCCGAAAAAGGGTGCGCTGCCGCAAGTGGACAGACCTTATATTTTGATTATGCCGACTTACGCTGACGGCGAAGGGCGCGGGGCGCTGCCCAAAGCGGCGATTCGCTTTCTCAATATTGCCGAAAATCGCGCGCTATTGCGCGGGGTGGTGGCGAGCGGCAATCGTAATTTCGGCCTTTATTATGCTTTTGCCGGCGATATTATCGCCTATAAATGTGCCGTGCCGTGCCTTTATCGTTATGAATTGCGCGGTATGCCCGGTGATGTGCATAATGTGCGCCGCATTTTGGCGCAAATACCGGGGTAAGACGGCCCGCGAGCCTTTAAAATAGCGGCTTGATTGCGGCAGCAGCCGGAAATCGGGGAGTCCTGACAGGAGTTATAATGCAAAGCGGAACAAAAGACAGCAGCCGGCAGAATGATTATCATGCCTTGAATGCCATGCTTAATCTCTATGATGCCAATGGCAAAATTCAATTTGCCAAAGATAAAGAGGCGGCGCGGCAATATTTCCTCAATCATGTCAATCAGAATACGGTATTCTTCCATAATTTAAAGGAGAAGCTGGATTATCTGGTGGAAGAAGACTATTACGAGGCCGAAATTCTGGCGCAATATAATTTTGCTTTTATCAAAAAACTGTTCCAGCACGCTTATGCTTATAAATTCCGCTTTCCCACTTTTTTGGGGGCGTTTAAATATTATAACGCCTATACGTTGAAGACTCGGGACGGCAAGCGTTATCTTGAGCGTTATGAAGATCGCGTCTCTATGGTGGCGCTGACTCTGGCCGGCGGCAATGAGGGTTTTGCCCTGAAACTGGTTGATGAAATGATTAGCGGCCGCTTCCAGCCGGCAACGCCGACTTTTCTCAATGCCGGCAAAAAGCAGCGCGGCGAATTTGTCTCCTGTTTTTTGCTGCGGCTGGAAGATAATATGGAATCGATTGGCCGGTCAATCAATTCGGCTTTGCAGCTTTCCAAGCGCGGCGGCGGCGTGGCGCTGAGCCTGACCAATTTGCGTGAGACCGGTGCGCCGATCAAGCAGATTGAAAATCAGTCTTCCGGCGTGGTGCCGGTGATGAAACTGCTGGAAGATGCTTTTTCCTATGCCAATCAGCTTGGCGCGCGGCAGGGTGCCGGCGCGGTTTACCTCCACGCTCACCACCCGGATATTATGCGCTTTTTAGACAGTAAGCGCGAAAATGCCGATGAAAAAATCCGCATGAAGACTTTGTCGCTGGGCGTGGTTATCCCCGATATTACTTTTGAGCTGGCGCGCAAAAATGAGGATATGTATCTGTTCTCGCCCTATGATGTGGAGCGCATTACCGGCAGGCCGATGAGCGACATTGCCATTAGTGAGCATTATTATGCTTTTGTTGATAATGCGCAAATCGCCAAAAAGAAAATCAATGCCCGCAATTTCTTCCAGACTCTGGCGGAAATCCAGTTTGAATCCGGCTATCCTTATATTGTTTTTGAAGATACGGCCAATCGCGCCAATCCGATTGCCGGGCGGATCAATATGAGCAATCTCTGCTCGGAAATTTTGCAGGTCAACAGCGCCAGCAGCTATGAGGCTGATTTAACCTATAAGCATATTGGTGAAGATATTTCCTGTAATCTGGGTTCGCTCAATATTGCCAAAGCTATGGATTCTGCCGATTTTGCCGCTACAATAGAGCTGGCGGTGCGCGCCTTGACCGCCGTTTCCGATATGAGCCATATGGCTTCGGTGCCGTCTATTATTGCCGGCAATGATAAAAGCCATGCTATTGGCCTTGGGCAAATGAATTTGCACGGTTTTCTGGCGCGGGAAAAAATCCATTACGGCTCGCCGGAAGCGCTGGATTTCACCAATATTTATTTTTATTGCATGGCCTATTATGCCCTGCTGGCTTCCAACAAATTAGCGCAGGAACGCGGCGCAAGTTTTGCCGGCTTTAAGGATTCCGCTTATTATGACGGTTCTTATTTTGCCAGATATATTGAAAAGCCGCACAGGCCGGAGCATGAAAAAGTGGCAGCGCTGTTTGCCCGCAGCAAAATTGCCGTGCCCGGGCGGGAAGACTGGCAAAAACTGGCCGCATTGGTTAAAGAGCACGGGCTTTATAACCGCAATTTGCAGGCTGTGCCGCCCACCGGCTCTATTTCCTATATTAACCACGCTACCGCCTCAATCCACCCTATAGCCTCACGCATTGAAACACGCAAAGAGGGTAAAATCGGCCGGGTTTATTACCCTGCGCCTTATATGAATAATGATAATCTTGATTATTATCAGGACGCTTATGAGATAGGCGTGGAGAAAATTATTGATACTTATGCGGTGGCGACACAGCATGTTGATCAAGGCCTGTCGCTGACGCTGTTTTTTAACGATACCGCTACCACGCGCGATATTAACCGCGCCCAGATTTATGCCTGGAAAAAGGGCATCAAGACCATTTATTATATTCGCCTGCGCCAGGCGGCGCTGGAAGGCACAGCAGTAGAAGGCTGTGTTTCCTGTAGCCTGTAACCGGTTTTTGGCAGCAGAAAGGGCAAATAATGCCGAATTCCAACACTTATTGGGTGCATAGCCGTCCGGGCGGCGGTTATGCGGCCACGCGTGAAGGCGGCAAGCGCGCCTCTGTTACGGCGGATACTCAGGCAGAAGCCTGGGGTGAAGCCCGCCGCCTGGCCGGGAAATCCGGCGGAGAGGCGTTTTTAACGCGCAAGGATAATCACCGGATACGTGCACGCAACACTTACGGGCGCGACCCTTTCCCGCCAAAGGGCTAGCAAAACAGCAGGGGCGGAGAATGCTTACAGGGATACAGGCAGGCAATAGAGAGAGGCCGGTTTTTGTGGCGTGCTTCTCAATGGCCGGCCTGGCAGAAAATCTGAAAGAGAAAAGCCATGACGACCACCATTGACAAAGATAAAGCCCAAACCGTGCTGGCGGTGAACTGGAACCGCCTGCAAGATGACAAAGATCTGGAAGTATGGAACCGGCTGACCAGCAATTTCTGGCTGCCGGAAAAAGTGCCGCTTTCCAATGATGTGCCGAGCTGGGGGCAGCTAACGCCGCAATGGCAGCAATTAGTGATTCGCGTTTTCACCGGCCTGACTTTGCTGGATACGGTGCAAAATACTATTGGCTCTTTATCGCTGCTGCCGGATTCTGAGACCCCGCATGAAGAGGCAGTGCTGACCAATATTGCCTTTATGGAAGCGGTGCATGCGCGCTCTTATTCTTCTGTCTTTTCTACCTTGTGCCTGATGCCGGATATTGATGATGCCTTTGAATGGAGCCGGGAGAATAAATATTTACAGGAAAAAGCGCATCGAGTTATCAGTTTTTATAATGGTGCAGACGGCGCCAGGCGGAAAGTCGCCAGCGTGTTTCTGGAGACTTTTCTGTTTTATTCCGGCTTTTATCTGCCGCTTTATCTTTCCACCCGCGCCAAGCTGACCAATACCGCCGATTTGATCAGGCTGATTATCCGTGATGAAGCTATTCACGGTTATTATATCGGCTATAAATTCCAGAAAACCATGGCAAAGCGGACGGAGTCCGAGCGCAAGGAAATGCACGAATTTGCTGTTGATTTGCTGATGTCTCTCTATGAAGTGGAATGCCAATATACGGAAAGCCTTTATGATGATGTCAAGCTGACAGAAGATGTCAAAATGTTTTTGCATTATAATGCCAATAAGGCCTTGATGAATCTTGGCTATGATCCCTTATTCCCGGCCGAGATCTGCGCGGTCAACCCGGCCATTCTGGCGTCTTTATCGCCGACTTCCGATGAAAATCACGATTTCTTTTCCGGCAGCGGCTCTTCTTATGTTATCGGCAAGGCACAAGCTACCGAAGATGAAGACTGGGAGTTTTGATAAGAGTGGGGCAGCAAGCCGATTTATTTGAAGATAGTCAGTATATAGCTATGCGCATTGCCGAAGTCGCTTATCGGTTGAATGTGTCAGAAGCCTCCGTGCGGAATTGGGTGAAAGCGGGTTATCTTCAGCATAGAGACGGTATAGGCATTGTTCGCCAGTCATTTGAAAATTTCTGTCACAATGTGGCCGGGAAAGAAAAACTGGTGAGTCGGGCTAATAAATCGCGATCTTCGCAACACGATCATGTCGAGCTTAGCAGTAAAATATTAGCGCGTCTGCAAGCCGGTGAAGCTGTTTTACCACTGACTGAGATTTATCAAAATTCTTTGTCTGATTCTTATCGTAATAAAGAGGGGATTTATTATACGCCGCCAGATATTTGTCGAGTATTATTAGCTGATATTGCTCTACCTGCCTCTCACAAGACGTTTTGCGATCCATGTTGCGGTAGTGGCAATTTTATCATTGAGGCCATTCATCGTGGCTTTTTGCCGCAGAATATCTATGCCTATGATAGCGACCCCGTGGCTGTGGCTTTAACAAAACAACGTATTTTTGCTGAGACAGGTTATAAAAGTGATACGATATTTTGCCGGGATTTTCTCGAAGATACTGTCAGTTTTAGGGACGAATCTCTGTTTTTTGATGTGATAGTGACAAATCCCCCATGGGGGAAAAAGATACAACATATTGAAAAAGAAAAATACGGTAAGCTGCTGGGTGAAAGCCGGAATCTTGATAGTGCTGCTTTGTTTTTCTTCGCTGCCTTGCAGCGGTTAAAAGAGGGAGGCTTTTTGGCCTTATTACTGCCGGAAGCTTTTTTCAAGATCGCTGCTTTTCAGAATGCACGACAAAAATTGCTTGAATATAAACTGCTTGGCCTTAGAGATTTTGGCCGGCCTTTTAAGAAAATTATGACAAGAGCGCAGTCTTTTTGTCTTGAAAAAAATAAAAATAGGTTGAGGAAGGTGCTTTGTAGTGTAAATAATACTTCTTTTACGAGGCAGAAAAGCTCTTTTGTCAATAATCCTGCGGCGATTATCAATTTTTCTGTAGATTCCGCCGATGAACAAGTCCTGGCAGCAATTTTCAGTAAGCCATATGTCACTTTAGAGCGGAATGCCCAATGGGGGCTAGGCATAGTGACCGGTAATAATAAAAAATTCTGCCGTTCTGAACCGTTTGAGAATTCTATTCCTGTTTATAAAGGGACAGATATTTATAAAGGGCATAGCCATAAAGTTACGAATTTTATTCCTGACGACTTTTCTCTTTATCAACAGGTTGCCCCTATCGCTCTATTTGAAGCGGAAGAAAAGCTTCTTTACCGTTTTATTTCGTCAGAACTGGTTTTTTATCGTGATACAGAGCAAGCTTATTGTTTGAATAGTGTGAATATGGTGAAGCTTTTAAGCGGTTTTCCCTTCTCTCATAGCCTTATCGCTAAAGTGTTCAATACAGATTTATATAGCTGGATATTCAAGAAATTATTTAATACTCATAAAGTATTACGATCTGACCTTGAAAAACTGCCGTTGCCGATAGAGTTTCTAAAAAGCAAAAACAGTTTTTCTGAAAGTGAGCTGATTGAATATTTTAATATAGGCAAGCAGGATAATGGAACTTTCAGAATTAAAGGCTAAAATTTGCAATTCTTTTACCGGGTCACAAACGGAACTGGATCGGATTCTTGCTTTGGTTGAGCAGGATAAGGCTGTTTTCCCTTTTAATGAATATGAGCATTTGATATGCAATCTTATTGAAGCAAAAGGGCTGGGTTTTGCGCAATATATGGATATTCGCTCTGAATATATTGCCGCCAATCCTTATCTTTGGATATTTGAAATCGCTGCGCCAAGAGGATTTGGTGAAAAATTTGCTCAGACTTATGTTTTAGGAAAATGTTCCGCGTTAAAGCCGGCTTCCAAAAGGTTAGACTCTGAATTTTCCGGTCAATATGACCTTTGGCTTGATGGTATCAAAATTGAAGTTAAAGCCTCTCGTGCTGTTGATAATGCAGGAGAGGGGCCGCTTTATGTCCGTGCTTTATCAAGAAATACAAAACAGGGTTTCTTAATGAATTTTCAGCAGTTAAAACCGCAATGTTGCGATGTTTTTATTTGGGTTGCCGTTTTTAGAGATGAAATTGTGCTTTGGGTCATGAGCAGCAAGGAGGTTCATAATAACCCGCTTTATTCAAAAGGGCAGCACAGGGGCAATAGCGGCAATGAAGGGCAATTACATGTCAAACACGATAATATTGCCTTATTTGATAAATTCGAATTGAAAAATGATAATTTAGAGCAAGCTGTTCGAGACGCATTTGCCCGTAATCAACAAAATATTTGAAGAGTCGAAACAACCGCTGGCGTCCCGCAGTTTTGCAGAACGCTGTTAAGAGTCAGGGCAGCCGGCGGAATATGCCGCCGGCCGCTAAAAATTATCAAATCTCGGTGAATAATTCGGCCGGATCAAGGCGGGATTTGGGGCGGGTTGCATTGCCGTCATGCGCGGCGCGGTGGCCAACCGCCGCCAGGCATATTCCTGCCAAATGCTGTTTGGCAAAGCCGAATTCCTGTTCCAGAATTGCCGGGTCAAAGCCTTCAATCGGCGTGGCGTCCAGCCCCATGGCGGCCGCGCCCAGCAAAAAAGCGCCAATATTAAGGTAGGTCTGCCGCGCCGCCCATTCCGGCAAATCTTTCAGTGTTTTGCGGTGAATATCAACAAAGAATTTCCGCCCTTTATAGCCGGCTTCCTCAATTTCCTCATTGCCGCTAAAGCGCCCGTCCTCCCGCTCTTTATCGGTCAAATGCTGCAAATAGCTATCGTCCATTTGCGTGCGGGCGCAAAAAATAACCACCGCCGCCGCATCAAGAACGCGGGTTTTGTTAAAAGCAAAAAGCCCTTCCATTGCTTTGGCAATACGCGCTTTGCTCTTGGGCGTGGCGGCAATAATAAAATGCCAGGGCTGGGAATTAACGCTGGAAGGCGCCAGCCGCAGCAGCTCTTTAATCGCGCCCATTTGCTCAGGCGTCAGCTTTTTATCGGGGTTATAATGCTTGGTCGTATAGCGCTTGCGGGCAATTTCAACAATGTCTTTCACGGTTTTAAAACTCCTGTTTTTGATTTTCCCAATAAAGCGAACAAGGCTGCCGCATTTTTATAAAGGCTATCAGCCTTTCTTCTTCCGGGCTGTGGCGGCAGCGATAAGCCCGTCCAGCCATTGTTGGTGGCCGTTAAGCATCGGATTAGGCCGGGTTTTCGCCAATTCTTTGGCCGGATTGCCGTTTTGCGTCTCCTGGGTGAGGATACGCACCCGATTTTGCGGTAAATCTTCCACCAGCCAGGCGTGATGCACATCTAACCGGTCTGTGCCTTCCCCCGCCCAGCCATGCCAGGCAATCCGCGCCGGTTCGCCGCTTGCCGGCGGCGCATATTCCACCACCTCTGCCTCGACGGGGAAGCCGAAAGTCTCAAAATAAAAGCGGCTGCCCAGCTTTAAGACACGCTCTTGCGGGTTGTGAAAGCGAATATTGGCCGAATTGGCATAATAAGACGGCCATAAATGCGCCTGTTCCAGCAGCGGGAAAATATCCGCTGCGCTCAAGCCGGCGCAAATTGCCTCATTGGAAGCAAAATTATCCGTAAAGCCGGGGAGATAGGCCTCAGGCCAAGTAATGGCGGACATGAACTGCTCCTGTTGAAACTCATTGCCTGATTTAATCGGGCGATGATAACAATAAAATATGGCATAAAAAGGAAAATAAAGGCGAAATGCCTCAGGCAGAAAATATGCGGGATAAAGCGAGCGGCCTGTGGCGGAGAGAGAGGGATTCGAACCCCCGATAGAGTTGCCCCTATGCCGCATTTCGAGTGCGGTGCTTTCAACCGCTCAGCCATCTCTCCCGTAAGCCCTGAGTGATAGCGTAAAAAACGCGGTTCTGGCAAGCCTTAATTGCGCCAAATTGCGGAAATTTCTTGACTCTGCCTCATATCAGGCCGTATAAAGCCCCTTATGTGGCCAAAGGGCATATGTGCTTTATTGCCGCATGGTCAAAGGCGGAGTTCCGCCGCCAAAAATATTAACAGGCTGATAAAAAGACGAATTGCTTTTTTGCCCTGCTGCCAGCTCTGTTTACAGGGAAGAGCCGGGGAAAAGGTGGTTTTCGTGATAGAACGGAAGGTAAAAATGTTCGCAGTCATTAAAACCGGGGGCAAACAATATCGCGTTGCGGCCGGAAGCTTGATAAAAGTAGAAAAACTTGCGGCTTCAAGCGGCGCAAAGGTAGAATTTAAGGAAGTTTTGCTGATTGGCGAAGGCGCTGAGGCTAAAATTGGCGCTCCATTTGTTGAAGGCGCGGTGGTGACAGCCGAAGTGGTGGAACAAGCGCGCGCGCCAAAGGTAATTGCCTTTAAAAAGCGCCGCCGGCAAAATTCCAAGCGCACGCGCGGCCATCGCCAAATGCTTACTCTGGTGCGCATTGCCGAAATTGTGGCTGGCTGAGATGCTGATGAATATTGCCGGCGCTGTTTAAAGGCGAGGTTGAGATACAGGCTTGCTGTTTATCATTTTGGCTCTGCCGCCTGAGTTCAGGCAGGGGAGTGAGAGAAGTCAAGGAGAGTAATAATGGCACATAAAAAAGCCGGCGGGTCATCGCGCAATGGTCGCGATTCGGAATCCAAGCGTTTGGGTGTAAAAAAATTTGGCGGCGAGCATGTGCGGGCCGGTAATATTATTGTGCGCCAGCGCGGCACGCAATGGCACCCGGCCGAAAATGTCGGCATGGGCAGGGATCACACATTATTTGCTTTAACCGAGGGGCGGGTAGCCTTCCGGGAGAAAGCCGGAGGCCGCCGCTCAGTGGCGATTGAGCCGCTTTTGACGGCGGCAGAGTAAAGACCGGCCGCTTTTGACGGCGGTAAAATAAAAGCAGGCTGCCTTATGCTGTGGTAAAGCAGGATAACCGCTTTTAGCGGTGCCGGGCGGGAATAGCCGCGATTGCTGGCATTGTTATAAAAGCTTCTGCTTTTGGCTGCGGCAGAGTGGGGGCTGGCAGTTTCTGCTCTGAGCTTTGTTCTGTCATTTTGCTTTATGCCCTGAATATGTTGAAAGGGGGAGATAGCGCGCTATCTTCCCCTTTTTCGTATTGGGAGATAAGCAATGCGTAGTGTGGATTTGCGGGGAAACGGCTTTTTACAAAAAATAAATTGCCCGGTTCTGGTGACCCGCCGGCTGGTTTTGCGCCTGCCGCATAGTGAAGATATAGAGGCGCTGGTCACCCTGGCCGATAACCGGCATATTATCAGCCAGTTTGATGAAATGCCCTCTCCTTTTACCCGAGCCGCTGCTGAAGATTTTGTTAGCCGCGCCGCAAAAGGGCAGGCGGCGCATTATGTTTATGCTGTTACGCGGGCTGATACGGGGGAATTTATCGGTTGCTGCGGTTTTGGCGGCAA
Source organism: Candidatus Tokpelaia sp. (assembly GCF_008636115.1). Classification (GTDB taxonomy): domain Bacteria; phylum Pseudomonadota; class Alphaproteobacteria; order Rhizobiales; family Rhizobiaceae; genus QLZD01. The sequence continues at coordinate 193,446 of NZ_QLZD01000031.1, read as the reverse complement.
TGCCGGCAAAATGGGGAAAAATGCCGAACCGCCAAGGCAAATTATGGCGCCGGCCAATGAAGTTCCGGCTGACGGGCGGCAAAGCCGGCCCTATAAATCTTACAGGCGGCAGAGCAATGCAGAGCAGGGTGGTGCCGCTTTGCTGCCGGCCGATAAGGCTGCCGCAAATAAAAATTCAGCCGGGACGGAGATTTTCTTTTGGCTGGGAGAGCCTTATTGGCGGCGGGGTTACGGCACGGAAATTGCCGCTGCTCTGATAGATGCCGCTTTTCGCGCCACAGAGCTGGAGGCGCTTTATGCCCGCCTGCATGATACAAACGCTGCCGCGCGCAAAATTTTGCAAAAATGCGGTTTTTCTCTTCTTTACAGCAGCGGCCATATTGCCCAAGGGGCAGACAGGGCGCAGGCTCTGGCGCATTATAGCCTGAGCCGCGATTGCTGGCTTGATTTGCGCCGCTCAGCGCCGCGGCGCGCCATTTAGGCCGCTCTCGCTGTCTCAGGCAGCGCGGCGCGGCTTATCCTGCACGGGTTACAATAAGCTGCTTGCCCATTACTGCCCGTGCCCGCTCCAATATTTGCAGCCTGGTTGGATAATTTCAGTCCAATATGCGGCGGGCTTCATTTTCTTGCTTGCCCAGGCGATGCGCCGGCTCTGTTTTAGTGATATTGCTTTCCTCAAAGGCTGTGATGACCGCAAGCTTCAGAGAGTTCCAGGCATTGGGCGCGATAGCTGTTCTCTCACATATTTTTGCCGGAGGAAGCGGTTTGCCGGCGGCATAATAACTGCGCCAGGCCAATCCCAAAGCTTGTGCCGCATTGGCCAGTGTTTCGGATCTATCGTCACCTGCTGTTATTGCCTCCGGCACATCAGGAAAACTGACGATAAAGCCGCCGTCCGGGTCTGACTCAATGTTTGCGTAATAAATATAGCCCATTTTTATAAACCTTATTTGCCGATATGGAGAAAATATCCGGACGGGCGTTAAAGCCCTGACTGCTTTTTGACTATTTTCGCATAAAGCGGGCTTAGCGCGCCGGATTTTATAATTGCAGTCTTATTACCGGGGCAAACCGCAAAATGTGAATCTTTGCCGGTATTCTTTACCTGTTGCGAATCACAGCCCTTGTTGTCGAGCCGCTGCCCTCAATGCCCGCAAAAAGGCGTCTCTTTTCATTTAATACTATCATTCGCATGAAAAAGCAGCGGCTTTAAGCGGTTTCGCCGCGCTCCACCGGGCGGCGGCAGAGTATAATTAAAGCCAGGGCCGAAAAGCCGGCAGCAATAGCTGTATAAAAGCCGGCCTGAGCGCCAAATCGGTCAATAGCCTGGCCGGCCAAAGCCATGCCAATAGCAAAGCCGACACCCATGCCGGTCATGGCCCAGCTTATGCCCTCGGTCATTTTTTCTGCCGGCGCCAGCCGCTCTATCAGTTGCATGGCGATAATAATGGAAGGAGAGCAGGCGGCGCCGGCAATAAACAGCATTAAGGTCAGCCCGCCAATACTGCTCACCCATAAAAGCGGCAGGGTTGTTATGGCGGCAATCGCCATGGCGGCAATAAACTGGTGTGACAGCCGCATTTTCAGCCGCATGGCGCCATAAATTATCCCGGTGATAAAAGAGCCGAAAGCATAAGCGGAAAGCGGCCACATAGAGCCGGCAGGATTGCCCTGTTCTTTGGCAAAGGCAACCGAAGCAACCTCTGCCGTGCCGAAAATAGCGCCCATGGCCAGCAAAGTGGCAATAATAACGGCAACAGGCAGCATAAAAATAACCGGCCGGCTTTTCCGCCCGCGATTTTTATTATAAATAATTTTCGGCTCTGTCTTTTTTTGCAGGCAAAACAGGCCGGCGCCGACAGCCAGCAAAACGGCCGAGCCCAGCAGCCCCGCTTCGGGGAAAAAGCCGGTGGCCAGATAAACCACCAAAATCGGGCCGGCCATAAAAATTGTTTCATCAAGAGTAGATTCATAGGCAAAAGCCGTATGCAGCTTGAGCGAGCCGTGAAACAGGCGCGACCAGCGGGTGCGGACAAAGGCGCCAAAAGCCGGCATAAAACCAATGCCGGCCGCGCACAGAAACAGGCACCAGGCCGGCGCGCCCAGCCGCACGGCGAGGATAAGCGCCAGCATGGCGCCAACGGCTAAAGCAGTGGCCGGCACGGCAATCCTGGTCTGGCCAAAACGATCGGCCAATCTGGAAATTTGCGGCGCCAGAATTGCTCCGCATACGGCATAGATTGTGGCCACGGCACTGGCCAGCGCATAATGGCCGCGCTCCATAGAAATCATGGTGACAATACTCAGCGTGTTCATCGATAGTGAACAGCGGGCAATAAGGCCGCAAATAGAAAAAGCAAAACTGCCGGGCGCACGAAATATTTCAATATAAGGATTGGCCATTGCTAAACTCATGAGAAGTTTTTTAATATATTTTGTGAGAATAAGGCAATCGCGCGGCATGAAAAAGCAGGCAGGCCGCATCATACTTCGTGCCCCGGCAAGATAGCGGTTTTTGCCAAAGAAACAAGCCTCAATCGTAAAATCTGCCGGATTAAAGCGTTTTTTACTTTGCCGGGCGTTTTGTGCCGTCATAGCCACGCAGTCTGACAAAACCGATAGAAGCAAACACTTGCTGTCAGCAGAGCGCCGCTCTGCGGCCGTGCCCGGTAAAGGAGGCGCAAACCTATATAGCGCCTGTCGTTCCTTGCCGCTTATCGGGGTTGAGGGCATGAAATTTTAGCTATTGTCTCAGCAAAACCCTGCTAGAGTGAGCAGGCAAGCAGAGAAGGAGGGGCTGAAAATTGCCTTTTTGTTTCAGGAAGCAAGCTTTGTAAGCCGGCTTCCTGCCAAGGCAGGAGGCAAGTCAATTCAGCCGCTGCCCTGAGCTGCTGCGCTCACAGATGCCTGATATTTAAAAGCAGGGAGCCCGGTAAGCCGGTCACTTTTTTTAAAAAAATTCTGCAAAGATGCGCTGATATATGTTCCCCCCGGCGCGGCCGGCCTTGATAGCGGGCAGATAAGATGCATAAGCGCTTTTTGCCGGCTTTAATAAAGCTGTGTCCGCGTTAAAAGGCCGCCGCCGGCAGAAGGCGCGTGATTTGCAGCGCTATTGTCGGTAGCAGCCCGCAGTCTGCCGGAATTCCGGCGCACGTTCTGACCGGCCATAATGCTAAAAGCGATAAAGGCAGAAAGGTTTGCCGATAGAGAAAGGCAAAGCCGGCAAAAAATGCGCTATAAGCACTTTGCATTGGCTGCCGCCGGCCAAGCCGGCCATAAAGGCAAAAGCATATTTGCAGGGAAAATATTAACTGTATTATTATAATAAAATCAAGTAATTTTAATGATTCATTTATACTATACGGCAATTTTTACCCTAAAGATAAACTATTGTGTTACTATATAGGCGCAACAGGCTAATCTTCATGGTTTTATCAGGCCGGGCCGGTAACAAGACAGGCTGATAACCCCGCCCCCGGCTGCCGGCAGGCGCGGCTTATCTGTTCATAAGGGGCTCAAAAAGGCAGCTTAAACCCGGGCAGAACAGGCAGACCGGCGGTGATAGTCTGTGTCTTTTCAGCAATGACAGTTTCAATTTTTTCTTTGGCTTCATTATAGGCTGCCAGCAATAAATCTTCCAGAATTTCCTTTTCTTCTTCCTTCATCAGGGAAGAATCAATATTAACGGCGCGCACTTTGCCGTCTCCGCCCAGGGTAATGGCCACCAGGCCGCCGCCTGCTTTCCCCTCAGCCGTTAAATTTGCCATTTCGGCCTGCAAATCCTGCATTTTGGTTTGCATTTCTTTGGCTTTTTTCATCATACCCATAAGATCGCGCATGGTTTTCTCCTTATAATATGAATTTCGCCGGTTTGCGGCTTTATGCCAGGCTGTAACCCCGCCTTATTGCCTTATTATTTTCTCAGTTGTTTTGGGTGAAGCTTCATTTTGCGGTTTAAGCCGCACTTCTCTCAATTCCGCTTTGGGGAAATGGTGTAACACAGCCGCTACTTCGGCATTGTTTTTTGCCTCTTCTATCAGCGCCTGATTGTGCTTTTGCTCTTCTTCCGCCAATGTGGCACCGCCGCCGCTCGCCACGGCCTGCACCTGCCGGCGCTCGCCCGTTGCCGCCAGCAGCAATTCGGCAATTTGCCGCTCAATATCTTTTGGGGCATTAGCCATTGGCACAAAGCGGAAAATATCAGCCTGCCCGGCTTCTGCGGCAGATTCCGGCCCGACCGGGCGGATAGATTCGCGCAAATGGAATTTTAACGGCAAATTACCCTGTTTTTCGGCCATTGCCACCAGTTTTTGCAGGCTTATTGCGCCGTGTCGGGCGGCAGGCGGTGAAGCCGCTGCCTGAGGCTTATCCATTATTGCTGCGCCTTTGGCTGTCGCTTCAGGCTTTGCCGGCTTTGCCTCGGCATTTGCTGGTGAAGTTTTATCGGCCTGAGCCTGAGCCGCTATCGCCTTTGCGGCTGCTGTTACTCCCGCTGCCGTCTGTCTTGTCTCCGGCATTCTACTGCTTGACGACACGGCCAGCATTACCGGCGCGGTTTCCCCATTTTGTCTGCTTTGTTCCAGAAGGCGCAGGGCGTCATCAAGATTAGGCAAATCAGCCGCATGGCACAGGCGGATAAGCAGCATTTCTGCTGCCGCCAGCGGCCGGGCGGCAATTTCCACCTCACTCATGCCTTTTAACAGCATTTGCCAGTTACGCGATAAAATGCGCAATGAGAGCTTTTCAGCAAATTGCGCCGCTTCTTTTCGCTCTTCTTCTGCCAGTGAAATATCGGCCGCCAGCTCCGGCTGGAAGCGCAACCGGGTGATGAGGTGGTTAAAATCAGCCAGATCGCGCAAAATTACGCCCGGCTCGGCGCCATAAGTATAAAGATGTTGTAATTGCGCCAGCGCCTCTGCCGCGCGGCCCTGCATAAGCAGGCGGAACAAATCAATAATTTGTGCACTGGAGACCAGGCCAAGCATAGTGCGCACTGCTGCTGCCGTAATCCGGGCCGCCGCGGCAGAAGTGCCGCCGCTATGGGCAATGGCTTGATCAAGGATAGAAAGGCAGTCACGCACTGAGCCTTCACCCGCCCGCGCTATCATGGCCAGAGCCGCAGGCTCCGCCGCCACGCCTTCTGCCGCGGCGATTTTTTGCAAATGCTGTGTCAGCAGGGCGGCATCTACCCGGCGCAAATCAAAACGCTGGCAGCGCGACAAAACTGTTACCGGCACTTTGCGGATTTCAGTAGTGGCAAAAATAAATTTGGCATGCGGCGGCGGCTCTTCCAGCGTTTTTAACAGCCCGTTAAAAGCCTGGGTAGAGAGCATATGCACTTCGTCAATAATATAGACTTTATAACGCGCCGCCACCGGGCGATAACGCACTTGTTCAATAATTTCGCGAATATCGTCAATGCCGGTATGGGAAGCAGCGTCCATTTCCACCACATCAACATGGCGGCCTTCCATAATTGCCTGACAATGCTCCCCCATTTCTTCCAGCCGCACAGTCGGCCTGTCGATAGTGGCGGTTTGATAATTAAGGGCGCGCGCCAAAATGCGGGCTGTCGTGGTTTTGCCGACACCGCGCACCCCGGTTAACATCCAGGCCTGCGCAATCCGCCCCATGTCAAAAGCATTGGTCAGCGTGCGTATCATCGGCTCCTGGCCGATAAGATCGGAAAAATTTTGCGGGCGATATTTGCGGGCAAGAACACGATAGGCCATATTGGGCGCTGTCTGATCCATGCCTTTATCCCCGTTTTCGCTCAAAACCCGCCCCCGTAATGCAAGGGAAAAGGAGAGAGAGCAACAACCCGCACCGGCAAACTCGTCAGGGCTGCTTTCTTCCGAACCTGACCCGGTTGGCGAGGGGTGCGTCCATTGCCTCTCTCCCGCTTTATCTATTGCCAATTTGGCAGCAAAATGCAAGGGAAAGATTTTCACCTCCGGCTCGCTGCCTGTTAAAAACGGCTATTTGGCAGAATTTTTGCGCTTCCCAACCGGATTATACGTGAAAAAAAAACTTGCCAGAGACGCTGTTTTCGCCCTATGTGTCAGAAGCAAACAGCGTGGCGGAGGGCCTTTGTGTCTGATAAATTTACCCTCGATAAACGGCTGGCGGCAGAGAGTGTTTTTGCTGCTGCCCTGCCTTTATGCGATGTGCGGCTCATGCGAGAGCAAAGATGGTTCTGGCTGTTATTAGTGCCGCGGGTAAAGGGCGCAGCAGAAATTTTTGATTTAAGCGCCGCGCAGCGGGCGCAATCTATGGAAGAAATCAATTTTGCTGCCAAAGGGCTACAGCGCGCCGCCCCTTGCGATAAAATCAATATTGGCGCTTTGGGCAATATTGTGCGCCAGTTGCATATTCATATTATTGCCCGGATAAAGGGTGACGCCGGCTGGCCCGGCCCGGTTTGGGGGCGCGGCGCGCGGCAGGATTTGCCGCCGGCCGGCCAGGCGGCGCGGCTTACTGCCATTCAGGCTGCCCTGGCGGCCGGTGTCGGCGGGGATATGGGGCCAAAACTGTCAAATCTCTTGCCATAATGGCAGTTTTATGCACAAATTGCTGCGCCTGAAGGGGATAAAACACAAAGAAAGCCGGAAGAAAAGTGGCAAAATTTTTTCATTTTATAGCCTTATTGCTGCTCTGGCCGGGCAGTTGCGGGCTTTATCCTGCCGCAGCACAGGCAGAGCCGCTGCGTATCGGCACAGAAGGCACATATCGCCCGTGGACAATGGCCGATGCCAATGGCCGCGTAACCGGTTTTGATGCCGATATAGCGCAATCTGTCTGCCGGAAAATCGGCGCGCAATGCAGCTTTGTAGTGCAGAATTTTGACAGCCTTATTCCGTCCCTTATCCGGGGCGGGCGGTTTGACATAATTTTCAGCAGTCTTTCCATTTCCGCTTCCCGCCGGCAAAAAATTGATTTCTCCGTGCCTTATGCGCAAATGCAAAACCTGTTTGTCGTGCGCAGGGAATCTCCCTTGGCTGCTGTCAAGGATAAAGACAGCCTGTTTGCCGCCTTGAAGGGGAAAAGGCTGGGCGTGCAAAATGCTACTACCCATGCTTTTTATGCTGAAAAACATATTGGCGGCGCCGATTTGCGCAGCTATGACACATTTGACGATTTGCTGATGGATTTGGCCAATGGCCGGCTGGACGCCGCTTTCGCCGATACGGCTATTTGGAGCGCTTATCTGGCCAGGCCGGAAAACAGCCGCCGCTTTACTTATGTTAATGTCATTATTCCCATGGCAGACGACCCGGCCACCCTTGGCGGCGGTGTGGCTGCCGGCCTGCCGAAAGGGGCAGACACGTTGCGCCGGCGCATAAACCAGGCAATTTGCGCGCTGGAGGCCGATGGCACGGTAAAAAGGCTGAGCGAAAAATGGTTTAACGGCGCTGATATTTCTGCCCCCTGTAGTGGGGAGGCTGAAAACGCCGCGCCATGAGCCGGATCAAAGGCAATAATTGACAGGAAAGGTTTGGGGGCAGAAGCCTTGCTGCGCGGCGGGCCAGGCCTATGAGAATGAGCCGGCTGCCGGGCGCAGCCTGAGGGCGGAGCAGCGGCGCTGCGAATCGAAGCAGTAGGGGAGCCGGGTTCAGGCGCGGCAGCGCTGCCGGCCGGGGCGGCAGATTGTGCCGGGAAATGCGTTTTTTTTGGCGCCGGCGCTTGGCTTTTCCGCCATAATCACTATAAAAGCGGCTTTTATGCGGCTTGTGCCTTGTTTGGGCAGCTTTGCCGTTTCTCCAAACAGGGTTGAGCGCGGATAATGGATAATTTGGCAAATCTCTGGGCGGAAGGCTGGGCGGCAGCCTTGCTGCGCGGTGCCGGCATGACCGTGCTGATTGCCGTTGCCGCCCTGATTATCGGCCTGGCTCTCGGGCTGGGGCTGGCACTGATTAAATGGGCGCGGCTGCCGGTTTTACGCTTTATCGTCGATGTCTATACGCTGCTTATTCGCGGTGTGCCGGAAATTCTGGTCATTTATGTGTTTTTTTTCGCTTCTGATGATTTTATGCAGATAATGGGGGCGGCTTTCGGCTATCAAAACCCGTTTGTCTCGCTTTTGCCTCTGCTGGCGGTGATTCTGGCTGTTGGTTTGATTGCTTCCTCTTATGCGGTTGAAACTATACGCGGTGCGTTAAACGCTGTGCCGCGCGGGTTGATTGAGGCCGGCGCCGCTTTGGGGCTAAGCGCGAGGCAAAGATTCCGCTTTTGTATTTTGCCGACCGCGCTGCGCCTTGTGCTGCCCGGTATTAACAATATCTGGCAAAATACTGTCAAGGATACGGCGCTGGTGGCGCTGGTAAGCATAGCCGAGCTTTTATACCGTGCCCAACTGGGCGCCAATGCCACGGAGCAGCCTTTTTTGTTTTATAGTGCGGCTTTGGTGCTGTATTTGCTGATTACGCTGGCCAGCCAAAGCCTGTTTCGCCTGGTGGAGCGCCGTCTGGCCGCCACAGATGGGGGGTGCAATGCTTGATTGGGCAATTTTGCGCGATTGTCTGGCGGTTATCCCGCGCGGTTTGCCTCTGACTTTGGGGCTGATTGCTTTATCGGCGCCGCTTGCCTTTATGCTGGCTATCGGGCTGGTCATAATGCGCCGGTCGGCAAATCGGGCTATGAGCGCCGGCGCGCGCGCTTATGCTGCTTTATTTCGCGGCACGCCGCTGCTGGTGCAATTATTCCTGTTTTATTATGGCAGCGGCAATATTGATTTTATCCGCCGGTCGCCGCTTTTATGGTGGCTGTTTGCTGATGGTTTTCGCGTGGCAGTGCTGGTGCTGGCCTTAAACAGCGCCGCTTATTTGAGCGAGATTTTAATTGGCGGCTTTAAGGCCGTGCCGCCCGGCCTGCGCGCTGCCGCTGCGGCACTGGGCATGACAAAGCGCACTGCCTTTTTTGCGGTAGAGCTGCCGCTGGCCTGGCGCCAGGCGCTGCCTGCCTGCGGCAATGAGCTGATTTTATCGGTCAAGGCCACCGGCCTGGCCTCTACTATTGCCGTAATGGAAATGATGAGCCAGGCCAAGCGCCTGTTTAGCAGCACATTTGCGCCGCTGGAGGTTTTTATCGCCTGCGCCTGTTTTTATCTCATGATCAATTTTGTGCTGGTTTGCGGTATTTTTGCGGCTGAGCATTATTTTATGCGCCATACGCGCCGCGGCTGATAAAGCTGCCTGCCCCGCCGGCGGGTGTCACAATCTGCTTTGTGCCAAAGCGGCCTCGCGCGCTATATATTGGCGGGCGCGCTCCAGATCGGCAGCATTATCCACCCCCAGCGGCACGCCGGTAATAATGGCAGCATCAATACGCATATCGGCCTCTAATGCCCGTAACTGCTCCAGTTTTTCGCGGCTTTCCAGCTCTGACGGCGGCATCTGCACAAATTTTTCCAGTGCCTGACGGCGATAAGCATAAAGGCCGATATGGTGGTATAAAACACCTTCGCCCCAGGGGGCGGCGGCGCGGGTAAAATAAAGGGCGCGCAAACGCGGCAGGCCACCCTCCAGAGCCGGGATTGCCGGCCGTTTTGAGCCGACAAGTTTTACCACATTCGGATCTGTCTTTTCTTCTGCCCGGCTTATCGGCGCGCATAAAGTGGCAATATCCACCCCGGTATCGGCAAGCACAGCGGCCGCGGCAGCAATATCAGCAGGGTTGATAGTTGGCAAATCCCCCTGCACATTGATGATAATCTCAAAATTATTATTGGCATCAATTTGCTGCAGGGCCTCATAAATCCTGTCTGAGCCGGATTGGTGCCCGGCTGCTGTCATCACGGCTTCAAAACCGTGTTTCTCTGCAATAATCTTGATTTCGGTGCTGTCGGTAGCTATCAGCGTTTTGCCCAGTTTTGCTTCGCGGGCGCGGGTGGCCACGTGCACAATCATCGGCAGGCCGCCAATATCGGCCAGCGGTTTGCCCGGCAGGCGGGTAGAGCCCATGCGCGCGGGGATAATAATCAGGCAGTTTTGCGGTATAATGCGGCCGGGTTCAGCAAAGGGAGCGGGGCTGGGCATCATGATTTTCCTCAAAAATCTGTCTCAGGCCTGCGGGTTGAGCCGGGCAGGCCAGCCTGACAGAGCAGTCTGTAGCGGCGCCCCGCAAATAATCAGCTCTGCGGGGCGGGTTGGAGGGCTTCGCCCCGCAAATAATAAAGGGGCGATTTATCGCTTTATGCGCTATTATCCCCGTCATTATAAACCCTGTGGCGGCAAAAGGCTATAGTTTATGCTTGCCCGCGCCGGCGCTATGCTGTTTATAATAAAAGAAGGCAGTCCATTGGCCTGCTGCCGAATAAGGGACGAAAATTATCAGGGAGCGCCGGTTTATGCCGCCAATTCGCTTGTCTTTTCTAGGTCGTTTTTGCCTTAGCCTGTGTGTTTTTGCCGCTTTTGCCTTTTGCCTTTATGTTATTGAGGCTTTGCTGTTTTATGCCCCGGTGCCGTCAGTGCCTGCCTATAATATTGCGCCGCAATGGGCGCAGGCGCAAGCGGCACAACGGCAAATAGCAGCAGAGACACAAGCGCCGGCAGGGCAAAGCCAAATGGCCGCTTTGATGCCGACCCCGGGGGCTGAACCGGCCGCGGCGGTTAATCCGACCGCGCTTGCGGCGGCTCAAGCCGGCGGCATAAAAGAGGGTGATGCCGTGCAGCCGTTTTTTGCCGCGGCCGACAAAAGGCGCGGCCGCCGCATTTTTGCCCGCTGTGCCGCTTGCCACACGGCCAATGCCGGCGGCGGTAATCGCCTTGGCCCGGCTTTATGGGGCATTAACGGCCGGCCGGTGGCGAGCGCGCCCGGCTTTTCCTATTCCACTGCTTTGAAGAATTTTGCCCAAAAACAAAAAAACTGGGATTTGGCGGCGCTGGACAGGTTTTTATATGCGCCGGCCAAAACCGTGCCGGGGACAATTATGTTTTATCCGGGGGTGAAGGATTTACAGGAGCGCGCCGATTTGCTGCTCTATTTGCAGAGCCTTAAATAGGGGGCAATCACTATGCCGGCGGTGCGCGGAAAAGAGATGAAATGAATGAGACGACAAACACAGCCGCAATCGAGCGGGTGTTCAAATATTTGGCCTTATTGGCCTGCCTGCCTGCCGCTATCGCCGCTGCCGGCGGGGCAGCGGCAGGTCAGGCGCCGCCGCAGGGGGGACCCGCCTGGCAAACCATAAGCAGCCTGACTGAGCCTTCAAAATACACAGGCTCTTTTCCGCATTATGCTTATGTCAACCCGCAGGCGCCGAAAGGCGGCAGCCTGAATCGCGTTATTGTCGGCAGTTTCAACAGTCTTAACCCTTATATTATTGCCGGGCAGGTTCCGGCGGGGCTGGCGCCTTTTGGCGGCGGTCTTCTTTATGAAACTTTGATGGATCAGTCGCTGGAAGAAGACGGTGTTTCTTACCCTGCTATCGCGGCGGCGCTGCAATATCCGCCCGATAATTCCTGGGTGAAATTCCGGCTTGACCCAAAGGCGCGCTGGCATGACGGCGTGCCGATAAGCGCCGATGATGTCGTATGGTCGTTTAATATTTTACGGCGTATTTCGCCTTATTATTCCTCTTATTATGCCCAGGTGGAAAAAGCTGAGAAAACAGCCGCTGATGCGGTAAAATTCACCTTTAAAATGTCGGGTAATCGGGAATTGCCCAAAATTATGGGCGATTTGGCGGTGCTGCCGCGCCATTGGTGGGAAGGGGTGGGGAAAGACGGCAAAAAGCGCGATATAACCAAACCGGGGCTGGAAATTCCGCTTGGCTCCGGCCCCTATAAAATTGCTGCCTTTGAGGTGGGCAAATATATTCTCTGGCAGCGTGTGCCCACGGCCTGGGCTGCGGTTTTGCCGCAAAATATCGGCCGCAATAATTATGACAGCATAAAATACAGCTATATGCTGGATAGTAATGCCGAGTGGGAGGCTTTTAAAAAAGGCGGCCTTTCCGATTATCGGCTGGAAAACAGCATTGCCCGCTGGGAGAATGGCTATAATTTTGCCGCTGTGCGCCAGGGCGCGGTGAAAAAGGCGGCTTTTCCCGCCTATGGCGGTATTTATCAGGCTTATTATTTTAACACCCGGCGGGCAAAATTTGCCGATAAACGGGTGCGGGAGGCTTTAAGCCTGGCGCTGGATTTTGCTTCTATCAATAAAATGTTGTTTTTTAACAAATATCAACGCACAAACAGCTATTACGGCCGGCAGATAGTGGCGCAAGACGGCGTGCCGCAGGAGCCGGAGCGGCGCCTGCTGGAGGAAGCGCGCCGCCTTTTTCCCGCCTTTGTGCCGCCGCAGCTTTTCTCGGCAGAATTTGTGCCGCCGGATTACAGCGCGCCGGGCAGCGGGCGCAAAAATTTAAGTGCGGCTATGCGCCTGTTGCGGCAGGCAGGCTGGGAGCTGCGCGATAATAGGCTGGCGGACAAAAGCGGCCGGCCCTTCACTTTGGAGATTTTATTAGACAGTGCTGCTATGGAGCGCCCGGCGGCTTTTTATCGCGCCAATTTGTGCAAATTGGGGATTGAGGCGGCTATACGCATAGTAGACGCCTCGCAATATGCCAATCGCGTTAATAATTTTGATTTTGATATGATTATGGCTGCTACAGGGCAAAGCTCTTCCCCCGGCAATGAGCAGGAAGATTATTTCGGCTCATCAAGCGCCGGCCGGCCGGGCAGCCGCAATTATGCCGGCATAAAAAACCCGGCTATTGACTGGCTGATAGCAAAGCTGCTGGCGGCGCCTGACCGCACCGCTATTGTCGCCGCGGCGCGGGCGATAGATCTGGTTTTGCTGTGGAATTATTACTCTGTGCCGAATTGGCGCAGCCCTTATCTTTACCTTGCTTATTGGGATAAATTCGGCCGGCCGGCAACCCAGCCGCGCCATGCGGGCGTGGATATTTTTTCCTGGTGGGTGGATAAAGAGAAAGAAAAAGCTTTGGTCAAAGCAGGCTATGCGGCTTCTATTTCTGCTGCGCCCTGATATATAATTTATAATATGCGGAAGGTTTGGGCCGGGGCAGCCCGCCGGCTTTGCTGCCGGGCAAGCGCAGGAAAGGGCAAAAATGCAATTAGTAGCAACAAGGGGGGAAATGGCTGCTTTCCTGCAACAGGTGAAGGCGGCTGATTTTCCTCTCTCTGTTACGTGTGAAGCGGCGGTGCCGGCTGTTTATAACGGGCAGGGGGAGCAGCTTTGCCGCTATATAAGGAAGACAGCAAAAGATGATGAGAGTTTTCCGCCGGAGCAGATAAAGCAGTTGGAAAACATTGTGCGCCTGATCAATCAGGAGGCGCTGGCTGTTGCCGATGACAGCCTGCGCGCCACAGCGGCGGAAGGAGCAGTATTCCGTGATATTATCCGGCGCCTATGGGCAAAAAAAGCGGAAAATGATTTGATTGCGCGCAGCTCAGTGCTGACACAGGCAGCAAAGCGGCATTTGCGCGAAGAATTGGCCATTGCCCTTTTTGGCCGGCTGGTGAAAGCGGGCATTATGCCTTTACACCGCATAAGCTGCGGCAGGGAATATTATGACCGCCGCTTTTATCAGGATCCGGGTCGGTTAAGAGCTTTTTTGCATATGTCGGCGGTCGAGCTGGCGCGCTGTTTAGCGCCTTCGCCGGCAACCGTGCTGCCGGCGGCCGTGCGGGTGGCGCCGCCGCCGATTTTCCCCGGTGACGGGGCAAAACCGGGGCGCAATGCCGGTGAGAAACAAGCTGCCGCCCGGTCACTGGCCGATTTTTTGGCAGAGGGTTTTGCTGAAGATTTTCATAAGCCGGTTTTGGCAGCGGCGGCAGAATTTCTGCCGGGAGAGGGACAAAACAAATGGGGAGGCCGCCAGGCCCGGCGCCGGGGCGGGAAGAGTGATTACGGCTTTAGTGAAGAGGCCGCGGCACCTTTGCTACCGGAAAATGCTTTGGCGGCAGAAAATGATACCGGCGCCGATAGTGAGCTGTTTTCTGACCCGCGCCGCGCCAATGAAGAGGGGACATTAAAGCATAAAATAGTCGCTGATAAATTGCGCAAGGAATTATCACCGATATTTGCTATACATGGTGTGCCGATTTTTAAATTTGACCGGCCGATTATTTTTGAAATGCCGGAAAAACAGGGTTGGGGGCGTTTCAATAAAAAGGAAATCAATGAAATTAACAGTATAATGAGAAAATTGCTGGATTCGGATATTGTGCTGGTGGAATACAGCCTGCCGGTTACGCGCAAAATGGCCGGAATACGCAAGCAGATAGATGTTGTCGCCTTTAATTCTGCCACGCGTATTTTAAAAATTATTGACTGGAAATTTGGCACTGTTCCGGTGACGATTGACAATAATGCCCAGTTGAAAAGTTACGTGCAATGCCTGTTAAAGGAAGTTTTTTTAAATGATAATGTTGAGCGCATTCAGGTTTTTATTGTCCAGCCAAACTGGCAGGGGATAAAAAGCTGGGAATCTTCTAAAGAAAGCTTTTTATAATCCGTCTCAAAGCAATTTTCATTTGGAGTCGGCCGATAATCGGCAGAATAAAATCCTTTGGAGCCTTTTACCTTGCCGGCCATTTACTGTCGGCCTGATAAAACGGCGAAACTGTGTGAGATCGCACGACTGTCAGCAATAAAGGAGGGCAGACAGAGGAGGTGTATAGCTGCGATAAATACACCGGCAGCCAAGCCCAATCAGCAATAGCAGAAGCGTATTTTGCTGATTAAAGGCAAGATTAAGAACTCCATTAAGATAATAAAATCAAATTATCGCAATATTCTGCTAAAATATTGGTGCGGTCGAGAAGACTCGAACTTCCACGCCTTGCGGCACAGGTACCTGAAACCTGCGCGTCTACCAATTCCGCCACGACCGCCTGAGGACAGGCCCCGTTATATCGAAGCCACTCCCTTTGAAAAGGCATGCCCGCTCAACCGGCTGCAACTGAATATATTCCAGATAGCAGGAAGCAGGCAATCCGAAATTTATCTAATCTGCCCTGCCGTTTCTGTCAATCCTTATTCCGCCGCTTTGGCACTTTATTCCGGATTTTACCGATAAAACTGTCGGTTCAGTCTGCAAAAAGCGAGAGGCCTTGTTTACCGCCGGCGGCCTTTTCAGCTATTTTTCCCGCAAGCAAGGAATTGGCCCGGCACAAAACGCATATAAGCATAGCCGGTCGGAAAAGGCGGCCAGGCCGTAACGAATTAAATGCTTTAAGGAGTGCTTATTGTTTAATATAGAGCAATAGCGGTAAAAGATGCGCCAAAAGGTATCTTCAGGCTTATTTCCGGATACCGAATTTAAGAATTGTAACGCTTTCAAATATCTGACCCGGATCTAACCGTGTGGAAGGAAATTGAGGTTTATTTGGACTATCCGGAAAATGCTGTGTTTCTAGAGCCAGTGCATCTGTCTGACGGTATAATGCGCCATCTCTGCCCATTATATTGCCCTGTAAATGATTGGCTGTGTAGAACTGAATAGCCGGTTCAGTAGTCGAAATTTCTAAAACACGTTTGGATTTTGGATCAAACACCCGCGCAGCAGGTTTTAGTTTTGTGTTACCCTGATTAAGAATCCAGGTTTGGTCGTAACCATAACCATAAGCTAATTGCCGGTTTGCCTGGCGAATATGTTTAGCAACAAGTTTTGGTTGCGTAAAATCAAAGGGCGTATTTTTGACAGCAGAAATTTCTCCTGTCGGCAGAGAATTTTGATCGGTAATTAAATAATGGTCTGCATTGAGCCATATTTTTTGATCTAACACGCCGTAAGGGCTATTTTTGACGCCGGCCAGATTAAAGTAACTATGATTGGTTAAATTAACTACTGTAGGCTGATCTGTTGTAGCTTTATATTCAATTTTGAATTCGTTATTGTCAGAGAGACTATAAGTAACATCTAAATCTAATTGCCCCGGGAACCCTTGATCCCCGTCTGGACTTGTAATGTGTAATACTGCTTTGACAGTTCGACCTTTGCTTATAAGAGGTTTTACATTCCACACGCGCTTGTCATAGCCTGGATTGCCGCTATGCAAACAATTAGGGCCGTCATTTTTTTCAAGTTGATAGGTTTTACCGTTCAGCGAAAATTGCCCATTACCAATACGATTGGCAAAACGCCCAATAATTGCGCCAAAATGGATTCCCTCTTTGGTATCTGTAATTTCATATCCTTTAAAGTCATCAAAGCCTAAAACAATATTTTCTTTTTGGCCTTTGGCATCAGGCGTCACAATACTTGTGATTACACCGCCAAAACTGATAAAAGAAACAGAAACCCCATTTCTATTGGTCATAATATAACGTGTAACAGCTTTCCCATCTTGAGTTGTGCCATAAGGCTGGCTTGTTAAGCTCGCTGCCGTTGCTGTTGCGCAAAAAGTCAAACCTGCCAGCCCTGCAAGAAAAATATGCTTTAATTTCATTTGTTTATATCCGGTAATTTTCCTATATATTGTTTTCATAATAGTTTTATGGGTGAATGCGGGCAGTAAATAACAGGCTATTATTTTAACAATAAACACTCTGAGTTAGTCATAGTCAATCAGAAAGACGGGTCAGGCCGCCGCCGCAAAGCCTCAGCATTTAACTGGTTTATTAGTATAGTTTAGCAGAAGACGCAGTCAAGCTGCTTAATGCGCCAATCGGTGCTTAGAGTATAATTATGCAGAAAAGACGGTCAGGCGGCAAAAACAGACAAAAACCAGAGTCTGTGCCCTCTCAGCCGTTTATAATTGCGGCACGCCGGCGCGGCGCTTACCCGGCCACAGCTACCAGTTCAAGCGGCACTACCGATCTCGCCGAGGCTTCCGCCCGGCCAAAGCTGCCGGCCTGACCTTACCCGGCTATGCCCGGTTTTCCCTCACTTCTTTGCCCTCTCCCCTGGAGATAAAGCAGAGGGGCTTTTCTTATTTCCTGCCTGCCTGAAAAAAACAGCACCAAGTGCCGGCGCCATCAGAAAACGCCACCTGTTTGGGCAACACGGCGTTAAAGGCCACAAGCTCACCGCGCCGGGCAATAAGCCGGCAACAGGCAGCGCCTTTAAGCCCTGTCGGCAAAGCAAAGCAAAAATCCGCCGCGCCCGGCTCCCGGCACTATAACCAAAACGCGCAGCGCATTATAGTGCCGGCCGGGCCGCGCCAAAGCCTTATAAAATTGCCTTTTTGGCAATAGTAGAATCTGCCTTCAGCTCATAAATCATCGGCACGCCGGTTTCCAGTTCACGCTTGACGATTTCTTCTCCGCTCAGGCCTTCCAGCGCCATAATCAAAGCGCGCAGCGAATTGCCGTGCGCTGCTACCAGCACAGTCTCTTCCCGCAGGACATGGGGCAAAATTTCATGAATATAATAGGGCCAGACACGGGCACCGGTATCACGCAGGCTTTCGCCTCCAGGCGGCGGCACATCATAAGAGCGGCGCCAGATATGCACCTGTTCTTCCCCCCATTTTTTACGCGCATCATCTTTGTTCAGGCCGGATAAATCACCATAATCACGCTCATTTAAAGCCTGATTTTTAACGGTTTCCAGTCTGTCCTGCCCCATTTCATGCAAAATATGGCTGCAAGTGGCTTGCGCCCGTTGCAGGGCAGAGGTAAAGGCAATGTCAAATTTCAGCCCGGCCGCGCGCAGCTTTTTGCCGGCAGCTATGGCTTCTTCATGCCCCTGCTTTGACAGGCCGGGATCACGCCAGCCGGTAAACAGATTTTTCAAATTCCACTCGCTTTGCCCGTGGCGAACCAAAACCAAAATGCGTGCCATAATATTCTCCTCTTTTATATTATTCGGCGACTTTTATTCTGCCAGTTCCAAAACATCGCGCATGGAATAAAGCCCGTGCGGCTTGTTTTTTGCCCATAAAGCGGCGGCGATAGCGCCGGCAGCAAAAATATCGCGCCGCTCGGCCGTGTGCGATAAAGTGAGATGCTCGCCCGGGCCGGCAAAAATAACCGAATGCTCGCCGACAATAGTGCCGCCGCGCAAGGCGGCAAAGCCGATCGCCCCGGCCGGCCGGGCACCCGTAAAACCGTTACGACTGTGAATACTATGTTTTTGCAAATCCGTAGCGCGGCCTTTTGCCGCAGCCTGTGCCAAAAGCAGTGCTGTGCCGGAAGGTGCGTCCCGCTTGTCACGGTGGTGCATTTCCAGAATTTCAATGTCAAAATCAGTGCTGAGTGCTTTGGCCGCTTTTTGCACCAGGGCTGCCAGCAGATTAACGCCTAAGCTCATATTGCCGGATTTGACAATAACTGTTTTTTCCGCGCAGCGGCGAATATGCTTTTCCTGCTCCGGTGAAAAGCCGGTTGTGCCGATAATATGGATAAGGCCGTGCTGAGCGGCATAATCGGCGCAGATAAGCGAGGCCTCAGGGGCGGTGAAATCCACTATGGCCTGGGCTTTGGCAAAAGCCTGCCCGGCCGCAGCCGTAATTATTACGCCGACAGCGCCGATACCGGCAAATTCGCCGGCGTCACGACCAATAGCGGCAGAACCCTGCCGGGCTTGCGCCCCGGCAAGAATAGTATTTTTATGTTCGCTGACAGCGCGGATAAGCTCGCGCCCCATGCGCCCGCCGGCGCCGGCCAAAGCTATATACATGGAATTTCCCCGGAATTGCCCATTATTCAAAAAAATTGCTGTTTTGCCCCCGCTCTTGTCATATTTTGACCGGCAACACTGCCCAAAAGCCGCGGCGCAAAATTGCGGCAGAAGATAAACGCCCTACCTTGCAGATCACAGATAAAGATATTGTGCAAAACTAACAATCAAGCATTTTATCATAGTGTATTTTTTATAAACTGCTGTCAATGATTGCAATCGGTTTTTTATGGATTCGGTATATTCCAAGGAACAAGGATAAGGGCTATGGGAAGTGAAGAGCGCAGCTCTGCCAATAAAACAGTGATTATTGTTTGTCTGCTGGCAGCCATTGCCGGGCTTATGTTTGGCCTGGATACAGGCGTTATCTCCGGCGCCAAGCAGTTTGTTGTCAAGGAATTCGGCCTTGAGGGGCAGGTCGGCCTGCAAGGCTGGCTGGTTGCCTCTCTTACGGTTGGCGCGGCTATCGGCGCTGTGCTGGCGGGGTGGATTTCCTTTCGTCTCGGCAGAAAATACAGCCTGCTGCTGGCTGCGGTTATTTTTGTCACCGGTTCGCTCATCAGCGCTTTTGCCCCCAATATTAGCGTGTTGATTTTTGCCCGCGCTTTTATTGGCCTGGCTGTAGGCATAGCCTCTTATGCCACGCCGCTTTACCTGGCTGAAATTGCGCCGGAGAAAATCCGCGGCAGCATGATTTCCTTTTACCAGCTTCTTATCACAACCGGGCTGCTGCTGGCCTATCTTTCCGACACATATTTCAGCTATTGGGAAGCCTGGCGGTGGATGCTGGGTGTTGTCGTTTTTCCTGCTATAATCCTGTTTTTTGGTGTTATTTTTGTGCCGCGCAGCCCGCGCTGGCTGGCTTCCAAAGGGCGCAACAGCGAGGCGCTGGCGGTTTTGCGGAAAATCCGCCCTTCAGAAGATGAGGTGCAGGGAGAATTTGGTGAAATTCAGGAAGGGCTGAAAATCACGCAAAAGGGCTGGTCTTTATTTAAAAGCAACGGCAATTTCCGCCGCTCTGTCGGACTTGGCATGTTATTGCAAATTATGCAGCAGGTAACCGGTATCAATATTATTCTCTATTTCGCTCCTGAGATTATCAAAATGGCGGGGTTCAGCAGTGTGGAAGAGCAAATGTGGGGATCGGTTCTGGTTGGGCTTATCAATGTGCTGGCAACCTTTATCGCCATTAGTGTGGTGGATAAATGGGGGCGGCGGCCGATTTTGTTTTTAGGCTATGCCATTATGGCGTTTTCCATGGCGGTTCTGGCGGTGCTTATGAACAAAGTGGTGGCAAGTGACACGCTCAGTTTCATGCACTATCTTTCTCTGGTTATGCTGGCTCTGTTTATTATTGGTTTTGCCATGAGCGCCGGCCCGCTGGCCTGGGTTTTGTGTTCGGAAATCCAGCCTTTGCAGGGGCGTGATTTCGGCGTGACCGTTTCTACCGCCACGAATTGGATCATGAATATGATTTTAACCGCTTCTTTTCTGTCTTTGATTGCGGCTTTGGGGCAGGCCAATACTTTTTGGTTTTATGCGCTGTTAAATATTATCTGCATTGTGTTAATATGGTTTTTTGTGCCGGAAACCAAGGGTATCTCGCTGGAGAAAATTGAAGCCAATTTAATGTCGGGCAAAAAATTGCGTGATATTGGCCGGTAAAGAGGGGGTATAGCTGCTCTCAAGGCCGGTAGCGTGTGACTGCGGCCGGCAATAAAACGGCGGCAAAAGGTGGTGAAAATGCCGGCGCTCGTCTTGCATTGTCAGGTGCAGAGCCTTTAAAGAGAAAAGGCCGGCCTATGGCGTAGCGCCGGCTAAAAGGGCAAATATTCATCACATCTGGCGCGGCGGGATTGCTCCCGGCGCGGGCTGCACCGGGTTGGGAGGCCTGACTGGCCGGTTTGCCGTCTGCGCGGCTTTTAAAGCCCGGGCAGGGGGCTATGTGTGAAGAGCTTTTTTGTCGGTGCGGATTATACCCTGCTGTAACATTCTGGCGCTGCCAATACAGAAAGTGAAGGATATATAATAATGCAAAAAAATCTACTGTTCGGCCTGTTTGTTGTAATGTTTGTTCTGGCTGTTTATGTGATACTGAAATATGTGCCGTTTTAAGGCTCGGCGTTGCTGCGCTTAAATTGCGGTGGCGGATTATTCTGCCGCAAGCGCATTTCTGTCCTTGATTAGAGCTGGAGATGCGCGCCGCAGCTAAGGGGAGCTTGCCTGCTCTTTATTCTATGCGGGCTGAAGAGCGGGATTTTATAGAACCAAACGGTAAGCGGGATATGGTCTCACCCAAAGTAATTTTCGGTTGATTCCGGCTATAACCCGCACTGTGCCCTGAAATAAGCAGGTTGCGGTATTTCGCTCTGCTGTGGCATTTCGCTTTACCGCGGCGCGGCTGCCCTGTCTATCCGCTCTTGCTCTGACAGTGCCTATAAACGAGGCAGGCTATAATGCTCTGCTTTGCCAGCCTGCTGACGGTGATGCCGGCGCAAAACGCCTGAACGAGGCGAGTTGCGCTATTTCGCTCTGCTGTGGTATTCCGCTTTACCGCGGCACTGTTACAAATTGCGGGCGGCAGTCTCACAGTTTTAGCGCTTGTTTTAATTGACATACGGTATTGGAAATAGCGGGATTAGGTGGTTTTAGGTGGGATAGGTCAGTAAAATTGAGGGATTGAGGGGAATCGTCAAGAAGGAAATTGGTGAGTGGCGCGGGCAGAATTTGACAGGCAATTTGGCTAAATGGAAGTGATTTGGTGAAAATCGGCCGCGTGTGCGTGAACTTTCAAAGGAGCTCTGAAATCGTTCCTGTCACCTTTGAAAAGGCTTTAAAAGCCTAGTAAACCGCTTTTGATGCGGTTTTTATTTTATCGATTTATATCCGGCTTTCAGCGGCAAAATATGAGCAAAAACGCAAAAAGATTCTGCCTATTGTGCAGAATCTGTCTTTTTTATAAAAAGTAATAAAATCAATTAGCTGGCATACAAATGAGCAATATAAAGATACTGCAGTTTTTGACTGATTATACATTTCTTTTTTTAAGTCCGGCCCCATATCGATAAACTGCATCAAGATCGCTGTCTTCCAAGTCTGACGAGCTTACAGATTGCGGGCGGCAGCCTCACAGTTTTAGCGCTTACTTGCTGCTGCTTCGGTGATTATGCCGCAAACCACAGCGGCCGGCGGCATTATCACCGCTGACCGCCTGTTATAATGGATCTGGGCACCACCGCCGGTAGCTCAGCTTTAACATCAGCCGGGAAAAGACTGCCGCGGAATTCGGCATCATGTCGGTAATCCTCTGCACTTAACGGGCAGGCGCTACAGTCACAGGCAAGTCCAATGCCGCCACTAATCCTTATGGCAGAGTTCTGAATCAGCCCCTATTTTTTCTTGCGCGCTTCTTTATTCTCATTTGTCCACAGGCGGTCATGATAATCTATCATATAATCCTGCGGCCGGCGCGCCAATGCTTCCATGCCTTTCAGGGCGGCGCGCGGGTGTGTCATGACATAAATGGGAATGGTTTCCAGAATGCGTTTGTGCCGCCCTTTATCCTCAAACTCCTGCCGAAAATGCGCTTCATCAAGCAGGCTGAGAATTTTCGGCACAATGCCGCCGCCAATATAAACACCGCCATGCGCCTTGAATATCATGGCAAAATCGCCGGCAAAGCGCGCCAGATAAGTTAAAAACAGATGCACGGTTTCCCCCGCCTGCTTATTGCTTTTTTCATGCGCGGCACCGGTAATGGCGGCAGCGTCTTCCAGGCTGGGGGTTATGCCGTCTACAGCGCAAATAGCGTTATAAATACGCAAAAAGCCGCCGCCGCTCAAAACTTTTTCAGCGCTGATACGATTGCGCCCCTTTAAAAAATACGGCATAAGCGAAAAATCACGCGCTGTATGCGGGGCAAAATCCACATGGCCGCCTTCGCTGGTAACGGGCAGAAAGCGGCAGTTGCAGGAAGCAATGCCGGCAACGCCAAGCCCGGTGCCGGGTCCCAGAACCACACGGGAGCTAAAAGGGTTTTGCGTGCCGCCGCCAATGGTTTTGAGATAGGTTTTGCTCACGCTTGAGACAGCCAGAGCCTGCGCCTCAAAATCATTGATAAGAATAACCCGCTTGAAGTTAAAGCGTTTAATAAGAACTTCCGGCTCGATAGACCAATGGCAGTTGGTCATGCGGATAATATTGCCTTCAATCGGGGCGGCGACAGCCAGAATAAGATTTTCAGGATATTCTTCCGCCAGCGGTAAAATATGCTGCTCAATCGCATCATCAATATTTTGAAAATCAGCCGTTTTTTCTGTGGGGAAAATCTGCACCCGCTCTTTGTCGGCGCTGACAACGGAAAAGCGCGCATTTGTCCCGCCAATATCACCAAGTAAAAAAGCCCCTGACAATTCTTCATGAAAATTTTTGGTCATAATTCACTCTTTCATTACGCCTTGCCCGATATATCCTCTGCCTGAAACGGCGAAAAGAGGAATCGCGTTCCGTCCCCCGGCTGTTAATCCGGCGCGGCTGGAGCAGGCTACCGACTTTGTTTCATATATTTCTAATAGTCTAATGCTAAAGTAAAGGGAATAAAGGAGCCGGGGGCTGCGACAAAAAGCGCATAGAGGCAGCCTTGTTTGGCGCAGACGCAGAAAATAGTGGAATTATGCGGCAAAAGCCGAAAACTTATCCCCAAAATACTGCGTCTTTGCCGCTATATTTACCTGTTTGCCTTATCAACCAAGGGAGAAACAGCCGCAGACAGTGCCGCTGTGAGAGCCTGTATCGAGGCCGGCAGCAGGCCTTTATTTTTGTGCGCCGGCCAAAAATGGCCGTTTATTCTACCAGCCTGGCGCAAGACCCGGGCAAATCAGAAACCATAATCGCTTTTGGCCGTGCTCGTTTACCATTCCGGCTTTTTAATGTCAGAACAGAAGAAGGCGTTTGCGGGGCGCGGGCGGCGGCCGTAAACCACCAGTCCAGCGAGCTGTCGCAGCCATTGCCTTTGGGCAGCGGCGCCTGCGGCCGGCAGTTTTCGGCATTTTCGGGGCATTGCAGCCGCACATGAAAATGCTCATTATGCCCCCAATATGGGCGTATTTTGCCAAGCCAGGCTTTATCGCCCTCCACATTGCGGCATAAATAAGTTTTGACAGCAGGGTTAACAAAAATGCGGTCGGTTTTTGGGTCGCTCGCCGCCAGTTTTAATAAAGATGTCAGGGCAGGGCTCCATTTTTTGGGATCAAGCTCCTGCGATTTGGCCTTCAAAACTGAGCTATTGCCGATCTTTTCCCGCTCCCTGAGAGAAAGGCCGCGCGCCGGCATAGGTTTAAACCAGATATCGGCATCAAGGCCGATTTGGTGCGAAGCATGGCCAAAGGGCAAAGGCCCGCCGCGCGGCTGGGCAATATCGCCAATAAGCAGGCCGCGCCAGCCGGTTTTGGCGGCATTCCCCGCCAGATTTTGTAAAAAAGCAATCATTACCGGGTGCCCCCAATAGCGATTGCGGCTCTGGCGCAAAATTTGCCAGTGCGAGGCAGAAAGCGGCATGGCTTTTGCCCCGGCAAGACAGCCTTTGGAATAAAAGCCAATAGCATCGGCCGTATCATTGCTGGGCGTCTTCACCGTGCTGAAAGCTCGCGCTGCCGGCAGATCACCGGCCAAAGCAGGGGCAGGGCAGGCCGCTATGCCGAAAACAGCCGGCAGCAGCCAAAGGCGCAGGAGGCGGGTGAAAAAATCAGGCTTTTTTGCTGGCTTCATCATAAATTCCACAATTTGGCCGGGTAGAAATTGCCCGGCCTTGGTTAAATTATAGAGCAAAGCCTTGCTATTTTGTTAAAAATCCAGATCGGCATAATGAGAGGCAGGCGCCATTTCGCGCAGGCGATCCCCCAAAAGCGGGCGGAAAGACGGGCGCGATTTCAGCCGCGCATACCAATGCAGCAAGTGTTGCGGCTGGCTGCTCCAGTCAATCTCGCCAATATAATCGAGGACAGAAATACAGGCGGCAGCGGCGAAATCGGCATAAGATAAATGAGCATTGCCAATAAAATGGCGTGTTTTGACAAGAAAGGCCAAATAGCCCATATGCGGCCTGATATTGGCGCGCGCCAGCCGCAATATGGCAGAATTGGGCGCTCCGCCGCCG
The DNA here is from genome assembly GCF_008636115.1 of Candidatus Tokpelaia sp. Taxonomy (GTDB): domain Bacteria; phylum Pseudomonadota; class Alphaproteobacteria; order Rhizobiales; family Rhizobiaceae; genus QLZD01. Next base: position 168,700 of record NZ_QLZD01000031.1, on the reverse strand, counting down.
CGAACAGGGGGGATATTCTGCTTGATAATGCGCTCATGCACAATCGGGCGGGCAATATCATTATTGAATTTTTCCAGAAACCAGCGGCATAAGCGGCGCACTTCCGCCCTGTCCAGCGGGTTTTGCGGGAAAAGCGGCTCTTTGGGGCGCAGGGCGCCGCATGTTTCATCAAGATATTCACAAATCACATCAGCACCGCAAATAGGCCGGCTGCCCTTTTCCACCAGCACCGGCACCGTGCCGGCCAGATTCAATTTGCGAAAATCTGCTCGTTTTTGCCATTCTTCTTCCAGCACAAGATGCGCTGCTATATGATATTCCTGCAATAATAGCCGCACATAACGTGAGGGAACAGAAAGCGGATATTGAAATAAAGTCAGCATAATCCAGCCTTTTATGGGGCGCGGCCAAAAATTTGCAGAATTTTCAGCCAGGCCGGTGTAAACCAAAATAGCTGAAAACCCGTATAAATGAAAAGTTTTAATAAATTTTTTTACATTAGCTCTTTATAAAGGCAGCCGGCTTCAGGGACAAGGTTTTTTTGCCGCCTGTAATTCTGCCTGTTTATCTTCCGGCCGCGGCTCACCGGCTGTCAATCTGTTTGGGCGAGGTATTTATGGATATTATCCTTTGGCTGGAATCGCTGTTTTTAGGCATGCTGGAAGGTTTGACAGAATTTATCCCTGTTTCCAGCACGGCGCATTTGCTGCTGGCGGCCGACATTCTGGATTTTCAATCCCCCGGCAGAAGTTTTGAAGTCTTGATTCAACTTGGCTCTATTCTGGCGATTGTCACGGTCTATTGCGGCAAATTATGGCATATTGCTGCGGCTGTGCCGCATTCTCCGGCGGCGCGGCATTTTGTTCTGGGCGTGGTGCTGGCGTTTTTGCCGGCCGCTATTGTCGGCGCCGGCTTGCACGGCCTTATCAAAACCGTGTTTTTTGAATCTCCCCGCCTGATATGCTCCTCTTTGATTCTTGGCGGTATTGTTTTGCTGCTGGTCGATAAACTGCCGCTAAAGCCGCATTATGACAGCGCTTATCGCTATCCTTTATGGTTGTGTCTGGTGATTGGCTGTTTTCAGTGCCTGGCGGTGATTCCCGGCGTATCGCGCTCCGGCTCTACCATTATCGGCGCCTTATTGTGCGGCGCGGATAAACGCTCAGCAGCAGAGTTTTCCTTTTTCCTCGCTATGCCGACCATGCTGGGCGCCTTTACCTTTGATTTATACAAGAATCACGCGGCTTTGTCGGTTAATGACGGTGTGTCCATTGCTCTTGGCTTTATTGCCGCTTTTCTCGCCGGGATATTTGTTGTTCGCCGGCTGCTGCATTATGTTGCCGGCCATGGCTATGCTGTTTTTGCCTGGTGGCGCATTATTGTCGGCCTGTCGGGCTTTGCCGCCCTGAATTCAGGCTTTATTGCCTGAAAAGCAGATGAAGACAGGCGACAGAAGCTATTGCTATCCTGAAAATTTGCAGAATTTTCGAGATAGCAATAACGGCCAGGGATAGTCTTGTCGCTTTATTGCTGGGTCATATTCAGGCTGTCCAGCAGGCTTTAATATGGCGCGGCCATTTGCGCGGGCAAATAGCGACAGCCATTATGCCTTGAAAATTTGCAGAATTTTCAAGATAGCAATAACGGCCAGGGATAGTCTTGTCGCTTTATTGCTGGGTTATATTCAGGCTGTCCAGCAGGCTTTAATATGGCGCGGCCATTTGCGCGGGCAAATAGCGACAAGATCAAAACGCAGTGATAATTGCGCATAATCCGGCTGCTGCGCCAGCCATAAATCGGCGGCAGCGATTATCCGCTTTTGCTGGGCCGGGCTGAGAGCCTCCATAGCCTGTTGCAGATTGGGGCGGGATTTGATTTCCACAATCGCAATCAGATTGCTTTTGCGGGCAATAATATCAATTTCTCCCCGGGCGCTACGCCAGCGCCGCGCCAGCAGCCGATACCCCTTAAGCCGCAGCAGGCCGGCGGCCAGATATTCACCTTGAACGCCCTGCCAATAGGCTTTTTTCCCGCGTTTTATCCGCATTGGGTTTTTTGCCGCTATTTTACCGGCAGCTTTATCGGCAGTGGACAGGTTTTCGCGCCTGTAAAATTTTGAGAGCATGATTCTCCCTCTATATTCAGCCCTGCTCAAACGGCCTTAGCCGTTTTTCAGCTCCAGCAGGCGGGCATAAAGAAGCGGTTTTTTGCCGCCGGTCTGCCGGGCCGCCTCTTGCGCCGCTTTGGCCGGCGGCAGGGTTTGCGCCAAATGCAGCAGCAAGGCATCTATCTCTGCCGGCAACAGCGCCTCGGCGGCCGTTTCCGCTCCGCCAATAGCCAGCACAATTTCCCCTTTTGGCGGAGTATCACTATTATAGGCCTCTGTTAGATTGTGCAAATGGCCGCGGTCAAATGTCTCAAATTTTTTGGTCAGCTCACGGCACAGGCAGGCGGGGCGGCTGCCGCCAAAAATAGCGGCCATATCAGCCAGGCAGGCGCCGACACGGCGCGGAGATTCATAAAAAACCATAGTGCAGGGCAAACTCTGCCATGCTTGCAGGGTTTTGCGCCGCGCCGCCTGTTTGGGCGGCAAAAAACCGCCGAAAAAGAAATTATGCACCGGCAGGCCGCAGCCGATGAGCGCCGCCAGCAAAGCAGAAGCACCGGGAACGGGGATAATAGCAATATTTGCTGCCAGCGCCTGCTGCACCAGCGGGTAACCGGGGTCAGACACAAGCGGCGTGCCGGCATCAGAAATCAGGGCGACAGCCTGCCCCCCCTGCAAAGCACACAATAAAGCTGCCCCAGCCTCCCGCGCATTATGCTCATGATAAGGGATTGTTTTGCGGCAAATGCCATAGCGCGCCAGCAAAATGCGGCTGGTGCGCGTGTCTTCGCAGGCAATAATATCGGCCGCCGCCAGCACTTCCAGCCCGCGCAGGGTGATGTCGGCCAGATTGCCGATGGGCGTGGCAATAAGGTAAAGCCCGGCCGGCAAAGGCGGCGCGCTATAGTGATGCCCGCCGATAATAAAGCTTTTTTCTGCCTGCTTCGTTTGGCTGCCTTGTAGTATCATAGTGCTGCTTATAAATATTGCGGCCTTATTAGTAGATATTTTCATCATACCATTCTTGCCACGCTGCCAAATCTTTTGGGCGGGCAGGCGGTGCGGCAATATTATTATAACAATCTATACAAAGGCGCTCTTTGCAGCTTCCCTTTAGGCCCGACTCCTTCACCGTAAGGTTTCTCTTTACCACAGCCGTCACAAACAAACTTACCCTTTTGCATTATTCTAACTCCTTTTATATCACGCTGCTTCACATAGCCTCACCGTGCAGGCTGCGGCTGTGCCAGCTTAATGCTTCTTCCAATATATGCGGTGTCTGGCCGCCGCGCTCCCGGCAGGCACGCTGATAATAATCAAAGAGCCGGTCGCGAAAAGCAGGGTGAGCGCAGTTTTCAATAATGCGCGGCGCCCGCTCACGCGGTGCCAGCCCGCGCAAATCAGCGAGGCCGATTTCCGTTACCAGAATGGCGACATCATGCTCTGTATGGTCAATATGCGGCACAAACGGCACAATAGAAGAAATTTTGCCGCCTTTGGCCAGTGATTTGGTTACAAAAACCGACATAAAGGCATTGCGGGTAAAATCGCCCGAGCCGCCAATGCCGTTCATCATATGTGTGCCATTGACATGGGTGGAGTTGACATTGCCGTAAATATCAAATTCCAACGCCGTGTTAATGGTGATAAGGCCGAGGCGGCGGATAATTTCCGGGTGATTGCTGATTTCCTGCGGGCGAAGAATAATTTTATCGCGATATTTGTCAAAATCGGCATAAACGCGCCTGCCGCATTCTTCGCTCAAAGTAACAGAACAGCAGGAGGCGAAATCCAGCTTGCCGGCTTCCATCAGCTCAAAAGCAGAATCCTGCAAAACTTCGCTATACATGGTCATATGCGCAAATGGCGCCGATTGCAGGCCGGAAACCACAGCATTGGCAATGCTGCCAATACCCACCTGCATTGGCGGCAGGCCGTGCGGCAGCCGCCCGGCTTTAGCCTCTGCCTCAAGAAAGGCAATCAAATGGCCGGCAATGGCACCGGTCTCAGTATCGGGCGGCGTGATATTTGACGGGCTGTCCGGCTCATGAGTGATGACAATAGCGGCAATCTGCTCCGGCCGCACAGGGATAAAGGGCATGCCGATACGGCTATTGACTTCTGTCACCGGAACAGGCAGCCGCCCCGGCCGTGCTGCCGGTATATAAATATCATGCAGCCCCTCCCATTGCGGGCTGGCCGCCATATTGAGTTCAACAATAATTTTATCAGCCATCATGGCCAGGCTGGCAGAATTGCCGACAGAGCTTGTCGGCACAATGCCGCCGCTTTCAGTAATGGCAACGGCTTCTATAATAGCTATATCCGCTTTGGGCAACTGGCGGGCGCGCATTTGTTCAACCGTATGGGACAAATGCTGGTCAATAAACATTACATCGCCGCGGTTAATGGCCTGGCGCAGCACGGTATCCACCTGAAAGGGCAGGCGCCGTGCCACCACCCCGGCCGCGCATAAAATACCGTCTATATCATGGCCGAGAGAAGCGCCGGTTATCAGAGTAATTTTAAACGGCGCACTTTTGGCGCGTGCCGCCATGGCCAAAGGCACGGCCTTGGCATCACCGGCGCGGGTAAAGCCGCTCATGCCGATAATCATGCCGTCCTGCACCAGCTTTGCCGCTTCCTCTGCCGATAATATTTTTTGCTGCAAATTATTATGGCGAATGCGTTTTTCATGCTGCAACATTGCTCTCTCCCTATATTTACCGCTATCCGGTAGCCAATTTGCAGAAACCTTATTGAATCGGGCAGAGGCAGTTTATCAGGCCGGGGCAAATCCGCAATGCCGATTTTACGGCGTTAAAAATTCTGCCTTTTTACCAAGAAGGAATTTGCAAAAATGATATAGTAGATTACCATGAATCGATGAAGCAGAGAGGAAGCGAAATAAGATTTATTTTTCTAAAATTATCTGAGGTCAACAAAAACATCATATGCGCTGCAATAATTATAATTTGCCTTTTTATCCAGGAAGTCTATTCCGATTCTATTATTAACCAAATCTTTGAATGTGATTTCGGCAACTGTGTTATTGGGGAGAACAACACATAAATCCCTTTTTTCCCAATATTCATTATTATAATAAAATTGACCGTTCATAGTGAACACTGCCTTTGAGATTTTATATTTGTTTTGGATAATGAGCCAATTAGAATCAGAAAAAATCACTTTTGCAACATAATCTTCATAGGCTGCTTCCTCTATTTTTTGGGCGGCATAGGCTTTCTCTGATTTTTTATTTTCCTGCCAAAGGAAGCTGCCCCCAATCAGGATTACAGCCAATACCGCCCACCCCACGCCTTTAACGAATTCAGGATTTATCTGCCATATAATGAGGCATAGAATTACGATTAAGAGGACGCCTATAATCCACAGCATAGCTATCTGCTCCTCGCGCAATGCTTCCGGTTACGCTGCCTTAATTAGTCAATCGGGCTGTTGGCAGGCCTGCGGCCATAGAGCCAAGCAGCGCCTGCATTGCGGCTTGCGGATTGGCGGCCTGCACAATCGGCCGGCCAACCACCAGATGGCTGGCGCCGGCGGCGATAGCCTGCCCCGGGCTCATAATGCGCTTCTGGTCGCCTGTTTTGGTGCCGGGCAGGCGAATGCCCGGAGTAACCAGAGCTATATCCTTACCGATAATTTTGCGTAAAGCCGCAGCCTCCTGCGCGGAAGCAACAAGGCCGCCAATGCCGGCGGCAACCGCCTGGCGCGCTCGCCGCTGCACCAGATTTTCCGGCGTGTCGCTATATCCTGCTTCCTGCAAATCTCTCGCGTCCATTGAGGTGAGCACAGTCACGCCCAGGAGGCAGAGCGGGCTGCCTTGCGCGGCTGCCGCTGCCGCGCGCATGGCTTTGGGATAAGCATGTAAACTGAGCATGGAAACACCAAGCCTGACGGCATTTTCCACTGCTTTGGCAATAGTATGGTCAATATCCAGAATTTTCATATCCAGAAAGACTTTTTTGCCTTGTGCCACCAGTTCACGGGCAAAATCCAGCCCGCCGGCCAATATGAGCTGATAGCCGATTTTATAAAATATTGCCGTGTCGCCCAGGTTTGTGACCAAAGCCTGCGCCTGCGCCACAGTCGGCACATCAAGGCCGATAATCAACCGCTCCGGCAAAGGCAGAGAGCCGGCCGCCCCCGCTGCTGCCGGCAGTGAAGAAGCGGTAATCGGGCTGCCGGTCATTAAAGGCTCCTGTTTCGGTTAAAGATTGCGCTGCCTGACCTGTCTAGCGAAAGACGGGCGGTATAGCAAGGGCGGCCGCTCTTTGCCATGCCGCTTTTGCCAATAATGGCAATAATCCGGGCAGGGTGTTGTTCAAGCGCCTTCTGCCGGCAGCGGCAAATGCAGCTGCCGCATAATATTTGCGGCAATCCGGCGGTATATTTGTGTCAATTTATGGGTTTTATGGCTGATAACCAGCGGCACGCCGCGCTCAGCGGTGCGGCCCAGCTCAGGGTCAAGCGGCAAAGCGCCCAGAAACGGCACATTGCGCCGCGCCGCCTCCTGCTCTGCGCCGCCGCGGCCAAGCGCATCAGGCGTGCCGAAAATATGGTAGCTTTGGCCGGTATCAGGGGCAATAAAACAGCTCATATTTTCAATAATGCCTAAAATCGGCACATGGATTTTGGCAAACATGGCCAGCCCTTTGCGCGCATCACTGAGCGCCAGCTCCTGCGGGGTAGAAACAATGACAGCGCCGGCAAGCGGCACTTTCTGCGCCAAAGTGAGCTGCGCATCGCCGGTGCCGGGCGGCATATCGACCACCAGAATATCCAGCGGCGCCCATAAAACATCATGCAATAGCTGGTTGACAGCGGCCATCACCATTGGCCCGCGCCAGACAAGCGGCGCCTCAGCCTCAACCAGAAAGCCCATGGACATCAGCTTGAGGCCGTAATGCTGCAAAGGGATAAGTTTTTTATCATGAAAGTGGACAATATCTTCACCCTGCGGCTTGAGGAGACCGGTCAGCCGGGGCAGGGAAGGGCCATATATATCCGCGTCCAGCAGGCCGGTTTTCAAGCCGTTTGCCTGCAAGGCGGCGGCAAGATTAACCGCTATGGTAGATTTGCCTACGCCGCCTTTGCCGGAAGCCACGGCAATAATATGCCGGACACCGGGGAGCGGCTGTTTGACGGCAGCCGGCTGCCCCGGCACTTTTGGGGCAGGCCGCTTATGCGCCGGGCGGGCGGCAAAGCCGGAGCGGCTCTCTTCATGCGGGCGGGTGCCTGCCGCTGCCGGTTTTTTTTCAGCGGTGAGGCTGGCAAAAACCCGGTTAACCCCGGCCAGTTTTTCTACTTCTGCCGCGGCCTGCCGGCGCGTATTTTCCCATAAAGCCGCTTTGTCAGCCGGCACAGTAATGGCAAAGAAAACCTGCCCGTCAGCAATAAAAATGTCGGAAACCAGCCCGCCTGAGACAATATCGCCCTTGCCCTGTTTTTCTCCGCTGCCGCTTGTCCGCCCGGGGGCAGGCACTGTTTTGGCCGGCGCCGGCGGATATATGGTTTTTAGCCGGTCAAGAACAGCCCCGCGCAAATCTGCCGCCATGCCTTACCCTCAGCCCTTGTGTGTTAAACCTCGGCACTTGATATGGCAGGACAGATCAGAGCCTGCCTGTCATTTGTCTGCCTGCCGCGGTCTCAAGGCATAAACCTGTTGGGCTGTCTATGCAAGCTTTTCTCTCCCGGCGGGGTTTTGTATGATTGGCGCTTTTCGGCCCGCCGCCGGGCGGCAAAAAGAGAGAAACGGGTCAAAGCGCAACAAGGCGGCCTAATAACCCAGCTTAAGCCAGCGGGTAATAATTTTGGCATCTTCACGGCCAAGCATATGGGTGGCGGCAATGCGATAGCTGGTTACATGGGCGCCTTCCTGCCGCAAAATGCTGTAAAGCGGCTCGGCAAAGCCGCCGTAAAGTGTGTCACGCGCGCCGGAAAGAGTCAAAATGCGCAAATTATGCAAATCGCCTTGCGGCATTGGGTTAAGCACCGGCATAGGGCGCAATAATATAGCGCGCCGCACCAGATGCGGATATTTCATCGCCATAATGGCCAGAATATTGGCACCGTTAGAATAGCCGACAAAAACGAGTTTTTGCAGTCTATAATGCTTTTTATCGGCTAAATCAGTGATAAATTGCGCCAGCCCCGCCGCTTCCTGCCCGGCTTCCTGCCGGTTAAATGATGTCGGCGTGATTTTATGATACCAGCGGCGCTCTTTGCCCTGCATAATGCGGCCGCGAATGCCGACAAGGGTAGCGCGCGGCCAGACAGGGCGGGCAAAAGGCATGAGCGTTGTTTCATCACCGCCTGATCCGTGCAGCAAAATCACGACAGTGGAAGAATGCCATAAAGGCCGGTCAATTTTATAAGTAAAACCAGCCGGGGCTGTTGTGCCGCCATTGCTGTTTTGCGCCAGATTGGAACTGTCCGGCCTGCCCCTGTTTTCCGGCAGCCGGTTTTGCCTGCTTGAAAAAGGCGGGCGCGGCATTATGGAAGAGTCGAATGTCGCCCCATTTGCGTCTATTTCACGCGCGACTGCGGCTATTTCACGCCCTGCTATGCTACCGGCGAGAATGCGGCCGGGCACAGACATAAAAGGCAGTCTGGCATCGGTTTGATGAAAAGGCGGCCTTTTATCTGCCATTGGCGGAGCGGTCTTTACCTCAGCCGTCTCAGCGACCGAAACAGTGCCTGACACTGCCTGGCCATTATTGGTTGCGGCGGCTGTCAGCATAATAGGCCGGGTTTCCAGTTTTTTAATGTAAGCGCCGCTCAAAAAATTGACAAAATTCGGCACAATGGCTAAAGCCACAATAAGAAGGGCGGCGCTGACAGGGTGTTTTTGCATTATTTACCCTTGCTCAATGAGCGGCTTTGGGCTTTTATCCAATGTGCCAAAGCCGAAATCCGGTTTTGTCGGATAAAAGTCAAAAACGGTAAAAATGTTCCCCCGGCGGCAATTATTGCGCTGTTTTATGTCTGAATGCAGAGTATTTTGCCCGTGAGCCTTGACTTTTGCCGCAATTTTGCTATTGGCTTGAGGCGGGCACTGCCGCAAAAGCGGGGTGCTGCTGCTGCCGTTTCCGGCCGCAATATGTAACTTATGTTCTTTAAACCACAAGAAGGGCTGCACACCGCAGTATTGTAAATAATGAAGAGAACGTATCAGCCTTCCAGGCTTGTTCGCAAGCGCCGCCACGGTTTTCGCGCCCGTATGGCGACTGTCGCCGGCCGCAAGGTTTTGGCCGCGCGCCGCGCCCGCGGCCGCAAGCGTCTTTCTGCCTGAGTTTTGCCCGGCCTGATTTAAGCCGGCCGGCGCTTTTCTCTGGCAAAGCCTTCCGGTGCATGGAGTCGGCAATTATGGCACAAAAGCTGCTCCCTTTACGCAAAAGGTCGGAATTTTTGGCCGCTCATAGGGGTGAAAAGCGCCGCGGCGCGCTTTTTTTGCTGGAATTGAAAAAACGCATGCCGGTAAAAGCAGGTTTTTTATCGCCGCGTTTGGGGCTGACAGTCGCGCGTAAAAACGGCAATGCCGTATGCCGCAACCGTATCAAAAGGCGGCTGCGGGCGGCGCTGCGTGTCGGCGCTATAGCTGAGCTGGCGGCGGCGCAGACTGATTATGTTATTATTGCCCGGCCTGAAATTTTGACTGTGCCTTTTGCTCGTCTGATAGAGGAATTGCGCCGCCGCATTGGCGGCAAGCCTGGCGTGCGCCAAAATCTGCCGGCAGCGGCTGAGAAGCAGGGTCAGGCGCGCCGTGCCGAGTAATTTGCGGCGGGGGGCGGCGTTAATCTGCCTGCGGCGAACCTCTCCGCCCGCCCGCATTTTGCACGGCTTACGCGCGCCCCTTCGGTTTGCACGCTTCGCGCGCCCCTTCGGTTTCCGGATAGCTATACTAGTCTCCGGACGGCGCTGCGTAGATTGTTTGTTGCGGCTTGACCGCATTTTCCGATTCGCTATGCTACCTAATGTGCCGGCAAAGAATTTTCATCTACTACGGTTTGGCCGCATTGTCCGGATAGCTATACTCCTGATTGCCAGGGCGGTAGTAAGCGGATTGTTGCAGTTTGACCGCCTTTGTCTTTTTAGCTATATTAAGCGGGAGCAGCCAAACCCGTTTCCGCTTTGTCGCGTCTGTCCCGTTTTGTCTTTTTAACTATCCAGTCCGGCTCAATTCCAGCAATAGGAATAATTGCGGTCTGGTGACAGGCTGCTGCTTTGCTGTTTTCTTAGCCCGCCGTTTTCCCGCCCGGCAGTTTGACATAAAGGGAATAATTGTGTAGGAATTTTATCCCGGTAGTGCGCCTGATTTCGGCGGCACTCTCTTGTCCCGGCCGATATTATCCGGCCGGCGCGGCTTTTCCCGATCCTGCCCTTATGGCCTGGCGCAGCGCTTTTATGGTTAGTGTTAATGGAATATAATCGCAATTTCTTTCTTACCATTATTCTTTCGCTGGGTGTTATCCTTGTCTGGCAATGGTTTTTTGTAAGCCCGGCCAATAAAACCCAAAAGCAGGAAGCGCAAATTGCCGCCAAAGTTGAACAGGAAACTGCCCAAACCCGACCCGCAGCAGGGCAGGCCGGCGGCGCGGCAAAGCCTGCTGACAAATTTTCAGACAGTGCTGCCGCCGGCAGCGGTATTCTGGCTGATATGACAGTGCAGGCGCGCGCTGCGGCCTTGGAGCGCACCCCGCGTGTGGCGATTGACACGCCGCAATTAACCGGTTCTATCAATCTGGTCGGCGCGATGGTTGATGATATATTGCTGAAAAATTATCGCCTGACAATAGATAAAAATTCTCCTAATATTGCTCTGCTTAACCCGCAAGGTTTCAAGCAGAGCTATTTTTTCCAGTTCGGTTATCTGGCTAATGGGCTGAACGCATTTTTGCCCGATAGCAAGACTGTGTGGCAGGTAGAAAACGGTAACCGCCCGTTAACGCCGCAAACGCCGGTAACCCTGCGCTATGATAATGCCGGCCTGGGAGCAGACGGCCGCCCCGGCGGTGTGCATCTGGTTTTTAGACGTGTAATTGCCGTTGACGATCGCTTTATGTTCACCGTCACAGATAAGGTGGAAAATTTAAGTAACGCGCCTGTTGCTCTCCGCTTTGGCGCCCGCCTGTTGCGCAATACACCGCCGCCGGAAGCCGTCAATGCCTCTTATTTGCTGCATGAAGGTTTAATCGGCGTGATGGGAGCGCAGGGGTTGCAAACGCAGACTTACAAGAAGCTGGCCAGGCAGGAAGGGGAAGATCGCAAAATAATTTTCCCTGCCGCGACCGGCGGCTGGATAGGCATTACCGATAAATATTGGGCCGTGGCGCTGATACCGGCGCAGGATAAGCCCTTTCAGGGGCAGTTTTCTTATGATAGTCACGATGGCGGCACGGTTTTCCAATCTGCCTTTGCCGGTGACAGCTTCACTTTGGCGCCGCAGACGAGCCGCAATTTTGAAAGCCGCGTTTTTGCCGGGGCAAAACAGGTTGATACGATCAATGATTACCAGCAAAAAGGCGGTATTGCCCAATTTGAGCTGCTGATTGACTGGGGCTTGTTGAAAATTATCACCAAGCCAATGTTCACGCTGATTGATATGCTCTACCGCCTGGTCGGCAATTTCGGCGTAGCGATTTTGCTGGTAACCGTGCTGTTGAAGCTGGTTTTATTCCCGCTGGCGAATAAATCCTATAAATCCATGGCTCATATGAAAAAAGTGCAGCCGGCTATGGAGCATATTCGTAAAAAATATGCCGATGACAGGGTCAAACAGCAGCAGGCAATTATGGAGCTTTATCGCAAGGAAAAAGTAAATCCGCTGGCGGGGTGCTGGCCGTTAATTGTCCAGTTTCCGATTTTCTTTGCCCTTTATAAAGTGCTCTATATCACCATTGAAATGCGACAGGCGCCGTTTTTCGGCTGGATACATGATCTGGCTGCGCCTGATCCGACTTCATTATTTAATCTGTTTGGTGCTTTGCCTTATGATGTGCCGGGTTTTCTGGTAATCGGCGCCTGGCCGGTGATTATGGGCATTACCATGTTTTTGCAAATGCGCATGAATCCAACTCCGCCTGATCCGACTCAGGCGATGATTTTCACTTATATGCCGCTGGTTTTTACCTGGATGCTGGCGGCTTTCCCCGCCGGGCTGGTAATTTACTGGGCGTGGAATAATACATTATCCATTATCCAGCAGGGGGTTATTATGAAAAAGCAGGGGGTGAAAATTGAGCTGCTGGATAATTTAAAAGCGCTGTTTGTCAAAAAGCCGAGAGAGCAGACAGTTGCGCCGGCGGCTGGAAAAAAGCAGAAGAAAAAGCCTTGATAATGCTTTTGCCGCCTGCGGCGGCATATTGGCAGGCTGCTGTGAGTGCCGGTGCGGCTGCGGCCGGGCGGCGGTAAAAGCCGGCAGAGCCGGTGGGCGCAAGGCGCAGTTATTAGCGATATTATATGACAGAAGCCAACAGGCAGAAAATTTTTAGCGGTAATTGGGATTTTATCCGCAGTGTCCCTTCTATGCGTTTTTTGCCGCCGGAAGGGCCGGTGGAAATTGCCTTTGCCGGCCGCTCCAATGTCGGCAAATCGTCACTTATCAATGCGCTTATCGGCAAAAAGGGTTTGGCGCGTGCTTCCAACACGCCCGGCCGCACGCAGGAGCTGAATTTTTTTGTGCCGCAGGGTTATAGCGGCGCGGCGGCGGATTTGCCGCCTTTCGCTGTGGTTGATATGCCGGGCTATGGTTTTGCCCAGGCGCCGAAAGCACAAATAGCGGCGTGGACAAAACTGGTTTTTGATTATTTGCGCGGCCGCTCAGTGCTCAAACGCGTTTATCTGCTGATTGATGCCCGTCACGGCATAATGAAAAATGATGAAGCCGTGCTGGCCATGCTGGATAAAGCGGCTGTTTCCTATCAGCTTGTTATAACCAAAAGTGACAAAATCAAACCGGCGGCGTTAGCGGAGCTGTTGCAGCGCCTGGAGGGCGATTTGGCCCGACACCCGGCCGCTTATCCTCATATTATTGCCACTTCGGCGGCGACAAAACAGGGGATAGAGATTTTGCAGGACGCTGTTCTTGTTTTGCTTGGCCTGTAATTGGCGGGCAAGCCTTCATTTTGCCAAAAATATTTTTTACCTGATTACAGTGATTGCAATTTATCCGGTGAAAAGGTCGGCGATAATGAATATCAGGCTGAAACCCTGTGTAATCAGTCACTATGCGGCAGTTTGCGCTGCCGCTATACTCTGCCTTGCGGCTCTTATCGGCGCCGTTTGGGCGGCGCCCGCGGCAGCGGGCGAGGCACAGCCCGGCAAAACTGCTGCCAATGATAAAATAATGCCAAGATATTATCACTGTTTTGATCATAATGTGCGTTTGCCGGTAACGTATATTGAGACGGCCGGCGGCAATTTTTATGCTGTCCTGCTGGTAGAAGGCAAGCAGATTGCCATGGTGCGTCAGGCTGTTCGGCAGGAGCAGCCGGCCGACAAAAGCGCTTTGCAAAAATATTATTATTTGTCGCTTGATGAAGAGCATAATTATCGCTGGTATCCGGAAGGTGATAAAGGCCGGCTCAGTTTTATCGCGGCGGATAACGGGGCCGGGGAGCATAGTGTTTACGAATCTTGCCAGGTTTTAAAAGATAAATAAGACAAAGAGCCGCCGGCCGGCGGTTGTCCGCTTTGCCGCTGCGCCTGGCAGTGCGGCTGTTTTTTGCAACAGGTGAGGGCGGATTCTGCTTGTAAGCTTTGTTCTCTGCCAAAAAGCAGCCTTTTGTTTTGGACGCAGATGCGTTAACATTGACCGGCAGGGTGATTCCGCCCGGCGCTGCCGGGCGGTATTTCAGAAAAACCATATAGGACAGCAGCAAGGCAGAGGGTTGACGCTGCGGAATAATTGAGGCTTGCAGGAATGGACGATTATGAGAAATTTGCCACCGCTTTGCTGATTGTTTTCGGCGCTTTGGTGGTTGGCGGTATGATGGCGCTGCATATTACTATTGGCAGTAAATCGGGTTTTCTGTTTGCCCTTGGTGCCGGTATTGTCGGCTGGTTTTCGGCCTTTGCCGTGCTGTTTGACAAGCCGCGTATCTATTTCTGGCTGATCATTCTGGCCATTTTTTGCGTTGCCGTCTCGATAGCCTGTTATGTCAAATAGGCTGTCAGTATTTTCATAGAGAGCGCCGCTTGTTTGATTGGCGGCAGCAAAGGGGTGTTATTATGGCGAAGCTGGCTTTTTTGGGTTTGGGCACTATGGGTTTTCCCATGGCCGGGCATTTGGCCGCGGCGGGGCATGATGTGACTGTTTATAACCGCACGGCTGCCAAAGCGGAAAATTGGCTGCAACACAGCCGGGCCGGAGCCAAAGGGGCATTGCAAAGCGCGGCCAGCCCGGCTCAGGCGGCTGAAGGGCAGGATTTCGTCTTCTCTTGTGTCAGCACTGATGATGATGTGCGGGCTGTTGCTCTGGGCAGGCACGGCGCTTTTCAGGCGATGAAACCGGGGGCAATTTATGTTGATCACAGCACTGTTTCGGCCGATATTGCCCGTGAGCTGGGTGAAAAAGCAGATAAAGCGGGGCTCGGCTTTATTGATGCGCCGGTTTCCGGCGGGCAAAAAGGGGCAGTCGACGGCCAGTTGACTATTATGTGTGGCGGGTCGCCGGCGCTTTTTGCCAAAGCAGCAAAAATTATGCAGGCCTATGCTGTCTCGGTGCGGCTTTTGGGGGCAAACGGCGCCGGCCAGATTTGTAAAATGATTAACCAGATCTGCCTTGCCGGAGTGGTGCAAGGCCTGGCTGAGGGGCTGGCTTTCGGCACAAAAGCCGGGCTGGATATGGCGGCAGTGCTGGAGGTTATTGGTAAAGGTTCTGCGGCTTCATGGCAGATGCATAATAGCGGTTCTGCTATGCTGGCCGGTGCGTTTGATTTTGGCTTTGCTGTCGATTTGCTGCGCAAGGATTTGGGGCTGTGCCTGGCAGAGGCGAAAAAAAACAGTGCCAGCCTGCCGGTTTCGGCGTTGATTGACCAGTTTTATGCCGATTTGCAACGCCATGGCTATGGCCGCAATGATGTTACCGCTCTTATCCGGCGTTTGCTGTAACGGCCTTTATTGTTTTGCGGCGGCCTTGCCGGCTTTAACACGGTAAAACAGTGTTTCCCGGTTTTGCTGCCGCCATGGAGCGGAGCAGCCGGTTGCCCTGGCTAACAGAGGCGCGCAGATTGCATAATCGGCCCGGTGCCTTTTCACATTGAAACTGTAGATATGCGCTATTCCACCGGCGCGAAGTGCCGGGACGCTGAGGAAATGCTGATAAGCAAAGGGTGCGCGCGCCGGGTCGGATTGGCTGTTGGTGCCGCTTATCTCTGACGCCTGACACACTTATCTGGTAGTGCATGGATTTTGAGCGTGGCGCGCTTTTGCCAAAATTCATCTGTTTTTTTGACAAAAATTTCAGCGCGCTACAGCGCGAGGGGACGGCTTGGGTAGCTTACTTCCCCCATGCCGGTGCGGCGGTTTTCCACCGGTGCCCGCCGCTAACGGCGCGGTCGTGAGAATCAGAGAAGCTGCCGCCCCGATAAAGCCGGATCCAGCGCCGCGCTCTATAGTGGCGGGCAGAAAATTCCATGAAAAAAAGGAATGGTAGCGGAGGAGGGATTTGAACCCCCGACACAAGGATTATGATTCCTCTGCTCTGACCTGCTGAGCTACTCCGCCATATTCAGCGCCTCACTGCCTGCTACAGAGCCGGCCACAATAACCGGCGCCGGGCACGGCAAATATGCCTTGCTTTTAATAGACAAAGCTGCTTCTGTCAATTCTGCCCTCACATAAAACCGGTTGTTTTTTCATTTTCCCGGGCTTTCGCAAAGAAAATAACAAAGGCCGGGAGGGCGGGCTATGCCGCAATTTTGCCGGAAAATCCAGGCAGATTGCTATTATTGCGGCGCGAGGCAACCCGGCAGCGACTTATGCGTTATATTTTAGCTGCATTTTGGCAAAATTTGGCCTAATAATTCAGGCAATAGCGGCCTTGATAATAGTGGATAGAATTTTGCCGCCCTTATGCCGGGTCTGGGTGAATGTTATAATAAAGGCAGGATTTTACGCGGTCTCTAAAGAGCAGGCTTCAGGCTTGTTTTCTGTGTGCGGGGCAGGTAGTCAGGGAAATGCAAGTGTCGGGAAAGCGGTTTTAATGGCGCCACGAGTAGCAGTTTTGGGTTGCGGTTATTGGGGGAGCAATCATATACGCACGCTGAAAAATCTGGGTGCATTGGCGGCGGTGGCAGACATCAATGCCGATCGGGCGGAGGGTTTTGCTGTTGAGCACGGGGTAGAGGCGATTGCCGTTGATAAATTGTTTGGCCGCAAGGATATTGACGCGCTGGTATTGGCCTTGCCGCCGCAATTCCATGCTGAAAATGCGATTCGCGCTGTCAATAGCGGCAAAGATGTGCTGGTAGAAAAGCCGATTGCCCTGAATGTCGCCGAGGCTGAGGCTGAAGTTGCGGCGGCAAAGGCCAAAAAGCGTATTTTTATGGTCGGCCATGTGCTGCGTTTTCACCCTGCTTTTGAAAAATTGCTGGAAATTGCCCGATCCGGCGCTTTGGGTGAACTGCGTTATATTGATTCGCATCGTTTGGGTTTGGGCAAATTCCATACGGAAAGTGACGCGCTGTGGGATTTGGCGCCGCATGATATTTCCATGATTCTGGCGCTGGCCGGCTGTGAGCCGGCGGAAGTGCGCGGCGAAGGCGCGGCGATTATTGACCGGCTTTCTGACTTTGCTCATGTCAATATGTCGTTTCCCAATGGCATGCGCAGCCATTTGGTGGCCTCCCGCCTTAACCCGTATCGCGAGCGGCGGCTGATTGCTGTCGGCACCAAGGCAATGGCCGTGTTTGATGATGTTGAGCCGTGGGAGCGCAAACTGGCGATTTACCGCTTTGCTGTCTGGCGCGATAGCGGTGAATGGGCGTTTACTGCCGATGAGCCGGAATATATTCCGGTAGAAGAAGCCTTGCCGCTGACGCAGGAATTGCGCCATTTCCTCCATTGTATTGAAACACGGCAGGAGCCGCGCACTAATGGGGCAGAGGCTATTGCCGTGCTGAAAATTTTGACCGCCGGCAGTGTGAAACATAGCGGGGTGGGGGGGGGCGTCTGAATAATGTCCCGTTTTTTAGCGCTGCCGGGGCGAGTCGTCAGGACAAAGCCCTGCCGGCCGGATTTTCTCTATATTTGTGGTGGGATCTGCGTTAATAAAGCCCGCTGACCTTACCGGATAGATAGAGGCATGATTCCCAAAAACAAAATTTATGCTCAAGACTGTATTGCCGGGATAAAAGAGCTGCCGGAAGGCAGCATGGATATTATTATTGCCGACCCGCCCTATAATATTGGCAAGGATTTTGGCAATGAATCGGACAGGCGGCCATTGGGTGCCTATATTGCCTGGGTTAAATTATGGCTGGCGGAATGTTTGCGGGTGCTGAAACCGGCCGGCACCCTGTTTATTTACGGTTTTGACGAAATTTTAGCGCATATTGCCGTTTTATTGCCGCTGGAAAAGCAGCGCTGGCTGATCTGGCATTACAGCAATAAAAATATTCCCTCGGCGCAATTTTGGCAAAGAAGCCATGAAGCAATAATCTGCACCTGGCGTGAGGCGCCCATATTTAATCGTGATGCCGTGCGTGAGCCTTATACGGAAAATTTTCTCAATGGCAGTGCCGGCCGGGTGCGGCCGGCCGGCAAAGGGCGTTTTGCCGCAACCGGCGGGCGAGAGACAGTTTATCAGGCGCATTCAGGTGGTGCTTTGCCGCGCGATGTTCTGGCTGTGCCGACTTTGGCCGGCGGCGCGGCGCTAAAGGAGCGTATTCTCTATTGCAAGACTTGCGGCGCTATTATCGCGCCGACAAAAAGGAGGGAACATGACAGGCATGATGTCCTCATTCACCCGACACAAAAACCCTTAAGCCTGACCGAGCGGCTGATAAAATCCTGCAAACCGGCGGGGGAATATACGGTTTTGATCCCGTTTTGCGGCAGTGGTTCTGAATGTATAGCTGCCTTGCAAAATGGCGGCAGCTATATTGCTTATGAAATCAACCCTGATTATGTGCTGCTGGCAAAAAAAGCAGTGGAATATTATAAAAAGCGCCGCCCGGCGCGCCATGATGAGGGCAGATTATGCGGAATATATTAGAGAACGGCGCCTTTCGGGGTATTGACGCTGATTTTGTTGACGATTGCGCCAAAGCGTTGCGTCCCTTGGCTCTTGTGCAGCAGGCTTATGGAAAAAAGGATAATGAGCGTTTTATCAGGGAATGGCAGCACTGCATTATCGCACAATACCTTAATTATGATGAAATTAATCACAAAAAGCATGGCTTTGCCGCCCGCGCTCGCCGCCGCGGCAGCTATGACTTTCTGGCGATAAAGTCAGCCAGTTTATTAGCAAAATCATGGCACGCAACCTTTAATGATACGACATATGCTAAAGCGCAGCTTTTTAAACAGGATAATATATTCCTTGCCCTGGCTGTGTGGCACGGCCTGGATAGGCTATTGTTTATTGCTTATGGGCGTAATGCCGCTATAGGTGACTTTTTAGCAGCAGGGGTGCGGCAGCATGAAGCAAGGGAGACCGTACGTTCCACACAGTCCATCGCACTTGCCGATTTAGTCTGCTGCTATGGTTTTAAAATTTATGCTGTAAGTGACAGCCCCGAGGCTGTCTATGTTTTGTTGCAACAGCGGGAACAAGGCAGGAAAATACCGCATGGAGCTATTGTGCCTATAACAGATTTTCTGCCGCCCGCTTGATGGCAGATGAGACTGGCGCTCTGCCGGCTGCCCTGGCTGTTTATTTTGTGTTGTAATATGAGAGATAAGGGGACGGTTGAAAAACGCTGTTGCCGGCTTGTATTCCCGGCCTTGCAGGGGTAAAGCTAAAGCAGTTCTGGCAAAATTCATGCCGCTTTGCCGCTGCAAGCCAGGCATAATCGCGCCGGCTGCCATTGGGAGAGAAAAATGCAATTTATTGATCTTGGCGCCCAGCGCGCGCGCATAGAAGATAAAATCAACCACGCTGTGGCCAAAGTCGTTGCCGGCGGGCATTATATTCTCGGCCCGGAAGTGGCAGAATTTGAGCGGCAAATGGCGTCCTATCTCGGGGTGAAACATGCTATTGCCTGTGCCAATGGCACGGACGCTTTGCTTATGCCGCTAATGGCGCGCAATATTGGCCGGGGTGATGCGGTTTTTTGCCCCGGTTTTACTTTTGCCGCCACAGCGGAAGTAATAGCCTTAACCGGTGCTGAGCCGGTTTTTATTGATGTTTTGCCGGATAGTTTTAACATGGATCCGCAGCAATTAGCGGAAACGATTGCAGCAACCCGCCGTGAAGGCCGCCTGAAACCGAAAGCAATTATCCCGGTGGATTTATTTGGTCTGCCGGCTGATTATGACGCACTTGCCGCACTTGCCGCCGCTGAAAATTTGTTTGTCATTGAAGATGCGGCGCAGGCTATTGGCGGCAAATGGCGGGGGGCAGACGGCAAAACGCATATGTGCGGCGCTTTGGGTGATGTCGGCGCCACCAGTTTTTACCCGGCCAAGCCCCTGGGCTGTTATGGTGACGGCGGCGCCATGTTTACCAATAATGATGAACTGGCGGCGGTTTTGCGTTCGCTTCTGTTTCACGGCAAAGGCGAAACCCAATATGATAATGTCCGCATTGGCTTAAACTCACGGCTGGATACTGTTCAGGCAGCAATTTTGCTGGAAAAGCTGGCTATTCTGGAAGATGAGATGGAAAAACGCGCCCAAATCGGCGCCCGTTATGCCGCCGGCTTGAGCGATATTGTGCGTGTGCCGCATATTGGCGAAAATCGGCGCTCTGCTTATGCGCAATATACAATCCGCGTGCCGGGTGGGGGCGTGAGGCACCGCGATGCGTTAAAGGCGCATTTGCAGGAGGCGGGCATTCCCTCAGTTGTTTATTATATCAAGCCGCTGCATTTGCAGACTGCTTATAAACATTTTCCGCGCGCTGTCGGCGGCCTGCCAGTATCGGAGCAGTTGGCGCATGAAGTATTAAGCCTGCCTATGCACCCTTATTTGAGCGCAGCCGATCAGGATAAAATTATCGGCTCTATTCGTGCTTTTATGGGGGTTAATTCTGCCGGCGCCTGAGGAGTATATCGGCCTTATCTGCACATAAGGGTTGTTTGGGTGCGGCAGAGGCAAATATTTTGACCGCGTCTGCCCGATTCGGTTTTTGTCCGGTCGGGCAGCGCTGGTGGCATTGGGGCCGGGGTTGCAAATTGGTGTTTAATTGCCCAAAGGCGCGGCTGCACTGATAAACCGTAAAAAACACGAAAAACCCGCCTGCGCCGGCGGATCAGCGAGTCTCAACCGGTATTGTCAGCATAAAAGGCCTTTTGCGCCGCTGCTGTGGCGGCATGGCAGCAGCAGCCGGCGCTATGGTCGTTCACCAGGCCGGCAGCCTGCATAAAAGCATAGGCTGTAACCGGGCCGATAAAGCGGAAGCCGCGTTTTTTCAAATCGCGCGCCAGCCGGGCGGCGCAGCGCCCGCGCTCAGCCGCCGGAAAAGCGGCGGCATTTGCCGGCCGGTCGCGCTCAGCCGCCGGCGGCAGAAATTGCCGCAACCAGGCGGCGAGAGAGCCATATTCTGCTACTAATTTTACTGCTGCGCCGGCATTGCTAAAAACTGCAGCAAGTTTGCCGCGGTGGCGAATAAGGCCGCTATCGAGCATGAGGCTATTAACCGCTTTATCAGCATTGGCAGCGGCTAACTGATAAAAATCAAAACCTTTAAGAGCAGCGCGAAAATTGTCCCGCTTGCGTAAAATCGTAATCCAGGAAAGGCCGGCCTGTAACCCTTCCAGACAAAGCATTTCAAAAATTTTGCGGTCGTTCACTATTGGTCGGCCCCATTCTGTGTCATGATAGGCCTGATAAAGCGGGTCATGCCCGGCCCAAAAACAGCGCAGCCGTCCGTCATGCCCGCGCAGCAGGCCTTCAGGGGCAGGTGGTTCAGGTTCCGCTTTATGGATTGTGTTTCCGGTCGAATTCATGGCTCTTTCTAGCATAAATTTGGCCGAGCGGCGATAAATTTCTCTTGGTTTTTACTACATAAACTGCTACATATAAACGGTCGGGGCAGGGTGAGCCGGCGAGGTTAAGCGGGGTGATAGCGGCGGAGTTTGAGTGGGACGGCGGTAATTGGCCGAAAGGCGGCAAACATGGGGTCAGCCGCGAAGAGGTTGAATATGTTCTGGCGCATAGATTATGAGAGATTCGCGACCCATATGAGATTGAGCGCCGCTTCCGCGCCGTAGGGAAGACAGATTATGGCTGCTATGTTTTTATTGTTTATACATTGCGCGGACAAAGAGATGAAGAGATAATGCGGCCGATAAGTGCCCGTTACATGCATGACAAAGAGGTGCACTATTATGAGCAAGACATTGAAAAAACCGTTTCCCGTTTTTCATAGTGATGAAGAAGCGGAACATTTTGTTGATACGGCCGATTTGTCGGAATATGATTTTTCCGGTTTCCGCCCTGTGCATTATGAATTCAGGAAAAAAGATGCCAGCCTGAATATGAAACTGCCGGCGCAACTGGCGGAAGAGGGCAAGGCCAAAGCGCGCGCTGCCGGCATACCGTTTTCGCGCTATATTCGCCTGCTGCTGGAAGCCGATATTAAGCGCAAACGCAGTATAGCGCTTTAATATAGCGATTTTATTAAAGAAAAAGGCGGCATTTATGCCGCCTTCCCCTATTTTACCGGCAAAACTTATTCGCCTTTATGATAAGGCGGATAATCAATATAGCCATCTGCCCCGCCGCCGTAAAAACGCGTTGCGTCCGGCACTGCCAGCGGCCAGCCATGCTCCAGCCGCGCCACCAGATCAGGATTGGCAATAAAGGGACGGCCAAAAGCAGCCAGATCCATTATGCCGTCTTTTATCCATTGTTCGGCGCGCTCGCGTGTCATATCGCCGGCAATAATAAAAGGTGTGTGGCGCAAATGCGCG
This sequence comes from Candidatus Tokpelaia sp., assembly GCF_008636115.1. GTDB lineage: Bacteria > Pseudomonadota > Alphaproteobacteria > Rhizobiales > Rhizobiaceae > QLZD01. Next base: position 146,491 of record NZ_QLZD01000031.1, on the reverse strand, counting down.
CGCATATGGCGCAAAGTTGCGTCAAACGGCGCAGAATCGCTGGCCGTTACCCCCTCACGCGGGGCAGAGCGCGAATGATCCATAAAATGAACATAAGCCAGCTCGCGCCTGGCTAATTCTGCGGCCAAAGCGGTAAAAGTGGCATCAATTTCATCATGAATCGGCATATCAAAAACCTTGACATAAGGTGACAGCCGCAGCCCGGTTTTTGCCCGGCCGATACGGGCAATAACTGCGTCCACCACTTCCAGGGTAAAGCGCAGGCGGCCTGCCATGGTTTTGGCGCTATAGGCATCGGTGCGATCATTAACCAGCGGATTCATGAATTGATCGATCAAATAGCCGTTGGCGCCGTGAATCTCGACCCCGTCAAAACCGGCTTTAACCGCATTTTCAGCCGCATGGGCATAATCTTCTACTGTTTTGCCGATTTCTTCTATGGTTAAAGCGCGCGGCTTCGATACAGGGACAAGATTCGGCTTGCCCGCTTCATCATAAGCATAGGCTTTGGCACCTTTGGCAATTTGCGCGGTGGCGCTGACCGGCGCCTGGCCGTTTTCCTGAATGCTGGTATGCGACACACGGCCGACATGCCAGATCTGGGCAAAAATTTTGCCGCCAATATCATGCACACTATCGGTTGCCAGCCGCCAGGCTTTAACCTTTTCTTCCGTGTAAATGCCGGGGTTAAAAAGGTAACCCTGCCCCTGGCGGGAAATGGTGACGCCCTCACTGACAATCAGGCCGGCTGTTGCCCTCTGGGCATAATAAAGGGCAGTGCTTGTCGTGGCTTTTTCCTCCGGCGAACGGGCGCGGGTTAACGGTGCCATGACAATGCGGTTTTTCAGAGTGATACCGCCGGCAAGAGTGAAGGGAGAAAATAATTGCGACATAATACACCTTTCCATATTTAGCGATTTACTGTCTTTTCTACCCGGTTTGCGGCAAAATAACGGCAAATCTGCTGCCTGCCGCGGCGGGGCTTTTCTCCTATGTAAGCAGAGGGCGGAGCTGCTTAAAGAGGCAAAGGCTTAAAATAAATCTCCCTGTTCCGACACAGGTGTGCTGCGGCTTTTGCCCGGCTTTTTTTCCTGCCGCGGCTTTATCTCTGCCGGCAGTTTTTCCGCTGTTTGCACGCCCGGTTTTGTTGTTATCGCCGCCACTGTCGCCGTGCCGTCAGCAAAGCGCAAGCCCAGTTCCTGCCCCGGTATCACTGCCTGCACCCGGCGGACAAGCGCGCCCTTCTGGTCAAAAACCAGGGCAAAGCCGCGCTCCAATATATTCTCATAAGACAGGCTGTGCAAAAGCCGCGCCGGCATGGCCAGTTTTTGCCGCTGTATTGCCCTGTATTGCCGGAAATTATGCAGCAAACGCGCCGCCAGATTTTGGCATAAATGCCGCTTTTCTGCCAAAGGTCGCGTGATAAGATAAAAAGAGACCTGCCGCGCCGCGCCGGCAAAAATACTGCGTTTATACTGCACGGCCTGCAACAGCGCCCGGCCAAGACGGCGGCTTATATCATCAAGCTTGCGCCGCGGCTCAGAGAGCAGCCGGTCAAGGCCGGGAAAAGCGCGGGAAAGTGCGCGCAAATTTTGCTGATTTTGCTGCAATAGCCGCCTGTTGGCCCGGCCAAGCCGTGCCTGTAAGGCGGCAAGATCTGCCGCCAGCCCGGCTTTGACCGGCACTGCCATTTCTGCGGCGCCGGTTGGCGTTGGCGCCCGCCGGTCAGCGGCATAATCCAGCAATGTCCAATCTGTCTCATGGCCAATAGCAGAAATAATCGGCAAAGAAGATTGCGCCGCCGCGCGCACCAGATCTTCATCATTAAAGCCCCATAAATCTTCCAGACTGCCGCCGCCGCGGGCAATAATCAGCAAATCCGGGCGGGGTATAGCGCCCGGGTTGGACGCTATACTCTGTGGCGGCGGGCGCAAGGAAGAATCCGCACCAGGGCTGCCTCTTGTCGCCGGGTGCGCGCCGGGTGCCACCAATAGGGAGCCGGGCGAGGCAGGCTCCGGCTCCGGCGCCGCATCAGCAAAAATGCCGGGCGGCGGGGGTAATAAAGGTGCTGTCCCCGGATTGGCAGGCAGCAGGGGGGATAAATATTCCGGCAAAGCATTAAAACCGCGAATAGCAGCGACGACTTCTGCTCCTGTCGTTTCTCCCTGCACCCGCACCGGCCAAACAAGAATATGCAGCGGGAAACGGTCTTTGATACGATGAATAATGTCGCGAATCACTGCCCCGGTGGGCGAGGTAATAACGCCGATGACGCGCGGCATAAAGGGCAGGGGCTTTTTGCGCTCTGTATCAAACAGGCCCTCTTGCGCCAGTTTTTGCCGCCGCGCTGCCAGCAACGCCATCAGCGCACCTTCCCCCGCCGGCTCAAGCTGCTCAATAATAAGCTGATATTTGGAAGAGCCGGCATAGCTGCTTAAATGCCCGGCTGCTATTACCTCAAGCCCTTCTTCCGGCTTGAATTTCAGGTTTTGCACGGCGGTACGCCAGATCACCGCCTCCAGCCGCGCTTTATCATCTTTCAGGGCAAAATAGGCATGGCCGGAGCTATGCGGGCCGCGATAACCGGAAATTTCACCCCGCACCCGCACATTGCCGTAAGTTTCTTCAATCGTCTGGCGCAAAGCGCCGGAAATTTCCGATACAGTAAATTCTGTCGCATTGGATTGGGGCTGCATCTTGCGCATAGGCTCTCTCTTTAAACGTGCCGGATCAATACGCATATTCGTGAAAAAGCGGCGCAACCGAATTTTCCCACGAGCCGTGATAGCGGCTCAGCATTTGCTCCGCTACAGTTTTGCCGCCGGCGACAATTTCTTCCAGCGGGGCGAGGAAACAGCTTTCATCAGCGCCGGTCTGGTTAAATTGCGCCCGATTCTTCAAGCCTTTGCGGGCGATTTTCAGCACTTTTCCAGCCAGTTTCTGCAAATCAGTGCGTCGAAACCCGGTCTTTAAGGCCAGTTGCGGCACGCTATTGCGCACAGCCAGCACTTCCTCATACGACCAGTCGCGGGTCAAAGCCTCGGCCTCACTGAGCGCCGTATCATCATAAAGCAGGCCGGCCCAGAAAGCCGGCAGGGCGCAAAGATTGCGCTGCGGGCTGCCATCGGCGCCGCGCATTTCCAGAAAACGCTTCAGCCGCACTTCCGGGAACAAAGTGGATAAATGATTGATCCAGTCACTCATTACCGGCTCAGCCTCTTTGGCAGAAAATTCTTTTGTCAGCTCGCGGCGCAGAGCGCCGTTTAAAAACTGGCGAAAACTGGCATTGGTGGCGTTGTAATAATGCCCGCGGCGCAAAACAAAATACATCGGAATATTGAGCGCCCAATCGACATAATCGGCAAAGCCGAAAGAGGGAGAAAAAATAAAGGGCAAGAGCCCGGTACGATTCTTGTCTGTATTGCGCCAGATTTCCGAACGCCAGGATAAGAGGCCGCAGGGCCTGCCCTGACGAAAGGGGGAAGAGGCAAATAAAGCCGTGGCCAAAGGCTGCAATTTCATCGCCACCTGCATTTTGCGGCGCATATCGGCCTCATCGGCAAAATCCAGATTCACCTGCACAGTGGCGGTGCGAAACATCATATCAAGCCCGCTTTTCCCCATTTTCGGCATATAATCTGCCATAAGTTTATAGCGGGATTTGGGCATATGCGGCGTTTGCGTCAGGCTCCAGGCCGGGCTTGCTCCCACCCCCAGAAAGCCGATACCTATCGGCTCGGCAATATGCTGCAACTGCGCCAGATGAGACTGCACTTCACGGCAGGTCTGGTGGACATTTTGCAAAGGCGCGCCTGAAAGCTCAAATTGCCCGCCCGGCTCCAGCGAAATGGCACCGCGCCCGGCGGGGTCAAAGAGGCCGACAATCCGGCCGGCATCAATAATCGGCTCCCAGCCCAGCGCGGCCTGCATGCCTTGCAGCAAAGCGCGAATACCCTTGGCCCCGCCATAAGGAACAGGGCGATTGCCCTCGCGATAAAAGGGAAATTTTTCATGCTCCGTGCCGATACGCCATGCGGTTTTTGCTTTGCCGCCGCCGGAGAGATAAGCAACCAAATCACCCAAACCGTCAATCGGCCTGTTATCTATTATGTCCCGTGCCATAAATATCCTGACTATGCCAAAATAGTGCCGGCAGGTTTTGCCAGGCCTGCTTTATCCTCCCTCGTCTATGGTAGAATTTTTTTCCCAATATGCAAGCCTTTCGCCAAAATTTGCGGCTGTGCTGTCCTAATTGGGAGGTTTTGCCTATATATAATATTTTACTATTGGTATATAATAAAAATGTAATTTTACATTATAAGAAAACAGGATTAGGCTGACATTTGCAAGGGAAGGGAGAGCAGGCACAAAAAAAGCTGTTTTCCTGCAAAAAATCACCCCGGCGGCCGGTATTTTATGCCGAAGCCGGACAGAGCGGAGGAAAGGCGATGACAGATAATAAGATGACTGAAGCAAAAGCAAAACGCCCGGTATTGACAACAACAGCAGGTTCCCCCTGGCCGAATAATCAGGATTCGCTGACTGCCGGTGTGCGCGGTTCGGTATTGGTGCAGGATTATCAGTTGCTGGAAAAACTGGCGCATCAAAACCGCGAGCGTATCCCCGAGCGCACAGTGCATGCCAAGGGCTGGGGCGCGCGCGGCAAGCTGCATATTACCCATGATATTGGCCGCTATACCAAAGCCAAAGTGCTGAAAAAAGGCGCGGTAACGCCAATGCTGGCGCGCTTTTCCACTGTTGCCGGCGAGCTGGGCGCTGCCGATGCCGAGCGTGATGTGCGCGGCTTTTCGCTGAAATTTTATACGGAAGAGGGGAATTGGGATCTGGTCGGCAATAATACGCCGATCTTCTTTGTCCGTGACGGCTATAAATTCCCTGATTTTATTCATACGCAAAAGCGCCACCCGCGCACGCATTTGCGCTCTAATACAGCTATGTGGGATTTCTGGTCGCTGTCGCCGGAAAGTTTGCACCAGGTCACCTATTTAATGGGGGATCGCGGCCTGCCGACTGACCCTATGCACATGAACGGTTACGGCTCGCACACATATTCTTTATGGAATGAGAAAGGTGAGCGCTATTGGGTGAAATTTCACTTCAAAACCGAGCAGGGGGTAAAATTCCATACCAATGAAGAAGCGGCTGAAATTATTGCCGGCAGCCGTGAGAGTTTTCAGGAAGCCTTGTTCAACACTATTGAGAGCAAAAAATTCCCGCGCTGGAAGTTCCAGATTCAGATTATGCCGGAGAAAGAGGCCGAAAACCTGGCCTTTAACCCGTTTGATTTGACCAAAGTCTGGTATCATGCCGATTATCCGTTGATTGATGTCGGTTATTTTGAGCTTAATCATAATGTGGACGATTATTTTGCCGAGATAGAGCAGGCGGCGTTTTCGCCCTCCAATATTGTGCCCGGCATTAGCTGGTCGCCGGATAAAATGTTGCAGGCGCGCGTTTTTTCTTATGCTGATGCGCATCGCTATCGTCTGGGCGGCAATTATGAGCATATTCCGGTTAATCAACCGCGCTGCCCGGTGCATAATTATCACCGTGACGGGGAGATGAACACAGTTGGCGGCAATCAGCTTGGCGGCAATGTCAATGCCTATTATGAGCCGAATTCCTTTAACGGCGCTTTTGAAGATAAAAGCGCGCAGGAGCCGCCTTTGCGTATTTGCGGCGATGCTGCCCGTTATGACCATCAGGGTCGGGGTGATGATGATTATTTTCAGGTGCGCGCTTTGTTTCATGTCTTTGATAAAGGTGAAAAAGAGCGGCTCTATAATAATACCGCCGATGCCATGAAAGGCGTGCCGGATTTTATTATTGAGCGCCAGCTCGGCCATTATGCCAAAGTGGATAAAGCCTATGAGCAAGGTGTGCGCGCGGCGCTTAAGGATAAATATAATTTCGGCGGCAAGCGTAATGATTTATAAAAATCTGTGAATTTACGCATAAAAGCAAGTGTAAATTTACCGGAAATAGTTTATTTTACGCCAGAATAGTGCTGCCGCTATTATGCGGCTGCCGGCGGAATATTGAACAGGGGAAGGTGATTACTCTTTTCAGGCAGGTTTCATCTGCCTGAAGCCGGTGACATTCTTTTCACAAATCGAAGCAGGCGATTCTCCCCTCCCCCTCCCGCCTGCTTCGGTGGCGGGTGTGCCTTTGGGCCGCCCGCCTTTTTTCTGCCTGGCTATGCTCCCCCCGGTGGGGCAGCTTTATGGCCGAAAAGCCACACTCAGGCAATAAAATCGCCGGCCGCGCTTTCTCCTGTCACTTTGCCGCCTATTTATCCTGCAAAGAGAAAAAATTTGTCTGGTTTTTATTGATTCCCTTTCCTATTGATTTGATTGTGTCGGTGCGCGTTTTATCGCCTGGAATATTTCAGGCTATTGCGATCACGCTTTGCCGCCATACAAGTGTTGTTTTTTTGACACTGTCCGCAAAAGTGTGCTGTGGACTGCTTCAAATTATGGCAATTCAGTGTTGACAAAGGGCAAAAATCTAATATTCAAGACAAATTCACATATTTATCTGGCATGCTTTTATGCAATATTTCGGGAGAAGAGGGTAATCTGATGCAATTTCCGGCCAAAAAATCTGCCATTTCCTGCGCAATAGCGTTTTTGAGTCTGTCATCTGCGGCTCAGGCGGCAGATATAGTGACAGAGCGGCCTTATGCTGCTCCAAGAATTGAAGAACGGGCGGGGCCGTGGCAGGTTCGTGCTCGCGTTCTGACCGTAATACCGAAAGACGGCGGCTCTGTTCACGCTGCCGGTCTGGGCAAACTGGCCGATACCGGCCTTGGCTTTTCCAATAGTGTAACGCCAGAGGTGGATTTCAGCTATTTCTTTACCAAAAACATTGCTGCCGAGCTTATTCTGGGCACAACCCGCACGAAAATCAGCGGCAAGGGCGCAACCATGAAAAGCCTGGGTCTGGGGCGCCGGCTGGGCAAAACCTGGATCTTGCCGCCCACTTTGACCCTGCAATATCACATAACCAATTTTGGCAAATTCCAGCCTTATATTGGCGGCGGCGTTAATTATACTTTCTTCTATAATGAAGGTAACTGGGCGCTGGATAATGTGACAGTAGACGGCACATGGGGCGGGGCTTTGCAGTTTGGTGTTGACTATATGTTCACCAAGCATTGGGGCTTTAATATTGATGCCAAGAAATTGTGGCTCAATACATCTTACCATGCCAGGCTGAAAGGCAATACAATTTTGGGTGCTGCCGGAGACGGCACACGCATTACCGGCCGTGCCAAGCTTGACCCATGGTTGCTGGGCGCCGGTATTACTTATCGTTTCTGATAAATTGCGGGGCGGGCTGGGGTAAGCACGGGTTTTCTCGCGCTTCCGTCCAAGAGAGGGGAACGGCAATGCTCTGTTTCAGGCGGGCATTGCCGTTTTTGCGTTTTGTTTCTCTTATCCGTCCGGTTGCGGCCCCGTTTATGCTTGTGCTGCAATTCCCCGGCGGCGGTGAGGCTTTATTTGCCCAAAAGCGGTAAAATGTGAGAGCGGCTTTCTCCTGCTGCGCCATTGCCGATTTTATGGACAGAAGCAGCCTCATTGCCTGTAATCGAGCGGGCAGTGAGGGTGGATATTGTCTTTCGCCTGAGTGAGGCGGCAGGGGGGGGTATTGCCGCGGCCGCCGCATTATAAGCTGATAGCGACTTCACCTCTTTTCACGATGAGCTATATTCGGAGCACCATCGCGCAAGACAGAATGATTATCGCGGCTTGAGCGCGTTTTTCGGTCAGCTATACTCAGCCGTCCACTTGCCCACCTGGTCTTGATGTTGCGGTTTGACCGCGTTTTGCTTGGCTTACGCGCGCCCTTTCGGTTTGCCTGGCTTACGCGCGCCCCTTCAGTTTGCCTGGCTTGCGCGCGCCCCTTCGGTTTGCTTGGCTTACGCGCGCCCTTTCGGTTTGCCTGGCTTACGCGCGCCCTTTCGGTTTGCCTGGCTTGCGCGCGCCCCTTCGGTTTGCCTGGCTTACGCGCGCCCCTGCGGTTTGCTTGGCTTACGCGCGCCCCTGCGGTTTGCCTGGCTTGCGCGCGCCCCTTCGGTTTGCCTGGCTTGCGCGCGCCCCTTCGGTTTGCCTGGCTTGCGCGCGCCCCTTCGGTTTGCCTGGCTTACGCGCGCCCCTTCGGTTTGCTTGGCTTGCGCGCGCCCCTTCGGTTTGCCTGGCTTGCGCGCCCCTTCGGTTTGCTTGGCTTGCGCGCGCCCCTTCGGTTTGCCTGGCTTGCGCCGCCCCTTCGGTTTGCCTGGCTTGCGCGCGCCCCTTCGGTTTGCACGCTCCGCGCGCCCCTGCGGTTTCTGATGAGCTATACTACACGAAATTTATAAGTATAAGTGTGCGTTTTAGCCAGGCTGCATTCTATATATTGCGGCATGACTGCGTTTTTCGATTGGCTATAATGCGCGGCTTGCAGTTTTACGCGTCTTTTGGCAATTACGCCGCAGGTGATGACAGGCTTCCCAAATATGGGGCTGTTAATTATACCTGATTATATCTTGCCTGAGAGAATAGTGGCGCGACCGCAAATGGCGCCGGGGTCGCGAATGGAAGATGAGCAGGAAGCGTCTCAACGCTGCCGTTTTTAAAATTCCGCCGTGCAATAAAAATGCGGGCGATAAGGGGGGAGAAATTATGCCCCGGCTTTGCCCGGCGAAATCTTGCCCGGCAGCGGGCAGGAGGCTGCCGCAGTCAGTAAGATACAGCCAGGCGTAATTACCGCTTTTGAGCATTATCTTGCAGTGGAAATGCGGGACGAGAGCAGATTTTCTGCATAGGCCATATGAACCGGCCTTGATGGCAACAGCGGCAGGTAAGAAGCTGCCGCAATCAGTAAGAGATATAGTCAGGGATAATTATCGCTTATGCGAGGTGGCCCGGCGGCAAAATCACGGGCGGCGATAAAGAAGAGGTTCGCCATATAAAGGGGCGATACGGGCTATAGCCCGTTGTAAAGATTCGATACACACAGTCATGGAAGCGCCACTGGCATGAATAATATGCTGTTTATCGCGCAAAATGGCAACATGGCCGCGCCAGAATACCAGATCGCCGCGCTGTAATTTGCCTGAATTATGCGCATTTGTTAGCACTGTGCCGATAGTGGCAGCCTGCATATCGCTATCGCGCAAAACACGCCGCCCGGTCATATGCAGAGCCAGCTGCACCAGGCCGGAGCAATCAAGGCCAAAAGCGGAAGTGCCGCCCCAAAGATAGGGGGTATGCAGCAATGTTTCTGCTATAGTAACATAATCTTCGGCGAAATAATCCAGTTTCCGGATATGGCCGGCAATAATTGCTTCACCTGATTCCAGCAAAGCATAATCTGTGCCGCGCCGCTCTTCTTCACCAATAATAGATAAAACACTGCCCATGGATAAAACCTGAGTCGGCGCGGCGTGCATATCTGCTTTAGAATATAAAAAGCTGCGCGGCACAACCAGTCTGTGAGTCGGTTTTTCCTCCGGCCGGGTGGTTTTGGCTGCCAGCGCCTTTTCTTCAACATAACCGACATAAGAATCATTTGCCGCCTGCACCCAAGCATAGCCGCGGCGGCGCTCAAAAACCAGAACTTCCGCGCCGTAAAGCAACTGTGTTACAGCTCCGGGAAGAGCCGGCCCGCTACCGGCACTCTCTTGCTTTCTGCCGGTTTTTTGCCGGTTTTTTTGCGGCGGTTGCCAGTAAATATTGGCGACAGGCACGACAATACGGGTTTTTACCCCCTGGACAAAATATTGCGCTGCCACTTTACCCTGCAAATCTTTATTCGCCAAATCGCGGCGCCAGGCATTAAGCCGCGGATCCGGCGGGTTACTTTCCAGCGGATTGGCAGGCAGTGCCAAAGCCGGTTGCCGGGTTTTACGCTTATTCATCGGAAAACTCCCCTTATCGTCAATATGTGATAGCCAAAATTGCGCCGGCCTAGGGCTTTTGCCGCGCACCAACAGGCTGTCAGGCAGCCAAAGGCGCTTAGGCCGGGTCATTTGGCCGGCAGCACTGTAATCTGTCTTGATAAAGCAGGCTATAATTTGCGCAAAGCGACAGTTTCAACCAGATGATTGGCTCCTTTATGCAAAATAAGGTCGGCGCGCGGGCTTGTCGGCAAAATATTTTGCTCCAGATTAGGCAGATTTATCGTTTTCCACAAATTGCCGGCAATAGCCAGGGCCTCTTTTTCCGGCATGGCGGCAAATTCGCGGAAATAAGATTGCGGGTTTTGAAAGGCTGTCTGCCGCAGGCTTTTAAAACGATCAATATACCATTGGTAAATTGTTTGTGGCTCAGCATCAATATAAATGGAAAAATCAAAAAAATCAGAAACAAAAGGCAGGCCGCGCCCCAGCAAAGTATTGACCTGCAACACATTGACGCCTTCTATTATCAAAATATCGGGCCTGTCAATAATTTGTCGTTCCTCTTTGACAATATCATAAGTCAAATGCGAATAAAGCGGCGCCGGCACACGGCAAACGCCGCTTTTGACCGCAGAGAGAAATTGCAGCAGCTTTTTGGTATCATAACTTTCAGGAAAACCCTTGCGCTGCATTTTGCCCTGCGCCCGCAAAACGGCATTAGGGTATAAAAAACCGTCTGTGGTCACTAAATCTACCTTGGGGCAGGCGGGATTGCGCTGCAATAATTCCTGTAAAATGCGGGCTGTGGTAGATTTCCCCACGGCGACAGAACCGGCAATGCCAATAATAAAGGGAGGCATTGTGCCGGGCCGAGGAGGCAAAGCCGCCTGGTGCAGAAAGCGGCGGCGCTCATATTGCAACAGGTGGCTTGCTTCTATATAGCAGGAGATAAGTCGCAGCAGCGGCAGGTAAATGCGTTCTGCCTCATCAATATCCAGCGGGTCGCCGAGAGAGCGCAGGCGCTTGATTTCATCAAAGCTGAGGTTTAACGGCGCCTGACCGCGAAATTGCGCCCATTCTGCTGCCGTAAACAGGCTAAAAGGCAAATATTTGCTGTGATAGCCGCCGGGAGAATGATTTTTGCGGCGCCCGGCCTGCTTTTGCGCTGAAGCGGCTATTGTCATGAGCGGATAATCTTTCTGAGCCGGGTGCAGATATATCCCGTAAATTGCAATATTGCCCTGTTTGCCGCATTTGTCACTGAGATGGCAATTTGCGGCAGGCTTTGAGATTCTTAGCACAGCCAGACGCAAGAAAAAACAGCAAAGCTTGAGTTTTGCCGAAAAAATACCTAAATAGAGCAGGATTGCCGGCGCCGGCCGGCGACAGCCGGCTTGTAGAGGGGTTTGCCGCCGAAAGCCGGCATGTGGGGGAGTTTGTCGGCGAAAGCCGGCTTTGGGGTATAAAATCTGCCGCGACAGCAGCAGATTGGGCAGTTTTCGTGTTTGTCCCGGTTGAGAGAAAACGGGTATAAGGCGCAGATTCAGGAGCTTGGGCGATGGAACATAAAGAGGGCACGATTTACGGCACCACAATTCTCACTGTGCGCCGCGGCGATAAAGTGGTAATAGCCGGTGACGGTCAGGTATCGCTGGGGCAGACTATTATGAAAGGCAATGCCCGCAAAGTGCGCCGTATCGGGGCGGATAAAAATGTGCTTGTCGGCTTTGCCGGGGCTACGGCCGATGCCTTTACCCTGCTGGAGCGGCTGGAAGGCAAGCTGGAGCAATATTCGGGCCAGTTAATGCGTGCGGCGGTAGAAATGGCCAAAGACTGGCGCACAGACCGCTATTTGCGCAAGCTGGAGGCGATGATGCTGGTGGCTGATAAAAATATCAGCCTGGCCATAACCGGTGTGGGCGATGTGCTGGAGCCGGAAAACGGCATTATGGCCATTGGTTCCGGCGGTAATTATGCTCTTTCGGCAGCGCGCGCTCTGGCCGATAATACCGATATGACGGCAGAAAATATTGCCCGTAAGGCCATGCAGATTGCTGCCGATATTTGTGTTTATACCAATAATAATTTTGTCGTTGAAACGCTGGAAAATGTGCAAAATGCGGCCAGTGGGGACGCCGTGGCATAAAATGCCGGGCCGCTATTGTCAGCTCTGTTGAGCATTTTCTTGATTTTGGGAAAGTTTGGGATTTATGAGCAATACATTTTCTCCGCGTGAGATTGTTTCTGAGCTGGATCGTTTTATTATCGGCCAGAGTCAGGCTAAAAGGGCTGTCGCTATTGCCTTGCGCAATCGTTGGCGGCGCCAGCAGTTGACAAGCCCGATGCGTGAAGAGGTTATGCCGAAAAATATTCTGATGATTGGCCCGACCGGGGTTGGCAAAACCGAAATTTCGCGCCGTTTGGCCAAATTGGCGGGTGCGCCTTTTGTCAAGGTTGAGGCGACAAAATTTACTGAAATCGGTTTTGTCGGTCGCGATGTTGAGCAGATTATCCGTGATCTGGTGGAAATTGCAATTAAACTAGTGCGCGAAAAACAGCGCGATCTGGTGCGCGCCAAAGCGCAGATCAATGCGGAAGAGCGGGTTTTGGAAGCGCTTGTCGGCAAAAATGCTTCCCCCGCCACGCGAGAATCTTTTCGTGCCCGGCTGCGCGAGGGCGAGCTGGACGATAAGGAAATTGAAATTGAAGTGGCGGATAACAGCGCAAGCGCGCCGTCTTTTGATATTCCCGGTATGCCGGGCGCGCAAATGGGCATTATGAATTTGTCGGACATTTTCGGCAAAGCCGGCAATCGCACCAAAAAGCGTAAAATGAATGTGCGCAAGGCATTTAAGCCGCTCATGGAAGATGAATCGGATAAATTGCTTGATGAAGAGCAGATTATCCAGGAGGCTTTGCGCGCAACCGAGGAAGACGGCATTGTCTTTATTGATGAAATTGACAAAATCGCTCTGCGTCAATCCAATAATAATATGACCCCGCGGGAAGGGGTGCAGCGCGATTTGCTGCCGCTGGTGGAGGGCACATCGGTGGCCACCAAATATGGGCAGGTGAAAACCGACCATATTTTATTTATCGCTTCCGGTGCCTTCCATTTATCCAAGCCTTCAGATTTGCTGCCTGAATTGCAGGGAAGGCTGCCGATAAGGGTGGAGCTGAATGCGCTGACGCGGGACGATTTTCGCCGTATTTTGACAGAGCCGGAAGCCAGCCTGATCAAGCAATATATTGCCTTGATGGCGACTGAGGAAATAGAGCTGGAATTTACTGACGGCGCCATTAATGCGCTGGCCGATATTGCGGTGGATTTAAACGCCAATGTCGAGAATATTGGCGCGCGGCGGCTGCAAACTGTAATGGAGCGCGTACTCGATGATATTTCTTTCACCGCGCCGGACAGAGCGCAGGAGAAGCTGGTGATTGACGCCGATTATGTGCATAAAACCTTGAGCAGCCTGGCCGGCAATAAGGATTTGTCGCATTATATTTTGTAGCCTTGCCTGTTATTGGCTATTGGCCGGCGGCTGTCCGGGGCTGCTGAAAGTTTATGTGGGTGAATAAAAAAGCGCTTTCCAGGTAGGGCGCTTTTTGTTTATAACCGGCAGCGCCTGGGACAGGCAGCAAAATTGCCGCGCCCGATTATTGACCAAAGCGGGATATTGCCTGGCCGGCCTGATTCTCAATGCCGTAAACAGAAGGCAGACATAATGCATTTGGGCGTGTTTTTTCCTTTGTATAAAGCCCGTTTTTTTCATGCTTTAAGGACAGGCTGCGCCTTGGCTGCCGTGTTTTTGCCGCTTGCGCGTGGGCCGGCATTATCCGGGCAGGCTTTGGCCAAAACTGCGGCAGAGGGGAGTGGGGCTGCGACAATCGGCCCCAGCGGCCTGCCTTTGCCGCGCTTTGTTACCTTGAAATCCAGCCGTGTGAATATGCGTATCGGCCCGGATCAAAATAAATATCCCATTAGCTGGTCTTACCGGCGGCAGGGGCTGCCGGTGGAAATTGTGCAGGAATATGATAATTGGCGGCGTATTCGCGATAGTTCCGGCACAACAGGCTGGGTGAATGCGGCGCTGCTGGCCGGCAAGCGCGCCGCCATTATTGCGCCGCAGCGGCAAAGCGGCCTGCTGCCGCTTTATGCCGAGGCTAACAGCAATAGCGCTGTTATTATTGAAGCCGAGCCGGGAGTTATCGGCGCACTCCGCCATTGCAACGGCCAATGGTGCGAATTGGAAATTGAGAAAAAACGCGGCTATATTCAGCAAAATCTGCTTTGGGGCGTTTATCCGCGCGAAGTGATAAAATAAGTTCATGGTGCCTGACAGCCGCCCAACCCCGCCGGTTTTGCCTGCCCGCCGCTATTGCTTATTTAGGCTCCGCCTTGCGGCTGTTTGCCGCTGCCTTGCGCCGCAATTTTATCATCAGGTCAATCTGGGCAATTTCCATATCTTCCGGCGGCGGCGGCAAATTGCTGATAAGCGGCGCGCCGTTTTGCCCGGCGGGCACATCAATAATCCTGCGTGTTTCTTCCAGATAAAAATGGTGGTGATCGGACAAATTCGTATCAAACCAGCGTTTTGAGCCTTCACCGATAATAATGCGCAGCAGACCCGCTTCATGAAAGCAGTGCAGGCTGTTATAAACTGTGGCCAGCGACAGCTCCAGCCCGTTATGCACAGCTTCCTTGTGCAAATCTTCTGCGGCAATATGCCTGTGTCCCTGACCAAAAATCATCTGCGCCAGCGCCAGGCGCTGTTTTGTCGGCCGCAAACCGTGCAGGCGCAATGTCCTGGGCAGGTTTTCGCAGATTCCCGGCGGTAAATGACTGGGCATGAGAGCTGTCTTTCATTGAACTGGCGGGGCAGACAAAAGACGCCGGCGGTCAAATCTGCTCGCCGCCCGGCCTTATTTGCGCCCCTTTTCCCCCGTTTATAATACGCCGCCCGGCATCGCTCAAGAAAATATTGCCGAAGCAGGCTTGTCCTCTGCGGTTTTTCGCATAAAATTTACAGTGTTTATATTTTACTTGCGGCGTTGTTTTGTGCTAGGACAAAAAGAGAGAAAACTGTCTGCCTTGCACGATTGCAACCGCCTTGCCTGGAGTCTATGGCAGAGACAGAAAAACGGAGTGATAATGGCTGAGCAAAAGTCAAACTACACTTATGAAGAATTGCTTGCCTGTGCCCGCGGGGAGCTTTTCGGCGAGGGGAACGCCCAGCTTCCGGCGCCGCCTATGCTTATGTTTGACCGTATCACTGAAATAGCCGCAAGCGGCGGTAAAAATGATAAAGGCGTGGTTCGAGCTGAACTGGCTATCAAGCCGGATATGTGGTTTTTCCAGTGCCATTTTCTTGGCGATCCGGTTATGCCCGGCTGTCTGGGGCTTGATGCCATGTGGCAGTTGACAGGTTTTTTTCTTGGCTGGCTGGGTGAGCCGGGCAGGGGCCGCGCTTTATCGAGCGGCGAGGTTAAATTTACCGGCATGGTAACGCCGCAAACCAGGCTGGTGGAATATGGTCTTGATTTAAAACGCATTTTGCGCGGGCGTCTGGTGCTGGGCATTGCCGATGGCTGGCTAAAAGCTGATGGCGAGCTGATTTATACCGCCAATGATTTGCGTGTCGGCCTGTTTAAAAAATAATGAGCCTTTGTCGGCGCCGGATCCTGGCGGCCGGCAGGTTTTGATAAAAGCGCCGGCTCTTTGCCCTAAGAGGCTGCCGGCCGGAAAAGCGTTGACAGAACAGGCAGGCCGGGGGTGGCGGATTTGCTGCCGGCCGGTGATTTCCCCTTAACGGGGCGGTGTTTTAAGGAGAGATTTTATGCGTCGTGTTGTGATAACGGGGATAGGCATTGTTTCTTCTCTCGGCAATAATGTGGCGAATGTGCTGACTTCGCTGCGTGAGGCGCGTTCCGGCCTTTCCTATGCGGCAGAATATGCCGGGCTTGGTTTTCGCAGCCGCGTTTATGCTATGCCTGAGGTTGATATAGAGTCGCTGGTTGACCGGCGCTCTATTCGCTTTCACGGCCGCGGCACGGCGTGGAACCATATTGCCATGGATCAGGCTATTCTTGATGCCGGGCTGGAGCCGGCAGAAATTTCCAATGAGCGGGTAGGGCTTATTATGGGTTCGGGCGGGCCTTCCACCCGCACAATTTTTGAAGCCGGGGTGACAACGCGGGAAAAAGGCTCACCCAAGCGTATCGGGCCTTTTGCCGTGCCGAAAGCCATGTGTTCCACCGCTTCGGCAACGCTTTCTACTTTTTTCAAGATTAAGGGCGTTAATTATTCCATTTCTTCGGCTTGCGCCACTTCCAACCACTGTATCGGCAATGCTTATGAAATGATTGCCTATGGCAAGCAGGACAGGGTTTTTGCCGGCGGCTGTGATGATCTGGACTGGACTTTGTCTAATTTGTTTGACGCTATGGGGGCGATGTCTTCCAAATATAATGAGACGCCGCAAAAAGCCTCGCGCGCTTATGACGCCAATCGTGACGGTTTTGTTATTTCCGGCGGCGGCGGCGTGCTGGTGCTGGAGGAGCTGGAAGTGGCAAAAGCGCGCGGTGCCAAAATTTATGCTGAAATTGTCGGTTACGGCGCTACTTCTGACGGCCATGATATGGTAGCGCCTTCCGGTGAGGGGGCAGAGCGCTGTATGCGGCTGGCGCTGGCGCAGGTGAAGGGGAAAATTGATTATATCAATCCGCATGCCACTTCTACCCCGGTTGGCGACCCGCCGGAGCTGGAGGCTATTCGCCGAGTCTTCGGCAATGAAGATAAATGCCCGCCGATTTCGGCCACCAAATCCTTGAGCGGCCATGCTTTAGGCGCGGCGGGGGTGCATGAGGCGATTTATTCGCTATTGATGATGCAGCATAATTTTATTTGCGAAAGCGCTAATATTGAAGAGCTGGATCCGGCTTTTGCCGATATGCCGATTTTGCGCCAAAAGCGCGATAATGTTGAGCTGAATACGGTTTTATCCAATACATTCGGTTTTGGCGGCACTAATGCCAGCCTGGTTTTGCAGAAGATTTGAGCGTGACAGGCCGCACAACAGCCGATAATGAGCGGTGAAGGCGGAAGCCGCCGCAACGGAGTGAAAAATATATGAAAGCTTTAATGAAGGGTAAGCGCGGTCTGATTATGGGTGTTGCCAATGACCACTCTATCGCCTGGGGCATTGCCAAAGCGCTGGCGGCGGAAGGGGCAGAGCTTGCCTTTACCTATCAGGGAGAGGCTTTCGGCAAAAGGGTAAAGCCGCTGGCCGACAAATTAAAAGCGAAATTGCTGCTGCCCTGCGATGTGGAAGATACGCAAAGCCTGGACGCGCTGTTTGCCGCGCTGGCTTCAAGCTGGGGCAGGCTGGATTTTATTGTCCATGCTATTGGCTTTTCGGACAAAGCAGAGCTGAAGGGGCGCTATATTGATGTCAGCACGCGCGAGAATTTTAGCCGCACTATGGTGATTTCTGCCTATTCCTTGACGGAAATTGTCCAGCGAGCGCTGCCTTTAATGAAGAATGGCGGCACGGTTTTGACCTTGACCTATGGCGCTTCCATGCATGTGGTGCCGAATTATAATGTCATGGGCATTGCCAAAGCGGCGCTGGAATCGATGGTGCGTTATCTGGCGGCCGATTGCGGGCCGCAGGGCATTCGCGTTAACGCTATTTCCGCCGGGCCGGTGCGCACTTTGGCCGGCAGCGGCATTGGCGCGGCGCGGGCTATTTTCAGCTATCAGCGCCGCAATGCGCCGCTGCGCCGCACAGTAAATATTGATGAGCTGGGGCAATCAGCCTTATATTTGCTTTCCGATATGTCTTCCGGTGTGACGGGAGAAATTCATTATGTCGATTCCGGCTATAATATTATCTCCACCCCCAGCCTGGAAGAACTAAGCCAAAGCGTTGAGGCGCGGGGAGACGGGGAATAGGTGCCGGCAGGGCATAGGGCTGCAAGAGGTTGCCGGCGGTGATTTTACCGCCTATGGGGCAGCGCTCTTCTGGCGCTGCGATAATCACCTCGGCATAAGCTATTGAAAAACTTACCATGCCTATTAAAAAAGCCGCTTCAAGCGGCTTTTTTAATAGTGAATATTTACAGTATCGTATCATGAAATCGTTTACGGAGTCTTTGCTTGGCTTGATGGTGATTTTTTGGTTGCATTATTTTTAGCTTTCGGTACTGGCGAAGGGTATACGCCCTTGATCCAGCTAAGTTTAACTTCAAAACCCCAAGATTCCAGATTGCGCACAACTTTTTCTAAAGCCATTTTAGAAAAGAAGCTAAGTCTATCTTCTTGTTTTTCATTTATAATACAATATCGAACGATAGAACCTTGATATCCTTCCTTTATATGATGTTCTGGCTTCGAGATATGCTTATTAGCTGCTTTTCTGTATTCATCTTTGAATTGAACGTAAGATTCAGCAGATACCAAGCCTTGGTTCCATAAATGACTGAGGGCGGAGGCTCCTTCATTCGTTTTACAATGAATAAATTCTTGTTTCTTCTCCCCTTTTTCAGGAACAAAAATATCACAGACTTCAATTTTATCGGAATACAGAGTAATTTGTTTACTACTCTTGTCAAAATATTCTCCGCCTAAAGAATTACAATATATTTCATTGAATATATGCTCTTTAGGCGTAGGCTCCTTTCCTTTGGGAACATAAGTAGAAATTTTATCGATAGAATCCCGCTGTATCTCAGGAGTGATAGGTATAGAAACTTCTATTTCCTTTATTTTTCTATTAACGCGTTCAAATTTGTCTTTCGGAACTTCATACCAGTTTTCATGCGATAGAATATAATTTGTTCCGTTGTAATCTATTTCACCATATAAGCACCGAAAAACGCTCCACTCTTTTTTAGAGTCACCTGATCCGTCAAGAAGCTTAATGCTATCTTCTTTAAGGTTATCTAGGGTGGGGGTGCTGCGTAGAGCTAAATAATTCTTTAAATGTAAGTCATCATAATCGTCTGTTGTATCCGCGACTATCTGAATTTTGTCGATTTCACTCATATCAAAATCGTTTTCCGGCTCAAATAAAAAGAATTCATTTTTTGAGCCAAGAATCTGCTTTATCAATTCAGTATTTAATTCCTGTATAAGCGATGCATCATTGTCTTCATCCAGAGGAAATATATCCTTAAAAAGAGCTTTAATATCATCTTTATTTACCCTATAATAAACGTCCAGGGTTTCTTTTAGTCTAGTAGCCATTTGGTTCAAGTATGGCCTATCTGCTGTTTGGAACTTTATTTGGATAGATAGAGCTGCTGCTTTACCTATCATGCGCGTGAAATCTCCAAGAGTAATATTCTGTATGGAAATTTCGCTGACGGCTTCATTGTTTTCCATATAGGACGTCAGCCCGGTAAGTTCTATCTCTTCGTTGCTGTAGTAAATGCTTTTATTGATAGGATTCCCTTGGTTAACGCGACTTTGGCTGCTTTTTATATAAGCTTTAGCTTCAGCTAGAATTTTTGTTGCGGTATATAGCCCGAAATTTTTTTGTATCGCGGTTGATTCAATGTGGAAGCGCCCCAGTATTCCGTAATTTATAGCAAAAATCCTGTAACCTAAGGGGCTTTTAGTGCTGTTATTATCTTGAACTTTAATAAAAATAGTCAATCCAGAGGACTGATTAGACGGTTTAAATTTAGTAGGGCTGTTTTCTGGAAGAATAGTTGTTTTTATGTCTGTCAGCCACTTAGGAGGATGCTCCTCAGAGATGGTTGTATAGATTAAGATATCACTGTATCCAGGAATTGTTTCTGAATTATTTGAAACATAGCCTTTAATAAAATCAGCAGGATTGTTAAAATCACAACTAGCTTTAAGGAGAGTAATATTACATTTTATTTTTTCAGAATTTCTAGGCATGAGGTTATGTCCTCTTATAGCGCGAGATGACGCATATTAAGCACAAAATATGTCCCATAATATAACATTATTATATGAAGTCAAGTATTATTAACAATAAACAAGCGCAGGGGGAGCCGCGCTTGTTTTGAATCTATTGGCAAGCAAAAAGGGCGTTTATCGAGCTGTTATCGGCCTGTCTGTGTCCTTACTGTGGTTATTCTGGCACTGCGGCGCAAAAGCGGGATAAAGCCGCTCTTGCTGGTTTGGCTTTCGCCTCTGTTATCCCTATCCATAGCTGCAAGAAGCGGTGATAAATAGCAAAAAGCCTGCGGTGAGGCAGGCTTTTTGTCGGTTCATTATTGCGAACGCAATCCTGATAAAGAGGTATCAGGCGGTTCTACCACCGTTAGCAGCGACTTAAGGCCTATTCCCGCGGGCGGCGGGGGCGGCGCGGGCGATCGCCGCCATGATGATCCCCTTCGCTGTCATGGCCGCCGGCGTTATGGGCGGCGCCTTCAATTTCCTTGCCGGTCTCCTGATCCACCACTTTCATGGAAAGACGCACTTTGCCGCGTTCGTCAAAGCCCATCAGCTTCACCCAGACACGGTCACCTTCCTTGATAATATCGGTGGTTTTGGCAACACGCTCACTGCTTAATTGCGAAATATGCACCAAACCATCGCGCGGGCCGAAGAAATTGACAAAAGCGCCGAAATCCGCCGTTTTCACCACTGTGCCCTGATAAATGGCGCCGACTTCCGGTTCATCAACAATAGAATGAATCCAGCGCTTGGCCGCTTCAATCGTCTTGGCATCAGCCGAGGCGATTTTAATGGTGCCGTCATCTTCAATATTGATTTTGGCGCCGGTCTGCTCAGTAATTTCGCGGATAATTTTGCCGCCTGTGCCGATAACATCGCGAATCTTGTCAGTTGGAATAGACATCATCTCAATCCGCGGCGCATATTCGCCCAACTCATTGCGCGCCTCACGCAGCGCTTTGGCCATTTCTCCCAGAATATGGCTGCGGCCGCCTTTGGCCTGTGCCAGCGCCACCTGCATAATCTCTTCGGTAATACCGTCAATCTTAATGTCCATTTGCAGCGAGGTAATGCCTTTTTCCGTGCCGGCGACTTTGAAATCCATATCGCCGAGGTGATCTTCATCACCCAGAATATCGGAAAGGACGGCAAAGCGCTCTTCTTCCTTAATCAGCCCCATGGCAATGCCCGCTACCGGGCGCGCCAGCGGCACGCCGGCGTCCATCAGCGCCAGTGAAGTGCCGCAGACCGTGGCCATGGAAGAAGAACCGTTGGACTCAGTAATTTCCGACACAGCGCGGATCGTGTAAGGGAAGCTGTCTTTAGCCGGCAGCATGGGGTGAAGTGCGCGCCAGGCCAGCTTGCCATGGCCGATTTCACGCCGGCCGGGTGAACCAAGGCGTCCCGTTTCGCCCACAGAAAAAGGCGGGAAATTATAATGCAGCATAAAAGTTTCTTTAACCAGGCCGGTTAAATTATCAATATATTGCTCATCTTCAGTTGTGCCGAGAGTAGCCACCACCATAGCCTGGGTTTCACCGCGGGTAAACAGCGCCGAGCCGTGGGTGCGCGGCAACAGGCCGACTTCCGCCACAATCGGCCGCACAGTGGTTAAATCGCGGCCGTCAATGCGTATGCCTTTATCCAGAATATTCCAGCGGACAATTTTAGCCTGCAAATGCTTGAAGACAGTATTGACTTCCTCTTCGGCAAATTCCGGCTCTTTGCCTTCCGGCAGGAAATGCGCTTTCACTTTGGCCTTTATCGCATCTACTGCCGCATAACGCTCCTGCTTGTCGGTAATCTGATAGGCTTTGCGCAGATCCTTTTCTGCCAGTTTGAGCATTTTCTTTTCAAGGGCAGAGAAATCCTGCGGGGCGAAAGCGCGCGCATCTTTGGCGGCCACTTCTGCCAGCTTGATAATAGCGTCAATTACCGGCTGAAAACCGCGCCAGCCAAACATGACAGCGCCGAGCATAGTTTCTTCTGTCAGCTCCTGCGCTTCCGATTCCACCATCAGCACGGCTTCCGATGTGCCGGCAATGACTAAATCCAGCGCTGATTCCGGCATTTCATCAATATTGGGGTTCAGAATATAATTACCGTCAATATAACCGACACGGGCACCGCCGACCGGCCCCATAAAGGGAATGCCGGAAAGAGTAAGAGCGGCAGAAGCGGCAATCATCGCCACAATATCAGGGTTATTTTCCAGATCATGCTGAAGAACGGTGATAATCACCTGCGTGTCGTTTTTATAACCTTCCGGGAAAAGCGGGCGAATCGGCCGGTCAATCAGGCGGGAAACCAGGGTTTCATTTTCGCTTGGGCGGCCTTCACGTTTGAAATAACCGCCGGGAATACGCCCTGCCGCAAAAGCTTTTTCCTGATAATTAACGGTAAGGGGGAAGAAATCCTGCCCCGGCTTCGGCTCTCTGGCTGAGACAACTGTGGCCAGCACCACAGTTTCGCCATAGCGTGCCATGACAGCGCCATCGGCCTGGCGGGCTACTTTGCCGGTCTCCAGCGTCAGCGGCCGGCCGGCCCATTCAATTTCCACTTTATGCGTATTAAACATAGAATAATCCTTTTTCAGTGCCCCTATCGCCCAGAGTCTCAGTCGCAAATGCGGCTCGTAATCGGCAAGAGCGTGTGAGCCGGCGGCAGCTCCCATAGAGCCGCTTTGTCGGCAATCTGCCCGGTTGCGGCGGAATAATACCGCCTTATCAGGACAGGGTTTAACTGCCGGCAGAAGCGCCCCAGGCAAAACCGCCCTCCGGTTTTTGAATCCAGGCGGAATTTGAGCAAGACAGCAGGAGACCCGGCAATTCGGCCTTCAATGCTTGTATTTATCACCCCGGCCTGCCGGTTAGATAAAGCATTTTGCCGCAATAACAGGGCAAAACCCTGTTTGCAGCCCGCCGGGCAGCCTGCAATCCTGCCCCATATAATTCCGCAGGATTGATAATGCAGCCGGTCACTACAAAGCCGCAGGCGCCGCCTTGAATCCAAGGCTGATCCCCGGGCTTTATCATGCCCCGGCTTCGCCGCTTTTGAGAAAATTCCGGCCTTGCAGCCGGATCTTGATCACTAT
Source organism: Candidatus Tokpelaia sp. (assembly GCF_008636115.1). Lineage (GTDB taxonomy): Bacteria > Pseudomonadota > Alphaproteobacteria > Rhizobiales > Rhizobiaceae > QLZD01. The sequence continues at coordinate 123,556 of NZ_QLZD01000031.1, read as the reverse complement.
GCGGCAGATCCCCAGAACGGCCGCAGAAACAGATATTTCCCGGCCATTCAAAGCATTTTGCAGCGACTATAGCTGTTTTTGCCAAAATATCAGCGGCGTAAGCCAAGCCGTTTAATCAGCGTTTCATAACGCGCAGTGTCATTCTTTTTCAGATAATCCAGCAGACGGCGGCGCTGGGAAACCAGCTTGAGCAAACCGCGCCGCGAATGATTATCCTTTTTATGCGTCTTGAAATGCTCGGTCAAATTGGTAACGCGCTCAGACAAAACGGCAATCTGCACTTCGGGAGAGCCCGTATCACCGGACTTTAACGCATAATCCTTAATCAGCGCCTGTTTGCGCTCGGCAGTAATCGACATCGTATTTCCTTCATTTAACAAGAGACCAAAACGCCCGGGCCGAGATGTCGTCCAGCGGGGGCTTAACTTAAGGCAGCCTGCTTCAAAAAGCAGCATCTGCCGCGACATTGAGGCGCCCTTATAAAACATTTTGTGAACAAAAGCCAGACTCACTGCCATTATTTTTACAAAATAAGTCTTTATTTACTTTGTGCGAAAAATATAGTGGGAAAGCGGCGGGCGCCCCGTTTTTTTCGGCCTTGTTCAGGCATTTATGCTTCCCTTTGCCTGATGGCTGTTTACATTATTTGCCAGAGGCATGACCGTCACTATCGGGGCGGTGCGATTATGTGAGATAATTTGGGTAAATTTGATGGCGGAAGATGATAAAGCGGCAGAAAAGATGAAGCCAGGCCGTAAAGCCGGGCAGGAGGGGCAAAAAGCGGCTGCGGCGCCGGCTGCTGCCGCAGACAGCGGCGGTTCTGCTGCCAATACGGTGCGTGTCGCTCAGGAAAAGGCGGTGCATATTGCCGCGGCTGCCGGCCAGGGCGCCGATATGAGCCCGGTTGCCGCCAATATAATGGCGGCGCAGCTCACGGTTAATCATCAAAATACTGCCCAGACTCCCCCTGCGACCGGGGCAGCGCCGCCCGGCGGGGCCAAACGCGGCAAAGAGTCGGCGGCCGCAGAAGCGGATAAATCAATATTCGGCCTGTTACAGTTGAAAGATTTCCGCAATTTATGGCTTACTACCCTTATTTCCAATCTTGGCGGTCTGGTGCAGGGGGTGGGTGCCGGCTGGCTGATGACTTTGATTACCTCTTCACATTCGCTGGTCGGGCTGGTGCAGGGTGCCACTACTTTGCCAGTGGTGATTTTTTCGCTCTGGGCCGGAGCGCTGGCCGATAATTTTAATCGCCGCATGATTCTGATTATGTCACTAGTGGCGATGATGCTGGCCTCGCTGGTGCTGGCTGTCCTGACTTATGCGGGCTGGGTAACGCCGGCTATTTTATTGTTTTTCACCTTTCTTATCGGCTGCGGCAATGCTGTTTACAACCCGCCCTGGCAGGCGACAGTCGGGGATATTGTGCCGCGCGAGCAAATTCCCGTTGCGGTCAGCCTGAACAGTGTCGGTTATAATCTGATGCGCAGCATGGGGCCGGCTATAGGCGGCGCGATTGTTGCTCTTTGGGGCGGTGTTGCCGCCTTTGTTTTCAATGTTTTCAGTTATATTCCGCTTATTGGTGCGCTTTATGCCTGGAGGCCGGAATATAGCCGGCCGACTTTGCCGCGGGAAAAGCTGGTGGGGGCTATGTCGGACGGTTTGCGCTATGTAATGATGTCGCCTAATTTATTAAATATTATGCTCCGTTCTTTTTTGTTCGGCCTGGGCGCTATCAGCCTGTTTGCGCTTTTGCCTGTTGTTGCGCGGGAGGCGCAGGGCGGCGCCTTTCTTTATGGCATATTGCTCGGCTGTTTTGGCATTGGCGCCATTATTGGCGGCACTTATAATATTAAAATCCGGGCGCGGCTTAGCTCGGAAAAGATTATTGTCCTGTCTTTTCTGGGTTATGCGGCAGCCTGCCTGATTGTGGCTTTCAGCCCTTATATCTGGCTGAGCTGTCTGGCGCTGTTCCCCGCCGGCATGTGCTGGGTTCTGGCTCTGGCGCTGTTTAATGCCAATGTGCAGCTTTCTACCCCGCGCTGGGTTGTTTCCCGGGCTTTGGCTTTTTATCAGACCGCCTCTTATGCCGGCATGGCAGCGGGGAGCTGGCTGTGGGGCGCGCTGGGGGATTCTTACGGCACCAGGGCTTCCTTGTGTATTTGCGGTATTTGCCTGTGTCTGGGCGCAGTTGCCGGGTTGAAATTTCGTATCTACGATATTGGCACTATCAATCTTTCGCCAACCGACCCAATGCGTGAGCCGGAATTGCGGCTGGATTTGCAGGCGCGCAGCGGCCCGATTTTAATTACGCTGGAATATCATATTGCGCAGAAAAATACTGCCGAATTTTTGCAGGCCATGACTGAGCGCCGCCGTATCCGCCTGCGTGACGGGGCGCGGCAATGGACCTTGCTGCGCGACCTGGAAAAGCCTGAGCGCTGGGTAGAGACCTATCATATGCCGACCTGGGTGGATTATTTGCGCCATAATCAGCGCTCAACCCAGGACGATTTACAGGTAATAGAAATTCTGGATAAATTAAATGAGGGCAGTGCGCCGCCCTATGTCTGCCGCATGATTGAGCGGCAAACCGTGCCTTTGGCGCATGAGCTGCCGCTCAAGCCCCCGGCAAAAATATAATTTTATTTTTTATAAACAGGCAGCTTGAATGCTGCCCGGCCAGGTTTTATTTGTCGCAATAAAAATATTGCTATAGTTCCCAATTTACAAATATTATTTAAAATATTTTTATTTACGCTATATTATTATAGTAAATAATTTACCTGTTTTGTTAAATATTATACCTGTGTCGACAAGTATAATAAAATGGTTATGTCTGCCGGAAAAATTCATTTTTATTTCTAAAATTAGCGCTTGATAAATTCAGGCAATGTGTTAATCGGGGAGCCCAAATTTTGGCAGCGGCATTTTGTCTCAGGCAGAGAGACAGGGCGCAGTGAAATCGGGAACAGACAGACGGGGGAGATCGAAGCAAACAAATAATTGTGAAAATGCGAGAAAGTCTGAATTATGGAAGATAATAAAGATAAAACCGATAAGGGGAAAATAGCAGATAGAGGAGCTTTTTCGCGCCGTAATTTTTTATTTTGGGGCGGTGCGGCGGCAGCGGCAAATTTTGCGCCGGTTTTGTCTGCCCGGGCGGTGGTAGAGCTGAGTGGAGGCATAGTCACGCCGGCAGCAGTTGACTTTCATCATATTTCTCAATTTTTGACCGGTAAGGAAATTGCCTTGCAATTAGCCGATCGCGCCTGGTGGGCGCTGACCAATCATGACAGCAGTTTTAGTGAAAAATATCAGACTTTACGCGATTTTATTACCGCCTCAAAGGTGCGAACCATTGATCAGCTAAAAACACATAAAGCTTTTAATGCGGCGCTGCGGCAAACGGCGCTCTCTATTATTTCGGCCTATTATCTGGGTTATGTCGGCACGCCGCGTTCCTTGCGCGCCCATGATGATACGATTTTTATCACTTATACGCAGGCCTTAATGTATCGGCTGACTTATGAGCACACGCCGATACCCACATATTCGCGCTGGGAATCCGGCTATTGGAGCCGCCTTGCCAATCCGCGTTGATTTTCTCTTTTACAGCGTATTACCGAACTAAGATTGCCTTGCGGTTTTTCGTTAATGCAAGGCCCGGTTAAGGAAAAAATTTATGGATATTCCTCATTATGATGCCGATGTGATTGTCGTCGGTTCCGGCGCTTGCGGCGCCAATGCCGCTTATCGATTGGCGCAAAAAGGCAAATCGGTCATTATGCTGGAAGCGGGCGAACGTGTGCCGCGCTGGAAGATTATTGAAAATTTTCGTAATTCAGCGCGCAAATGGGATTATAATGATGCTTATCCCAATCGCCCCTGGGCGCCGACCTCGTTTCAGGAAGGTTATATTGAAAATACCGGCTCATTTGAATTTTTGCCCGGTATGCTCAAACTTGTCGGCGGCACGACCTGGCACTGGGCGGCAGCGACCTGGCGCTATTTGCCCAATGATATGAAGCTGAAAACGCTTTATGGTGTCGGGCGCGACTGGCCGATAGATTATGATGTGATTGAGCCTTATTATGGTGAGGCGGAAATTCAACTGGGCGTTTCCGGTTCGGATACGGAAGATCAGAGCGGGCAAGGGCTGGGCAGGGTTTTCCCGCCGCGCTCCACGCCTTACCCGGTTTCGCCCGAGCCGCTGGTGCCGGTGCATAAATATTTGAAAAAGAAGCTGGAGCCGCATGGCTATGCGCTCATTCATGCCCCCAATTCCCGCACACATAAGCCTTATGACGGCCGCCCGGCCTGTCGCGGTAATAATAATTGTATGCCGGCCTGCCCGATTGGCGCCATGTATAGCGGCAGCATTCATGTTGATAAAGCCGAGCGCGCCGGGGTAAAGCTGATTACCACTGCCGTAGCCTACAAGATTGAACGCGGGGAAAGAGGCAAAATTGCCGCTATTCATTATAAAACGCCGGAGGGCGGCGATGTGCGGCTGACAGCGCGCTATTTTATTATTGCCGCCCATTCTTTTGAAACTTCCAAATTATTGATTATTTCCGATGTTGCCAATTCCTCTGACCAGGTTGGCCGCAATTTGATGGATCATGCCGGCAAAAATATGCACTTTCTGGCTGATGAAGATGTCTGGCAGGGGCGGGGGCCGATTGTCGGCGGCTGTATTATGAATATGCGTGACGGCGCTTTTCGCAGCCGGCATTCTGCTATCAATCATGTTATTTCCAATGGCAATCCGCAATCCGGCCTGACCCGCAAATTATTGAGCCAGGGCAAAATGGGGCGGGAGCTTGATGATGCTATCCGCCATTACAGCGCCCGCTGGGTAGAGCTTTCCACTTTTTACGAGGCTTTGCCTAATCCGGCCAATCGGGTTATGCCCTCAACCACGCGCAAAGATGCTATGGGGCTGCCTATGCTGACAGTGCATTATAATATTGACCCATATTGCCAGGCCGGCGCTGCTGTGGGCGAAAAACAATATAGGGATATTGTGCGTTTGAGCGGCGGCATTTTTCAAGATGTGTCAGACTGGCAAAATCATGACCATTTAATCGGCACTATGATTATGGGCGATAATCCGGCGGATTCTGTCGTTAATCACGAAGGGCGGACGCATGATCACGATAATTTGTTTATCTCTTCTGTCGGCATTATCCCCGCTTGCGGCCTGATTAACCCGACCTTGACCGGCGTGGCTTTGGCGTTGCGTTCCGCCGATATTATTGCAAGAGAGGTATAAGCCATGCGGTTTTTAGCTTATTTTACGCTTCCCGTCCTGGCGCTGGCGGCTGCCATGCTTGCCCCGCCTGCTGCTTTTGCCCGGAGCGGCCCGGCCGTGGTGCAGTTTGCCGGTGCCGCCGGCAATAATAAAGCTGCCGGCTCAGAACAGGCGGTGCTGGAGCGCGGCCGTTATCTTGCCATTGCATCGGATTGCGGCGCCTGCCATACGGTGAAACACCCGATTAGCGGCCAGCCTTTCGCCGGCGGCTATATTTTCAACCTGCCGATAGGGCAGATTGTCTCCAGCAATATTACGCCTTCCAGGCAATTCGGCATTGGTAGCTGGAGTGAAGACGATTTCGCCCGCGCTATACGTGAAGGTATTGCTCCGGACGGCACACATCTTTATCCCGCTATGCCTTATACGGATTATAGCCTGATGACAGATGATGATATTCATGCGCTTTATGTTTATTTTATGCGCGGTGTAGCGCCTGTTGATACGGTGCCCGCTGTGCAAACCGGCATGAAATTCCCCTTTAATTTCAGGGCAGGGCTGGCGCTGTGGAACATGCTGTTTCTGAATAATAAGCGCTTTGAGCCGGATCCCGCTGTTACAATGCAGGTAAATCGCGGCCGCTATCTGGTGGACGGGCCGGCCCATTGCGGCACCTGCCATACGCCGCGCAATTTTTTAATGGCGGAAAGCAAGAGAAATTATCTTGCCGGCGCGGTTGTCGGCGGCTGGTGGGCGCCTAACCTTACTTCCGATCCTGTCGGCGGCCTTGGCGGCTGGAGCGATCAGGAAATTGTCACTTATTTGAAAACCGGGCATGTGCGCAATAAATCACAGGCTAACGGCCCCATGGCCGAAGCGGTGGAATATAGTTTCCGTTATATGAAGGAGAGTGATTTAAAGGCCATTGCCGCTTATATTAAAACTGTGCCGCCTCTGCCGACAAAAGGGCAGATTACTCCGGCTTTTGCGGCGCATAAACCCATTGATACGGATTTTACCCAATATGAGTTTCCGCTGGCGGGGAGTGCGGCGCCCTATTCTTCTGTTTCTTCTACCGTTAATGGAGCGGTGCTGTATAATACGGCCTGTGCCGCCTGCCATGGGGCAAACGGTCAGGGTGCCGATGATGACAGCTCGCCCTCGCTGCTGCAAAATCGTGCTGTCGGGGTGGCCAATGCGGATTCGCTGATTATGACCATTGCTTATGGGCTTGAGCGTAATGGTGCCGACAGAAAATATTCCATGCCCGGCTTTTTGGCTTCCACTAATCCGATTTTTGACGCGATGAATGAAGAGCAAATCGCCGCAGTCGTGAATTATGTGCGCAATAATTTCGGTAATAATGATGAAAAAATTACCGCGGCTGAGGTTAAAACAGTGCTGGGCGGCGGCAAAATGCCGTTTCTGATTAAGCATGCGGTGCTATTGACCATAATTGGCGGGATTATTGTCCTGCTGATTCTGCTGTGGCTGGTGCGCTGCCTCATTTGGCGCGGCAGGCGCCGCAGAACTGTCAGAGTGCGGCACAGGCGGCATGAGCAAACAGCTATTGGCAAGGGGGCAAGGCGGGCAGAGCCGCATAGGCAGAAAATAATGACCGGAGCCGAGACGGGCGCGAAAGCGGTGCTGAAGAAAAAGCCGGGCGCAAAGCAGAAAAAGTAAAGCCCGCCAAGGCATAGGCGAAAAGGTGCGAAAAGGCAGGGAAACCTGTCTTTTTGTATTTTGCCGTGTTATCTGGATAATTATGTTTTCCATGAGCAGCATTGCTCTCTGACCCGCCACTATTTGTTGCAGCCTGAGAGGCACTATTATATAAGTTTTTTACAGTTTTCGCAGAAAAACAACAAGGAACAAGCAAGGTTTGGGGCTAAAATGCCTGTTGCGGAAAATGAGTTGAAACGCCTGCACAAACACGCTAAAGCAGCTGATATTGGCGCTTGCCCAGTGGGCAAATACCCTAATGGCGGAGTGGAACTCAGGTTTATTTTGTACCTTCCGGGAGAGGCTCAAAGACTCATTCCTGGCGAAGAGAAAATCGCCGAAAGAAAGTCGCGTTCGCTGATATTTTAAGCAGAACGCACAGCTCGCCAATATAATTCTATGTCTGGGGGGCATATTTTTGCCTGATTTGGGGCAGGAGAATATCTGCTGCTTTCCCCCGCTCTTTTATTTTCGCTGAAGATTCTGCTAATATTGCGCAGCAAAAATATATAATGACAAGAGGTAAAAACTCTTTTGTTTCTTATGCTCGATAAATTATAATATCGCCTTGCTTTTATAAAACAGGCCATGACATTTCTTAAGTAGAGCAGCAAATTAAAGGCCGCGCGGTGCAGGCAATTATTGCCGCCTGCGGCAGCTTTGCTGTGAGGCCGGCGGGCAATTCGCGTCCTGCCGCGGGGAAAGGGCACTTGCTGCCTTGGGTGGCATCTCACTGTGGCGCCAAAAGTGTAAAATTTGAGAAATTATATAATTTTAAATTATGCCGATACGGTCAATAGCTCGCGGCCCGGTATCCGGCTGAATAAACAGCAAAACAGCCTTTAATGTTTTGCCGGTTTTGGCAGGGGCACATCAATATCAAGAAAATCGCTCCGGCCCAGCGGCAAGGCCGCGTGCTCACGGCCATAAGCATCAATATAGGCAGAAATGCCGCTATTGGCCACGCGGATAAGCGGCTTTTTCTGCTCTACTGCGCGCAACCGCGCCTGTGCCAAATGCTGGCGCGGCCCCGGCGTATTGCCAAACCAAGCATCATTGGTAATATTGACAATAAATTCAGCCTTTTTATTGCCTTTCAGGCGGCTTTCCTGCGGGAATATGGCCTCATAGCAAATGAGTGGCAAAATGGAAATATTATCCGGCAAACTAATAGACCGGCGTGTATCGGCGGCGCTATAGGGGCCGGCCGCTGCGGCCAGCGCCTGCAGGTTAAAATAGCGCGCCAGGCGGGGCAGCGGCAAATATTCGCCAAAGGGCACAAGATGCACTTTGTCGGCATGAGCAATAATCCGGCCGGAAGAATCAATCAGCAACATGGAATTATAAAAGCGGTAGCGGCCGGCCGGCTTGTCACTATTTTCCGTATTATTGCTTGCGGCCGCTATTGTGCCGGGTTCAGCACTGTCCTTATTGGCGGCAGCCGGCTTTGTCAGCTCTTGTTCTTCCACCCGCACAGCGCCGGCCAGCAGCAGTTGCCCCGGCTGCAGGTTGCGGCCGATGTGCGCCAGCGCGGCCTGATTATAATCCAGCAAATAGGGCACTGCCGTTTCCGGCCAGATAATCAGATCGGGCCGCTTGCCGCCGTTTTTTGGCGCAGCACGGCTTAAAGACAGCAATTTGGCAAAATTTGCCGCCCGCCCTGCGGCGTCCTGTTTTTCTTCTTGCGGGATAGCAGGTTGCACCAGCCGCAAGCGCAGACTCATTATATTGGACGAGGTTGAAGCTCCGGCCAGCCGCCAGACGCCAAAGCCTGTATCGGCAATGATCAGCGCCAGGCACAGGCTTAAGCCCAGCCTGGCGCCGCCGCTTTTATTAAAGGGAGAGGCGGTGAAAGCCAAAGCCGGCAGGCTGTAAATAAAAACTGCCAGCGCATTCATGCCGTTAAGGCCGATAAGGGCATCAAGCTGCATTAAAACCGGGCAGGGCATGGCACTATAGCCGATAGCATTCCACGGAAAGCCGGTAAATAACAGGCCGCGCCAATATTCTGCCAGGGCAAAGGCAAGGCTTAAAACCGCTATGCGGGCAAGGCCGCGGCGCCAGAACAGCATGGCAAGAAAACCCGCCAGCGCATAATAACAGGCCAAAAAGGCGGGCAGGCCAAAAATGGCGAAGGGTATAGCCCAGCCGAATTGACGCATATCCACAGTCATGGCATTAGCCAGCCACCACAGCCCGGCGGTAAAATAGCCAAAGCCGAAAAACCAGCCGGTCGCCGCGGCCAGACGCAATATGCGCCAGCTCCGGCCGGGCTGCCCGGGCGCCTTGCTGGCAAGCGTATCCAACAGCAGCACAAAAGCAGAAAAGCTGATAAAACACAGCGGGATAAGATAAAAAGGCGGCAATGCCGCCGCCGCTAAAGCGCCAAGGAGAAAAGCTGCACCTTGCCGCCGGGCGCCTTTAAGCCGCGCTAATTGCCGGTAAAAACCGCATAGCGCCGCCTGAGGCAAAAAACCGGAGCTGCTTTTCAACATAGCGCGTTTTTCTCATTATTTTGGGCAGTTACCTGACGGCCTGCACAATAATTCTCCGCCGGCTTTTCAGCGAAGGATAGTGTGCAGTCTCGCCCGTTTCAGACGGCCGCGCCACAGCTTTTCGCCGGATTTTAACTGTGAGAGGGCGGGGTTTCGGCCTGCGGCCCACAGCGTATCAGGCGGATACGCTTGATACGCCTTCTATCTGCGTCCAATATCTGGAAAATATAATCGGGCATAATTTCCACTTTTTCACCGCGGGCGGGGATACGATCCAGCGCGGTGACAATCAGGCCGCCAAGTGTATCAACCTCTTGCGCCAGAGCATTATCGGCAAAATCCATGCCCAATTTATCCTGCAATTCTTCCAGCTCGGCCGCGGCATCAATAATCCAGCTATTTTGCCCCTCTTTGACAATATCGGCCTCTGCTTCATCATGCTCATCTTCAATATCGCCGACAATCAGCTCGACAATATCTTCCATTGATACCAGCCCGTCTGTGCCGCCATGCTCGTCAATAACCAGCGCCATTTGGGTGCGGCTGGCCTGCATGCGCGCCAAAAGCCGCCCGGCCGGTTGTGAGGCGGGGACAAATAAAACATCGCGAATAATATCCAGCCGGCTTATCGGCATGTTTAAATTGAGCGCGGCAAAATTTTTGTCGCTGTCCGCTTCCCCCTTATCGGCTTCTGCCCGGCCAAAGCCGACCCGGGTAATATAATTCAGCAAATCACGAATATGAATCATGCCGCGCGGATCATCAAGTGTTTCGGCATAAACCGGCAGACGGGAATGCCCTGATTGCTCAAAGAGCTGCAAAGCCTCGCCCAGGCTTTTATTCAGCTCCAGCGCCTCAATATCGGCACGGGGAATCATAATATCAGCCACGCGCGCGCCATGCAGCTCGGCAATATTGGCCAGCATGCGTTTTTCCTGCACTGTCCACCCTGCCGGCTCCGGCGCGGTAAATTCATCGCCTGTTTCCGCCTGTTCAAAATTATTATCCTGATGATTGCCTAAAAAGCCGAACAGGCCCTTTAACAGCGAGCGTCTTTCCGGCTGCGCCGCTATAGCGGGTTCTTCTCCCGGCGCTTGTCGGCTGTGAGAGGCAGGCTCCGGCGCGCGGCTTGCGGGCGCCGGCGGGGTTGAAGCCTTGGTGCTGCCTTTATCCCCTGTTGGGCCGGTTTCCCGGCTTTGTTTATGCTTTTTTCGCTCCCGCTCAGGCAGTATAGTATTCATGATAATTTTTAATCAAACTCCGCTTTAAGGCGCTGCGCCCAGTCTGCCGGCCGGCAGACTTCTCATTGATTTTATAAAACTTCGGCATAAGGATCGTCAATGGCAAGGTCTGCCAAAATCTTTCTTTCCAGATTTTCCATAATTGCAGCTTCTTCTGCTGTTTCATGATCATAGCCCAGAAGATGCAGGCAGCCATGCAGCAGCAAATGGCTGATATGATTATTAAGCGGCTTGTTTTCCAGCTCTGCTTCTGCTTTCACTGTTTCATAGGCCAAAATTACATCGCCCAGCATAATTTGCGGCTTTTCCCCTGCTTTTATGGGAAAAGCGGGGAAAGACAGCACATTTGTCGCTTTATCCTGCTGCCGCCATTGCGCATTAACCGCGCGTATATGAGCATTATCGGTAAAAACCAGGCTTAATTCGCCGGTGCTGCCGCGCAAATAAGGCAGGGCAAACAAAGCCGCAACCACTCGCTCGGCCAGGCGGCGCAAAGGCCGCGCTTCACCCCAATTACCGGCTTCAATGCTCATATCAATGGTGATTTTTGCCATAATATCGCGGCTTTGACTAAAGCGCCTGTTCTTTATTGCGTTTTTGCTGCCTGTCAGGCTCGGCTGCATGCCTGCGGCTCAATTCCGGCTCCGGCCTGATGGCTGTTTTTTGTGCATAAGCGCGAATAATGGCAGCTACCAGCGGGTGGCGCACCACATCATCATCGGCAAAGCGGATAAGCGCAATATTATCAATAGCGCCCAGCAAATTTGCCGCATCAAGCAGGCCTGATTGCTGGCCGGCGGGCAAATCTATCTGGCTGGGATCGCCGTTTATCACCATATGCGAGCCTTCTCCCAGCCTTGTCAGCAGCATTTTCATCTGCATTGGCGTGGTGTTTTGTGCTTCGTCCAGAATAATGGCGGCATGCGCCAAAGTACGCCCGCGCATAAAAGCGAGCGGGGCAATTTCAATATTATCCCGCACCAAAGCGCGCTCCACTTTTTCAGCCGGCATTATATCATAAAGCGCGTCATAAAGCGGGCGCAAATAGGGGTCTACCTTATCTTTCATATCACCGGGCAAAAACCCCAGCCTTTCTCCTGCTTCCACGGCCGGGCGCGATAAAATAATGCGCTCCACCAGGCCGTTTTCCAGCAATGAGGCGGCATAAGCAACTGCCAGATAAGTTTTGCCTGTGCCGGCGGGGCCAAGGCCGAAAACAAGCTGCGCTTTTTGCATGGCGGCAATGTAGGCATTTTGCCCCGGTGTGCGCGCATAAATAATTTTTTTGCGCGTGGCAATATGGGCAAAAGCCGCCGGCGCCCCGGCGCTCACCGGCGCAGCAGTAGCAACAGAGCGGATTTTTGCAGGCATGGGTGTGATAGCTCCTTTTTCCGGTTGAGGCGGCAGGGGCGGGCGCGGTAATGAAGCCGGGGCTTTCAGCGTTTTGATAATCGCCAGCGCCCCTGCTGTTTCTGCCCGGCCGGGCACAGTGCCGGCCTTTACCAGCCGATAAAGGCGGGTTAATACTTTTTGCGCCTGTTGCCGGCTTTCCCCCGCGCCGGCAAGCTGCAATTTATTGCCGCGCCGGTGAAATTTTACCTGTAGCTGCTGCTCAATAATTGCGAGATTTTCATCACATATGCCGCAAACCAGCCGCGCCGCATGATTATCGGCAAAAATAAAGGAATGTTGCAATAAATCTGCTGAGCTTTTTTCTTCCATATGCCGCTATAGCCAAATTATGCTGCAATGCGCCCGCTTTTCAAGCAACAGGCTTGAGAGATAAACAGGGCACGCCCCTATAATTTCTCTCCCCCCTGAAATATACGAAATCTGCCGGCAAAAACCATAGGCCGGCGATAATTTTATGACAAATGCCGGAGAAAGCAGCAAAACAGCAACAGATTCAAGCAAATTTTACCGCTTTTGCCGTTTTATCGGCTTCATCGGCAATCAGGCTGTTACGCTCGGCCGCGGCAATTTTCACCTTTATTACCGTGCCGATTTCAGCCCCGGTTTGCACTGCTACCGGCAGCAGCCATGGTGAGCGGCCGATCATTTGCCCCTGATGCCGCCCGCGCTTTTCCAGCAAAATATTGGTGACTGTGCCGATTTTGCTGTGCAAAAAGGCCGTTTGCTGGGTGCTTAGCAAATCTTGCAACTGCTGCAACCGCCTGGTTTTTGCGCTCTCAGTCACTTGCCCGTTTAAGATCGCGCCCGGTGTGCCGGCGCGCGGCGAATATTTGAAAGAATAGGCCGAGGCATAGCCAATATCGGCTGCCAGTCTCATTGTCTCAGCAAAATCCTGCTCTTCTTCCCCGGGAAAACCGACAATAAAATCACCGGAAAGAGCAATATCCGGCCGAACCCGGCGAACAGCTTCTATCAATCGGCGATAATCATCAGCCTTATGGCGGCGATTCATGGCTTTTAATATCCGGTCAGAGCCGGATTGCACCGGCAAATGCAAATAAGGCATAAGCACCGCCAAATCGCGATGTGCGGCAATCAGGCTGTCTGTCATATCGCGCGGGTGGCTGGTGGTGTAACGCAGGCGTTGCAGCCCCGGCAGCTCTTTTGCCATATGAAATAATAGCCGGCTGAAATCCCATTCCCTGCCATCTGCCCCCAGCCCGTGCCAGCCATTGACATTTTGCCCTAAAAGCGTGAGCTCTTTGACCCCGCCGGCAATAAGCTGCTCGGCTTCGCGCATGATTTGCGCCGCCGGGCGTGAAATTTCTGCCCCGCGCGTATAAGGCACGACACAAAAAGTGCAAAATTTGTCGCAGCCTTCCTGCACAGTCAAAAAAGCGCTGACACCGCGCGCCCGCACTGCTGCTGCGGACGGCAGCGGCAAATGATCAAATTTATCTTCTGTAGCATAATCCGTCTCGACAATTTTGGCGCCCGTTTCCACCTGGCTTAAAATTTGCGGCAGGCGGTGATAAGTCTGCGGGCCGATAACCAGATCTACAGCCGGCACACGGCGCAGAATTTCTTCTCCCTCGGCCTGCGCCACACAGCCGGCAACGCCGATTTTTATCGGCGCGGCGGCATTGTTTTTTGCCCGCTCTTCCTGCAACAGGCGCAGCCGGCCAAGGTCGGAATAAAGCTTTTCATCGGCTTTTTCGCGAATATGGCAGGTATTGAGCAGAATAAGGTCAGCCTCTTCTGCTTTTTCTGTCGGCACATAGCCGGCGCTGCTCAGATTATCGCTCATGCGCGTGCTGTCATAAACATTCATCTGACAGCCATAAGTCTTGATAAAAAATTTGCGCGCCGCCGGGGGTGTTGTAATATTTTTATCGGTCATAAAGTGCTTTTACCGTTTTTTACCGGTTTTGGGAAGAGCGGCTTGCCGGCTGTTTCAGCCTGTATTCAAACAAAATAGCGTCTGAACGCTTGATATTATCGCCGCCCGGCACTGTGCCGGCTGTTTTGCCTGTCTCTGCTGCCGCTGCGGACGCATTATTATAATAGGCCTTGCGCCGTCCGGTCTCCTGAAAACCCAGAGCGCGGTAAAGCGCCAGAGCGGGGGCATTTTGCTCATCTGCCTCCAGAAACAGCGCTCTCACCCGCTCCTGATATAAAAACCGCAATAAATGCTCCAGCAAAGCGCGGCCAAGCCCGAGGCGGCGATACTCTCTGGTGACAGCAAAGGTTAAAATTTCTGCTTCACCGCAAACAGATCTTGCCAGAATAAAACCGCTAAAGCGCCGTTTTTCACCGGCAATCCGGCTGCCGAACCCGATAATTCGCGAATCATTCAAAAAATTTTGAAAAGCCGCAGCACCCCAGCCGTGATAAAAAGCCTGTTCATGCAAATGGTGCAGCGCCGGCGCATCTTCAGGCAGTAGCGGCACAATCAGCGCCGGGCGGCGCAAAAAGGGTAAATATCTCACACCGGTCCGCCTTTTTTATTTTGGTATTGCGCCTGAGCCCGGCTTTTTTCCGCTGCCGGCAGCTCTGCCTTGCGCGGTTGAGCCGCCGGGGCGCGCATATAAAGCGGCACCGGCGCGGCGGCTTTTGCCGGCAGTTCTGCCGCTGCTGCTGCAAAAAAGGCAATATCGGCCGTTGGTGCCGAGCCGGCAATGCGCAGGCAGGTGGCCTGTTGCGGCGGCAGCAAAGCGGCCAGGCCGGCCGCGCCGCTGCCAATAAGCAGGCTTGCCTGCGCCCGGCCGGTTTGCTGCGCCTCATTTGCCGGTTGGTGCCGCATAAAGGCAGCTATATCTTCTGCCGTGCCGCTTTGCGGGGCAGAGCTGTCACCATTAGCAGCAAAATATTGCCAGTAAAGGCCGTTTTGCGGCGCTTGCAGCACCACATAAACGGCAGGCACAGTTTTATGCCCGCTCTCGGCCACAGCCTGCGCCCGCAATGCGGCAAAAGCGCTAACGCCAATAGCAGGTTTTGCCAGGGCCAGCGCCAAAGCGCGCGCGGCTGCCACGCCAATGCGTATGCCGGTGAAAGAACCCGGGCCGATATTAACGCCGATACGGTCTATCTGGGTAAAATTTTTCTCTGCTTTGCGCATAAGAGCGGCAATTTGCTGCAATAAATGCTCGGCATGGCCAGTGCCGATATTATCCTGGCGCGCGGCAATAATATGACCGTTTTCCGCCAAAGCGGCAGAACAGAAAACAGATGCGGTATCGAGAGCCAGAACCAGCATAAAACGCCTTTTGCCGGATTATCAATCGGGAACTTGCCTCACCTCCGGTTAATTTGCGCTTCTTTTATCATAAAGGGCGGCTTTGCTGCAAGCGCCGGCGCGGTTTTGGCCGGAAATTGTAAAGAATTTGGCTGCGACCCTTTGCAAAAGGCACAAAAAAGCCTTATATCAAAATCGCAGCGGGCAAGTGCCGGCCGGCGCGGGCGGCCGCTTTATTCAGGCTGCGGTGTCTGCCCGGCGCTCGGCGATTTCAGTCAAGAGGAGTTTTCTATGTCGCAATTATTCAAAACACAAAATAATATTCCTTCCAACAGTAAAAAAGCTGTTATTGATATGATGAATAAGGCTTTGGCCGCGACTATTGACCTTGCGCTTATTGTCAAGCAGGCGCATTGGAATGTTAAAGGTTCGCGCTTTATTGCCGTTCATGAAATGCTGGACGGTTTTCGCGATACGCTTGATGAGCATGCGGACGAAATTGCCGAGCGTGTGGCGCAACTGGGCGGCACGGCCTATGGCACAACGCAGACTGTGGCTGAGGCCACTGTGCTCAAGCCTTATCCTACCGATATTTACACAGTGGAAGATCATATTCATGCTTTGATCAATGCTTATGGCGAAGCAGCAAATCTGGTGCGTAAATATGTTGATGAAACAGCGGAAGCCGGTGATGCCGATGCCGCCGATATTTTGACCGCCGCCTCGCGCACCCTGGATAAAAATCTGTGGTTTCTGGAAGCGCATATTCAGAATGAAGAGCACCGGCATTAGGCCGCTCTTATGCGGTGCAGCGTCTCTTGCGCCGCGCTGCCTGAGCCGGTATTAACGCCGCTTTCAAGCTGCCCGTAAAAGGGCGGCTTTTATTTTTCCGCAATTTTTGCCGGCAGGTTAAGGGAGAAATTTTTGTCTTGGGCGGTTTGTGCACTATTCAGCCACCGTGCCGGCGGCGATTTGGGATATTCTACTGCAGCCGGGCTTGCCGGCACCAAAACCTTTATCTGTGATGATGGGGGGGGCGGCCGATGCGGGCGGACATATTCGGAGTCAATTTCTGCAAAATCTGCGATGCCGCCGGCATTACCAAAGCGGCGCACGGCTTACGCAAGCTTGCGGCCAAAAGAGCAGCAGAAGGCAGGGCAACAAATCAACAGTTCAAGCGGCACTCTGACTGGACGAATGACCGGCAGACAAGCAGGTATAGCTGGAAGGCAAACAAGAAGATTTTGGCACAAGAAATGGCTAAATATATGCGGCAGTCGGCTTCTTTTTAAGAGAATCCTGTCCCGCATCTGGTTTTTTGTTTCCCTAACCTTTTAAAAAATATAATAAAAACAATCAGTTGAAAAATATCAACTAGTCAAGCCGCAACTCGCTATTGACGCTATCGGCCTCGGCCTCGATTATAGCTCATCAGAAACCGAAGGGGCGCGCGTGAGCTGTGCAAACAGCGCCCGGGTTGGCGGGTGGCGGGCGCAGCAAAGAACAGGCGCGCGGAGCGTGCAAACAGCGCCCGGGTTGGACAGGCTAGCCTGTGGCGGCGGGCGCAACAAAGAACAGGCACGCGTGAGCTGTGCAAAATGCGGTCACGCCGCAACAAATAACCGGCGCAAATAATTGACGCTGTCAGTATAGCTATTCAGAAAAATGAGTCAGGCAACAACCGGCTTCCTACGGTCTGTAGCGAAAATTACAGTGTAGTTAAAAAGACAAACGCAGTCAGGCCGCAACGAAAATACCCAGCCGGGCGAAGGTCAGCGGAGTATAGCTAAAGAGACAAATGCGGTCAGGCTGTATTTTGCCGGGGTATTTGAGCGCCTGATTCGCTTGCCTGGGCTCACAGGCTGTTGCCTGTCTCGTTTCTCCATAGTCGGGTGAGGATAGGAGCAGAAATTGCAGGGTAATTTATTTAGTGGAAGAGAGGGTGATGAGCAGGTGGATAAGCCGGCGCAGGGATTCGGTTTTGCCGGTTTTGAGCACAGAGCGGGCAAGCTCTATCACTTCTGCTTTTTTATCGGGCGGCAGATAAAGGCCGCAGAGGCCGGTTTCAACTGCTGTGACAGCTTTTTGCAGGGCGGCTTTTCCCGCCTCATCTGCATTAAGGGGCAGGGAACTTGCCGCAGCAAGGAACATATCGCCTTCGCCAGTGGCAAGCCAATGCACATTGGCATTAAAATTTTTTGCATAAAGTAACAGGAATTGCAGGTCAGGTTCTCTGTCTCCTCTCTCATAATTGCCCAGAGTTACAACAGAAACGCCCAATATTTTAGAAAAATCAGGCCTTTGTTTGTAGCCAAGCTGTTTTCTAAACTTGCTAAGTCTTTGTCCTAAAATCGTTTTAAATTTTTCAGGTCGCGACATAAAAAAGTTTCATTTTGTTGTTTACAAAGCAAAAGATTGAAGCTATAAATTCCGTTATCGCCTGATTGTCAGGCTGTTGATTCGTTAATCTGTTGCACCAAAGCGGAGCGCTTACCCCTTAGCGTTCCGCCCAATGCGGGAGGGAATTGTGAAAATCCCCAAAAGTGAATCGCGTAATCCTGACTGCTTTTGCCGGCTCGGCTTTGCCGATATTTATCGACAGAGCTGAGCCGCCCGCATCTTTTTAATAGCGCCCGGTGCGGGCAAAAGAACCGCGACAGGGCAAGAGGCAAGAGCTGTCCCGTATCTAACGGGCAGGGGCAGCAGCAGCGCGGGATAGTTTTGAGAGTATCGCACCCGCGCTGCTGCTGCCATAATCGGGATAATATTGCCGCTGCCGGATTATCGGCGCAAGGCAATAACGCTATTGCTGCCGGTAAAGCCCGGCGCAACCCAAACGGATCTGCCCTTTGTTCTTATATCAGGCAGCAGGCGCTGCCGCAAACCGCCCCGCGCGGCCGGCACATTTTCTTCGCCAGTATAGCTAAAAGACAAAGACGGTCAAGCTGCAACGATCGCGCGTGTGATTTCGTTAGCGGCATTAGTATAGCCCATCAGTAACCGAAAGGGCGCGCATAAGCTGCGCAAACAGCGCCCGGGTTGGTGGGCTTTGGGCGCGACAAAGAACAGGCGCGCATAAGCCGTGCAAACCGGAGGGGCGCGCATATACGCGCAAAATGCGGTCAGGCTGCAAGGCATTATTGTGCTGCTCTATGATCCGGCGGGTTTTCCTTACTGCATATTGGTAAAAAATCAATCAGCGCGCAAAATATCAATAAGGCGGCCTATTGGTTCTGTCCCTTTTCCTGCTTTTAGCATGGCATAAACAAGTTTTATCAGTTTGGCTTTTTTCCCGGAGGCATGTTGGCTGTCTGCCAGAGCCTTTTCCACAATATGAACAGCTTTTTGCAAATGAGCAATATTAATATCCGGTTCGGCCAGAGGCGGGCTTTTGGGGCCGCTTTTGTCAAACATGCTGCCTTCTCCGGTCAGCAGCCAATCAAGCGAAATACCGCATATTGTTTTGTAAAGAGCGAGAAAAGAAGCCTGCGGCTCACTAAGGCCGATTTCATATTTGCCCAATGTGCCGGGGTAGACACCAAGATATAAGGCAAATTGTTTGCGTTGCCCAAAACCAAGGGCAAGCCTGGCCTCACGCAGACGCATAGCCAATTCTGTTTTGGGTTTTGCCGCTTTATGTATCAAAAAACACTCCTTTATGTATCAAAAAAACACTTCAAATTACATTTAGACTTTACACGTAAATCTAAATGTGGTTTATAAGATGA
The DNA here is from genome assembly GCF_008636115.1 of Candidatus Tokpelaia sp. Lineage (GTDB taxonomy): Bacteria > Pseudomonadota > Alphaproteobacteria > Rhizobiales > Rhizobiaceae > QLZD01. The sequence continues at coordinate 104,462 of NZ_QLZD01000031.1, read as the reverse complement.
GCGCCGCCTGACAGGAGGCGGTGATTCACAGACAGGTTTCACCAAAGCGAGGCACTCCCCCTTGTGCTTCGCCTGATGCGGGAGGGGATATATGAAAACCTCCGAAAGTAGATCTCCTATTACTTTCGCCGGTTCGGCTTTCTTCCGACTTACCCCCACAGAGTCGAACCGCCCGCATCTTTTTTCCGCCACTGGCTGCGGGTCTTGTGCCTGGGCAAAGCGAAAGCCCCCCTTACTTAACGGGTAAGGGAGTCAGCAGTGCGGAACATAGCAAAAGCCCGTTCCGCACTGCTGACGGTAAAGGCGCAAAAAAATGTCGCATTTTTCCGGATAGTGCCGGCGGTACTGCCGACAAGGCAATTTTATTTGTGCGGCGGATTTTTGCCTGGCAAATTGCCGCCTTGTTGCCGGTCATAGCGTGCATTTCAGCGTTGCTCCTTTTGCCAAAAGCAGCAATAGGGCGCGAAAACATGGGACAGGCTGCAGATTGGCACAAAAGCGGGTGGCAGCAAAAACATGATCTTTAACGTGGTTGCGGTATTTTGCATGTGATCGGCCAAGGCCGGTGTTTTGCCGCCGCGGCCGGGCTTTTTATCAAACCGGATTACGCATATTATAGAGTGTAAATGTAAAGCTTGATATAATATCGGCGCCGGAAACAAGCCCCTATCCCCTTTAATTCAGGATTGGTTTGCCTTGAGTATCTGCAATTCTCTTAGCTTATTCTTATGGAAGAATCAATATTGCATAGCAAATCTGTATATTTCCTTTATAATTGTTCCTTCTTTTCAATTTTTGCCTAAATCATTTTTTCGCTTTGCCGGCGTTTATTGTAATTTTGCGAGAGCGCGCCCCTTGCTTCCGGCCTTTAATTTTTAAAGCGGTGAATATGGTTGACAAGGCCGAGCGTAGAAGAAAGATGGCTTTGCGCCCCGATTTCTGCCTTTTTTCGGTCTTCCACCAGCGGCAATAGCGCTGTAGCCAGCTCTTTCCCCAATTCCACTCCCCATTGGTCAAAAGAATTAATATTCATCAACGCGCCTTCAACAAAGACGCGATGCTCATAAAGAGCAAGCAGGCGCCCCAGAGCAAAGGGGGTTAGCAAATTTTGCATAATGGTAAGGCTGGGGCGATTGCCGACAAAGCTTTTATGCGGCGCCAGCTTTTGTGCCTGAATGGTGCTCATGCCGCTTGCTGCCAGGCTGCTTGCTGCTTCTTCTGTGCTGCGGCCGCTGACCAAGGCCTCGCTCTGCGCCAGGCAATTACTGAGCAAAATATCATGCTGGCGGCGCAAATGCGGCTCATGCCCGTTGACAAAAGCGATAAATTCTATCGGCACAATATCGGTGCCCTGATGCAAAAGCTGAAAAAAAGCATGTTGGCCGTTTGTTCCCGGCTCACCCCAGACAACGGGGCCTGTCGGCATTGTTACCTCTTCTCCCTCCAGGGTGATATGCTTGCCGTTGGATTCCATATCCAGTTGCTGCAAATAAGCGGGCAGCCGCGCCAGCCTTTGTTCATAAGGCAGCACGGCGCGGCTCGGCCAGCCGCAAATAATGCGGTGCCAGAAACCAAGCAGGCCCAGCAGCATAGGAATATTGTCTTTTATTTCTGTGTGGCGAAAATGTTCGTCCATTTTACAGGCGCCGGCCAAAAATTCGCGAAAGCGCTGCGGCCCGATAGCCAGCATGACGGACAGACCGATAGAAGACCAGACAGAATAGCGGCCGCCAACCCAGTTCCAGAAGCCGAAAACATAAGCGGGGTTAATGCCGAAATCCGCCACTTTATCTGTTGCTGTAGAAAGGGCGGCGAAATGTTTGGCCACAGCCTTTTCTCCCAGTTTGGCCGCCAGCCATTGGCGGGCAAACAAGGCATTGGTCATGGTTTCTTTGGTGGTGAAGGTTTTGGAGGCGATAATAAAAAAGCAGGTTTCGGGGTTAAGCCTGTCAAGCGTATCAGCAATATGGGCACCGTCAATATTAGAGACAAAATGCGTTTTCGGCCCGTTATGATAAGGGGCGAGAGCGGCTGTCGCCATAGCCGGGCCAAGATCGGAGCCGCCAATGCCGATATTGACAATATCGGTAAATTTTTGCCCTGTTTCACTGCTTAGCTGGCCGGAGCGCAGCGCATCGGCAAATTTGGCCATTTTGGCCAGAACGGCATAAATTTCCGGCATGATTTTGCGCCCGTTAATGGCAAAAGGCGCGGTTTCCGGCGCGCGCAAAGCCACATGCAGCACGGCGCGGTTTTCAGTGCTGTTGATAGGTTCGCCGGCAAACATGGCATCGCGCCGCTCTTCTACCCCGGCGGCTTGCGCCAGTTCTGTCAGCAGTTGCAAACTACGGGCATTGACCGCACATTTGGAAAAATCGAATAATAAATCATTAAAAGAACGGGAAAAAGTGGCGAAACGGCTTTTATCCAAAGCAAAGGCTGAACGAATATTTTGGGGCGCATCATTTTGCGCATGCGTTTTCAGCTCTGCCAGCTTTTGTTGAAAAACGGCCTCATTGCGCGCCATTGCCTTTCCTCCCGATTTTGGATTTTTACGCTATTAGCTGCTATTCTAGCGGCTAATTTGTGCTAAAAGCAACCAGTAAAAATACTATTACAATATCATTGAGGGTTTTAGCGCCTATGGAAATTAAAGGCAGCGAGCAAATCGCCGCACCGCGTGCTATTGTCTGGCGTGTTTTAAATGATACGACAAGTTTGCAGCCCTGCATTGACGGCTGTGAAAAGCTGGAGCGGGTTTCAGAAAACCGGATTGACGCTGTTTTGAGAGTGCGTTTGGGGCTGATAAATTTGCGCTTTCACGGCAGCTTATTATTATCGGATATAGATCCGCCGGTTTCTTACATTATTGCCGGTGAAGGGCGGGGCGCACTTTCCGGCCTGGCTACAGGCAAAACACAAGTGCGGCTGGAAGAAATAGGCTGGAGCGAGTTGCCGGCAGCAAAACGCCGGGAAATAGAGAAAAAAGGCGGTCAAGTGGCCGGGCGGCAGAAAAGCGCGCGCTTTGCCACCAGACTGGTTTATCATATGCACGGCACGGCTGGCGGTAAATTGGCGCAATTTGGCAGCAAAATGCTTGGCGCTGTTGCCGGCAAAATTGTCGCCCGCTTTTTTGCCAGGCTGGCTGCGGCGTGCGAGGCCGAAGCAGAGCGGGGCGGTTGAGGGCCGGCGCTGCTGCTGCCGCCCCGGTCGACAGTGGAAAGTCTGCCTGGAGGTAAGGCGGCATAGTTGATTTATTCAGCAAAGCGGCTAAAATGAGGAAAGGGAGCCTGATTAAAGCAAAGCAAAGACCTTGTCCGGTTTATTGATTTCTGTAATTTATGTAGTGCGCTGAATCTTTTGTCAAAAAAATAGACGACTTTTGACAAAAGATTCAGCGCACTACTGTAAGGGGCTGGTTCATTTGTCAAAAAGTGAGGGAATATTTGTCAAATAATATGGTATTGATATTTAATGATAAAAAAGAGATTTTACGAAAAAGATTGCCAAAAACGGCATAATCATTTGCCTGTGCAAAACTGCTTAAGGCTGTGCGGACTGCGCTCAATAGCTGTTCAAAACGCGCTCAATCTGCAATCAGACCTGTTCATTATGGTTTCCCCATGGTTTGTGCGGCCAGGCGCATAGGGGCGGTGAATGGCTGGCCAGAGATTTTGCCAAAAGTTTTAGCGCATTTTGCCAAATGAATTTGCAAATGAACCTTTGAGGTTGGAACTTTAGCACAAAAATCACAGAGTAGGTTCCAACCTTAAAAATATTCAGTATAAACAGGGTGATAGAATTTAGGCGCTGGCCGGCGATGAAAACATAGAGGCGAACAAGGCTGGACGCTTAATATTGTGGTTGACACAATATATAGTGTGACTCACCACCAACCCTTTTTCTCTTCCTGCTGGGTTATGGTGATGGAAGTTGCCCGAATGCCGGCTGTGTCCATAGCCATGGGTCAGCCTGATATGGATACCACGCATTTATAGGCTTTGGCGCATTTAAGGGCGGCGGCAATCTCTACTCCCGGCACTAGAGCCGTTGGTGCCGGTTATCTCTGACGCCTGACATACACTATCTAGTAGTGCATGAATTTGGGGCTTGGTGCGCTTTTGCCAAAACTCGTCTATTTTTTTGACAAAAATTTCAGCGCGCTACAGACAGAGGATTTTATAATTCAGATTTTGATTAAATATTATAGACGAGTCGCGAAGAGAAACAGGGTAGCCTTGCCTGCATAGGCACAATATTACCTTACAACTAAAACCCCGAGGAAAAATGGCGCACCCGAAGAGATTCGAACTCCTGACCCCCAGATTCGTAGTCTGGTGCTCTATCCAGCTGAGCTACGGGTGCGCAATACTGGCAGAATTTATCTGCCCCTGCTTCCTAAGCTGTTCTGACAAAAATTGCAAGCCTGTGCGATAAAAAAATGCAAAAATCTGTTTGCGAAAAAAAGGGCTGTATTTGCTCCGGCGCTGCGGCACAGAGCTATTATCAAGCAGAGGGCAGGGGCGAGGCAGCTCCATGCAACTGCCAAATCACAAGACAAGCCGCAGTCCGGCGGCAAAAGCAAGCGGTAGCATTTGGTAATATAGTTCATCAGAAACCGAAGGGGCGCGCGGAGCGTGCAAACAGCGCCCGGGTTGGGGGGCGGCGGGCGCAACAAAGAACAAGCGCGCGTAAGCCGTGCAAAACGCGGTTAAGAGCGAGAAAAGCTGCGGCAGGGCAAATGGCTGGGGAACCTGGATTCGAACCAAGACTAGCGGAGTCAGAGTCCGCTGTTCTACCCTTAAACTATTCCCCAAACAACTGCCGGCATGAGCTGCGTGCCGGCGCCTGATTGTCGGCATTGATGCCTCCCTTTTATCATATTTGTTTGCCGGTGCAAGGGAAAAAGCAATAAATTTGCCGCCGCCTTTGCCGGCAGAGTGCAGTGTTTTTGCCCTGCGCCTGCGGCATTTTTATTTGGGTTTTTGCCTGGAGGCTGTTAACATAGCCGGCTTGGGCCGCAATAATCGGGGGAAGGAGGTAGTATTATGGGCAAAACAGGCAATGGCGCCGGCAAAAAAAGCAAGGCAGCCTTTGGCGGGCGCGGCATTGCTGCGCCCAACAGCCTGCATGTGCGGGTGAAGAAAAAGGCCGGCACTATAAAAGCCTCTTCCCGCCGCTGGCTGGAGCGGCATTTGAACGACCCTTATGTGCACCGCGCCCGGGCTGAGGGCTATCGCTCGCGCGCGGCGTATAAATTGCTGGAAATCAATGAGAAATATCATTTGCTGCAAGCCGGGCAAAAGCTGATTGATTTAGGGGCGGCGCCTGGCGGCTGGTGCCAGGTAGCGGCGCAAATTATCGGCGTGTCGACAGAGCGGCCCGCTATTATCGGCATAGATTATTTGCCGGTAGAGCCGCTGCCCGGAGTGACCATGCTGGAAATGGACTTTCTAGATAAAGAAGCGCCGCAAAAATTATTGGACGCTTTGGGTGACAGGCCGGATATTGTCCTTTCCGACATGGCAGCGGTCACCACCGGCCATCGGCGCACCGATCATTTGCGCACGGCGTATTTATGTGAAACAGCGGCCGATTTTGCCGTTGCCGTATTAAAGCCGGGCGGCCATTTTCTGGCCAAGACTTTTCAAGGCGGCACAGAAAACACGGTTTTGACCCTGCTAAAGCAAAATTTCAAATCTGTGCATCATGTCAAACCGGCGGCCTCGCGCGCTGAATCGGTAGAGCTTTATTTGCTGGCGCGCAGTTTTAAAGGTGGAAAGCCGTGAAAATCTGTCAAAAAAGCAGGTTTGCCAAGCCGTCCGGCATAAAGCGGCGCACCCGGCATCTGTAAGGGGCTGGATCATTTGTCAAAAAATGAGGGAATATTTGTCAAAAAGTATAATACAGTCAGGCTAAAGGCTTGATTGAGCGCTTTAACCGGCATTGGACGAAGCTTGCCGGAACGATGCCGACTTATTCAGGTGGCGATATGGACAGAGAGTTGAAGAAATTTGGAAACAAAATGGAAAAAATCCTCAAAAAATTGCAGCCAAGCTGATCTTGCCAAATGAATTTGCAAATGCGCCTTTAAGGTTGCCCGTTTGGCACAAAATAGCCATCGTGGCGCGCAACCTTAAAAATATCCAGCATAAACAGGGTGATAGAATTCAGGCGCCGGTCGGCGATGAAAACAGAGAAGCGAACATCACTTCATCAAGCTTATGGCTGCTGTTTTGAACGTCAGATTGGCTGTTAGCGCCGGTTATCTCTGACGCCTGACATACACTATCTGGTAGGGCATGAATTTAGAGCGTGGCGCGCTTTTGCCAAATATTGTCTGTTTTTTTGACAAAAAATTCAGCGCGCTACAGCATCTTAATAGGCCCGGCCGTTTATTATGGCCCAAGCAAAGCAGATTGTGACATGAATTTGCCGTTAATTTGTTTTTTATGTCGGTTTCCTGTTGCGGAGATTTTGGCGCCGGAGGATTTTCAGGTTTAAAATTTCCAATACGCTGCTTTGGTTCTGAAATTCTGAGAGGAATATAATATGAAAAAAATTCTCATTGCCTGCACCGCTTTGGCTTTATTGGCTCCGGCTACAGCTTTTGCTCAGGGAGCGCCGGCTCCTGCTCAGGCTGGAAAAAATACGTCTGCGCATAAAGGACACAAGCGGGGGGGAGATTGCCAATGCCGGGATAAAGAACGCTGCGAATGCAATGAGCACGGCAAAAAGCATAAAACCGCGGCTGAGCGTGAAGCCTGGAAAAAGGAACATAAGGGGGAAGGGAAAATGAGACATCACGCTATGGAACATGGCAAAGCAGGGAAAGAAATGCCGGCAGCGGCTCCTGCCAATTAAGTAAAGCCCACCGGGTCGGCGCTGCCGGCCCGGTCTCTTGCTCCTGTTATTTGCCGGACGCAGGGTGGGGTCTGTATCGGTCTTTACCTCTAATCTTGCTTGCGATTGGAAATGCTTGTAAATATAGAGCGCGGTGATTCTGCTGCTGTCTCAGGGGGCAGGGTGCTGTGTTTAGCCGCTCGCGCAGTGCCGGTATTTTGCCGGCGGCATAGTGTTGCGGCTGTCTTAAAGCCATAAGCCAGGGAGTGAGGGAATGAAATTAGGTTTTCTGGGTTCGGGGACGATTGCTCTTGCCGTTATAACCGGTATTGAAAAATCTGCCTTGCGGGTTGAGCGCCTTGTTGCTTCAACCGCGGATATGGCGCAATCACGGCAAATGGCGGCCGATTTGCCTCGGCTGGAGCTGACGGAAGACAGTCAATATGTTGTGGATAATGCCGATATTATTTTTGTCGCTCTGCCCGGGCAGGTTTGCGAAAAAGTATTAAAGGGGCTGGTTTTCAGGCCGGGGCAAAAGCTGGTATCTTTTGTGCCGACAGAAAGCTGCGCGCGCCTGGCAGAAATGACCGGGCATAAATTGCCGGTATTTCGCGCTGTACCCCTGCCTTTTGCTGCCGAGCATAAAACAGTTACGCCGATTTTCCCGGCAGATAAAGATGTGCATAATATTTTTGCCCATATAGGCGGGGCGCTGGATCTGGATTCGGAAGAAGATTTCCGCTTATTTATGATGGCGGCCTCCTTTATGGGGGTTTATTATGCTTTTCTGAATTGTTTTAATGAATGGCTGGGCAGCAAAACTTCCAAAAAAGCTGAGGCGGCGCTTTATCTGGCAAAAATTTTCAATGCGCTTTCTGCCGAAGCGGTCAAACAGGATAAAGTGGATTTCCCCCGGCTGGAGAGAGAATATTCTACCAAAGGCGGGACAAATGAAATGATTTCTCGCCTGATGCAGGAAAAAGGCGGGCTGGAAGCCTTGAAAAAATCTTTAGATGAAGTCTTGCGTCATATTTCCAGATAAAATTTTCGGCACAATAATTAAGGCCGCTCAGGCTGGGCTGGCGCAAATATAGCCGGTCGGAGAATATGGCCAAGCCGCAACTGCACTCAGTCTCCCATTATTAGCTGCCATATTATAGCTAATCAGAAAATGCGGTCAAGCCGCAACAAGTTTATTATAGTAACGCAGGCAGGGGGCATTATAGCTAAAAAGACAAATACGGCCAAGCTGCAACAAAAGCCCTGCTGAATGCTGTTCGCCCAATATGTTCAACCACCTCAAACCGACCGAGGCGGGAAACATCGCCAATAACGCAGCCGCCAAACATAATTACCTGCTTTTCCATCTTTCCTGATAATTTCCTGCCGGCTCTCTGGCTGATGGCCTTTCAGACCATTTTTATAGACTCTTTGAGATTATTGAAAAGATTGTCTGATTATGGCACAAAATAGCTCTTTATAGCCAAAACAGACTCTAAAACCTCGTGTCGAATATTCTAAAATCTTTTGTCCGGTTACACTGAAAATTTAACCCGGCGGCGCTGTTTTCCTGATTACTGGAAAATAGCGCCGCAGCGGGATATAGCATTTGGTGCGTATATTACCGAATTGACGCTCACCGGAAAGAATAAAAAACTTCCCCCCCTGTTTCCTTAAATCATCAGTCTTCAGCCACCATAAAAGCAAATGTGGTGGGGCTGCCTACCGGCACAAACCGGCCGGTAAAACTCAGGCCGCCGGTCTCGCGATTAACGCGGAAGGAGGTTACAGCGTCAGAGCGCTGACCGGCCCAAAACAAAAACTCGCCGCCTGGGTCAAACATTATGGCGCGGCCATAATCCGCATGCGCCCAAACCTCTTCCTGCCAGGTCAGAGTGCCATCTGCCGCCACAGCAAACACTGTTACCGTATCAGCCAGCCGGTTTGAGGCATAAACATAGCGGCCATCACTCGATACAAGAATTTCTGCCGCCAGATTTGAACCGCGGAAATCCGGCGATAAAGTGCTGATTTCCTGTATTTTGGCCATTTCACCTGTGGTCGGATTAAAGTTTGAGACAATAATTCTGGAATTTTGCTCACATAAATTATAGAGGATTTGCCCATTGGCGCTAAAGGCAAAATGACGCGGCGCACTGCCCGGTTCCATTTCATAATAAGGTATTTTTGCCGGCATCAACCTGCCTTTGGCTAAATCCAGAGACCAGACATAAACGCGATCCAGCCCCGCATCATTGACCAGCACAAAGCGCCCGTCCGGGCTGGCGGCAACCATATGCGGGTGCGAACCGGAATGGTCGGAAACGGCAAAATTTCCCTCAGGATTATCCGCGGCGCGCGCCGGCTGGCGGGGGCCGCCATTATGCACTATATTTGTCGCTTCAGCCAATGAGCCATCGGCTTTAATCGGGAAAACCGCCACACTGCCGCCGGTATAATTGGCTGTCAGTACATATTGGCCGGAGGGGTGCACGCTTAAATGCGCCGGCACACTGCCGCCGGAGCTGACAGTATTAAGCTTTGTCAGGCTCCCTGTGCGCTTGTCAACGGCAAAGGCAGTTACACAGCCGTCACCTTCATTATTATAATCATCAAGCTCACTCACTGCATAAAGAAAACGGCAATCTTTCGACAGAGTAATGAAAGACGGGCTGGCAATATCAACAAATACTGTCAGCAAATTCAGTTGCCCGGTATCGCGATTCATTTCAAAGACGGAAATTCCCTGCCCGTTACCGGCGCCGCCGGGAGGCCCATGCCTTGTATAGCCGCCGATAAAACAAAAGACACGGGCTTGCGCCGCACCGATAGAGCGGCCGGCAGCAAAGGCAGGGCGAGAAAAAGCCAAAGACCCCAAGGCTGTAGACCCCAGAGCCGCAACCCCCAGGGCCGCAGCGCCCAGAGCAAAGGAACGTCGAGAAAAACGCTGCGACATAATATACCCGCCTTATAGTGTAAAAGCCAATATGGTTAATATATATTGCCCGCCGCTTTGTCAATATCAACAAGGGGCAGGCGATTATACATAAATATACATAAAGGCCCGGCTTTTTTCAACAAAACAACCGCTCTCCCGCCCTGGGCCGCCCCGGCAATAAGAGCAGCCGCAACCCGCCTTTGCCGGTGCAGGTGCTTTGAAAGCAGCCGGCAATGACTGGTTCGGAAAATTTACCGGTTTTTTTGGCGCCAAAAAGCGCAGCGGAAGAGTTCCGAACCGGTAAAGGCACCCAACAGAGCAATCTCAAGCCTGGCGATATTCAGCTAGCCGCAGAATTGCAGCGTGATGCGGCAAATAAGGTATTTTCAGAGCTGGAGGGAAGGGTAGATAGCCGCAAAGATCCGCTATTTATTTATTATTCCGACCCCAAATATGACAAAAGCGGCGCAAAATCATTAAAAGAAGGGTATACGCGTATACTTGAGAAGAAATATAAGTCTGAAGATTTTGAACCGGGCTTAAGCGTTTGGCCCTTGGACTACAGAGGACTATTAGACAAAAATATTATGATGTAAAAGAATTGGACGGTAAGAATCAAAGGCTTTTAGATGATATAACGCGCTGTAGCGATTACGCGGTGACGCCTGAACACCGCGCAAACCTCATGACCGGCCGCATTGGTAAATATGGCGATTAAGACCTCGCCCCTTTGGGAAACGGTGAAAAAGCGCGGGCAAATTGACTTAAACCATGTTGCAGGCATGATGAGGTATGAAGGCGCAACAGGGAAGCAGCATGATTTGCGTAATATGGCAAAGATGTTGGCAGATCAACGGGAAAGCGGGCATAGCGCAAGACCCAGTCCAGGCATTCAGGGGCAGTGAGGCTATCCGCAGTGTATATAAAGGAGTAAAACAGCATATGTCGCCGCATATGCGGCAGGCGATTGAGGCAAGCCTTAATCACGGCGAATTTCCGCTGCAAATGAACAGCGCGGAATATGAACGCGCTTAAACCGGCAAAAGCAGGAGACGCTGCCGACTATATGAAGCGGCAGCGTATAGCTAAAGCAATGCGTAAGGAGCTGGAAAGGTTAAAAGCAAGAGGGAAATAACTTAATCCCTATCAAGCCATTCCATGCGCAAGGGCGGCGGAATCTTTCTGCGAGGAATAACAAAACATAGCGGCTCTTTTTTACGATTTGCCGAGTCGTTCGGTAAAATCCTGTATTGGCATACAAGGTATAAAGACAGTTTCCCTTTCAGATCATTATATCCCGAAGGGAATTCCGCAGAATTATATAATGTATGTGTCTTATTTTTATCTCTAACTATTGGAATAAAGAAAACATCTCCTGCCTGAAGATACTTCATACCATCTTGCATATACGCGCAGTCTTCATTATCCAGCTTGTATGTTTCAAACTTCATAGCACACGCCTCTTTTTTCTAAAAAATAACATACACCAAACACAGTTAGAGTACAGCAAGCGCGCGAGTGGGCTGCGCTTGGGCGCTATGCCGGAGGGCGGGCGCAGGAAGCAATACGCCAAACGCGCGAGAATGGCGGCGTCTGGCCGTTTCCGCCTGGCTTTTATAGTAGATGAAAGCTGCTCTTGCGCGGCAAGCAGCTACCGGTAATTGGCAATTAAGACCCTGCCCCTTGTGGGCGGGGCATTTTTTTAACTAGCAAAATAGCCGCCCTTCGTTAGTTGGGCAGATTTTGCTGTCATTTTTGATAGCCTGTTTTATCAACCAAAGCTTGTCTACCACCAAATATACACAAATCCCTTTGTATATATAAAATCCCCATTTTTTGATATACAAAGCGGATAGCGTATCAGATTTGAGGTGCTAATACGCGTATTCAGGCTCACGCCCATGCCGATAAACAGGTTTTATTTTAAGCCCCATTTTAGCTGCCTGGCCGACCTTTCCCCATGATTCCTGAACATATTCCTTATCATTTGCAGGCTTAAACCGCGCTTTTAATCAGGTGTGTATTTTTTTATTTTTGCTCTTACAGATTATGCCCATTATATTGCCTGGCATGAGCTGGACAGTTGAAACTTTGAATGAAAATGTGGACGCGGAGATAGATGCTCTGCCGCGTCATCTGTGAGGCCAGCTGCTTCAGATAATGGAGCGGGTTGAATTGGCGGGCCTGGAGAATATGCGTGAGCCTCATGTTAAGCCTTTAGAGGATAAGGGAAATACGGGCAAAGGCTAAAGAGGGTATCGCGCGCGGCATCTACATCAGAGCCAAAGGGCGGCGGCTGATTGTGCTTCATGTGTTTGTTAAAAAATCGCAGAAAACGCCCAAGGCAGCGCTGGAAACAGCCCGGCAGAAAATGAAAGAAATAAAGCCATGACTACATTAACTGAATTGAAGAAAAAACATTTGCAAGATGCGGAAGTGCGGCGCGGATACGATGAAGCCGCCGCCGAGTTCGCCCTGGCTGACGAGCTTTTGAAGGCGCGCGCCAAAGCAAAATTGTCGCAAGAAGAACTTGCGCGCCGCATGGGAACATCACAAGCCTCCATTGCGCGGATAGAAAGTGGCAGGCTGCTTCCGAATCTCTCAACAGTTTACCGCTATGCCGCCGCTGTCGGAGCTAAAATTAAGATAAAAGTTCAGTTCTAAAAATTAGGAGGGTATTATGCTTCATGCAGTGCCTATAACTTTCGGGGTGCTGCTCGCTATTGTGATGTTCCCGCTGCTCCTGTGGTGCGGCGTGTGGTTGCTTGGGGTGGCTCTTAGGGCAGTTGGCGTGGTTGCGAGATTTGCTGTAAGTTTTTTAGGGAAACTCGCGGAATCTGGATTACGATGTTAGTGGTATTGATTACTGCTTCTGCTAATTTAGGAAATGTTTTTGATAAAATTGCAAATTGCTCTCCCTCCCTTGGCATAATTGCAACTCTTTTGGTCATGGCGATTATTACCGCAGGAATAGTTGCCTATAGTGCCTGGAAGGACGGGGATTTGTTGAAAGACCAAAACAAATAATGAACTAATTACAGCCTATAGTAGAAAAATGCCGCCATATTTTTTTATGAATTAGCAGAATAATTGCGGCTTGACCGCATTTTCTGATTAGCTATAGTGACGGGTGCCGAAGCAGATGAAATGGTGGCGTTGCGGCTTGGCCGCATTTCTGATTGGCTGTAATATAAGCACAGGCGCAGGGCACTCGCTATTCGTTGCGGCTTGTGCCTTTTGCCCCCGGGGAATGACTGCCAACCGCTGAAACTGGCTAATAAACAAGATAGCAGTCGACGATCTATCTGCCTTTGGCCGATCGTTACCGTCTTCCACTATATTTTACACGTGCTGCTGCTCCTGCCGGTGCATTGCGCGCCTTGCCGTTTCTACTGTTTCTCCCCCGGCGGTGAGGCGGCTTTCACTTCCAGTGCTCCGGCTCTATAGCCGGTAATGCGCACGCGGCTGCCTTTGGGCATATCCTCACCGCGGATCTGCCATAGGCTGTCATCAATATGCAGGCTGCCTTTATTACCGCTAATGGCGGTTTCCAAAATGAAGCTTTGGCCGATAAGCTCTGCTATTCGATTATTAAGAAAGAGTGCATCGCTGCCGCGTTTTTTGCTAAAATAGCGGCGGCTGAGCAAAACGGCAGCGCTCGAGCATAGCAGAAAAATGATAATTTGCCATTGCCAGGCGAGGAAGGGAAGAAAAACAGCGACTATAAGCGCGGTCGCCAAAGCGCCGGCGCCAAACCACACCAGAAAAATGCCCGGCAGTGCCAGTTCGGCACATAAGAGCGCCAGACCAAAAATAAACCAGAGCGATAAATTTGTCTCTCTCAGCCATTCCACCATCAGCTTTATGTCCTTTTAACGGCAGGAATCCTGGCCTTAAGCACTATTTTGCCGCTTTTCTCCACCGGTGCCTGCCGCAGCGCCTGTTATTTAAAGCTGCTCTCTGCCGCCTTGCCGCGCTGCCCGGCCGACAGCGGCATTAGCTTTATCTTTGGCATTATCGGCAAAAATATCTTTGGCAATAGCGCCAATACCGCCCAGCGAACCAATAAGAGAAGAGGCCTCCAGCGGCATAAGCACAAGTTTTTGATTATTGGCCGTGCCGATAGCCGCCAGAGCCTCAGTATATTTCTGGGCGATAAAATAGTTAATGGCCTGCATATTGCCTTCAGCAATAGCTTTTGACATGACATGCGTTGCCCTGGCCTCTGCCTCGGCCAGCCGCTCACGCGCCTCAGCCTCACGATAAGCGGCCTCACGCTTGCCTTCCGCCTCTAAAATCTGCCCCTGTTTTAACCCCTCGGCGCGCAAAATACTGGCATTGCGGCTTCCTTCCGCCTCCAGCACCTGAGCGCGTTTGTCACGCTCCGCCTTCATTTGCCGCGCCATGGCATCAACCAGATCGCGCGGCGGTTGAATATCTTTTATTTCAACCCGCGTCATTTTCATACCCCACGGGCCGGCAGCGGCATCGACCACATGGAGCAGTTTGTCGTTAATAATAGTGCGGTTGGAAAGCAGCTCGTCCAAATCCATCGAGCCGACAACTGTGCGAATATTGGTCATGGTCAAATTGAGCAGCGCATATTCAAGATTGGCAACTTGATAAGCGGCGCGCGCGGCGTTTAATACCTGATAAAAAGCCACAGCATCAACAGTAACAGTGGCATTATCCTTGGTGATAACTTCCTGCCGCGGCACGGCCAGAACCTGCTCCATAATAGAAAAGCGGGCGCCTATGCGGTCAATAAACGGCATAATAAGATTAAGCCCGGGCGATAATGTCCTGGTATAGCGGCCAAAACGCTCTACTGTCCACTGAAAGCCCTGCGGCACAATTTTAATACTGCCCCCCAAGGTGGCCACCACCAAAACGACCAGAAAAATGAGAACTGCACCAAAAGCCGACATAAGGCCTCCCAAAATCCGCGCCGTCTGATAAATTCCGGGCACTTGCGGCCCGAATACACATTGCCCCATTTTATCGCAAACAGCGCGCCTGTAAAGAATGAAAATAGCAGCAGCGGCTATTTTGCCTGTTATTTTGCCGGGCACAAGCGGTCATTGTCACGCTGAATGCTGCGCCGGCAATACAGGCGCAAACAGGCACGAACCCGGCTAAGGCACATACCGACTCCGCCCGCAGAGGCGGCCGGCACAGCTTCAATAAATAACTGGCGGCAGGGGCTGCCGGCGCTCCGGCTTTAAAGCCAGCCTTGTAATTCCTGCCGCACAATATGTTCAATCACGCGCATGCCTTCATCACTGTCATTCAGGCAGGGAATATGGGTGAAATCTGTGCCGCCGTTTTTATGAAAAATTTCCGCTGCTTCATTGCCGATTTCATCAAGTGTTTCCAGACAATCAGCAACAAAGCCGGGGTTAAAGACCGCGAGCGATGTGACACCTTCTTTCGCCAGTTTTTCTATCGTTTTATCCGTATAAGGCTGTAGCCACTCTTCCGGCCCGAAACGCGATTGAAAACACATGAGCAAAGCCTCATTATCAAGCCCCAGTCTCTGGCGCAAAGCCGCTGTTGTGCGCTTGCATTCTTCATAATAGGGGTCGCCGCGCCGGACATAGCTTTGCGGGATACCGTGATAAGAGGCAATCAGTTTTTCCGGCCGGTAAGAAAGCCCGGCCAAATGCGCGGTAATAGAATTGGCCAAAGCATCAATATAAACGGCATTATCGGCATAAGCCGGCGCAGTGCGCACGGCCGGCTGGCAGCGCATGGCTTTTAAACTGTCAAAAAATACATCATTGACAGTGGCGGTGGTGCTGGCCGCATATTGCGGATAAAGCGGCACAAGGAGAATATGGCCGCAACCGCGCGCAACCATGGCCTTGGCGACCGCGCCAATAGCCGGCTTGCCGTAACGCATGGCCCAATCTATATCCAGCTCCGCATTGGCGGTTTGTGCCTTTGCTGCAGCCTTGCTCTCGTGCAGGAGAGCGGCCAGTTTTTCTGCCTGGCTGCGCGTATAACTGCGCAAGGGAGATTCATTCTTTTCTCTATTCCAGATACGCGCATAGGCCGCGCCGGATTTTTTTGGCCTGGTGCTCAGGACAATAAGCCGTAAAATCGGCTGCCAGATAATACTCGGCCATTCAATAACGCGCTTGTCGGATAAAAATTCTGCCAGATAGCGGCGCATATTCCAATAATCAGTGCCGTCAGGCGTCCCCAGATTGGCCAGAATAACGCCGATGCGCCTGCTTTTATTATTATTTGTCATAATAGTGCCGCTGCTTTTCTCTTTAAACCCTCACCCCCTGGTCAAAACGAATTTGGTATTATTTTCAGTCGTGCAATAGAGTTTGGCTTTTGTCAAAGAGCAATTAACATGAGAAACCGTGCCGCGCACCAGAGAGCGCACTTCAATAGCGACAATATTGCCGCCGTTAAATGTATAATTGCCCTCGGATAATTTTTCATTAGTGTCGGGGGAGCGGGTCTCGAATACACCCTTGCGGAAAGTGGAAGAAATCCCGTTTGCATCTATCCAGCGGCCTTCCAGCGCCGTTTGACCGGCCTTGTTCGGCCCTTTGGCCCCAAAAGGGCTGGAATTATTGCCGAGCATATCGGAACAGGCGGCAAGCGCCAAAGCCGGCACAATAAAGCAGGATAAAACGAGCAATCGATGGACATATTGTGCCAATTTCAACTCCACAACCCAAATCACACGGAACCTGCCTGGCCTCAGGCAGG
Source organism: Candidatus Tokpelaia sp. (assembly GCF_008636115.1). Classification (GTDB taxonomy): domain Bacteria; phylum Pseudomonadota; class Alphaproteobacteria; order Rhizobiales; family Rhizobiaceae; genus QLZD01. The sequence goes on along the minus strand of NZ_QLZD01000031.1, from coordinate 87,952 downwards.
TTTAAAACGACATTCACCCGCCCCATAATTACGACTTTTTACAAGATTTTGCTAGGGCTGAATCGATTTTTTAACAAAAATAGGGTGATTTTGTCAAAAAAACGGTTTTCTGCTTTGGCGGCTTTATCGCTAAACCCGCGGCAAATTTTTTGCAATTATTTTTCTTGCCCCCGGTGGACAAAAGACAGAGATGCTGTTGTTTTCATAGAGTGCAGCGCCTTTCCATAAAAGCCTTCTGCCATAAATATGCTTTTAGCAGGTCAGATGTTGTAGCGGGTGGTTTCCGGTTATCGATGCGGGTATTCAAGGCCCGGCACGATTGCAGGATTATCCTTTTCAAGGCAAAAAGGCGTAATTTTTATGACAATTTCAGTGCTGATCGCGGGAGAAGATGCAGTCAAACGGGCAAAGCTTGCTTCGCCGCTTATTTCTGCCGGTTATTATATTATTGAGGCGGAAAGCGGGGCGCGCGCTGCCGATTTGTTAAAGCGGCGGCAGAATATTGCTCTGGCGCTGATTGATGTGGAAATGGCCGATATAAGCAATGTGGATTTTATTGCCAATATTCGTGCCGCCGGGGTAAAAATGCCGATTATTGCCCTGGCCGGCAATGAAGAAGATGAGCGCCTGCGCCGCGCTGTAACCGCCGGGGCTGATGATTTTCTCATTTATCCCATATCTCCGGCGCGGCTTGCTGTCTCGAGCGGCAATTTGCTGCAAAAACATTTGCTGCGCCGGGAGTTCCAAAGCTTCCTGCCTGGAGGGCAGGAAAAACCGCTTGCTGTTTCCAAATGGGTGTCGGGCAGCGCGGCTCAGCGCGATATGCTGGAAAAAGCAAAATCTGCCGCGCAGACAGGCGGTATTTTGCTGATTTGCGGCGAGGAAGCCAGCGGCAGGCAGGCTCTGGCCCGCGCCATTCACGAAGAAAGCCGGCAAAACAGAGCGCCGGGGACAAGCGGCGATAAAGGTGACAAGGTTCTGCCGCCGGCGCCGTTTATATTTATTTCCTGCGCAGCGAAGGGGGGGGGAGGCTCCGGCCTGCCGGATAATGCCGCGCTGGAGCAAAAAAGCACTGCGGCGAGCGGCGGCACATTATGTTTTGGCGATATTGACAGGCTGGATAAAGCGGAGCAGGCGCAGTTTTTGCGTTTTATTGAGCGGCAGGTGGAGCAGGGGCATTTGGCCTCACGGCGGGGCGGGAGCGGGGCGGGCAGCCGAAAAACCTTTCAGCTCATGGCGACTGCGGCAGAGGATTTGGAAGAATTAGTGGCCGAGGGTTCTTTTTCTATTGGCCTTTATAAGCGGCTTGGCACACGCATATTGCATGTGCCGCCTTTGCGCCGCCGGCGCGAGGATATAGCTGAAATTGCCCGGCATATTCTGGCGCGCATTGTCGGTGAAACAAAGCATGCCGCTTTAAGCGGCATTTCCGGGGCGGCAGCAGCGCTGCTGACGCAATATGACTGGCCGGGCAATTTTGCCGAGCTGGAAAATATGATGTTTCGCGCCGTATTATTGAGCGAGGGGCGCCTGCTGGTTTCACGCGATTTTCCACAATTACTGCGTGAAGATGAAGGACAGGAGCAGCCGGCTGACAGCGTAGCTTCCTCCCGTTTGTTTTATGATGCGGCCGGTCATATAAAACCTTTGGCCGAGGTGGAGAAAAGCGTCATTTTAGAGGCTATGCAGCGTTATCGCGGCAAAATAAGCGAGGTGGCCCGGCGGTTGCAAATCGGCCGCTCCACGCTTTACCGTAAATTGGAAGATTACGGCATTTATCCTGATAAATAGCTGTTGTCAGACAAAGCAGCGCTCCGCCTTTGCCCCGCCAATGATTTTCACTTTATTGATTCTGTGCGCAATGTTGACGGGGTGTTAAGATTTTTCCGGCATAATCGGCTGTCACCGATAGAGGCGCAGAATATTGATAAAACTGTGCCTCTATTGGGGTGTGTGGGTAAGGCGGCAGCTCCGGCTGCCGGTCAAGGGTTCAGGCGTATATGGCGGGTTGTTTTTTTAGCGATAAGCGGCGCTGCGGCAGCATGGTGCCGGCCGCTGTTTTTTGGCTGCTGGCGGGATTTGTCTGCCTTTTTCTCTCTCACAGGGCTTTGGCGCGGCCATATGGGGGCGGGGAGATACGATCGCTGAAAATTTATTTTGTGCACACGCAGGAAAGAGATAATGTCGTTTTTAAAAAAAACGGCCGCTATGTGCGCAGCGGGTTGAAACGGCTTGATTATTTGCTGCGCGACTGGCGGCGCAATGAGGCGGTCAATATGGATCCCCGCCTGTTTGACCTTATCTGGCAAATTTATCAGCTAAGCGGCTCAAAAGACTATATTCATGCGGTTTCGGGCTATCGTTCGCCGCAGACTAATGCCATGCTGCGTCTGGCTTCTCCCGCCGGCACTGTTGCCCGGCATAGCCGCCATATGGAAGGCCAGGCAATGGATTTTTATCTGCCTGATGTCAACCCCGCCTATTTGCGCGCCGTGGCGCTAAAATTGCAGGGCGGCGGCATTGGCTATTACCCTGCCTCTGCTTCTCCCTTTGTGCATGTTGATGTCGGTCAGGTGCGCCATTGGCCGCGTATGAGCCGGCAGGCGCTGGCTGCTTTGTTTCCTGACGGCAAAAGCCTGCATGTGCCCAATGACGGCAGACCTCTTGCTCATTATCAGGAGGCCGCAGCCGATTATAGACAGCGCGGCGCCGCGGCAGTGCCGGTTTTGTCGAGCCGGGTTTTGTTTGGCGGGCTGTCGCCGCAGCAGGTCACCCTGGTAGCGGCAGACGGCCGCCTGCCCCCTGGCCGCAGCGGCATGGCAGCCTTACCGCCGGCCGCAGTGGAAATGGCAGCAGCGCCGGCACCGGTTTTGGCCGGCTTTGCCTCCGGCCGGGTGCCGATACCGGTTGCAGCAAAGCCTTTTGGGCCGGAAACGGAAGATGTGTTTGACGAAGCCGATATGAAAACGGCCTTTATCCCTGTGCCGCAATTCAAGGCGGCGGCCGATATGGAGGAGAGCGGCAATGCTTTATTGGCTTATGCCCCGCTTGACAGGGCGGGGGCGGTTTTGGGTAACCGGGCCTTGCAGGCTTTAAGCGATATTGTGCCAATCCCCGCGGCCAGGCCGCTGCCGCTCGAAAATGGTGAGGCCGGCCGCAGCGACAGGAATGATAGCAGCAATAAGGCCAAACCCCGGATAATAGCGGTCATTGTGCCGCTGCCGCAGGCGCGGCCGACCGGGCAGGATAAAACCGGGGCGCTGGCGGCAGTGCGGGGGGAGACTGCACCCCTGCCTTATATCCCCCTGCCGCGAGCCAAAAACAAAAGCGGGCACAAGGCTAAAGGAACGGCGCCAATGATTTTCGCCGCTGATCGCCCGGGATAGGAAAAAGGAACAGCATAATGGCGCCTGTTGCAGCAAATGTGGCGGCACACTATCTGGCCGTGCCTTTAAAGGATAAGGGGCTGCCGCCTGAGCGTGATTCACACTCTGCCGGACAGGGAGCCGGCGCAAAAGGCATAATAGGGGGCACAAAAGGCAAGGCTGTCGGTCTTTATGGCGGTTCCTTTAATCCGCCGCATGAAGGGCATTTGCTGGTGGCGGAAACAGCCTTGCAATATTTGCGGCTGGACACTTTATGGTGGCTTGTTTCTCCCGGCAATCCGCTGAAAGATACAGCCGGGCTGGCGCCGCTGCCGCAGCGTATTGCCGCAAGCCGGGCCTTGATAACCGATCCGCGCATTCAAGTAACAGCGTTTGAAGCGGCGCTGGCAGCAAAGAATTCAGCCGCTATGCTGCGCTTTATTGTGCAGGCTAATCCGCACACGCATTTTGTCTGGATAATGGGGGCGGATAATTTGGCTGATTTCCATTTATGGCAGGATTGGCGGCAGATTATGCAGACATTGCCGCTGGCGGTGATTGACCGCCCCAATTTCAGCGCCGCAGATAAAGCGCCGGCAGCGCGGGAATTTGCCGCCGCCCGGGTGAGTGAGAAAGCCGCAGCAACACTGGCCGAGCAAAAGGCGCCGGCCTGGCTGTTTATTCACGGGCGGCGCTCGCCTTTATCTTCCACTATGCTGCGGCAAAGCCGCAAGACGCAAGATTGTAAAGCACGGGCAAAACCAAAAAACGGCCTTAAAAATATATAAAAGCGATAGCGCCGGCGGCCGGCCGGGTTCAGGGCAAACTTGCAGCCGGTGCCGGGCGCACCTATATAGACAGGGTTGCCTGTGCAAGGCCGCGGCGCAGGCAATAGAGAGATGAGGAAATGCAACAGCAAAACCAGGGACAAATATGAAAACAGGCGCAGCACAGGCAAAAACCGCCGGGACAGGCCGGGAAAGGCGGCCTGAAATCAGGCAGCAGGGGGAAGAGAGGGGCGAAGTGCAGGTTTTGCTGGCAGCGATTTGCGCCTTGCTGGCAGAAGGCAAAGGCGAAGATATTGTCGTGCTGGATATTGCCGCCCGTTCGGCGCTGGCTGATTATATGGTGATTGCCGCCGGCACATCGTCACGGCATTTGGCGGCGCTGGCCGACCGGCTGGCAGCAATGCTGAAAAACCGGGTCAAAGGCCCTGTCAGGGCTGAGGGTCTGGGCAGCGGTGACTGGGTTTTGATTGATGCCGGCGATATTATTGTGCATCTCTTCCGCCCGGAAATTCGCGCTTTTTACCGGCTGGAGACAATGTGGGAGCCTGATAATGGGCTGGTCAATGTGGCAGAAGATCTGGCGTAATAGATAATTATGCTGCTCAAGCCGGAAAATAGTTGAAGTGAAAGCCGTATTCCGATGCATATTGCGATTTTTGCCGTTGGGCGCCTGAAAAAAGGGGCAGAGGCCGATTTGGCAGATCTTTATACTGAGCGTTTTGCCAAAGCGGGGGCGCTTGTGGGTTTGCAGTTTGACGGTGTGCATAATATTGGCGAAAGTCGCGCTCCCACGCCGGAGCAGCGAAAGGAAGAAGAAGCCGCCGCCTTGCAGGCAGGCCGGAAGCGGGGCTGCCTGCTGGTGCTGTTGGACGAGCGCGGCAAAAACCTGTCTTCCCGCGCTTTTGCCCGGAATTTGCAGCAATGGCGGGATAAAGGGCAGCAAAATCTGCTGCTGGCGCTGGGCGGGCCGGACGGTTTTGCTGAAGCCATGCGGGGAGAGGCCGATATAATGCTGGCTTTCGGCGCCATGACCTGGCCGCACCGGCTGGCGCGTATCATGCTGGCAGAGCAGCTTTACCGCGCGGCGCTGATTTTGGCGGGCCACCCCTATCATCGCGATTAAGGTGGCCGGTATTGTATTAAAGGCTGTTTATGTGACCGGGCAAAAAGAGCGACAGGCTGCTTTGTATAAAGCGTGTAAGCGCCGCGCCGCCTGCGGCCTTTCCAGGGCGGCGGGTTTGTCGGCAGCAGTGATTGCAGCGGCGGCTTTTTTATTTGTCGCGCCGGCTGTCTCTGCCGGCGACAAACCGGCAGAGAGCAATCAGAAGCAGGCTGAGAAACAATCAATTTTGACTGAGGCGCGCCGTAATTTACAGCTTTCAACCGAACGCAGCGCTGCATACAAGGCTGAAGTGCAGGCGCTGAGCCAGGATCAAAAGCGTTTGAGCCGTGCTTTGGCCGCTGCCGCCGGCAAAGAGCAGTCTTATAGCGATGAAATTGCCGCCGGGCTGGAGCATTTACATGTTTTGGCGCAGCAACAGCAGCAACAGCAAAAGGTTTTGACTGCAAGACAGGCGGAAACGGCAGAAATTCTGGCCGGGCTGGAAAAACTGGGTCTTAGCCCGCCGCCGGTAATTTTTGTCCGCACTGAGGACAGGCGGCAATCGCTGCAGGCCGCAGTGCTGCTGGGCGCGCTTTTGCCGCAAATGCGGGCTAAAGCAGAGGCCGTGCAGGCGGATTTGGCGGCGCTTGAACAATTAGAGCTTGCGGCTAACGAGGCGCAGGAGCATTTGCGTCAGGCGCGTGAAAAACAGGCCGATGAGCATAGGCGCCTTGCTTTATTGCTGGAAGAAAAAAAGCGCGCACAGAGGCAAAAGCAGCAAAATTTGCAGGAAGAAGAGAAAAGTCGCAAAAAACTGGCGGAAAAAGTGCAGAATTTGCAGGATTTACTGGGTGAAATCAGCAAACAGACAGCCTCCCCCGGCACGGGTGCCGCGCCGGGGCAAATGCAAATAGAAGTGCCGTTTTCAACCTTGCGCGGGCTGCTGCCGCGGCCGGTTGCCGGGCGGCGGCTGGCCGGTTTCGGCCAAACAGTGGGGGGCAAATTGTCACAGGGTGAAATTATTGAAACAGCGCCGGCCGCCATGGTGCTGGCGCCGGCAGAAGGCGTGGTGCGTTATGCCGGGCGGTTTCGCTCTTACGGCCAGCTTGTCATTATTGATGCCGGCGAAAATTATTATATTATTTTGGCCGGCATGGCGCAAATTCATGTTGCACCGGAGCAATTCCTGTTGCAAGGTGAACCGGTGGGGAGTATGGAAAAGCTGCTGCTTGCCGATAAAGGCGGTTTTATGGTAAATAAGGCGGCGCCGCAGCTTTATATGGAAATAAGGAAAGACGGCAAACCGGTTAACCCCGCTTTGTGGTGGGCGGCAACGCGGCAAAAAATGCGTCAGGCCGGGCAGCCGCAATAAAGTGCCGCACCGCAGGTGAGCCGCAGCAGAAAAGTGACAAACAAAGGGAAGAAAGAAGGCCGATGTTTCGTAAAATGAAATTTGTTCTGGCTGGTGCTCTATTGGGCGCGGCTTCCATGATTATGGTGCATTCTTTTGCTGCTCCCAAAACTGTCACTATAGACGATAATGCCGGGACTTATCGCAGTCTTGCCCTTTTTGGCGATGTATTTGAGCGCGTGCGTATGCAATATGTCACCAAACCCGACGACAGAAAAATGGTCGAAAATGCCATTAACGGCATGTTAACTTCGCTTGATCCGCATTCCTCTTATATGAATAGTGAAGCCTCAAAAGATTTGAACGAAACAACAAAAGGTGAATTTGGCGGTTTGGGGCTGGAAGTGACAACCGATAAAGATAGTATCAAGGTTATCGCGCCGATTGATGATACGCCTGCGGCCAAAGCCGGCATTCAGGCCGGCGATTTGATTGTCAAGGTTGACGGCAAACCTGTCCGCGGCATGAATTTGACCGATGCGGTTGATAAAATGCGCGGCAAAGCCGGGACAGAAGTCAAGCTGACTCTGGTGCGCAAAGGCGTTAACAAGCCGATAAATATTAGCCTGAAACGCGCTATTATCAAGGTGAAAGCGGTGAAATACCGTATTGAAGGCGGTGATGTCGGCTATTTGCGCATTAGCCAGTTTACCGGCCGCACTTATGAAGACTTGACCAAAGCTATTGCCGATATTCAGGCTAAAGTGCCGGCAAGCCGGCTGAAAGGTTATATTGTTGATTTGCGCCTTAACCCCGGCGGTCTGCTTAATCAGGCAGTGGCGGTCTCTGATGTTTTTCTGAATAAAGGCGAGGTGGTTTCTATTCGCGGGCGCAATCCCGGTGATATTATCCGCTATGATGCCCGCGCCGGTGATTTAACCCATGGCAAGCCGGTTATTGTGTTGATAAATGGCGGGTCGGCCAGTGCTTCGGAAATTGTCGCCGGCGCTTTGCAGGATCATCGCCGCGCCACTATTCTGGGCACGCAGTCTTTTGGCAAAGGCAGTGTGCAGACTATTATCCCATTGGGGGGGGATAATGGCGCCCTGCGTTTGACAACGGCGCTTTATTACACTCCTTCCGGACGCTCTATTCAGGGCAAGGGCATAACCCCGGATATTAAAATAGAGCAGCCTTTGCCCAAGGATTTACAGGGTTATGACGTTAATTTTGGTGAATCGGAATTGCAGGGGCATATTAAAGGCAATGAAGAGACAGATAAAGGCTCCGGATCGGCCGCTTATGTGCCGCTCTCGGCCAAGGACGATATACAGTTGCAAAACGCGGTGAAATTATTGCAGGGAGTAGAGAAAAACCCTGCTTTTCCGCCTGATCCCAATAAAGATGTCTTGAAACAGGCTATGCTGGGCAAGCCGGATAATGTCGGTGGTAAAGCCGGTGCCGGTGAAACGGAGCATAAAACCGAATAATGGTTTTATCAAAGCGTTTTGTCCATGCCGCACCGGCGTGGTTTTTCAGCGATTGGGGTCGGCGGCTATGATTGCGGCGCCGGCGCCGGGGCCGGGCAAACAGGGTAAGGCGGTTATGAACACAATAAAATCCGGGCAAAAAGCGCCGCTGCCATTGCGGCCTTGTGTCGGCATTGCCCTGTTTAACCGGCAAGGCCGTGTATGGGTGGGGCGCCGCCGTCATGCCGGCAGCCTGCTGCCAAATGCGGCAAAAGGCTTATGGCAATTACCGCAAGGCGGGATTGAAGCAGGGGAGGTTCCGCTGGCGGCGGCAAAACGGGAATTATGGGAAGAAACGGGGGTAAAATCTGCCGAATTTCTGGCCGAGGCAAAAAATTGGCTGTCTTATGAATTGCCGGCGGAATTATTGGCCGGCAAGCGGGGGAAAAAGCCGCTGGGCGGCCGTTATCGCGGCCAGACACAAAAATGGTTTGCTTTTTTATTTACCGGTGAGACAAGTGAAATCGCCGTGAATCCGCCCCCGGCGGGCAATGAGACGGAATTCGATATTTGGGAATGGCGCGATTTGGCGGCCATAATTGAGGATATTGTTGCTTTCAAGCATGATATTTATCGGCAGGTGGCGGCCGAATTTGCGCCGATAGCGGCAGAGCTGCATCGCTCGGCTGGGGGGCAATAATGCTGTTATCCTGCTTTTTCCAGGCCGAAAACTATCTGAGCTGAGAATACAATAATGCCAAGGGGGAGGCGGTTTGTCTTCCACTGTAGCAGTGGTATGGATAAGGGCGCAACAGGCCGGGCAGCGCGGGGTATAGACTGAGCTATAAAAACCGGCTTATGCTTGTCATTGTTTTTCTTGAAGCGGGTTTTATAGCTCAGTCTATACCCCGCGCTGCCCGGCCTGTTGCGGCCGCGGGCAAAAATCGTTGCAAAAGCTTTATCCAGACCATCGGCTAATAGCCCGGCATCATGCTGGTTATCAATAGGGCCGCGCTTGGCGGCCATAGCGCTTGCGCAGCAGTTTTATGCTCTGTTTGCTCATCATTGAGAGAGGCTTGCCAAAGAATTCTATGATTTTTAAAACTAATAGAACAGCTTGCGCAAGAGAACCGGCAAGATAATATTATTTGCCGCCGGCGCGGGCAAAATATCAGCTTGCCAAAGCGGCGAGTTTTGCTGCCAGAGCCTGTTTGTCACCCCGCAAGGCCAGGTGTTTAAAGCGCGCCGTGTGGCCGCGAATAAGCGCAATATCACGCGCCGCTATGTTCAGGCTCCTGCTTAAAAATTGAATCAGCGCTTTATTCGCTTCGCCGTTTGAGGGCACAGCGCGCAACTGGATATTAAGGCAGCATTTGCCGTTTTCCTGGGTAAACAGGCCGGCCGCGGCGTCTTGCCTTGCCTTTGGCGTCAGCCGGACAAAAAGCGCCAGCCCGTCTTTTTCTTCCCGGTAAAATGTGCCTGCTTCCATATAACCGCCTTTACCTGCCCCGACAGCCTTATTCCTGCCCGGCAATCAGACGAAAAGCGGATAAATTGTGCTCCACATAAAATTCTGGATAAAAAAGATAATAAGAAAAACCACTAAAGGTGAAATATCAACCGAACCGAAATTAGGCAAAACGCGGCGTATCGGCTTTAAGACAGGCTCGGTCATGGAATAGAAAAAGCGGCCGATAATGCGCACCACATTATTATGCGGGTTGACAATATGAAAAGCATAAAGCCATGAAAAAACAGCAGCGCCAATCAAGACAAAGAGATAAAAATTCAACACAAGATCAATAGTTTTAAATAAGGCATACATTTAAGAGGCTCCTGATTCTCTCTTTTATATAGCGCACGGCACCGCCGGCGCCCCCTTTTGTAAAGCGCTTTAAGCAAATAGTGCACCCCCGATATTAGCCTGATCCGGTTAAAAAAGTCACAAAGATATGGAGCAGTAAATAATAGAACCAGACGCAAACGAAACCGGCTGGCGGCTTTTATGGCCTTAAAGCGCGAAATATATATAACCGGCTATAAGCTGGCCGCAATTTCAGAGCCCGCAGGTTAATTTCCCCTATTGCAGATATTTTTGCGCTGCGTTTTTGATAGAATCCGCATATTTATAAATATCATCAATGGTTTCAATTTCAATTTTTTCTTCATTCTCTTTATCAAACAGACCGATACGCTTTATTTTGGCATTAAAATAAAGTCTGATAAGCGGCTTTCTATTATTATTGTCCAGCAAAATGGCGCAATAGGATTTGGCATCGCGCATAACAACCCGCTCTACGGAAATAATTTCTCTGGCAATATTTTTGGCAATCATATGCGCTTCTATTTCTTCTTCCGTTGTTATGATTTCCAAATCATTGGCGCTATCGGCAGCTTTGTCCAGTTTTTCATCGGTCGCAGAAGTGTCGTTTAAAGCCGAAGATAAGCGGCTTTGGACAAGTTCCGTGATAATTTCCCTGAAAGCGTTTTTTGTCAGCGGTGAGAGCATTTCCAGCACATTGGCGGTCAGCCTCCCTCCATATATATCGGCGCAAACCAGGCGGACGAAATTCTCCGGCGGATTTTCCATAATTTTTAGAATATTCTGCTTTATGCCCGATGTATATTTCAGACGCTCTGCCGTAGCTAAAATCGTGTCAATATCAAAGGCTCTTTTTTCAAATTTCTTCAGCTCATTGACGGTATTGGCATTATATTCCGTAATGTCAAAGGTAAAAAACGGCCTTGCGTCAAGTTTGTTTTTTTCGTCCAGATCCGTGTAAAACTGAAAATAGCGGCCATTGGTCAAAATAGCGAATTTGGCATTTGTTACGCTGAAATAGCGATATAATTGGCTTAAATGCTTTGTCTCAAGCGGGCTGGAAAGGGCTTTGCACTCGATCAATATACGCACTTCGTTTTCAGAAAATATGGCGTAATCAACTTTCTCCCCCTTTTTGCCAACAGCATCGGCCGTAAATTCGGGGATAACTTCCAGCGGGTTGAAAACATCATAACCCAAAGCCCGCAAAAAAGGCAGGATAATGGAGGTTTTGACCGCTTCTTCCGTCTGTATTGTCTCGGCGTGATTCTTTATCCTCGCTGCCAGTGTCTTTAATATATCTTCTATCTGCTCCATTGAAGTTCTCCCGCCGCTGCTTAAGTGTTTAAACCCGATTTCAAAATAGCCGAGCCTGTCTGGGAGATGTAGAAGATAGAGACTGCAAGAGAAAGGCCCAATTCCGCGCCTGTTCGGCTTATTAACAGTTTCTTATTAAAAATTGCATTTTTATTTAGAAAATCTTGCCCGCCTATGCGGAAAATATAAAAGAGAGGCCGCAGCCTCTCTCTGCTGCAATCCGCCGGCACGCTTTAAGCCTTTTTAGCGCGCTCTATGGCTTCCTGTATCAGCTTTTGTGCGTGGGCTTTATCTTTCCAGCCATGGATTTTAGCCCATTTGCCCGGCTCCAGATCTTTATAATGGGCAAAGAAATGCTCAATCTGCTTCAGCAAAATTTCCGGCAAATCGCTATAAGATTCTGTTTTATCGTAAATCTGTGTCAGCTTGGGCGTGGGCACGGCAATAATTTTTTCGTCCTTGCCGCCATCATCTTCCATTAACAGCGCGCCAATCGGCCGGACATTGATCACCGAGCAGGGTAGAAGCGGGCGCGAGCCGACAACCAGCACATCAGTCGGGTCGCCATCTTCCGACAGGCTATGGGGAATAAAGCCGTAATTGCCGGGATAAACCATGGGCGTAAACAGAAAGCGATCGACAAACAAGGCGCCGGATTTTTTATCCAGCTCATATTTGACCTGGCTATTGAGCGGCACTTCAATCACCACATTGACATCATTCGGCACATTTTTGCCAATAGCTATCGCCTCAAGATTCATTTGCTTCCCTTTCTTTTACCCCCATTCCTGCTTATCCTTTGCCCCGCCGGCACCACTGCACAAAACCGCCGCGCCGCCATATTCATTCTGCGGCCGCATTATTGCGGCTTTTTTCAAAACGCTTGCGCTCATTCGGGTCGAGATAGAGCTTGCGCAGGCGAATGCTTTTTGGTGTCACTTCCACCAGCTCATCTGCCTCTATCCACGACAAAGCACGCTCCAGCGTCATTTTTACCGGCGGGGTCAGCTTGACCGCTTCATCTTTGCCGGCGGCGCGGATATTGGTCAGCTTTTTGCCTTTCAGCACATTAACTTCCAGATCATTATCGCGCGAATGAATGCCGATAATCATGCCCTGATAGACTTTCACCCCGGCATCAATCACCATTGGCCCGCGATCTTCCAGATTAAACAGGGCATAGGCTACCGATTCGCCATTATCATTGGAAATCATCACGCCATTGCTGCGCCCGGGCATCTCCCCTTTAAATGGTTGATAAGCATGGAACAGCCGGTTCATCACCGCTGTGCCGCGCGTATCCGTCAACAGCTCTGACTGATAGCCGATAAGGCCGCGGGTCGGCGCGTAAAACACCATGCGCACCCGATCGCCGCCGGAAGGCTTCAACTCGACCATTTCGGCCTTGCGCTCCGACATTTTCTGCACCACTGTGCCGGAATAATCTTCGTCAACATCAATAACAACTTCTTCCACCGGTTCCAGCATTTCCCCAGCTTCGTTTTGCTGCATCACCACCCGCGGGCGGGAAACGCCAAGCTCAAAGCCTTCGCGCCGCATATTTTCAATCAGCACGGCAAGCTGCAGTTCGCCGCGGCCGGAAACATAGAAGGAATCCTTATCATGCGATTCTTCAATTTTCAGCGCAACATTGCCTTCCGCCTCTTTCAGCAGCCGCTCGCGGATAGTGCGGCTGGTCACTTTATCGCCCTCTGTGCCGGCCAGCGGGCTGTCATTGACAAGGAAGCTCATAGTCACAGTCGGCGGGTCAATCGGCTGCGCCTGCAATGGCTCATTTACCGCCGGATCGCAGAAAGTATCGGCCACTGTGCCTTTTTGCAGCCCGGCAATGGCGACAATATCGCCGGCCGCGCCTTCTTCAATCGCCTGCCGCTCCAGCCCGCGAAAGGCCAGAATTTTGGAAATACGGCCATTTTCTAGTAACTCACCGGTTGGCGACAAGACTTTAACGCTCTGATTCGGCTTAATTGTGCCGGAGTGAATGCGGCCGGTAATAATGCGGCCGAGAAAGGGATCGGCCTCTAAAATAGTGCCAATCATGGAAAACGGCCCGGGATAAACACGCGGCGCCGGCACATGGCGGATAACCAGATTGAATAAAGGCGCCAGGCCTTCATTTTTTGGCCCGTCCAGCTCTTCCGCCATATAGCCGCCGCGGCCGGAGCCGTAAAGAATGGGGAAATCCAACTGCTCGTCTGTGGCGCCGAGCGCGGCGAAGAGGTCAAAGACTTCGTTAATCACTTCATCAGGGCGGGCATCGGGGCGGTCAATTTTATTAACGGCGACAATGGGCTTGAGGCCGACTTTGAGCGCCTTGCTGACGACAAATTTGGTCTGCGGCATCGGCCCTTCGGCGGCGTCGACCAGCACAATGGCGCCGTCCACCATATTGAGGATACGCTCTACCTCACCGCCAAAATCGGCGTGGCCGGGCGTGTCGACAATGTTAATGCGGGTATCCTGACCGCTATGTGGGTCATGCCAGACGACTGAGGTGGCTTTGGCGAGAATGGTAATGCCGCGCTCCCGCTCAATATCGTTAGAATCCATCATGCGCTCAGAAGTGCGCTGATTATCGCGGAACATGCCGGATTGCTTTAAAAGTTCGTCCACAAGCGTGGTTTTGCCATGGTCAACATGGGCGATAATGGCAATATTGCGCAACTGCATAAGGGTAATTCTTCTTTTCAAAACAGGCGATAAATAACATTAAGGCCGGCGGGAAACCGCGGCACCGAAGCTTGCAGCGGCTTATAACCCATTTCCCGGCAAAAATATAGCCCTTAAAACAGAGTGCTTTATTAAGCGGCCAAATTGTTTCAAAAGAGGACAATTATTAAAATTTTATTGTTTGCTATGATTAAAAAAGATAAAATAACGGGATATTTTATTATGAGGCGCTCATGTCAAAACATTATACGGAAAACAGTTTAGATGCGTTACTCAATAAAATCTACCCTTATATACTAAAACACGGCGCAGATATAAAAGCCAGCAAAGGCTCATGCCGCGAATGCAGGAATATCGTTCTGAATTTAAAAAATCCTTTAGCCAGATTTAGCGGAAACAAAGATAGAGGGGGAGTGTTTTTTAGTTGTTTAGGGGAGACATTATGGTATTTCTCCGGCAGTGATGAGCTGAAATTTATAGAATATTATATCCGTGACTACAGAAAATTTATAAAGGCCGGGAAAGAAATATCGACCGCCGGCGGAGCTTATGGCCCGCGCTTGTTTGGCGGTGGAATCTTATCGGAAAGCCAGGCTGATTTATTTGTGTCTAAATGCCAGGTTCAAGCTGTCATTGATATGCTGAGAGCCAAGGCCACAACACGACAAGCGGTAATACAGCTTTTTGATAAATCCGACATTGAGAAAAATAAAGACGATGTGCCGTGCACTTGCATAATGCAATTTTTCTCGCGTAATAATGTGCTTGATATGATTGTTTATATGCGCTCAAATGATGCTTATATAGGGCTGCCACATGATGTATTTGCTTTTACTTTTTTGCAGGAATATATTGCCCGCAGCGTGGATAATAAGGTCGGCATATATTCTCACCATGTAGGGAGCCTGCATATTTATAAGAAAAATGAAGAATGTGTTCGAAAATTTTGTAAAGAGCCATGCCGGGATATATTGTCGATGCCACCTATGCCGCAAGGCAATCCTTATGACGGAATGCAATGGTTGCTGGAAAAAGAGCGTTTTTTGCGCCTGAAGAAAAAGATTCCGAGGCTAAACGACATAAATATCGCTTCCTATTGGCAGGATATTACAAGAATTTTAGAATTAAAATTTTTATTGAGTCAGCAAAAAACAGAAGAAAGCACCAGCTTAAAAAAGAAAATTGTTAAATTAAGAAATGGAATGTCTTCTAAAGTATATGAAAATTTTATTAGCAACCAAATAAAGAAGGTTAGTAATAGCAAAGATACGGATAAGCAATTATCGTTAAATTTGTGAAAGTTGGGGAGTTATGAGTGCAAAAAGACAGGAAAGAATAACCTATTTTGCTAACCTTCTTACAAGATTAAGAGATGAGGGAAAACCACAGATTTTGAGAGGGCTGGATACGCCGTTGCGCATAAATACATTGGCTGCGCAGATAGTGGATAGCCTCAGGCGAATTGAATATTGCTATATTCTCCGTGATAAATCTTACAACCGAAATATTATTTATCCGGCACAGCCTTATTTTGATCCGCTAAAAGCGGCTGTCATGCAAAACCGCCTGGGCAATATTGATGAAGCCTGCTGGCTGGTTTTTCTGGCAACGCATTTTGGCAAACATGCAAAAAATGGTTGGTCTCTGGCAAAGAAGGTTTATAGCGGCGGGAATGCAGGGCATTTATGGGACTGGCAGACTATTAGCGCGAATCCTGAGGTATTCCACGACTGGCTTTTAAACAATCAGGCTTATTTAAGCGGAGAGAAGTTTAGTAATCACAGGAAATATGAGAGTTTAAATCCAAACTCCAATAGAGGAACAGCAGAAGTTTTCAGAACTTATGTCGATTGGGTTCAGAGCTTGGGCGGCTGGCAGGCTTTTTTGGCAAGAAATCATAATAAAAATCCAAGGGAACTATTCCGCTATTTATATCAGGATATGCGCAAGGTAATGGGGTTTGGCCGGCTCGGGCGGTTTGACTACCTCACTATGCTGGGGAAATTAGGGATTATCCCTATTGAGCCGGATTCTGCTTATTTACAAGGTGCCACCGGTCCGCTGAAAGGAGCGCGCTTATTGTTTGATAATAATAGGGACTCTAGCCGCAGTGCCAAGGATTTGGATAGTGACCTTTTAGAGCTGGATAAATATCTTAATGTCGGTATGCAAGTGTCAGAAGATTCCTTGTGTAACTGGCAGAAAAATTCCGACTATTACCAGCGCTTCAGTGGGTGAAACAGCATAAACGATTTCAGTTTAGCCATTTTGAGGAAGAAGGCTTTCTTTCACCCAATATATTCCTGTAGGGGGCGGGGAGTGAGGGGGGCGGCGAGGATAGCTGCTATGGCTTCCGCCGTTGCTTCCGCCGCAGCGATGGTGGTGCAATAGGGGATTTTCTGGTGCAAGGCCGCCAGGCGGATAGATTTGGAATCCGAGAGATTGCCGGCTGTGTCGGTCGTGTTAATCAGCAGCTGGATTTGCCGGTTATACAGCGCGTCTTCGACATGCGGGTGACCTTCCAGCACCTTGTTTATCCGCTCTGCTTTAACACCGTGCTCGGCTAAAAAGGCCTGCGTGCCTTGGGTGGCCAGCAGCTTAAAGCCCAGTTTTGCCAGTTTTTGTGCGACAGCCAGCGCCCGCTTTTTGTCGGCCCCGCGCACCGAAATGAACACTGTGCCGCTTTGCGGCAGGTCTACCCCGGCGCCCAGTTGCGCTTTGGCATAAGCGCGGGCAAAGTCATA
Organism: Candidatus Tokpelaia sp.; assembly: GCF_008636115.1. Lineage (GTDB taxonomy): Bacteria > Pseudomonadota > Alphaproteobacteria > Rhizobiales > Rhizobiaceae > QLZD01. Next base: position 71,303 of record NZ_QLZD01000031.1, on the reverse strand, counting down.
ATCCAGCCCCATAACCTCGCCGGTAGAGCGCATTTCCGGCCCCAGCATAGTATCAACCCCGGGGAAGCGGGCAAAGGGAAAAACCGCTTCCTTCACCGCGAAATGCCGCCGCTTTGCTGCGGGGTGCGCTAAAACGGTCGGCGGAACTGCTTTCCCTGCTGTCGCTTTATTTGCCACCGCTGCCCAAACCGGGGCGGCAGCTCCGCTGGCTGCTGTCTTGTTACCCGCTGCCTGCTGCGCCGCTATAGCATCTCCGTTTAGGGGAGAATCCTGATTTGCCTTGCTGCCGGCTGCCGGCGCTGCTTTAGCGGTTGCTGCTGTCACAGTGCTTCCGGTTACCGCTGCTGCTTTGCTCTTTTTGGGGCCGCTCTCGCTTGCTGCTGCCGCTGCAGCGTTTCCGTTTATGGCGGTGCCTCTAGCTGCGGCTTGAGCCGCAGCGGCGGGCTGCGCTGAGGAGGCGGCGGCTCTGTTTATGGCGGCACCTTTAGCTGCTGCCGCACCTGTTGCCACTGCCGCGGCGTTTCCGGTTGGTGCCTCTTGCCGCGCTGCTGTAGCGCCACTGTTTGCCGTGCCACCCTCAACCGCGCTGCCGGCTGTTGTTGCCAAGGCCGCCAAGCCCGGGGCGTAAGCAGCCATGGCTTGCGCCAGGCTTTCGCCCGCCATAATGCGGGCGGCGATTTTGGCTGCCGGCCGGCCGGTAGCTTTGGCGACAAAAGGCACAGTGCGCGAGGCGCGCGGGTTAACTTCCAGCACATAAATCACCCCGTCTTGCACGGCAAATTGCACATTCATCAGCCCGCCGACACCCAGCGCTTTGGCTAGCCGCTCTGTCTGCGCCGCTATTTCCGCCGCCACTTCTGCGCTTAAGCCATAAGCGGGCAGCGAGCAGGCGGAATCGCCGGAATGAATGCCCGCTTCTTCAATATGCTCCATCAAGCCGGCTATAAATACAGTATCACCGTCACACAGGCAATCAACATCAATTTCCACTGCCTGCGTTAAATAAGTATCAAACAGCAGCGGGTTACGCTTCAGCAAATGATCTATCTGCGCCTGCTGCTCCTGCGGATAAGCGGCTTTCAGCGCTTCCGGCAGCAGTTCCGGCACAATATTGAGCAAATAATTGTGCAGTGCCGCTTCATTGCGGATAATCTGCATAGCGCGGCCGCCCAAAACATAAGAAGGCCGCACCACCAGCGGAAAACCAAGCTTGCGGGCGACAGCGCGCGCCTGCGCCAGCGAGTGGGCAATGCCGTTTTTCGGCTGGGTCAGGCCAAGCTGCACCAGCATCTTTTGAAAACGATCGCGATCTTCTGCCAGATCAATCGCGTCCGGCGCAGTGCCAAGCACTGGAATGCCGGCTTCGACCAGCGCCTGCGCCAGTTTGAGCGGCGTTTGCCCGCCAAATTGCACAATCACGCCGACAAGCTCACCCTTTTGCCGCTCCGCTTCCAGCACCGCCAGCACATCTTCCGCCGTCAGCGGCTCAAAATACAGCCGGTCGGAACTGTCATAATCGGTCGACACAGTCTCCGGGTTGCAGTTAATCATAATCGCTTCAAAGCCGGCATCACGCAGGGCAAAAGCGGCATGGCAGCAGCAATAGTCAAATTCTATCCCCTGGCCGATACGATTGGGGCCGCCGCCTAAAATCACCACTTTGCGCCGGCTGGAAACGGCCGCTTCATCATGCGCCACACCGGCCAGCGGCTCTTCATAAGTGGAATACATATAAGCGGTAGGCGAGGCAAATTCTGCCGCGCAAGTGTCAATGCGCTTGAAAACAGGCACTACCCCCAGCCTTTGCCGCAAGGCCGCTACGTCTGCCGCGCTTGCTCCGGCCAGGGTTGCCAGCCGGCTGTCGGCAAAGCCCATGGCCTTGAGCCGCCGCATGTTTTGCGCATCTTGCGGCAGGCCAAAAGCGCGCACCTGCTCTTCCATGGCGATAATGCCGGCAATCTGCTCGAGAAACCATGGGTCAATATGGCTGGCGCGGTGAATTTCCGCCACAGTAAAACCCAGACGCATAGCCTGCGCCACATAGCGCAGGCGGTCGGGTGTCGGCGTGCTCAGCGCCGCGCTAACGGCATTGGCGGCATCGGCCTCTTCATATTCGGGGATAGCGATTTCATCAAAGCCGCTCAAGCCTGTTTCCAGCCCGCGCAAGGCTTTTTGCAGCGATTCCTGAAAAGTTCGGCCAATCGCCATCACTTCCCCCACCGATTTCATCGCTGTGGTTAAAACCGAGCTGCTGCCGGGGAATTTTTCAAAAGCAAAGCGGGGGATTTTGGTGACGACATAGTCAATGCTCGGCTCAAAAGCAGCGGGCGTGGCACCGCCGGTAATGCTGTTTTCCAGCTCGTCCAGCGTATAGCCGACAGCCAGCTTGGCGGCAATGCGGGCAATGGGGAAACCGGTGGCCTTGGAAGCCAGCGCGGAAGAGCGCGACACGCGCGGATTCATTTCAATGACAATCAGCCGGCCGTCTTGCGGATTAACGGCAAATTGCACATTGGAGCCGCCGGTCTCTACCCCGATTTCGCGCAGCACGGCAATAGCGGCATTGCGCATGATCTGATATTCTTTATCGGTCAGGGTCATAGCCGGGGCAACGGTGATGGAATCGCCGGTATGCACGCCCATCGGGTCAAGATTTTCAATCGAGCAGACAATAATACAATTATCCGCTTTATCGCGGATAACTTCCATTTCATATTCTTTCCACCCCAATACGCTTTGCTCAATCAAAACTTCCGTAGTGGGAGAGGCTTCAAGCCCGCTTTCAACAATTTCATAAAACTGGGCACGGTTATAGGCAATGCCGCCGCCGGTGCCGCCCAGCGTGAAGGACGGGCGGATAATCGCCGGCAGGCCGACATGCTCCAAAGCCTTGCCGGCAAGGCCGAGAGCGTGATCCAGATAACGCTGCTTGCGCCGGGCGGAATCGCGCTGCCAGGCCGTTTCCAGCTCTTCCAGCTTTTGCGCAAGCGGTTGGTCTTTATACTCCGCCTGTAGGGCCTGGCGCTGTTCTTCATGCCTCTGGCGCTCTTCGGCTTTGATTTCAGCGGCATTGGCCAGCATAGAGCGCGGCGTTTCCAGCCCGATTCTGGCCATAGCCTCGCGAAACAGCGCCCGATCTTCTGCTTTGTCAATGGCTTGCGCTGTGGCGCCGATCATCTCTACCTGATAGCGCTCCAAAACCCCCATTTTTTGCAGCGATAAAGCGGTGTTGAGGGCGGTCTGCCCGCCCATGGTCGGCAATAAAGCGTCCGGCCGCTCTTTGGCAATAATTTTGGCAATAATTTCCGGCGTAATCGGCTCTATATAGGTTGCGTCCGCCAGATCCGGGTCGGTCATAATGGTGGCGGGGTTGGAATTGACCAGAATAACGCGGTAGCCTTCTTCCTTCAAAGCGCGGCAGGCCTGGGTGCCGGAATAGTCAAATTCACAGGCCTGGCCGATAATAATCGGGCCGGCGCCGATAATCAGGACAGATTTTATATCGAGGCGTTTTGGCATAATATCTCCGCGCGCCGCCTGTTTTGGCGGCTGCTATTCAGGCTTTGCCTGGGTGACATAAGTATAATTATCAGCCAAGGCCGCTTTATAAACAGGAAAGCTCATAAAAGTAAGTCCTTATTACCGCCTTTTTACAATTTTCTGCGGCTTTTGCCGGGCGGGGCGCAATTTAAACCGCCTGTTTGATAGAGGCGGCTTTCGCTGCCCGCCTGTGTCTGCCCTTTGCCTTCACCGCTGCGCGCCCTATTTCTGCAAGAGCAAACTTGCCGGCGCTTTATAGCGAGCAGACAGATAAGGAGGCGGCAATGCGCTGGGAAGCTGAGCGCCAGAGCAATAATGTAAAAGACCAGCGCGATCAAATGCTCTCTAATGCCGAAATCGGCGCGCGTGTCGGTCTGGGTGCGGCAGCAGCCGGGATATTTGCCCGCGGCGGCGGCAAATGGATGTTGATTGCCGGAGTGACGCTGCTTATTATCGCCTTTCTGGGTTTTGGCCTGTTTCCCGAGGTTAAGAACCGCTTTCTGCAGGGAGCCGGGCAGCAAACGGCGCAAACCGCACAAAAGCGGGCTGAGGAAAAACGCCGTCTGCAATTTGTTTCGGTTGTGCTGGCTGAGACAGAAGATGTCTGGACGCAGGTTCTGGGCCTGGAAGGCCATGCTTATGATGAGCCGAAGCTGATTTTATACCGCACTGCGGTGCGCTCTGCCTGCGGCACGACGACAAATGCTATTGGCCCCTTTTATTGCCCCAATGACAGCACAATTTATCTTGATGAAAGTTTTTTTGATCAGCTGGCGAAAGAATTTTCTGCCCCGGGCGATTTCGCTGCTGCTTATGTTATTGCCCATGAAGTGGGGCACCATATTCAAAGCCTGGACGGCACTTTGGACGAAATAGACAGTGAGCGTAATAATGCCGATGAGAAAACCGCCAATATATTGACAGTGCGGCTGGAATTGCAGGCCGATTGCTATGCCGGAATCTGGGCAAATTATATGAAAAAACAGGGTGTTACCGAAAAAAATGATATTCGGTCGGCACTAAATGCCGCGCATAAAATCGGCGATGACAATCTGCAGAAAGTGTCACAAGGCTATACTGTCCCCGATAGTTTTACCCACGGCACCTCAACCCAGCGCGCTTACTGGTTTAACCGCGGGCTTCAATCCGGCAGCCGCCAAAGCTGCGACACTATAACCGGCAAGATTTGAGAGGGGCAGGGCGGTTTATCGGCGCGGCGGTTTGAGCAAGACAAAGGCTGAAAAAGCTCTGAGATCGCTTGAAGAGAGAGCTTTCATTTCTTGAATAGCCTGTTTTGCCTGCTCGATCATAGATATAATTTCCTCTTTGGTAAAATCTTTCCTGGTTGTATTGGCATGGGGATCATAATCGGCATCATGCCGTTTTTGCTGATATTCGACAAATAAGGCTGCATAATTTCTAATTTCCTCCGGAAAAGTTTTTCCCTGACATTGCTCACAGGCCTTTCTGGCCGGGCCATGCTCCAGACTGCGATAAACCTGCCGCCAGGCTTGATTACTGCGGTTTTTTGCCCCTTGCGTGCCGATAAAACTGTCGGCGCATAATTGCGCTAAAAAATGGAACAAAGCATAATAAACTGAACTGACAGCCCGGCGCAAATGCGCCTCTTGCGGGCGCCGCTTGTTCATTTGCAGCAAATCATCAGCGACTTTCAACAAACTCTGATGCAACCCCTTGCCCGTTTTCACGCCACACGCCCTCTTTTCCGGACATTTTTTTGCGGTATGAGGGTCATAACCGGAAAGCTGAAATCATCTTTTCCCTGCAAAATATCTCTAATGCTGTTAATGGCTGCCGCCCGCGTGCCGCCTTTATCCGGTATTTCCCCTTTGTAACTTATATAAACGCGTAAAATCGGATCACCGTCAAAACCTTCATCGGGGTGCAAATCAATATCGGTTATATCCATTCCGACATAAATCTTCTGTAATTGCTGTAAAATGTCAGGTTTCAGGGCTTTTGCTTGCGTTTCTGTCAGCATAGCGGCGCTATGTCCCTTATCCATAATACCCTCCAGCCGGGATTATTGTCTGATAATAATATGGTTACAGCTCACCCCAAAATAGGTTGTATCTATGAAGAGAAAGTAAAGAGCGCAATTCAGGCCATAATATGCCTGCAAGCGAAAGCCCGCCGGCGAGAGAGCCGGGCAGGCCTGTAAAGAAGTAGAGAAAACGGGCTGTTATTCGCCATTATATTGCGCGTCAGAGACCGGCTCCAGCCATTTTACCGGGCTGCCATTCTCTTCCTGCTGGATACAGTAATGGCTCATGGCGCAATCGGGCGCGGCGCCATGCCAGTGTTTTTCCCCGGCGGGAAACCAGACAATATCGCCTTGACGGATTTCTTCAATTTTACCGCCTTCGCGTGCTACCCGGCCGCAGCCGAAAGTCACAATCAAGGCCTGGCCTTTCGGGTGGGTATGCCAATGCGTGCGCGCCTTCGGCTCAAAGGTTACATGACCAAAGCCCAGATCACTGCCTTCCGGCACGGCCAGCATCGGGTCATAGCGCACTGTGCCGGTAAACCATTCTGCCGGCATAGGGGAAATTGAGGCCTGCGTGCCGCTGCGAATAATTTTCATTTTCTCTCTCCTTGAAATAGCGCATCATTCCGGCCAAAGTGCCTCTATAGGCCGGCGCCAAAAACGCCAGGCCAGTCTTGGCTGCCAAAAAGGCATAAATATGTCCATAGAGAAAGGGGCGCCCGCCCTGCGGCAGGAGAGAGCCGTTGTGGCTGGCAAAAATAGGCGCGCCCAGCCGGCGCAAAGCCGTAAAGACCTTTTCCGGAGCGCCGTCTCTTCCGGCCGCCCGCGCTGCTTTTTCCCGCCGGTTTATGGTTTCGCCGCCGGCTATTGAGCCGCTATTGGGGCGCTTTTGCCCGATTGCGTTTTATGCGCCTTTATCAGATCGAGAAAACGACGAAAGAGATAATGGCTGTCCTGCGGGCCGGGCGAGGCTTCCGGGTGGTGCTGCACCGAAAAGACCGGCCGGCCTTTGAGGCGAATGCCGCAATTAGAGCCGTCAAACAGCGAAATATGGGTTTCTTCAAATTCTGCCGGCAGACTGGCGGCATCAACCGCAAAACCGTGATTCATGGAGACAATTTCCACCTTGCCGGTGTTTTTATCCTTGACCGGGTGATTGGCGCCGTGGTGCCCCTGGCGCATTTTCAGCGTTTGCCCGCCGCCGGCCAGCGCCAGCAACTGGTGGCCGAGGCAAATACCGAAAAGTGGGATACCGCTTTGCAGCAGCGCCTGAATCATCGGCACGGCATAAGCGCGCATGGCTGCCGGATCACCCGGGCCGTTGGAAAGAAAAATGCCGTCCGGCTTTAGCGCCAGAATATCGGCCGCCGTGCCGGTGCCGGGCATGAGCGTTACTTTGGCGCCAAGCCCGGCTAAAAGGCGCAAAATATTGCGCTTAATGCCGTAATCCACGGCGACAATATGATAGCGCCCCTGCCTTTCTTCACCATAGCCGTGATTCCACTGCCACGGCGTTTCCCGCCAGGCGGCGCTTTGGCCGCAGCCGGCCTCCCACGCCAGATCCAGCCCGACAAGCCCCGGCCATTGCCGTGCCTTTCGGCGCAAATCCTCTATATCAAATGTGCCGGCGGCATTATGGGCAATAACGGCATTGGGCGCGCCCTTTTCGCGGATAAAGCCGGTCAAAGCACGGGTATCAACCCCGCTCAGGCCGATAATACCGCGCTTTTCAAGCCATTGATCAAGGCCTTCAGTAGCGCGGTAACTGGAGGGGGGAGACAAATCCGCCTTAAAAACCGCGCCGACAGCGCCATGGCGCTGCGCCGGGTTTAAAATTTCCGTATCTTCGCCGTTCGCGCCGGTATTGCCAATATGCGGGAAAGTGAAAACCACAATCTGCCCGCTATAAGAGGGATCTGTCAAAATTTCCTGATAGCCGGTCAAGGCAGTATTAAAGCATAATTCCGCCACAGCGCTGCCTTGTGCGCCGGCACCTTTGCCTTCAATCACCGTGCCATCGGCCAAAACCAGCAATGCAGTTGGTTTTGTCTGCACCCAGCCGGTGCTTTTTTTATGGGCTGGCTGTGTCATTAAACGCTTTCTTATATAAAGGGAGTCAGGGTATAATTTATCCGGCTGAGGCCGGCATTATAGTGCTTTATCAAAAAAGATAAAGCCTGTTCCCGCTATGCGACCGGTTGAGCTGATAAGAATATGGGTATAATAAACAGATAAAGCCTGTTTATGCCGAAAATTTGCCGCCCGGCCGGGGTGGCAAAGGGCGGTATTTTGCCCCGGCTGTTAAGAAAGAACAGGGGCAAACCCGGCTTTGAGGGGAACAAAGCCGCTAATAATAAGTTTTGCTTTAAGCCGGCAAAACCTGTATAGGCTGGCGCCCGGGCTGAGCTTAAAGAGAATCAAGGCAGAAAGGTAGCGGTTGCAGTGTCTTTACGCGATCAAATTATGGAAAATTTAAAAACGGCGATGAAAGAGCAGAACAGGCTCAGGCTTTCTACCCTGCGGCTTGTTAATGCGGCGATAAAAGATCGTGATATTGCCAATCGCGGTATTGGCAGGCCGGTTGCCGATGATGCTGAAATACAGGGATTGCTGGCGCGCATGATAAAACAGCGTGAGGAATCTGCCAGGATTTATGAAGAGGCTGCCCGCCCCGAGCCGGCAGCGGAAGAACGCCAGGAAATAGCTGTTATAGCTGCTTTTTTGCCGCGCCAGCTAAGCGATGAAGAAATGCAGAAAGCGGTGAACAAGGCTTTGAGCGATAATGAGGCTTTGTCTCTGCGCGATATGGGGCGGGTAATGGCGCAACTGAAAGAGCTTTATCCCGGCCAGATGGATTTTGCCAAAGCCGGGGCGCTTGTCCGCAAGGCTTTGCAATAACAGGCCGCTTTTTAAACGGCAACAGGCAAAAAGCGCATGAACCGGCGGGTTAATGCGCTTTTATATTTTACCGTTCCCGGCCCGGCTATTTTTTTTGCCACCAGCGCGGCTGCCAGGCGCGGTGATATGTGGGGCGCTGATAATTGGTCCACCAGCCGCTCATGGCGCTGCGCTCGCCGCTATATTGCCCGGCCTGCATGCCGTTGACTGAATAAGCAATGCGGTGCTGATAGCCGCGGCGAAAACGCGATCTATGCAGGCCGCCCATTCGGCGCGGGCCGCTCATAGCCATGGTCTCGCCGCCAAAAGGCCCCAGATTGGGGTCTTTATAATGTTTGCCGCCTTTTTTGAAGGCCAGATAAGGCAAGGACGACCAGCCGGAGCGGGCATTATTATAGTAAACCTGACACCAGCCGCGGGTGCATGAGCCGACAACCAGCGGAAAATCCGGCGGCAGAATATCGCGGGATTTATAATGCCGGCCCGGGCCGTTGCGCACATGGAGCGGGGCCGTGGTAATGGCATCAACATTGGTGATGACAGTATTTCTGACAGGGGCAAGGGCAAGGCTATTGCAGTTGCAGTTATAATTTTGTTTTGCTTCTGCCACACCGATACCGGCGCCAAACAGGCAAGATGCAAAAAGAAGGGGACTCAGCCATTTTTTCATAACAGACCTCAAGTGAGAATTGTTGCTTTTGCTTTGATTACAGACATATCCGGATAGCCGGTTTATACTTTCGTTATCCTTAATGTAATATGGATTTATTGATAAAAAGTTATAATAATTTAATATTAAACTTGAGATATACTTTATTGTTATTGTATAGAGACTGTTTTAGCATTATAGAGCCGGATTTATAGTATATCCGGGGCGGGTCAAAGCGGAAATTTGCTGCCGGCTTGTTATTACCGGGCAAAAAATATTATAACTTACGCCATAATAAACTGGCGGCGGAGCATAGCCCGCTTTTAAGAGATTGCAGCCCGGATAATTTCAGCCGGCGTGGAAAGTTGTAAAAAGTGTCAGAGACAGATTTGCCGAAGCGTCAGACGAAGGCAACAGAAAACTTGCCGAAGCGTCAGACGGAGGCAATAGAAGACTTGCCGATAAAGCAGGTTTTGGCCGGGATTGATGCCGCCCTGAGCGGCAGCGATAATGCGGCCTTGAGCGGCAGCGATAATGGGACATTGAGCGATAGCAGTAGTGAAGTATTGCGCCGCCGTGACAGCAGGATTCGGCGCCACGGTGACGGTAATGAGGCAAAGCCCGGCCCTGTTGCGCTGCCGCGGGCCGTATTAGTGGCACCGCCGGGTGCCGGCAAATCCAGTTTTGTGCCGCTGCATTTGCTACAGGCGCCCTGGGCGCAACAAGGGCGAATTATTCTGCTGGAGCCGCGCCGTCTGGCGACGCGCGCCCTTGCCCGCCGTATGGCGCAGCTTTTGGGCGAACAAGTGGGGCAGACAGTCGGCTATACTATGCGGCTGGAGAAAAATTATTCTGCTGCCACGCGCATTCTGGTAATGACTGAAGGCAGCTTTACCCGTCTTATACTGGATAATCCTGAATTGCCGGGTATTTGTGCCGTTTTGTTTGACGAATTTCATGAACGCAGCCTGGAGGCTGATTTTGGCCTGGCTCTGGCGCTTGATGTGGCGGATTCTCTCCGCCCGGATTTGCGGATTCTGGTGATGTCGGCAACATTGGACAGCGCATCTATAGCTGCTCTTTTGCTGCCGGGCGGCGGCGCAGCCCCTGTTATTGAGGCGCGCGGCCGCAATTTTCCGGTAGAGATTATATATCACCCGCGCGGGCAGGGCGCAAGAGGCGCAAATAGCCGGGCTGAACGGGTGGAAGAGGCTGTCGCCTGCGCCTGCTGCACCTGGCTTGCCGGCGCAGAGGGCAGTATTTTGGCCTTTTTGCCTGGCCAGGCGGAGATTAAACGCACACAGGCTTTGCTGGAAGATTGGCTTCCCGGCATACAGCCGGGCCGGCAGCGCGTGCCGGCAGAAGGGCCGGCGCACAGTGAGACTGCTGCCGGCGAGGCTGTTATTATTGCGCCGCTCTATGGCGGCCTGTCGGCAGAAGAGCAGGAAAGAGCCATCAAACCGGTTACCCGGCCGGCCGGCCGGCAAAAGCGCGGGCGCGCAACAGATTGGGGTGACAATATTGCGCCGGCGGCAATCATTGCGGCGGCGCCTGAGACAAGAATTACGCGTAAAATTGTGCTGGCCACTGCCATTGCCGAAAGCGCTCTGACGATTGAAGATGTGCGCATTGTGATTGACAGCGGCCTGGCGCGCCTGCCTGTCTTTGATCCCGTCAGCGGCATGACACGGTTGCAGACACAGCGCGTATCCCTTGCCTCAGCCGCTCAGCGCGCCGGCCGCGCCGGGCGGGTGCAGGCCGGCCTTGCTGTTCGGCTGTGGCATGAAGAGCAGAATAAGGCTTTGCCCGCCTTCACCCCGCCGGAAATTCTGGCGGCCGATTTGCGTAATCTGCTGCTGGATTGCGCCGATTTCGGCATAATAAATCTGCGGGATTTGCGCTTTGCTTCCCCGCCGCCTGCTGCCGCCTGCCGGCAGGCGCGGCAAAATCTGCAGGATTTGGGGGCGCTGGATAAAACCGGGCAGATAACCCCGCTGGGGCGCGCTTTGCGGCAGCTAAACCTGCCGGTCAATCATGCGCATATGCTGTTAAGCGCGGCTCAGCTCGGCCGCCGGCAGGCAGAGAGGGCCGCCGCGCTTGCCCTTGTGCTGACTGAGGCCGGTCTGGGCGGCGCCGGCAGTGATTTGGATAACAGGCTGGAAAATTTTGCCCGCGATAAGAGCGCCCGTGCAACCAAAGCGCGCAATCTGGCCAAAAATCTGGCTGAAAAAGCATGCCGGCTGGCGGCTTTATTGCCGCTGCCGCCTATGAGCGTAATAAAGCGCGGCGACAGCAAAAATCTTATGAGCGCGGGAGAGATTTTGGCCGCCACATGGTGGGAGAGAGTGGCGCGGCGGCAAAAAGATGAGAATCCGCGTAAAATCGGGGAAAGGCACAGGGCAAAACCGGCAGAGTATTTAATGGCAAACGGGCGCGGCGCTTTTATAGACGAAACCTCGCCTTTATTTGGCCAGCCATGGCTTGTTTGCCTTGAGCTTTCCGGCTCATTAGCCAAAGCGCGGATAAGAGCCGCGGCAGCAGTGTCGGAGCTTTGGCTGCGGCAGCATCTGGCGGATAAAATCAGCGATGAAACCTATACGGTTTTTGATGAAGAGAGCCGGGCTTTGCGCCGTTTCCGGCAGTGCAAATTAGGGGCAATAATGCTGGAATCAGTGCCTTTGCCGCCGCCGCAAGGCGCTTTGGCTGATGCCGGCTGGCTACAGGCGGTGCGGCAATTCGGCCTGGCGATTTTGCCTTGGGATAAAACCGCAGAAAATCTGCGCGCCCGGCTGGCTTTTTTGCACGGCCATTTTGGTGCGCCCTGGCCCGATGTCGGCGATCAAGCTTTATTGGGCAGGCTGGAAGATTGGCTGCTGCCGCATTTGCGCGGGCAGGCGCAGTTTGCCGCCGGTGACAGCTCTGTGTTGAGCCGGGCTTTATCCGGCCTGTTGACTTATGATTTGCGCAAACAGGCAGAAAAGCTGGCTCCGTCACATTTCACTGTGCCGACCGGCTCTAATATTGCGCTTTGCTATCGGCAAGGCGCTGCCGTGCTGTCTGTGCGGGTGCAGGAATTATTTGGCCTGCGGCAGCACCCGGCTGTGGCCGGCGGCAAAGTGCCCCTGACGCTGGAATTATTATCGCCGGCCGGGCGGGTTTTGCAAATTACTGCCGATATTGCCGGCTTCTGGGCCGGATCATGGCAAGATGTGGCGGCCAGCCAGCGCGGGCGTTATCCCAAACATTTCTGGCCGCAAAACCCGGAAACAGCCGCCCCCACCGGAAAAGCAAAAAGCAGCAAGCCGAAAAGCAGTTGAAATCAGGCAAAAACCTGCCGGCGGGCGGGCAAACGGCGACTGATGAAAATCTGTGAAAAAAGCCAGATTGCGGCTATTATTTTTTGTTTTTCTGTTTGATAACGGGGCAGATTGCGCGGCGGTTGAGGCCGCGCAGCGCGCTGGCGGGCAATAAAGCGGGCCTGATAAAGGCGGGAGAGGGAGCTGTGGTCAAGGATTGGGTAGAAGACGGCAAGCCGCATTTTTCCCGCCTTATGCGGCTGGAAACGCTTATCCATATTCGCTGGATTGCGGTTTTCTTCCAGACTGTCAGTATTTGCTTTGTTGCTTTTGGTTTGAGTTTTTCTCTGCCATTGCGCTTTTGTTTTGCTTTGGTGGCTTTATCGTCCGCTTTTAATCTATGCCTGCATTTTTATTATCCGCGGCATCACCGTGTCAGCCCTAATGGCGCCATGCTGATTTTTGCCGCCGATATTCTGCTGCTTTCCGGCCTGTTATATTTTACCGGCGGGCTGGAAAATCCGTTTGCGCTGCTGTTGATTGCCCCTGTCGGCATGGGCGCGACTTCGCTGTTTTTCCGCTCTGTGCTCCTGCTCAATATTCTGGCGATATTATGTGCCTGTATTCTGGCACTGTTTCATTACCCTTTGCCCTGGTATCCGCATGAGACTTTGAGCCTGCCGCCGCTGTTTATCGGCGGTTTGCTGACGGCGATTATCATTGCCCTTGTTTTTATTTCATTTGATTCTTACCGGCTGGCAGAGGAAGCGCGTCAGTTCAGCAATGCTTTGGGGGTCACCGAGCTGATTTTGCAAAAAGAGCGTTATATTTCTGCCATGGACGGTCTGGCGATAGCGGCAGTGCATGAGCTGGGCACGCCGCTGGCCACTATTCAACTGGTGGCGAGCGATTTTCGCCGGGAATTGGGCAAAAACGAGCGCTATGCCGAAGATGTCGGCCTGCTTTTGAGCCAGACTGAGCGCTGCCGCGATATTCTGGCCGGGCTGGGCACTATGGCCGGTGAAGATAGAAGCCGGGATAAAGTGCCGTTTACCCTGCTGCTGGAGGAAGTGGCGGCGCCGATGCGTAATTTCGGCATTGCCATAGAATTGCGCCAGGGGGCTTGCGAGGGAGCAGAGCCGCAAGTGCGGTGCAATCCGGCTATCACTTACGGCATGGGTAATCTGGTCGAAAATGCGGTAGATTTTGCCCGTTCCAGTGTTTTCCTGCGTTATGCCTGGGATAAAGAGGCGATTAGCCTGTCCATTATTGATGATGGTGAAGGTTTTTCACCCGATATAGTGGATAAAATCGGCGAGCCTTATATTTCCAACCGCAAAAAGGGCAAGAAAAAAGGCGAAATCGCCGGCGGCGGGCTGGGATTGGGGCTGTTTATTGCCAAAACCCTGCTGGAGCGTATGAATTTCAAGCTGATTTTCCGCAATTCTGCCGATTGTAATCTGGGAGCGGAGGTGCGCCTCGTCTGGCCGGCGCCGTTTGACGCAGAGCCGAAAAAATTTGTTTTTTAAACTGTCCGGCCCTTGCCCCTTGCCCGGCCGGCAGGAGGAAGCGGTTTTGCTCTATCAATGCCTATAGGGCAAAAATGGCGCAATGCGGAAAGCTGTGGGGGTCGGCAACAGTGCGAAGGCAGCCGGCCGGTTTGGAAGTGATATGTTACAGTCAGGGTATAAGGATTATAATAAATGACGGCAAAAACTTCTTCGTCTGATGCGGCGGCACCTGAATCCGAGGCGGTTGCGCCTAAAATGGTGGGTAAAGGCCTGTCGCTGCTTTTGGTTGACGATAATAAAATATTTTTAAACAGGCTGGCGCGCTCTTTCCGCCAGCAGGGTTTTACCGTGCTGACATGCGCAGCAGTGAAAGAGGCTATTGCTTTGCTGCAAACTGCTTCGCCGCATTATGCGGTGGTAGATTTAAAATTGCAGGACGGCAATGGTATGGAAATTATCAAGGAACTGCGCCTTGTCAGCCCGCAAACGCGCGCCCTTGTTTTAACCGGTTACGGCAATATTGCCTCGGCAGTCAATGCGGTGAAAATGGGAGTGGTGGATTATCTGGCCAAGCCGACTGATGTGGATTCTATCTATGCTGCCCTGACCAGCCAGCCCGGCGATAGGGAAGAACCGGCAATCAAGCCGATGTCGGTAGACAGGGTGAGGTGGGAACATATTCAGCGCGTTTATGAAATGTGCGGCCGCAATGTTTCAGAGACTGCCCGGCGGCTTGATATGCACCGCCGCACTTTGCAGCGTATTTTGGCCAAGCATGCCCCCAGATAGGCGGCAGCCGGCAGATTGGGGCGCCTGTGCGTGTTGTTTGCCGCCGGCTGCTTTGCCAAATGAGCAGATTTTGCCTGCCTGGCCACAGGATTTGAAAGGTTTGAGGCGGAAAGCGGGCTTTGTGCTCTTCCGCCTGCCGGCAGCCGGTTATTTGCGCCGCACGCCCGGGCGCGCGCTTGTCAGGGGCAATTTGCGTTCCTTGCTATCAGGCTGTCTGGCGAAAAAAAGCAAATTTGTTCAGCTTGCTGTAAGGGGCCGGTTTGCCGCCCGCCTTTTGTCCCGCCTGTCGGCAGAGCCGGGTTTTATGCCGGGTTTTGTGCTTGCGGGCCGGGTTTTGCTGTGCACGCCCGGCTGTCAATGTCTGGCGTGTCGGCCCTGTCTCCCCTGCCTGTATGCCTGATTGCCCAATGGCATACATAGGCATGGGGAAAGGCTCGCATGCTATGATTGCCTATGGCCGCTGCCCGGTTTGCTGCCGCCGCACGGCCGCCGCTAATGTCGTTATTCCACCTTTGCCGCCTGCACATGGCGCGTCAGGCGCGCCGGTGCCGGCGGTTCTTCATATTCCACCGGTGGAATGAGCATGCCTGGCGTTATTTGTCGCGTTTTTTCTGGAAAAATTCTTTTAACAAGGTTTCACTTTCCCGCTCTGTCAGGCCGGGGTAAAGCTCCGGCGCGTGAAAACAGGCCGGACTGCTGAAAAAACGCGGCCCATGCTCTACCGCGCCGCCCCTGGCATCGGCCGCGCCGTAATAAAGCCGGCGAATCCGGGCAAAGGAAATAGCAGCCGCGCACATTGTGCAAGGCTCCAGTGTTACATATAAATCGCAATTATCAAGCCTTTCGGCTCCCAACGCCGCGCAGGCCAGCCGCAAGACGCAGATTTCGGCATGGGCTGTCGGGTCAGGCGGATAAGTGCGCCCGCCGCGTGTTTGATTATGCGCTTTGGCAATAATCCGGTTTTCATGCACCAGCACCGCGCCCACCGGCACTTCGTCTGCTTGTGCCGCATAGCGCGCCTGGTTTAAAGCCTCACGCATGAAATCCGGTTTAGTTGTTTTTGCTGTTACAGGCTGTGCCATCTTATCCCGGTTAAAAATTATGCGGCTCGGCTGTTTTGCTGTTGGCAAGCCGGAAAGTTTTTTGCCTGATTTCGCCTTTTTTGTTATTTTATCGTTCCTTTTCACGCTGTCTTTTGCTAGGGCAGGAGAGGGAGAGCGGTTTATTGTGTCATTTTATCACCCGGCAGGCAAGTTTGCCGATATTCCCAGTGTAAGGCCGCGGCAAAATTTTTGTTAATACCGCAACAAATTGTTTAAAACGGATTATAAAATGGAAAAGAAATATGCGCCGCGGCCCACCGGGAAAAAATTTTCAGATAAAGCGGCGCTGCCAGCCAAAAACAGGCAGGAGGAAAAGGTGTTTCAGCCTCGCTATATTGATAATGAAGAAGAAAAAGGTGAGCGCATTGCCAAAAGGCTGGCACGGGTTGGCCTGGCCTCGCGCCGTGAGGCGGAAATGATGATTGCTGCCGGGCGCGTGGCGGTGAATGGCCGGGTTCTGGCCAGCCCGGCGGTTAATATAAAGCGCGGCGATAATATTACGGTGGACGGTCAGGCGCTGCCGGTGAAGGAAAGAACGCGGCTTTGGCTTTATCATAAGCCGGCG
The DNA here is from genome assembly GCF_008636115.1 of Candidatus Tokpelaia sp. GTDB lineage: Bacteria > Pseudomonadota > Alphaproteobacteria > Rhizobiales > Rhizobiaceae > QLZD01. The sequence goes on along the minus strand of NZ_QLZD01000031.1, from coordinate 54,944 downwards.
GGGCTTATCACCACCAGTCGTGACCCGGCCGGGCGGGCAACAGTTTTTGACAGATTGCCGGCGGCTTTGCCGCGCGTGCTGGCTGTCGGCCGGCTGGATATTAACACGGAAGGGCTGCTTTTGCTGACCAATGATGGCGGGCTGGCGCGTGTGTTGGAGCTGCCCTCTACCGGCTGGGTGCGCCGTTATCGCGTGCGGGTGCATGGCAAAACCAGCCGGCAGCAGCTTGACCGGCTGAAAGACGGCATTGTGGTGGACGGTATATTTTATGGCGCGGCAGAAGCCGTGCTGGAGCGTGAACAAGGCAGTAATAGCTGGCTTTCCATTGCCGTGAAAGAAGGCAAAAATCATGAAATTAAAAATATTCTCGGTGCTTTGGGGCTGACAGTCGCCAGGCTTATTCGCATTTCTTTCGGCCCGTTTCAACTGGCGGATCTGGAACCGGGAATGGTGCTTGAGGTGCGCGGCCGTATTTTGCGCGACCAGCTAGGGGCAAAACTGGTGCAGGAAGCAAATCTGGATTTTTCTGCCCCGGTTGCTGCTGTTTTTCCCAATGGGCCGGTGGCGGCGCGCTCTGACCGCAGCCTGCCTGAGACTGCGCCCGATTTTGCCGATAAAGCCGGCCGGCGCGGGGATAAAGCTTATCCCCGCAAGGCGGGAGGCCTTGCGGATAAGGATATGCACAATAAAACCGGGCGCAGATATAAAGAGAGAGATGAGGAAGGCTGGGTTTCTTCCGGCAGCAGGCGGTTTGCAACAGCAGCCGGGCCGCGGGAGAAGCTGCAAGAGCGGCCGAGCCGCAAGGCCAATATCTGGCATGGCCCCGGCTCACGCGCGCGAGCTGCCGCACCTGTTGAGGCAGCAGAAAGTGAGAGGCGCCCGCGGCGGGGCGATTGGCACCGGAAAGCCGCATATTCTGCCGCGGATCGTGTTGCCGGCGGGCTTTCCACCGGCCGGGCAGACAGGCAAAATAATGAATGGGGGGAAGACAGGCAGCATTTTGACCGGCGGCGGAACAGGCCGGGCCAGGTTAAAACCGGGGCAGGGGAATATGGTGAAAAAGCTTTTGGTAAAAAACGCGCTTTTGCTGGCGGCAAGCCGTTTGGTGACAAAAAAATCGGGGCAAGGCCTTTTGGCAATAAGACAAAATACTTGCCGGAAGACACAGGAAATGTAGAGAGCAAAGAGCGTAGCTTTTCTGGCGGCAGCGCTTCTCTTGCCGGAACAGATAAAACCGGCCGGCCGTTCAGACGCGGCAGCAGCAGCGAAGGTAAATCTGGCGCTAAAGCCTGGCCCCGCAAGGCAGGGGGGCTTGCGGATAAGGCTATGCGCGGGGATAAACCATCGGGCAGAGGCAGCCACTCGTTAAAAAGGGGGCGCCATGCGGATAATCGGCGGTAATTTGCGCGGCCGGGCGTTAATGGCGCCGCAATCGGCGGCTATTCGCCCTACTCAGGATAGAATTCGCGAAAATATTTTCAATATTTTGCAGGCGCGGTTTAACGGTAATTTTGCCGGCAAGCGGGTGCTGGATTTATTTGCCGGCACCGGGGCTTATGGATTGGAAGCCCTGTCACGCGGGGCATCTGCTGCCGTTTTTGTCGAAGAAGCGGTGGAAGCGCGCGGTATTTTGCGGCATAATATAGAAAATCTTGGCCTTGGCGGTGTGGCGCGCATTTTGCGCCGCAATGCCTGCGATCTTGGCCCGGCCGGCACTATGCTGCCTTTTCATCTTGTTTTTGCCGATCCGCCTTATGGGCAGGAATTGGGGGAAAAAGCTTTTATCTCTGCTTATAATGGCGGCTGGCTCCATAATAATGCCATACTTGTTCTGGAAGAAAGTAAACGAGCGCGGTTTGACCTGCCTGCCTGTTTTATTCAGGAAGATGAGCGTGGTTACGGCGCTGCGCATGTGTGTTTTTATGCCCTGTCGCCGCAAGTGCGGCGGGCGGTGTGAGCTGTTTGTCACCTATGCAGCGAGGTGTAATTTTTCGTGTTGAGCCGTTTTAAAGCTGAAATTTTGTTTGCCCTGTTTCTATTAAGGAGACTGGTCGTTTTGGCCGCCTTTGCCGGTGGCGGGGCGCAGGCTTTTGCCGCAACTCAGCCTGTGGCCGATGGGGTGGCGGTAACGGCACAGGCCGGCACAGAGCAGCAGGCCGGGCAAAGCGAGGAAGCAGCCGGGCAGGTGCTGCCGGCTATTGCGCAAAGCGGCAATGTCTACAGCTTTACCCTCGCTAATGGTTTGCAAGTGGTTGTGCTGCCCAATCACCGCGCGCCGGTTGTCACCAATATGATATGGTATCGCGCCGGCTCTGCCGATGAGCCGCGCGGGCACACAGGCATTGCCCATTTTCTGGAGCATTTAATGTTTAAGGGGACCAGGGCCTATCCCGCGGGAGAATTCTCTACCCTTGTGGCGCGTCTTGGCGGTGAACAAAACGCCTTTACCTCTTATGATTATACTGCCTATTATGAAATTATTGCGCCGCAATATTTAAAAAACATGATGATACGAGAGGCGGATCGCATGGAAAATCTGATTTTGACTGATGAGGTTATCGGCCCGGAGCGGCAGGTAATTATTGAAGAGCGCCGTATGCGCACGGATAATGACCCTGCCGCAATGCTGGCAGAAGAGGCGCGCGCCACGCTGTTCCTCAACAGCCCTTATCATAATCCTGTAATTGGCTGGAAACAGGAAATGGAGCAGTTGAATCGTGATGATGCCCTGGCTTTTTACGGCAAATATTATACGCCGAATAATGCAGTGGCCATTATTGCCGGCGATGTTGACCCGGCTGGTGTACGCGCTTTGGCGATGGAAACTTATGGCAAGGTGAAACAACGCGCCGTTATGCCTGAGCGCCGGCGGCCGCAAGAGCCGGTGAGCCGCACCCGGCGTGAGGTTGCCATGCGGGACGGGCGCGTGGCTGAGCCGAGTTTCCAGATTTATCGCCTGGTGCCGTCTTATAATAATGCCAAAAATAAGGGAGAAGCAGAGGCGCTGGATTTATTGGGAGAAATTTTGGGCGGCGGCAGTCAAAGCCGGCTTTATAAAAATCTGGTGGTAAAGACGGGCATTGCTGCTTCTGTCGGTTCGGCCTATGACGGCACTGCCATTGATGACGGGGTGTTTTATCTCTATGGCCTGCCGCGCGGCGGCGCCGCATTGGCCGATTTGCAGGCGGCGGTAGAGGCTGAGATTGCGGCTATTATAAAAAACGGCGTCTCAATGCAGGAGCTGGAAGCCGCGCGCAAGCGCTATATGAAGGATTTTGTCTTTTCTCAGGATAGTCCTTCCGGTTTGGCGCAACTTTATGGCGCTGCTTTGACAACAGGCATGCGTGTTGCCGATGTTAATAATTGGCCGGAAAGGCTGAAATCTGTCAAACCGGCAGATATAAAGGCGGTCGCCGCGCGCTATCTGGCGCCGGGAACAGGGGTGGTTTCCCGTCTTTTGCCGCTGCATGATGCGGAAAAGGCAGATAACAGGCGACAGAAAAAAGCGCCCGGCGGCAAAGGCACCTCTCCGGCGCAATAAAGATGAATTTTGTTGCCGCGCCCGCATGAGAAGCGTGTCTGCGCCCGGGCCGGGGAAGAGGGCAAAAGCGGCGAAGTCTGAAAGCAGGCCGCGGCGGCGCGTGAGCCGCAGTGCGACAGGAAAGAGCGAGAATTGAGGATTAGCCATATGAACAGGATTAGATTACGGGCTTCGGCTTTGCTGCTGTTTGTCTGGCTTTTGCCTTTTGGCAGCCCTGCCCGGGCTGTTGAAATTCAGGATATTATGTCGCCCAAAGGGGTTCATGCCTGGTTTGTAGAAGATAAAACCGTGCCTGTTCTGGCTATCCGCTTTGCCTTTAAGGGCGGCGCGGTGCAAGACCCGGCCGATAAAGCCGGTCTCATCAATCTGATGAGCGGCCTGTTGGACGAAGGGGCGGGGACTCTGGAATCGCAGGCCTGGCAGGAAAAGCTGGACAGTTTGGGCGCGGATTTAAGTTTTGCTGCCGGCGAGGATAATATAAGCGGCGCCATGAAAGTGCTGGCAGAAAATGCCGATAAAGCAGCGGCGATGCTGGCTCTGGCGCTGCAAAAGCCGCGTTTTGACCAGGAGCCGCTCAACCGTGTGCGCGATCAGATTATTGTCGGCATTAAAGCGGCAGAGCGCGACCCAATGACAATCGCGCAGAAAAAATTTGCCGTCGAGCTTTATGGCCGTCACCCCTATGCCCGGCCAATAGAGGGCACGCCGGAAAGTTTAAAGACTATTGGCCGGGCGGATTTGCAGGCCGCGCATAGCCGTTTATTTGCCCGTGATAATGTGAAAATAGGTATTGTCGGTGCTATAACAAAAGAACAGGCGGCGGCGCTTATCGGTAAAATTTTTGATGCCTTGCCGGCAAAAGCGGAGCTGCGGCCCGTGCCGCCGGTGCGGCCGCATTTGGGCGGGTTGACAACGGTTCATTACACTATGCCGCAAACGGCAATAAATCTGGTTTATCCCGGTGTGGCGCGCAAGGATAAAGACTATTATGCCGCTTATTTGCTCAATTATGTTTTGGGCGGCTCCGGCCTGACCTCTCGCCTGTTTACTGAGGTGCGGGAAAAGCGCGGTTTGGCTTATAGTGTGCGTTCCAGCCTGGTGAATCGCGATTATTCCGACAGTCTGGTTATTTCTACCGGCACGCGCGCGCCCAGCGCCCGGCAATCGCTGGAGACTATCCGCACAGAGGTGAAGAAAATAGCTGAAAACGGTATAAATGAGCCGGAATTGCAGCAGGCTAAAAGCTATGTCATCGGCGCTTATGCCGTGCAGAATATGGGTTCTTCCGGCGCGATTGCCGCTACATTAGTGGGGTTGCAGGAATGGGATTTGCCGATAGATTATATTCAGAAGCGCGAGGCGGAAATTAACGCTGTCAGTCTTGACGAGGTTAATGCTGTTGCCAAAAAGCTTTTCACCGTTGAGCCGGCAATTTTAATGGTCGGGCCGATAAAAGATTAAGCAGCCTTTGCCCGGCCGCCTGCCGGCGGTCATTCTGCGGGATAAAATGGGGATTGTCATTTATGCGGGAAGCAGCAGCAAATATGGCAGATATGCAACGGGATTTGCCCAATTTGACCGACAGGGCGGCCGCACTGCTTGTTGCTGCCAAAAAGGCCGGTGCCGATGCGGGCGATGCGGCAATTTCGCGCTCACGCGCTTATAGTATTGATGTGCGCATGGGGAAAACAGAGCAGACAGAATCTGCTGAAACTGATAATTTTTCTTTGCGCGTTTTTGTCGGCAAGCGCGTAGCCGCTATATCGGCTGATTTGTCGGCCCGGCCTGATGAATTGGCTGAGCGTGCCGTAGCTCAGGCCCGGGTTTCACCCGAAAGCCCGTTTGAAGGAGAGGTAGAGGCGCCGCTTTTGGCCAAAACCCGGCGTGAGCTGGATTTGCTGGACGCTTTTACCCCTGATATGGTTCGGTTGAGTGATGACGCCGCGGCGCTGGAAGCGGCAGCCCTGGCGGTTAAAGGGGTTACCAATTCCGGCGGCGCCTCCGCCTGGTATGGTGCCGGCGGTCTGGTGCTGGTGACGAGCCAGGGCTTTAGCGGCTCTTATCTGGCTTCGCATTTTGGCCGTTCTGTTTCAGTCGTGGCCGGTGCCGGGGCAAAGCTTGAGCGTGATTATGCTTATAGTTCTGCCCGGCATTATGCCGATATGGCAGAAATTGCCGCGCTTGGTGACCAGGCAGGCCGGCAGGCAGTTGCCAGGCTGGGGGCCAGACCGGCGCCGACCGGGCAGGTTGATGTGGTGTTTGCGCCGCGCGTGGCGCGCTCACTGGCCGGGCATTTGAGCGCTATGGTGAATGGGGCCGCCATTGCCCGCAAGACAGGTTTGCTGCGCAATTTTATGGGCAAGCGGCTTATGCGTAAAGGCCAGGCGGTTTCTGATAATCCGCTGCGGCCGCGCGGCCCGGCCTCAAGACCGTTTGACGGCGAAGGAGTGGAGCCGGTGCCGCTGGCTTTGGTGGAAGACGGTATTTTGCAGGATTGGCTGTTGTCCTCCTCTGCGGCAAAGGAATTGGGGCTGGAGACAAATGGCCGGGGGGTGCGTTCCGGCAATGCTATTGTGCCGGGGGCCACTAATTTTGCTATTGAAGCGGGCGAAACAAAGCCGGAAGATTTAATCGGCAGCTTGAAAACCGGCTTTTATGTAACCGAATTGATCGGCCGTGGGGTAGATTTGGTAACCGGGCAATATAGCCGCGGCGCCGCCGGCTTCTGGATTGAAAACGGCGTGCCTGTTTATCCTGTCAGCGAGGTGAGTCTGGGTTCAGATCTGCTGCATATGTTTGCGCATATGACTGCGGCTGATGATTTGGACAGGCATTATGCTGTTACGGCGCCGACCTTGTTGGTGGAAGGCATGATGCTGGCGGGGGCATAGCCTGGCTCTGAAAACCGTCAGGGTTTTTGGATAGAATATGCGCAGGGGTAAAGCCTGGCTCCGCAGGGCGGGAGGCATTGCAGATAAGAACAGGCGGAGAATAACGCTCTGTTCCCGGAAATTGTCAGGTTTTTTTGGACAGGAATATGCGCAGGAAAACAGCCTGGCGGCGGCCAATAAAGCAGGCAGGGCAAAACAGGTTTTAACCGGCGCTTCCGGCAAATTTGGGGGTATTTATAATAATCAGGTCAAAAGGATAAACAGGCTGGGGCCAGGGGCCGGCGCGGCAGTCAGGCAGGCCAAAGGGCTGATACGATATACGATATAGGCACAGTCTGTCACGGTGATTATATACAAAATCAGGTTATTCGAATGGGAGTTACGGGTAATGCAGCTTCATGAGTTTGATACTGTTCTCAATATATTGGGCGAGACACAAGCGGCTTACGCCGTGCTGAATCAGGCTGATACCAACCCCACTTTTCTTTTTTCTTTGGAAAAGGGAACTCTGATTTGTCGCGAAGCAGGTTATAAGATAAAACTTCCTTTAAAGGAAGAATCGGCTGCTGAATATATTGATAAATTTACTTTTTCCAAAGAAGAATGGAGTGTGTTTCTGGCAAAAACCCCTATTATTGATCAGGCTGGGGAAGATGAGAATTTTTATTATGGCTATCAGAGGGGAGATTTGATTTTTCGTATCCAAAAGACGGATTCATCACTTATCTGAAGAGAATGAAGAAATAGTATTTTAGGGGAATATAAGGCGAAATGCGGTGATTTTACAAAAGCAGAATAATGAAAATAAAGTGCCTCATACCGCTGATTTGGAGTTAATCAGCCGCCTGGCGCGTCAGGCGGGGGAGATAGGCCTGCGCTTTTTTGGCCGTAATCCGAAAACATGGACAAAAGCGGGCGATTCTCCCGTAAGCGAGGCGGATCTTGCTATTGATGCCTTTTTAAAGGAAAAATTGCTGGCTGCCCGCCCTGATTATGGCTGGATTTCGGAAGAAACGGCCGATGAGCGCCCGGCCGCAGAATATAAACGCTATTTTATTGTTGACCCGATCGATGGCACACGCGGTTTTATCAATCATAATCCGCAATGGTGCGTTTCTATCGCTGTGGCTGAAGCCGGCCGCCCGCTTGCCGGGGCGCTTTATTGCCCCGCTTTGGGTGAGCATTATACTGCCGCCGCCGGCGGCACAGCCCGGCTTAACGGGGCAGTAATAGAGCCGGCGCCGGCAGCGGCAGGCGAGACAATGGCTGAAGCTGCGACAATGCCGGCCTTGCGCGCGACCTCAGCGCCGATTGTCTGCCGCAAGGTGGATTGGCAGAAATTGCCGCTCTCTTTCACGCAAGGAGCAGAGCGCGCCGCGCCTATACCTTCATTGGCTTATCGCCTGGCTTTATTGGCGCGCGGGCGGCTCTCGGCCGTATTTGTGCGCCCCGGCTGCCATGATTGGGATATTGCCGCCAGTGATGTTATTTTGCAAAATTGCGGCGGGGCGCTGGTTGACCTTGCCGGCCGGCCTGTCCGCTATTGTGAACAATCTTTCAGACACGGCTTTTTATTAGGCGCAAAACAGGCTAAGCTGAAAGAATTGCTGGATATTGTTTCCGGCCTGGATTTAGGCTAAGACGCGTAATTCATTAAATTATGACCAATGCAGGAGTTTTGCCTTAATGTCTGAAGTAATACAAGGCGCAGAAAGCCTTTATCTCGTTATTGGCGGAGAATTGCAGGATTTTACCGGGCAGAAATTTGCCAATGCTGAAAAAATGGAATTTGTCGGTATTTTTGCCGATTATGAAAAGGCAAAAAAAGCGTGGAGGAGCCGCGCTTTGGAAACAGTGGATAATGCCTTGCAGCGTTATTGCATAATCGGCCTTAACTCCGCTTTGGAGCGGGCGCAAAAATTCTGATTATAAAGCCGCTTTTATGAAACAGCTTTGGCAAAAACTGCGACAGCCGCTAAAAGACTCTTCCATAGTCAAATGGGTGCTGGTTTCGCTTTTAAGCGCCTATTTGCGTTTTGTCTATTGGACAAATCCGCTCATAAAAGGCTCTGCCGATCCGCGCCGTGCGCATAAGCGCTATAATCCTTTTATCATTACCTTTTGGCATGGGCAGCATATAATGGGGCCGTTTTTGCGGCCAAAGGGGGAAAAAATTATTGCCATGTTTTCGCGCTCGGCCGATGCTGAGCTGAATGCGCTGGTAGGGGAGCGGCTGGGGCTGGAGACAGTGCGCGGCTCAGGCGGGCGCAAACGCAAGCGCAGCCGCGATAAAGGCGGCGCGCGCGCACTGTTAACACTGAGCAAAGCGCTGAAAAACGGCGAGACAACGGCGATGATTGCCGATATTGCCCATAAAAAGGCGCGGGAAGCCGGCCGCGGCATTATTCTGCTGGCCAAGCTTTCCGGCCGGCCGGTTGTGCCTTATATTTATGCCTTTTCGCGTGAAAAAATATTGGAAAAAAGCTGGGATAAAACGGCCATACCTTTGCCTTTCGGCCGATCGGTTTTTTTAATGGGAGAGGCCTTTTTTGTCTCACCCGAGGCTGATGAGGCGGAACTTGAGCAAAAGCGCATGGAACTGACGCATATTATGAACCGGCTGACTGATGAAGCCCATGCCCGGCTTCAAGGCAGGTGAGGCTTTTGCCGGGCTGGCTGTGCCGCTTATTGCAGGCGCACCATTATGGGGGAGGGCTGTTGTTCCTGGCTTGCGACCTCAAAGCCACGGTAAAAATGAAAGGCGGCATTGCCGCCAGGCTAGAGAGATTTTGATGAAAAAAATCAGGGCGCGTTTGCTGTTTTCTGCCTATAGCGGGCTTGGCAGTTGTTTGCGCCTGTTTGTCCCGCCTTATCTTTCATGGCGGGCAGCCAGGGGCAAGGAAGAGCTGCGCCGCTATGGCGAAAGGCTGGGGCATGCCTCGGCCAGGCGGCCGGAAGGAGCGCTGATCTGGCTGCATGCTGCCAGTGTGGGTGAGACAATGGCGCTGATCCCGCTATGTGAGCGCATTTTGGCGGCTAATATCAATATTGTGCTGACAACCGGCACGGTTACCTCGGCCCGGCTGGTGCGGGAGCGCTTTGGCGGAAGGCTGGCGCATCAATATGTGCCGCTGGATATTGGCATTGCCGTTCGCCGTTTTCTCAATTATTGGAAGCCGGATCTGGCGCTGGTCTGTGAATCGGAAATCTGGCCAATGCGGATAATTGAGCTGGCGCGCCGCCGCATTCCGCAAATTTTGCTCAATGCGCGTTTGTCTGATCGCTCTTTTCAGGCCTGGAGGAGGCGCAAATTTTTTGCGCGGGAGATTTTTTCCTGCTTTACGGAAGTTATTTGCCAGACAGATGAAGATGCCAGGCGCTATAAAATGCTGGGAGCGCCGCGGGTTGCCGTTGCCGGCAATTTGAAGGCCGATATTGTGCTGCCTGCCAAAAATGAAGAGCTGGAGCATTACCGCCGGGCTATTGGCGCGCGGCCGCGCTGGGCGGCGGTTTCCACCCATGAGGGAGAAGAATTGATGGCGGCGCGCGTGCACCGTATTTTGCGCAAGCGTTATCCCGATTTATTGACCATTATTGTGCCGCGCCACCCGGAGCGTATCACCGCCATAATCGACAGGCTGCGCAGCAAAAATTATCATTTTGTCCGCAAAAGTCTGGGCGAGGTGCCAGGCCCGCAGACAGATATATTGCTGGGCGATACAATCGGCGATATGGGGCTTTATTTACGGCTGACGGAAATTGCTTTTGTCGGCAAATCGCTGGCGGGGGAGGGCGGCCATAATCCGCTGGAGCCGGCGCTGGCCGGCGCCGCCATTTTGACCGGGCCGAATATTGATAATTTCCGCGAGACTTATCAGGAATTTATGAAAAATGATGCGGCGCGCTTTGTTGATGATTCCACTATGCTGGCAGGCTGTGTGCATCATTTGCTTGAGCACCCTGAAATGCGCAAAAAAATGATTGCCTCCGGCCGCAAGACAGCACAAAGTCTGAGCGGGGCCTTGCGGCAGACTTTTACAATTTTGAAACCGTTTTTGCAGCCTTTGACTTTGGCGGCGCAATTAAACAGGGCAAATGACCGCCATGGCTAATGAAACGCCGCTTTTCTGGTGGAAAAAACGCGGTTTGACCAGCCTGTTATTATCGCCGGCGGCCAGAATTTACGGGCATTTTGCTGCCCGGATAATGGAGCGCGCCCGCCCGCCGCAAATTGAAGCGCCGGTTTTATGTATCGGCAATTTTACCTTGGGCGGCGCCGGCAAAACACCGCTGGCCGCGGCTTTTGCCAAAGCGGCCGGAAAGCGCGGCTTAAAGCCGGGCATTGTGTCACGCGGTTATGGCGGTGCTGTGTCTTTGCAACGAGATCGCGTTTACCGGGTTGACCCGGCGCGCGACCGCGCGCGCGATGTGGGGGACGAACCGCTTTTGCTGGCGGAATATGCGCCGGTAGCGGTTGCTGTCAACCGCCTGAAAGCGGCAGAGCAGCTATTGCGGGAAGGGGTGAATTTTATTATTATGGACGATGGCTTTCAAAGCCGCCGCCTGTATTCGGATTATGCTCTTATGGCTGTGGATAGCGCCCGCGGCCTCGGCAATGGCAAAATTTTCCCTGCCGGGCCGCTGCGCGCGCCTTTGCCGGTGCAGCTCGCTTATAGTGATATGATTGTGCTGCTGGGCAATCACGCCGATAATGATGCGGCCGGGCAGGCCGTGCTGCGGCTGGCGGCAAAGGCCGGCAAGCCGGTTTGCCGGGCGATTTTGCGCTTGCGAATCAGCCGCCCTTATGAGGGCACAGGATCTGCCGCCGCCCTGCCCGCCCTGCCGGCAGAAAACGCTGCCCTGCATGAGCAAAACCAGACCGCCGGCTTTAAAGCTGCCGCGCCTGATAAGCAGCCTGTTGCCAACCCGGTTATGCCGATAACCAGCCTGCGCGCAATTTATGGCCGGCGCTTTTTGGCTTTTGCCGGTATTGGCAATCCGCAAAAGTTTTTTGCCGGCCTGGAAGCTGCCGGCGGCCTTATTGCGCAGAAACGCAGCTTTGCCGATCATCATTTTTTCAGCCTTTATGATATAGACGATATTGTGCAAAGCGCCCGCGCCTATGGGCTGATTATGGCAACGACAGCCAAAGATTATATGCGTTTGAAAACGGACGGGCTGGATAAAAAACTGGGGCCTTTGCTGGTGCTGGATATTTATCCGGAATTTTTGCCGGAAGATTTTTGTAATCATATTCTGAATTTATGCGTAACGCATTATAAAGACAGACGTTTTTTCTGAAAGCCGGCTGTGAGGCTATGAGCGGAATGAGGGGCAGCGCACTTTATTTCCGCCTGTGGGAAACAGGCGCTGCCGGCGTCAATATAATGAATCGATAGAGGATAATTTGCAGAATAAAGGGGAATCGTATAAGGTAGCGGCGCTATTTTAATATGTTTCTCGAATTTACAAAATCTGCATAAGGGAGCTGGTCTGGAATATGACAGAAAATACGGTCAATGATCAAACTTTGCATGTGCGCGATATACCCGTAGTTGAAGGCCGGCAGTTACGCACAGTTATTACCGCGGCTTGCCTTGGCAATGCGGTTGAGTGGTATGATTTCAGTGTTTACGGTTTTCTTGCCATTACTATTGGCAAGGTGTTTTTTACCGCGGCGCCGGCTTCTATTCAGACAATCCTTGCTCTTGTCACCTTTTCCATTCCGTTTCTGGTGCGGCCGCTGGGAGCGGCTATTTTCGGTTTTCTGGGCGATAAATATGGCCGCAAGCATGTTTTATCCTGCACGATTATCCTTATTTCCCTTTCTACTTTTGCTATTGGTTTTATTCCCGGTTATGCCGCTATTGGCGTGGCCGCGCCGGTTTTGATTTTGCTGGCCAAAATCGTGCAAGGGCTTTCTGTCGGCGGCGAATATGCCGGTGCCATGACTTTTGTGGCTGAATATTCGCCGGATAGAAGGCGCGGCTTTTTGGCCAGTTGGCTGGATTTCGGCTCTGTTGCCGGTTTTCTCTTCGGCATTCTGGTGGTGTTTATTGTCACCCATCTCGTTGGCGGGCAGGACGTAATGGAACAATGGGGTTGGCGCATTCCGTTTTTGCTGTCGCTGCCTTTGGGGCTTGTCGGCCTTTATTTGCGCCGTCAGGTTGATGAAAGCCCGGCTTTCCAGCGTGAGGGTGAAAAGCGCGAAGGCGATACAGGCAGCGCTTTGAGCATTATCCGCGCCAATAGCAAAAATATTATTTTATGCTGCTGCATGGTGATTATGACCAATGTTGCTTATTATATGCTGCTGGTCTATATGCCTACTTATTTTTCCGAAGTATTGAATTATCCGCGCGAAAAGGCCGAGCTTATTGCTATTTGCATTATGATCGGCATGCTGATTATCCAGCCGTTTTTCGGCTATTTGAGCGATAAAATCGGCCGTAAGCCGTTTATTATTGTCGGCTCATTGGGCTATCTTTTCCTCAGTCTGCCGGCTTTTCATCTCATGCGGCATGAAGATACGGCGCATATTTATGCCGGGCTGGCCATTCTTGCCGTTTTGCTGTGTTGTTTCAACAGCACGCAGGCCTCAATTTTGCCGGCTTTATTCCCCACCAAAGTGCGGTTGCGCACTTTGGGTATCAGCTTTAATATTTCGGTCTTTATTGCCGGTATCACGCCGCCTTTGGCTGCTTATCTGGTGGGCAGCAGCGATGCGGCAGCGCAAGGCACAGGCCATTTCTGGCCTTATGCCCCCGCTTATTATTTAATGCTGGTGGCGTTGATGGGGGTCATTGCCGGCTGTGTGGTGCGGGAAACGGCGCGCCGCCCGTTAAAAGGTGCTTTGCCGGTTGCCTCTTCCAGGCAGGAAGCACGGGAAGTATTCAAGGAACATCTGGATCATATTGAAGAGCGGGTCTCTAATATTGAAGAGCAAATTTCTGAGCTGGAAGAAAAACGGCAGGGTTTGATTGATAAACACCCCAATCTGTCTTAAGCGCTGCAAAATAAAGACAGGCAAAAGGGCATTCCCGCCGGGAATGCCCTTTTATTACCAGAGAGAAAAACAGCTCACCGGGTGAGGCTATAGCTCTTATCCAGCAAATGAATTATGTCTTTATCGGCTACTGATCCGTCCAGCACCAGGCTCAGCCAATGTTCCTTATTCATATGATAGGCTGGTAAAACGCCTTTTGTGCCGGCCAGCAGCATTTTCAGGCCGGCATCAACTTTCAGATTAAGAATATCAATTTTTCCTTCCCCCTTTAAGCCGGCTTTATGGCGAGGAATATTCATAAGGACGGCATACCATTTACCGTTGGCTCTATGCCTGAGCACCAGCCAATCAGGATAACGCTGCGGCCATGGCTGCTCCGGCCGGGTTTGATATTTGTCTTTGGCATAAGCGCAAATATCAGCGCGTATCAGCATTGTCTCCCTCCGGTTTCTTTTGCTTTTGGCGCATTTCCCGTCTGCCGCTTGCGTTTGTTCCTTGCCGGCGCCGGCAAATAAAGCGGTGCTCAAGAGCGGAATATTGTCACCGCCAAGCGCGAAATATCGGTGATTTACTCATTTGCCTGATTTTTTGTTCTTTTAACCGGGCGGCCGTTTAAGGCGCGCACTTAAAGCCTTATAATGGCAGGCTGCCGGTTTCATCGCAAGGATAATGCAGGCAGCCCCGCTTGTTAGCGCCTGCCGGCGGCCTGAGTGCAGGCTAAACAGCCTTTCCGGGCGGCTCTCTTCAAGCCGGCGGTCTTTTTACCGGTTTTCCCGGCCGGCGTTTCGCGGCGGGTTTTTTGCCGCTCCGGCTTTGGCTGCCGGGCTTACCCTCACTGAAAAAGCGGATATAGCGCGCAATTTCTTTTTTCTCCCCCACGGCTTTTTGTAAATTGTCAGAAAGCTTGACCGCCGGGCGGCCATTAGCCTCTGTCACCTTGCACACCAGCGAAATCGCCTCCAGCCCGCGGGTTACGGTTTTATCCTGTGTTTCGGGCGAGCAGCCGCCAAAATCATTGGTCAGATTAGTGCCCCAGCCAAAACTCATGCGCACGCGGCCGTGAAAATGGCGATAAGTTTTTTCAATAGTCTCAACATCTAGCGCGTCAGAAAAAACCAGCAATTTTTTGCGCGGATCGCGCCCCTTTTGCTGCCACCAGGCGATAATCTGCTCTCCCCCTGCTATTGGAGGGGCGCTGTCGGGGCGGAAGCCGGTCCAATCTGCCACCCAATCCGGCGCATGGCGCAAAAAAGCCTCAGTGCCAAAGGCGTCCGGCAGAGCTATCAGCAAATTATCGCCATAATAGCGGCTCCAATCCTGCATGATTTTATAAGGCGCTTCTGCCAGCTCAGCCTCTGTCTCGGCCAAAGCGGCAATCACCATCGGCAATTCATGCGCATTGGTTCCCAGCGCCTCAAGGTCACTTTCCATAGCCATGAGCACATTGCTGGTGCCGGAAAAAGCGAAGCCGATACCTTCCTTTAGCGCTTCCACACACCAGCGCTGCCATAAAAACGAATGCCGGCGGCGCGTGCCGAAATCGCAAATGCGAATATCCGGCAGCCGGCGCAGCCTTTCCACTTTATCCCACATTTTGGCTTTGGCGCGGGCATAAAGCACATCAAGGGCAAAACGCCCCATAGGCTGCATGGCCCGGCGAGCGCGCAATTCGTTAATAATAGCGAGAGCCGGTATCTCCCACATAGTGGTATGTGTCCACGGGCCGTAAAAACGCAGCTCATATTGGCCGGCCGCTTTGGTCAGCTCATATTCCGGCAGTTGGAAATCTTCCAGCCAGCGCAAAAATTCAGAAGAAAAAATATGCCGCCGGCCGTAAAATGTATTGCCGGCCAGCCAGATCATTTCTTTTTTGCTAAAGCGCAGGCTGCGGGCATAATCGAGCTGGGCGCGCAGCTCTGCTTCATCAATTTCCCGCGCCAGCGCCACGGTTTTGGTGCGGTTAATGAGCGAAAAGGTGACCTGAGTGTCGCGATACAGGCCCCAAATCATTTGCAGCATTAAAAATTTATAAAAATCCGTATCCAGCAGCGAGCGAATAATCGGGTCAAGCTTCCAGCGATTATTATAAACACGCTCGGCAATATTAACGCGCGACATAGAGGAAGAACCGGACATCAGCCTCTCATTTCTGGCAAACAGCGCCGAATCTAGCAGAAACAAACAGGGACGTAAACTGTTTTCCGCACCCTCCGCCATGCTCTCTGGTGCCAGTTTTATAATCCTGGCCGGTCAGCCGGGCAGAAAGCCGCTACAGATCCGATCGTTTTTGCTGCAAAATAATATTACTCAATAAAATCTATAAAAATATGTAATATTTTAGAATATTGACAATGATATTATAATAATGATTTAAGTAATAATCTTAATTATTGAAATTATTTATATTTTTTGCTAATCAAAACAGGAAATAAGCTCTCTTTAAACAGCTATCTGAGGCAATATTGGAGATATATAGTGCCTGTTTATAAAATTTTTATTGTTGCGATAAGTTTGATAGTGTCTCTGGGGGTAAATGCCCGGGCTGACCGGGCAAGCCCGCCGGGGCAGCGCTGCACGGTGGAAACCACTAATCTTGTCTCTGTTACTATCGGCAATATCAATAAAGCGCCGACAATCACCAACACGCTCAGCTTTTCCTGTTCGCTCAGCCGGGCGATCCCTGCCGACAGGCATATGGCCTATTGCTGGCATATTCATGATTCCAGCGCCGGCACGAAGCCTTTTACCTATCGTTATGCCACTTTGGGCAGCGGCCGCAATCAAAGCAGAATCGGCTTTAATATTTACTCCAACGGCACACGGGTGGGCGATAGACGGAACGAGTATAATATTATCGGTTACCCGACCAAGGTCAATGATACGCTTTACCGGGTAGATGACCCGATAACCGTGCGTTTTGAGGGCAATGAAGGTGTCTCAAACCTGCCCTCGGGGAAATATATCTATAACAACCCGCAAACGCATGTTACCATGTATATGCTCCAGCCCGGCGATGCGCTTGATTATCGTAATGCCTGCGGCGTCACTAATGGCGATGTTACCGGCACAGGTAATGCAAAAGGCAATACGGTTGTTGACATAAATATACGCACTTATTGTGATATTCGTGTCGGCTCGGATATGGTCTTCCCCCGCCAGTTTTCCTTAAAAAACCCGGTTGCGGCACAGGCGCAGGTGGTGGTAAATTGCAGCGCCGGCACGGATTATAATGTAACTCTTGATAACGGCCAGAATTATAGCGATAATATGCGCCATATGAAACTTCAGGGGGGAGACGATATGATAGCCTATAGCCTGACGCCGGAACAATGGGTTGATACAGGCAGCAGTTTTGATCAGGCTTTTTCCATTTATGGGGAGGTGCCGGCGCAAGCAACCCCGCCTGTCGGCGCTTATCGCGATGCAGTGGTCGTGACCGTTGATATTATTAAATAAAACCATGCCTTGCGCCTGGCTTTCAGGCGCGTCTCAAGAAGAGGGGGGGGCATAATGGAGCATATAAGGGCGTTGCAAAAGCCTTTTGAGCGCCGGCGCTGCTTGTGACAGTTTGCGCCGCTTAGGCCTCTCCAGCCATAATCGACAGCAAAGGCCGCCTTTGCCTGCGCCGGCTTATGCTCGGCAATTCCTCTCAGCCTGTCAATATTATAATTCTGTTTTGTTAAAAACCGGCCTGCCTCGCTCACTCTGCTGCTGTCTGCCCCGCAACAGCCCGGCGATCCGCTATATATCAGAGCCGCATTGACAGGCGCCGCGCCGGCGCGCCTGTGGCAGGCAAAAATAAAATCACCGGAAAAGACGCAAGATTTTTTAGTTTTTTTAATGAAATTTCTTTTGAAAGCCTATTGACAAAAAGAGCTGAATCCAAATAAGTGTGGGAAAGTCGGTCGTAATTTTTCCGGGATATTTCTTCCTCTGATTGAGGGGGGGTGCCTTTTTCGCGGTGAGGTATGGTTCGGGGCGTATCGGGGTGGCGTATAGTGTGTATTTATAGAGTTTTTATTGCCGCAATGGCTTTCCTACCGGCTCTGGCGGGGGAGAGCTGGGCAAAAAAGGGGAGTCCGGCAGGGATAAAATGCGCGGTGGAAACCACTACTCTTGTCTCGGTTACTATCGGCAATATCAATAAAGCGCCGACAATGACGAACACATTAAGTTTCTCCTGTTCGATCAGGAATGCGATTGCAGCCAATCAACAAATGGTTTATTGCTGGCATATTCATGATTCAAGCAGCGGAAATACGCCATTTACTTACCGCTATGCAACTCTGGGCACTGGCCGTAATCAAAGCAAAATCGGCTTTAATATTTACTCTAACGGAACGCGCGTGGGCGATAGAAAGAACGCTTATAATATTACTGGTTACTCAACTAAGGTGAACGATCTGCTTTACCGGGTAGATGATCCAATGACAGTGCGTTTTGAAGGTAATGAAGGTGTTTCTCTGCCGGAGGGGAAATATATCTATAACAATCCCAGGACTCATGTTGTTATGCACACGATTGAGCCGGGAGATGCGCTGGATTATCCTAATGCCTGCGGTGCCAAGGAGGATAATGGCGGCGGTGACATTGTTGATCGGGGTCAAATAATGGGTAATACTATTGTCGATATTAATGTCCGCACTTATTGCGATGTCAAAGTCGGCTCAGACATGGTCTTTCCTCGTCAATTTGACTTAAAAAATCCGGTCAATACCCAGGCACAGGTGGTGGTGAATTGCAGCGCCGGCACCGATTATCAGGTGACCCTTGATAATGGCCAGAATTATAGCGACAATATGCGCCATATGAAGCGCAGCGGCGGCGAAGAGCTGGTAAGCTATAATGTAACGCCGGAAAGCTGGAGCGATTTAGGCACCAGTTTTGACCAGCCTTTTACCGTGGCGGGGGAAGTGCCGGCGCAAGCAACCCCGCCTATCGGTACCTATCGTGATACTGTGGTGGTAACAGTTAATATTATACAGTGAAGCTGCACCGGCGCTGCGGTTGATGGTTTGCGGTTTTGGCTGTCTGAGGGTGCAGCCGAGCCTGTTCCGCTGCTGCGGGGTGGCGGCAGCGGCTTGTGATGTGCTGCTTGGCCGTGCGATGAGGCGCAGCCTGTTTTGTTGCTGCTTTCAGGGTGGCGGCGGTTGATGGTTTGCGGTTTTGGCTGCCTGAGGGTGCAACCGATCTTGTTCCGCTGCCGCGGGGTGGCGGCAGCGGTTCTTAGACCTGGGGAGCGCGTGGAGCAGGAGGAATAATTATGACACAACAAGATAATATACAAGCCGGGCAGGGCAGCCTGCCTCAGGCGGCTGAGCCTGTGGCTTTTGCTACCGGCTCTTCCGGCGCTCAGCCGGTGGCGGGGATAGCAGCGGCCGGCAGCGCCGCAGAGGGCGATATTGTTGCCGCACTGAACATTATCGCCGATAAACTGGATAAAATTGCCGCTCGGCCTTGCTGCTGTTGCGGCGGGCAGGGCAAAGGGCAAGGCACTATCGCTTATGTTCAATGTGCCGGCCGCGATAGAGCGACTGGCAGTGCCCGGCTGGCTTCTTATCATGCGCCGCTTACCTCACAGGCTGAGGCGGATACTATCAACACGCTTATTTATTTGGGTGAAACGGAGTCTGGCAGTGATGCCTCTCTTGGTGACAGCTTCACCCTGGACGGCTTTACTATGCCGGGAACCTTTCCTGTCGATATAGGAACATTGGACAGTTTCCCTCTAACCTTGATCCGCAGTAAAGACGGCACAGGCTGGCTTTCTCTCACTTCCCCGGCCTATGCGGATAATGGGCCGGCAGATGTAGACCCAACCAAATTGAACGATTACGGTGCTAATGCCAGCGGATTTTGTTTCCCCAATTATCATGGCAAAGTTTTTGGCACAGCGATTATTGACCCTTATGGTAAGGAGTGGACAAAGGAACGAAGGGGTGATGCGGCGCGCTTCTCTTTGAAAGGAAGTCCATTTTATCAGTCTTTCCCGATTACTGATGATGAAGCTTTTTTTGAGTTTGATGCCGTGTTGAAAACACCGGACGGCAGTTACACCGCAGCTTTGACATGGGGAGAAGTAATTGATGTTGTTGGTGACAAATTCTTTTACGTGACCATAGTTAATTATGATCATATTCCTTTCGGCATTATCTCGGCCATTCAACCGGCGGTAGAAGAATAAGCTATAATATTCCCGGCGGCTTTGGCCGCCGCGCTCTGTATCAGCCGGTGCCGGGCTTGCTCTGTTTGGCGCCGGCTTTTCCCGTATACCATGCTCAGTCGCCGCGGCTGTGACAAAATAAATATCGGCCGCTATAATTAAGACTCAACCCGGTAACGCTTGACCTGTCTTGGCTAATCCGACTTTTTGGCCTTTGTTGCTGTTTGGCCTTTGCCGGCAGCGGCACTTGCCTTTTTTGTTTTGCCGGCTTTTGCCGCCGCATTTGCTGCTGTTTCGGCGCGTTGTGCCGGCCCGGCCGGTGCTGCTGCGCCCCTTTTCGGTTTCATGGCCGCCGTCCCTTCAACCTTCCCGCCGCCAGCTTTCCTTGCCGCCGCGCTCATTTGTTCAGCCGCTGCCGTTTTTACCTTTCTCAGTGCGGCCGCTCCTCTCACTCTGCCGGTATCGGCTTTGGCAGCCGGTTCGGCCTTTGCTGCTGTTTGAGCCTTTCCGCTACCGGCTTTCTCTGCCGCCCCAGCCGTTTTCGGCATATTATGTCCAAGGGTGAGGATAATTTCATGCTCACCTGCTGTCGTCAGCAGCACGCCTTCTGCCGGGTTTACCGCATTGCCGTCAACGGTCAGACGCGTTTCTTTTGCTTTTTGCTGTATGATGGTAATGCGGTAAAGCGTCTGCTCAAACCGCCATTGCAGGCGCACAATATCCCAGCTTTCCGGCAGGCAGGGAGCCAGAAACAGCCTGTCGCCCTGTTTTTTTAGCCCCAATATAGCCTCAGTCGCCGCGCGGTAAAACCAGCCGGCCGAGCCGGTATACCATGTCCACCCGCCCTGGCCGCGATAGGGCGGAGTAGAATAAATATCCGCCGCCATGACATAAGGCTCGACCCGATATAATTCTGCCTGAGCGCCGTGGTGAATGGGATTTACCGCAGAGAGCAGCTCATAGGCTTTTTCTGCCTCTCCCATTTGCGCGGCAGCGATAATGCTCCACAAAGCGCCATGCGTATATTGGCCGCCATTTTCGCGAATCCCCGGCGGGTAGGCTTTAATATAACCGGGATTATGCGCCGTTTTGTCAAAAGGCGGCCAGAACAGGCGCAACAACTGCGCTTCTTTATCATAAAGCTGTGCCAGCGCGGCCTGCATTGCCTGTTTTTGCCGCGCCGGTGGTGCCATATCAGCAATGACCGCCCAGGATTGCGCAATTATATCTATTTGGCATTCATCATTTTTGGCCGAGCCAAGCGGCGTGCCGTCATCATAATAAGCGCGGCGATACCAGCCGCCGTCCCAGCCTGCTTTTTCCAGCGCCGGTGCCAGGCCGGCCAAATGGGCAGCCCAGGCGGACGCCCGCTCTTTATCGCCGCGCGCCTGAGCCAGCGGGATAAAATCACGCAAGGTCTTGCCCAAAAACCAGCCAAGCCAGACACTCTCTCCCCGCCCTTGCACGCCGACATGATTCATGCCGTCATTCCAGTCACCGCCCAGCATAAGCGGCAGGCCGTTTTTGCCGGTGCGCTGTATGGCCAGATCAAGCGCCAGGCAGCAATGGCGGTAAAGACTGGCTTTTTGGGTGGAAATAGCAGGCTGGAAATATATATCCAACTGGCCTTCGGGCAGAGCCTCTCCCTCAATAAAGGGAACTTCTTCATCAAGCACGGCGCTATCTCCTGTCACAGCCGTGTAAAGAGCCGCAGCATAAGCCAGCCAGACAATATCATCGGCAATCAGGCCGCGCACCCCGGCGCCGCTTTCCGGCAGCCACCAATGCTGCAAATCGCCTTCAGGGAACTGGCGCGCCGCCGCTGCCAGAATTTGCGCCCGCGCCTGTTGCGGCTTAAGCAATAACAAGGCCAGTGTATCTTGCAGCTGATCGCGCAGGCCGAAAGCGCCGCTGGCCTGATAAAAACCTGCCCGCGCTTTGATCCGGCAGGCATAAGTCTGATAAGGCAGCCAGTGATTGACCATCAGATTAAAGCTGTTATCCGGCGTTTCCACCTGCAGGCCGCCGGTGAAATCACGCCAATAGCGCTTTTGCGCCGCCAGCACAGTATCAAAATCTGCCAGACGGGCATAATCCAGCAATTTATACGCTTTATCCAGATTTTCGGCACTGCCGAGGCAAAAAACAATTTCTCCGGTTTCGCCCGGCGGCAGGGTAATATCATAGGCCATGGCAGCGCAGGCATCGCCGCCTGCCGCTACTTTGCCGGATAAAGGCGCGCCGTCACGTATAGCCTGCGGGTGTTTGACCGTGCCGGTGGCGCCGATAAATTCTACCCTGTCGGCACTTATACTATCCGGCGTCCGGCCGGCCGCGGCAAAGCTGACAAAAGCCGGCCGATCAAGGCTGTAAGGGTTGGAAACCAGCATGGCCGCGCGTTTTTTATCATAAGAGGGGACAAGAAAGGGTGCCGTTTTGCCGCGATTTTGCCCCAGCACCCATTCTACATAATTATAAAGCCGCAGAGAACGGCTGCCGGTGCCATTATTGGTGAGCCGCAAGCGTGACAGCCGCAAAGGCTGTTCTCTATCTACTGTGTGGGTAAGCTCCAGCGCCAGGCTGTCATGCGTGGAAGAAAAGGTGGAATAGCCGAAACCATGGCAGGTTTCATAAATTACATCTTCCGCGCATTCTACCGCCGAGACAGGTGAGAAGCGTTTTTTGCTTGCCAGATCAACAAGATAAAGTGCCTCACCCGGGCGGTTGCTCACCGGATCATTGCTCCAGGGCGTTAGCTGGTAATCGCGGCTGTTGCCGGCCCAGGTAAAAGGCGCGCCGCCGGCCGAGACATACATGCCGAATTGCTCATTGGCGATAATATTTATCCATGGCTGCGGCGTGCTTTGCCGGCCTTTGCGGCGAATACTATAAGAACCGTCTGCTTTAAATCCGCCAAAACCGTTCCAATAGAGCAAATCTTCATGATTATGCTGCCCGCCGGCCGCAAGATCAGGCGCCGGCGCTGCCTCGCGCCGCCGGCGATCGCGGGCAATAAGGCCAAGGGAGGCAGCATGCGGTCTGTCATTTTCCGGCATATTATGGTGGCTGAGCGGCTCCAGATGCGCCAGTTGCTCTGTCAGTGAGCCATTGCCGGCATGCAGCACAATATGCGCCGCTCCCAGCAGCGTATTATAGCTCTGTTCGCTCATTTGATCCTTGCGCAGAGGAAAAATATGCTCTTTGCCATTATTGTCGCGGGCGCGGTTGCGATAGGCTTCTGCCAGCCATTCGACATTGCGCTGCGTATCCTGCGCATAAGAAAAATCCTGTTCATTCAGTAGCACCAGGTCAACGGCCAGGCCGCATTCGCGCCAATATTCATGCGCGCGCAATATTTCCTTTACTACCGGCAAATCGGTATTATTGGCCAGACGCAGCACGCATAAAGGCAGATCACCCGAAATGGACATTGGCCATAAATCCGCCTGCTGCCCCAGTTTTTGCGCAATTATTTTCGGCGCCTGCCACTGTTTTTCCGGGAAAAGCAGATAAGTGGCATAATGCTGGTAATCATTTATATCCTGCGGGGAGAGGCCGATACGGTGGCGAATAATTTGCGAATGCGTCCACACAGCGCTGAATTCGTGCTCAAACGCATCGGCCCGGCGGCACTGGCTGATTGTTTTTTCCAGTTTTTTGCGCTCTGCCGCCGCCATAGTCCAAAAAACCAGCTCAGCCTTTTTATGCGCGGGGATTTTAACCCGGCAGCAAATAGAAAAAACCGGGTCAAGCACAAAACCGTCACGCCCTTGCGCCCTATTGCCATCGCGCCCGTTTTTATCATCGGCAATATTTTTGTCAAAAAATGCCGGCCGCCGGAGCGAGCGGCCGCGGCCGATAAAAGCGCGCCTGTCTGTCTCAGCCCGGGCAAACAGAATCTCACCCTCGACCCCGGTTACAAAATGGGCGGCCTCTATAGCAGGCTCCTCAGTGCTGCGCCGGCGGCGGCGGGCAAAAACAGTCATGCCTTTATCGGCAATTTCCGTCTCGACAAACAAATGCGAGAAAACCGGGTGAGCAATATCGGCCATTGGTTCAGCCAGCGCCAGCTCGCTATAGGAAATAATTTCAATAATGCGGTCGCGATGGGTGCGGTTGAATAATTTGATCCGGCGGCTCTCCCCCTCGCTGCCGGCCGTGGCCAAACATTCCACTGCCGAGTGAATACCGTCAATATGTTTGTAAAACTCGGCTTTTTCAGCGGTGAAAACGGTTTTTGCCTCTTCCCCCGTCAGGCGGGTAGGCTCGGCTGTGGCCGACCACCAGCGCCCGGTTTCAATATCGCGCAGAAACAGAAAACTGCCCTGCTGATCTTCCGCCGCATCGGTCTGATAGCGGGTAACAGCCATGCCGTTCCAGGTGCTGTAGCCGCTGCCCCTGGCTGTGATCATAAGATTATAAGCGCCGCCGGAAAGCAACTGGGTTGCCCGCGCTGCTGTGATTGGCTGTTCAATAATGCGAATGGAATTTTGCTCCACCCTGTCCGTATCGGAGCGCAGCGGGTTAAAGGCCTTGGCGTTCATTACGGGGATTTCGCGCGGCGCCTTTTCTTGTAGCAGCAGCGCCACAGCCTCTATTGCCGGGTCGCTATGAAAGCGCCGGCGCATAATATTATTGGCCGCACTATTGGCGATGGCGGCAATAGACATGCCGTGATGATGAGCATAATAATTGCGCACAAGGGCATAAGCCTGCCCCTGCGGCACGCGGGAAGGGGTGAAATCTACCGAATCATAATAGCCATAACGCCCCAGCGCCCCCAGTTTGCGTAATTTTTTTAAATTGGCTACAGCGGCACGCGGCGCATATTGAGCCGCCAGTTGAGCGGCATAAGGCGCAATAACGCGATTGCGGGAAAGCCCGCGCGCCAGCCCCAGCGAAGGCACGCCAAAAGCCGAATATTGATAATTCATTTGCGGATCACGCGCATTAAAGGCCGCTTCGGAAATCCCCCAGGGCAGGCCCAGCTCAGCGCCATATTCCCGCTGGCGGCGCACCACCAGCCCTGCCGTCTGGTCAAGCAGCGAGCCGCGCGGCTCTGCCATGACAAGCGGCGGCATTAAATATTCAAACATTGAGCCGGACCAGGAAAGCAGCGCCCCTTTCCAGCCGACAGGCACCGGGACGCGCCCCAGCCGCGCCCAATGCTCATATTTTATATCGCCTTTGGCAATGGCAAACAGCACGGCCAGCCGCGCTTCGGAAGCCAGCAAATCATAGCAGCTATCGTCAATCTCATTTTCGCGCACACGATAGCCGATAGATAAAAGCCGCCTGTCTTTATGCTCGAGAAAGCTGAATTGCATGGCAAAAGCCATCTGCCTTGCTTGAAGAGCCAATTCAGCCATTTGGCGCAGCAAAGCCGGCGGGCTGTCTGCCGGCGCGGCAGCAGTTGGCGGCGCTTTTGCCATTTGTGCCGCCTGCTGAAAATCGCAGGCATGGGCGCGGCAGACTGCCTCCAGATTAAGGGCTGCCTTATGCGCCGCCAGGCCGGTTTTGCTGCTGCCTTTATTGCTGAAAGTCTCAAGCCGGGCAGCGATAAGGGCTGCCGCCTCGGCCTGTCCGGTCAGTTCTGCCTGCTGTTTTTCATAATCGTCTGTTCCACCCTTTGCCGCTGCCGCAATTATCTGCCGGCGCAGAGCTGCCAGATTTTGCCGCGCCGCTTTAAGCGCCGGCGCTTCAGGATTTTCAGCGCCGAGAGCTTCCAGCTCATCTGCCAGAATATCGGCATTATCAATAATGCCGTGCATATTGCCGATAAAAGCTGCTGTGTTTTGTGCCGCCCATTGCTTGAGAGCTGCCGCCAAAGCCAGTAAATGCCCGGCAAGATTGCCGGAATCGACAGTAGAAATATAAAGCGGCTCTGAAGGTTCCAGCGTATCTGTTTCATACCAGTTATAAATATGGCCGTGAAATTTTTCCAGCCTGTCCAGTGTTGTCAGCGTGGCTGCGATTCTGTTGATTGTTTCCTGCAGATTTATCCAGCCGAAATCGCGCGCCGCAACGGTAGAAAGCAGATAAAGGCCGATATTGGTGGGCGATGTCCGGCGCGCCAGCACCGGCACCGGATCTTCCTGAAAATTATCCGGCGGCAAATAATGATTATCGGCGGTGACAAATTCTTCATAAAAAGCCCAGTTGCGCCGGGCAATGCCGCGCAAGGCGGCGGCATCGGCCGATTTCAGCTTCAGCCTGTCGCGTTTAGTGGCAGGGCGGCTTAAAAACCAGGCAATAAACGGCGAAAACAGCCATAAAAGCATAATTGGCAGGCCGGCATAAAAACCGCTGCCTTTGATCTGCCAGCTTGCCAGAAGCACAAAAACGGCAAGGATAATGGCGGGAAACATCATGCGCAAATAGGCGGATAAATATCGGCGTTTCGGCAGATTTTTGGTCACATCTGAGCTTTGCCATTCCAGCAAATGCTTGTGCGAGACAGTCATGCGGTAAATTGTGCGGATAATGGCGTCTAATGTATACCAGGTGCTATAGGCGAGGAAACTGACCGAGAGCACTATATGGGCAAACAGGCTGCCCGCCTGCAACAGCACGGCTCTTATATGCCCGCGCAGCATATAATCGCGGTCAAAGGCAAAAAATTTGCGGACAAGCCCCATAAGCGGGGCAATATAAAGGCCGAGCAGCAGAATAATTTGCCACAACAGCGCTTGTTTGACAGGCAAAAAACACCAAAGGCCGAAAAGGGCCGCCAGAATTGCAGGCGGCATCAGGCTGCGGCGCAGATTATCCAGCATTTTCCACCGGGTAATGCCGCTGACGCAGCTTTTGCCGAAAATATAGGGCAAAAGCTGCCAGTCACCGCGTATCCAGCGGTGGCGGCGCGCCGTATCAACATAATAGGAAACGGGGTAATCTTCCACCACTTCCATATCGCCGGTAAAAGCGGTGCGGGCATAGCCGCCTTCCAGCAAATCATGGCTCAAAACCGTGTTTTCCCTGATACGGCCGTGCATCGCGGCCTCAAAAGCATCAATATCGTAAAGACCTTTGCCGGTATATGTGCCTTCTGCCACTATATCCTGATAAACATTGGAAACCGCAAAAACATAAGGATCAAGCCCGCGCTCGCCGGAAAGTAATTGTTGCAGCCTTGAGGCATGGTCTCCCTCGGCAAGCGAGGGGGTGACCCGCGGCTGCAACAGGCCGTAACCTTCAGTCACTATCCGGGTTTTGGGATCCAGCCTGGGTCGGTTTAACGGGTGGCTGAGCTTGCCGACAAATTTTGCCACACTGCCGGGAGTGAGTTTTGTGTCGGAATCCAGCGTCATAATATAGCGAATATTGGCCGGAAGCGGGCTGTCAGGCGGCAAAAAGCTGGTATTGCCGGCGCCGCGCAGCAGGCGGTTAAGCTCGTGCAATTTGCCGCGCTTGCGCTCCCAGCCCATAAAGCAGTCTTCCTGCGGGTTAAACAGGCGGCGGCGGTGCAGGAAATGAAAAAGCGGCACTTTGTGCTCTGCTGCCGCTTTGCCCGTGCCGGCTTTGGTTTTATCTCTCTCTGCCGCAGGGTAGCGCCGGTTTAAAGCGACAATTTGTGCCCGCGCATAGGCCAAAAGCTCTAAATCTTCCGCTGTCTGGGCTGTTTTCGCATCTTTCCAGTCGCTTATCAGAGCAAAATATATTGCTCCTTGCGGATTGCTTAAATAATGAACTTCCAGATTGCGGATTTGCTCATCAATATTGTGCCGGGAACTGATGAGAATCGGCACGGCAACCAATGTGCCCGCATGTTTGGGTATGCCGTCATTATAGGCATAGCCGACCAAAAGCCGGGGCGGCACATACCAGGACATTATTGTGTTAAATATGGCAAAGGCAATATCCATGGCGGGCAAGACCGCCATCGCTGCGCCGACAAGCGCCTTTGCCGGCGACAGGCCGGCATAAAGACAAAGGGCATAAACAAGGAGGACAAGAACAAACGCCGATATTGACACGGGCAGGGCAATGCTGCCGATTTTCAGCCGGGCGGCAATACAGGCCAGACAGTCTGCCGGTCGCGGGCGGTAATGGCAGGCTTTTTCCAGTTCCGGCCGCTTTTTGCCGAGAAGATAATCTGCCACGGCAGATTTTGGTGCCCCGGCCGCGGCGGCCGCAGCTTTGCCGGTTTTTGCCTGTTTGCTGCCCTGGCCTGGCTCGTGCGCCGCTGCTTCTGCCAGTTTTACCGCCTGCTCTGCCACTTCTGTTTCACTTAAGGGAGAGGCTTTGGCAATGCGCTCCACCGCGCTGCGATAAATATTACGTGAAGGGGCGTCCAAAGCTGAAAAATCGCTATGATCACGCAAGACAAAATCTACGGCGCAGACAGATTCAAACCATATCGGCCAGTCAATATCGTCAATAGATTTGAAGGCGCGGATAATATTGCCCATCGTCACGCCATTGGCGGCCTGACGATTTTGCTCTGCCTCCAGGCGATAACGCCCCGGATTACCGGCCGCCGCATGGTCGTGAATATCGGCGGGCGCCGTTTCCGCCAGTTTGTATTGCAGCCATTTTATGGCGGCGGTCGTATCGACAGGGGTGTTTTCCAGACGGGAGAGCAACTGACCAGAAAAGCCGGCATCGCCGACATAAGAGCCATATTCCGCCAGCAGGCTTGCCGCATTGCTCGAACCCTGTTTGCGGGTAAGGGCAATTTTATCCGCTGCTTTATTGGCGACAAGCCGCATTTTGGCATTATGTTCAATAGCAGCGGCAATACGGCGGGCATTTTCCACCAGCACAAAGCGCAAGGCTGCCGGCAAAATCCATAATTCGCCAATAGTCAGCGGTGCCACTGTTTGATAAGCACGGACAACAGTGCCAAGGCTGGAAATAGAAAAATTACTGTCTGTATAAGCAATATAAAACCAGGCCAGAGCAAAAATACGCGGCAAAGCGACGGGCTTTGGGCTGGGCGGCAGCAGGCGGAGCAGCTTGCGCGGGCAGGCAAGCCTGACCTGTTTTATTGCTTTGTCTATGGTATAATAATTGTCAATCAGCCATTGCGTGGCGGGGGTAAGCGTTTCATGCCGCCGCGCCGCCGCGTCAGAGGCCTGAAAAGCATGCAAAATTACCTGCGCATTATCATTCAGACGCGGAACAAGCGGGAATGGCGTGAAGCCGGGCAGGGCGGCACCCTGTCCGGCAGCAAATTTTTTTGCCATGGCGGCCAGCGCTTCGTCAGAATAATAATCGGCGCGTACAGGTTTATCAATATAAGGAGCGAGAGATCTGTTATGAGCCGAAAGCCGGCTGGCCCAAAATGCAATGCGCCTCATATCTCAATTCTCCGAACAGGCTGTTGATTATGCGCTGTTTTAATGCCGGGAATCACGCGCTTATTGCTGTCGCAATGCCCAAATGCAAGCGGCATATTTACGCATTTTGCGATAGAATGCAATGCTGTCCTGCCTGTGCCGCCCGGCTATTCAACAAAGGCTGCCACATTATGCAAGGCCGGGCGGCAGGCCGCGGCCTGCCTGAAATTGCCGGCGCCGCCGCCCTATCGCTGCCAGAAAGCCGGCAAAAACAGCACAAATACGGTGATAATTTCCAGCCTTCCGGACAGCATTAAAAAACTGAGAATCCACAGCGCATTATCGTGCAGGCCGGCATAATTGCCGCCGGGGCCGATAAGGCTGCCGGAACCCTGGCCAATATTGGATAAAGCGCTGACAGCGCCGCTAAAGGCCGAGACAAAATCCAGCCCCATAGCCAGCAACAGGGCGCTGCCGCCAATAATGGAGGTAATATAAAGACAGACAAACAGCAAAATATTTTGCGCTGGTTCCACGCCGATTTCAGTTTCGCCATAATGCACTTTAATAATGCGGTGCGGCGAGATGAGCGCCGTTAATTTGCCAATGGTCAAATGCCATAAAATAATGAGGCGGCTTACCTTTACCCCGCCGGAAGTAGAACCGGAACAGCCGCCGATAAAACAGGCGAGAAAAAATATGCCGAAAGCAAAAGGCCCCCATAGCGAATAATCCTCTGTTGTATAGCCGGTAGTTGTCAAAACAGAAACAAAGTGGAAAAAAGCGTTAAGCAGCGCTTTGGGCAAGGGCAGGCCTCTGGCAAAATGCAACCAGAATGTCAGGGTCAGCCCGACAGCGGCAATCAGGATTAGAAACACTTTGACCTGCGGGTCGAGCAGCCGGCGGCGCTGGCGCGGCAAAGCCGCCTTGATATAAAAAATAAAGGGCAGGGAAGACAGCAGCATAAACACAATGGCAGTCAGCAAAATAAGCGGGCGCCGGGCATAAAAGCCGAGCGAATTGTCATGCGTGGAGAAGCCTGCTGTGGAAACTGTGGTCATGGCATGGTTGAGTGCGTCAAAAAGCGACATGCCGGCGGCAAAATAGCATAAAATGCAAACCAGAGTGAGCGCCAGATAAGACAGCAAAATAGCATTGCCGATCTGGTGAATACGCGGCAAAACCTTTTCCGGTATAGTAGAGGATTCGGCATAAAACAATTTGACCCCGCCCACGCGCAGCGATGGCAGCAGCAGCAGCGCCACGGCAATAAACCCAACCCCGCCAATCCAGGCCAGGAGTGAGCGCCACAGCAATATGCCGCGCGGCAATTTGTCCAGCCCGGTTAACATGGTAGCGCCTGATGTGGTAACCCCTGAGACAGATTCAAAGGCAGCCTGGGCAAAGCTTATCGGCAAGCGCGAAAAATACAGCGGCAGCGAGCCGAGCAGGCAGGCGGTTATCCACAGGCTGACTGTCAGTAAAAAGCCCACCCGGGCCGTATAAGGCGCGCTGGCGCCCCTTGTGGCAACAAGAACAAGGCTGGCCAGAATAAAAACAGTCAGTGCCGAATGGACAAAAACCAGCCAGTCACCGCTGCCGGTGCGCAAATCAGACAAAACCGGCAGCAGCATGGCCACCGCCATAACAAGGCCGAATTTGGCGCAAACATTGGCAACAAAACGAAAAATAGCTGAAATCTCCTGTAAAATTCACCCCGGGTGCAATATTTATGCAGAGCATCTGATTACGCAGTTTGCGGCTTTCTGGCCTTTGGCAAACCTCGTGCCCTTAAATAGGGCGGCTGTCTTGTTTTTTAAATTATCACTGGTTAAATAAGGCGGTGACTGCTGTTATAACAAACCGCTTTTACGCGGGCAACAGCCGAGCAGGAAGATTTATTATGACACATTATCATAGCTCTGTTTTGATTATCGGCTCCGGCCCGGCCGGCTGGACGGCCGCTATTTATGCGGCGCGCGCCATGCTCAAACCCGTTCTGATAACCGGCCTTTCGCCGGGCGGGCAGCTCACTATCACTACGGATATAGAAAATTATCCCGGTTTTGCCGAGCCTGTCGGCGGCCCCTGGCTTATGGAGCAAATGGCAGAGCAGGCGGCAAAAGCCGGGACAAAAATTATCTATGATGTGATTGTCAAGGCCGATTTGGCGGCTCAGGCCGGCGGAACGGGTTTGACTGAAGGTGCCCCGCAAACAGCAGCAGGTGGGGCAAGCCTGGACAGGCCGGCCGGAGCTGCCGCCGCAGAAGAAGCGCCGTCAGGCGGTGCGCCGGCGGCGCCCTTCCGGCTCTA
Source organism: Candidatus Tokpelaia sp. (assembly GCF_008636115.1). GTDB lineage: Bacteria > Pseudomonadota > Alphaproteobacteria > Rhizobiales > Rhizobiaceae > QLZD01. The sequence goes on along the minus strand of NZ_QLZD01000031.1, from coordinate 23,749 downwards.
TGGCGATTCCGGCGATATTTATACGGGTGACAGCCTGATTATCGCCACGGGGGCGCAAGCGCGCTGGCTGGGCCTGCCCAGTGAGCAGAAATTTATGGGCGGCGGTGTTTCTGCCTGTGCCACGTGTGACGGCTTTTTTTTCCGCGGGCGTGATGTCGCAGTGGTAGGCGGCGGCAATAGCGCCGTGGAAGATGCGCTTTATCTTGCCCATATTGCCAAAACTGTTACTCTCATTCACCGCCGCGATTCCCTGCGGGCGGAAAAAATTATGCAGAAGCGCTTATTTGCCTGTGACAATGTTCGCTTTGTGTGGGACACAGAGATAGAAGAGATTTTGGGTGAGGAGCGTGCGGATAATGCGGCGGTAAATGCTGTGATGACTGGCCTGCGTGTCAAAAATGTCAAAACCGGCCTGACAAGCGAAATCGCGGTGGACGGAGTGTTTATTGCCATTGGCCACGCGCCGGCAACGGCTTTATTTGCCGGCCAGTTGCGGCAAAAACCCGGCGGCTATTTGTGGACAGAGCCGGGTTCCACCGCCAGTTCAGTGGCCGGTGTGTTTGCTGCCGGCGATGTTGCCGATGATGTTTTCCGCCAGGCGGTAACGGCAGCCGGCAGCGGCTGTATGGCGGCGCTGGAAGCTGAGCGCTTTTTAATAAAGCGCGGGCTATAAGCGTGACCGCCATACAGAAATAGATAAGCAGCCTTTGGCTGCGATGGCGGCGCTGGAAGCTGAGCGCTTTTTAATAAAGCGCGGAGAATTATGAGGCGGCTTGCGGCCGACAGCATGACCGCCATACAGAAACAAGGAGGCGGCCATGGGCTTGAGCCGTTCTAGCGGCGCTGCCCCTGTTGTTTTGCCGCTATATTGCATGAAATTGCAACTTTTTGCTGTTTGCGCTATTTATATAGGGCTGATAATCGGCGGAAAAGCGAGATGCGGTAATGAGCGCAAAGCTTGATTTGTCTCCTTTAAAAAATTCCCTTGCCCGTTTGCGCGAGGCCTTGGAGTTTTGTAATTCCGACAGGGCAAAAGGTGATCCGCGTTTTGCCCGATTTTTGCAGGGCGGCGCTATCCAGGCTTTTGAATATAGTTATGGCTTAAGCATTAAATTTTTGCAGCGCTATTTGCAGCAGCATGAGGCTGATCCGGGGGAAGTTGACCGTTTAAGCTTTAATGATCTGGTGCGCCGCGGCTATGAGACCGGGCTGCTGGCGGCCGAGCTTGTTGTGTGGAAGCAGTTTCGCCATAATCGCAATCTCAGCAGCCATGCTTATGATGAAAATAAAGCGCGCGAAGTGTATAAGGGCATTCCGGCTTTTCTGACTCAGGCAGAATTGTTTTATGCGGAAGTGGAAAAGAGACAAAATGCCGAAAAAGAGTCCTGAAGCAGCGGTTGCGCGTGACCGGCGCCTGGCTGTCCGGCCGGAGCACAGGCTGATTATTTGCGCTGTTTTGCGCGCTGTTTTGCCGGAAGAAGCGGCCGTATATGTTTTTGGATCCCGCGCCGGCGGCACTTTGAAAAAGGCGGCGGATCTGGATTTGGCCATTGATGCGGGGCGGAAACTCACATTGCAGGAAGAGATAGCCTTAAGCGAAAAATTTGAAGATTCCGACCTGCCTTATAAAGTGGATATTGTCGATTTGTGCGCTGTTTCTGCCGCTTTTGCCAAAATAATCAGAACTCACAATATCCTGCTGCGCTAGAATTGCCTTGCTCTGCCTTGCGCCCGGCTAGCCGGGAAAGGCGGCGGCGCAGCGCCGGGGTGAGAGCAAAAGCCTGTTATTCCTGCCGCGGTGGAAAACCGGCAGATGAGGGTTATGGCGCTCTTCTCTGCCTGCGGCCTGCCCGGCTTTTAATAATAGGGGCAAGGCCCGTAAAAGGCACTTTATCCGGGTGCCGCCGGGGCAAAAGCTCCGGCCTCAGTGTTGCATTTTTACACGCTATAAATAATATTATGAATTTTACCCGTAATAATACTTATAGCAGTTGACGGCGGCAGCAGTTTAGGCTAGTGGAAGGGCAGGCAGGGGGCTGGTTACGGCATAATGCTGTAGAGAGCCCTTTCAACGAAATCTTATGGAGGTTAATTTGAAAAGACTCTTAATTACACTTTTTGCAACAGCAAGTTTTGCCGCCGGCGTTTCTGCCGCTTCGGCTGTAACGACAAATGAAACAAGCACAGGTCAGTTGACTGTCCTGGCGACCTTGAAGGAAGGTTGCACCATCAATTTCAAAGGTCAAGATGTTGTTAACTTTGGCGTTATTTCCGCTTTGAGTCAGGATATAACCCTGCCGGAGAGAAGTTTTACTCTCGGTTGCTCCAAACTTGCCGGGCAGACCAATACATATACGGCCTCATCTGTGGAGCTGAATGCGGGCAGCGGAACAGGCAGCACGGTTGCCGATCGCCGGCTTAGCCTTGGTTCTTCCAGTAACACGCTTCAGTTCCAGGTGTTTCAGGGGACACAGGGAGAGACTGTCTGGGGTGACGGCAGCTCTACGGCCACACCGCGTTACAACACTCCGATAGCAAATGGTGAGTCCAATGAGTTTTATTACCGTGTGCGCTTGCTCGCACGGTCTGATATGTCAACTTTGGAGCCCGGTGAATACAAAAGCACTATGATTGCCACAGTCAATTATACTGCTGACGATGGCGTTGCCAACTAATTGGTGTGATATGATTGCGCTCTCTCTTTGAGAAGGTGCCGTTGTATAATTTGCTGATGGCAGGTTGAGAGCCGCCCCTTTAATCGAGGGGCGGTTTTTTATTGCAGTGCTGCTGCCGGCTGAGGGAAATCTGCCGCGTTTATTATGCTCCTTCCGGCGCAATTTTTCAGGAATTGGCTGCGATTTCGCTTATGCGCCGCATTGCGGCACTATATTTCGCGCTGGTTCCGTCATAGTAGTCCTCTGCTGTTTTTTCGTCAGCACGCGCTATAGCATTTGACACAGCTTCATTAGGCGGGTCTGCATAGGCGTCCAAAATGCTTGTGTCAAGTAGCGGGTGGTTCGGCGCAATGGCATGTACGGCAGCCGTAACCTGCTGGAATCGCACAGGATCGAGCCGCATTGTCGACACGGAAATCATTTTCAGGGCGTTTTTCGTCCATTGCCAAATCTCCCTTTTTGCAGCTTTGTTACAATTACGGGGGAGTTTTACGCTTTATCTGACTGTTGATTAAGAGGACAGAATGCTTTACCAAAGATTGACGCTGTTGCCGGGCAAAACTTATGGTGACAGAGGCCGGCGGAACGCTCTTTCATCTCTTATCCCGGCCGCTGCTCCGGCATTGTGGCAGCAACGGCAAGGTTGCGGAATCAAAACGCCTGAAAGTGGTAAATTTCTTTTGCCGCGCGGCCGGAGAGCAGGGCAGAAAACCGCCAATATGCAGCGGCAAGGCGGCGCAAAAAGACAAGGCCGGAGCCGCCGCGCTTTTATAGCTGAAATAATATTTTTTTATAATTCTGTTTTCGCTTGATTATTGTGACAAGATTCAATAAGTTTCGCAATATATGGTGTTTCGGGCGTAAGGACGGGGATTTTGTTGATGAAAATCAGAGTGACGGCGCTTTGCTTGTGTGCTTTTGCTTTTATCGGCCTGAGCACGGGGGCCGGCGCGGCAGATGGTGCCACTACGGCAGAGTTAGATATTCAGCTTACCGTTAAACAAGGCTGTGATCTGAGTTTTGATAATAGCCAAAATATTTTTTCTTTCGCTCCCGTCTCGTTTTTGAGTCAGGTGCAGGAGCTGCAAGGTTCTTTCAGCATAGTCTGCAATGCAGCTCTCTTTAGCGGCAAAGCTATTACTGTCAAGCTGAATAGCGGCAGCGTTAATTCGGCCGACACGCCGATGAATCGCGCTTTATATAAAGACGGCGATTTGCAGCACCGTTTGCTGTTTCAGGTTTATAAGGAGACCAGTGCTGCCGGTAATGTCTGGGGCGATAATTCAGACGGTGCCACGCCCTATACGGTTTCTCTTGATTCGACCGGGGCGGCGCAAAACAAGCCTTTCATCATTCAGTTGCTCCAGCAAAAACTTGACGAGTTTTCGCCAGGGACATATTCCAATACTTTAACTGTTACGGTCGATTATGGCGATATTACCGGCAGCGAATAATCTTCCGGCTCTATTGCTTTGTTGCTGCCGGGGAGAGTTTCGGCGCCAGGCGGTGTTTTACGCCGGCTTATAGCTGCGCGTTGCGGCCTGAGCTTTAAAGGTAAGCAATATGCGGTTCCGGCAATAGGCAGAGACAATCGGAATAGCAGTTATTATCCGGTAAAAATATTAGAAGAATGGGGCATGCGGGAATAAGTGGGGAAATATGAAAAACTGTCAAGATAATCAATAAATTATAGAAAATTTGAGAGACAAAAATCAGGCGGCGATATTTTTCTCATGCCGCCTTTGCTGCTCTCTGTGGTGCCCGCCTTGCCTGCCCGGCGGCCGGCGCCGGTTGCGGCGGCGGGCGACAACTGAGGGCAAGTCGCAACCGCGTGACAGGGCTCAAGCAAAACCTGGATAGCATAACTAATCAGAAACCGAAGGGGCGCGCGGAGCGTGCAAACCGAAGGGGCGCGCGGGGCGTGCAAACAGCGCGCGGGTTGGCGGGCGGCGGGCGCAACGAAGAACAGGCGCGCGGGGCGTGCAAACAGCGCCCGGGTTGGACAGGCTAGCCTGTGGCTTTGGGTGCAACAAAGAACAGGCGCGCGGAGCGTGCAAACAGCGCCCGGGTTGGACAGGCTAGTCTGTGGCTTTGGGTGCAGCAAAGAACAGGCGCGCGGAGCGTGCAAACAGCGCCCGGGTTGGACAGGCTAGTCTGTGGCTTTGGGCGCAGCAAAGAACAGGCGCGCGGAGCGTGCAAACAGCGCCCGGGTTGGACAGGCTAGTCTGTGGCTTTGGGCGCAGCAAAGAACAGGCGCGCGTAAGCTGTGCAAACAGCGCCCGGGTTGGACAGGCTAGCCTGTGGCTTTGGGCGCAACAAAGAACAGGCGCGCGTAAACCGTGCAAAATGCAATCAAACCGCAACAAAATGCCTGAGACATCTTGGCTGGAAGGAAGTATAGCTAATCAGAAAAATGGGGCAGGCCCCTTGGCTGGTGATTATTTCTTCTCTGCCGCTTCCTGTAACAGCTCTTCATAGACGCGGTTAATAGCCTCTGCTTCGTGCTTCAGCGGAAAATGCGCGCGCACATGAGCCAGCCCTGCCTGCCCGGCGGCCAGCGCCATTTGCGGCGCGGCCAGATAAGGCTCTATCGCCTGTTCCAGTGCTTTTTCATCACCTGCCGGGACGATTGCCCCTGTGCCCGGCGCCACCAGCTCGGGATAAGCGCCGGCATTACTGGCGACTACTGCCGTTTGTGAGGCAAAAGCTTCCAGCGGGGTCAGGCCAAAACCTTCATTGCGGGAAGGGGCAACATAAAGGGTCAAGCTTTGATACCATGGGCGTATATCCGGCACTTCGCCCAGAAATATAATGCGCTCGCTTAAACCGGCCTGAGCAATTTTCTCTTTGAGCGCTTCGGCAAAAGCTTTATGCTCCGGCGTTATGCGCCCGCTTATCACTGCTGTCCATTGCGGGTAGCGCGGCAGCAGCGAAACCATGGCCTCAACAAATAAATCCGTGCCCTTCTGATAGCGGATACGGCCAAAGCAGCCAATTACATAATGCCCGGGCAGGCCGGCGGCGGCAAATTTGTCTGCCGCTGTGGCCGGCGGGGTAAAGGCCGATAAATCCACTCCGTGGCGTATAACCTGATACGGCACCCGCAAATAAGAGCCGGAGCGGGCGCTGGTGGCAATGACTTTATCCATTTTGCCGATAAGATATTTGGTAAAAGCTTTGTGATGCCGCTGCGCTGCCGAAGTAAAAATCAGGCGCAATTTCATGCGCAAAATATCACGCATAATGATACCGGCCAGCATTTCCACATTGCGGCGGGCATGCCAAAGACGGTAAGGCCAGCCTTGCGGTGCCTGCCACAGGCCAAAAACTGCGCCCCAGCCAAGCATAGGCACATTTTCCGGCAGGCTGCCTTTGGGGCCGAGCGCGGCAATACGCGCTCCCTGCGCTCTTTGCTGCGGCACTAATTGCGCAATAGTCGAGGTCACGCCGGAAAGCCGCTTTTTAAAATTCGGGGCAATAATATCCACTTCGCGGATAGACAGGCGCGCCATGCTTGCTTATTCTTTCACTCTAGATAAATTCCAGTTTCAAAATTTCATAAGCGCGCGCGCCGCCGGGAGCCTGCACCTCAATAGAATCTCCCTGTTCCTTATTGATAAGCGCGCGGGCAATAGGCGAAGAAATAGAAATTTTGCCGGCTTTGACATCAGCCTCCTGATCGCCGACAATCTGATATATGCGCTTTTCTTCTGTTTCTTCATCAATCAGGGTGACTGTCGCGCCGAATTTTATTTTGGCGCCAGTCAATTTGCCAATATCAATCACCTCGGCCCGTGCCAGATAATCTTCCAGCTCGTGGATACGGCCTTCATTCAGGCTTTGGCTTTCCTTGGCGGCATGATATTCGGCATTTTCAGAAAGATCGCCATGGGCGCGCGCTTCGGCAATGGCTTCAATAATACGCGGCCGCTCTGCTTTCTGCCGCCATTCCAGCTCCTCGCGCAATTTGTCAAAACCGTTTCTGGTCATTGGGACTTTTTCCATAATCACCTTCCTTTCAGACTAGTCTGTTCAGACGAATCTATTTCTTCATAAAAGCTAAGCTGCCTATATGGGCACCTGCTCACGGCCTCATCACGCCCCAAATCCTGCCGGCACATTATGCCCTCGCAGCCGGTTTGCTCCGGCCGATTGCTGCTATGGGCGCTGTTTAGCGCAAAGAGGCACAAAAGCGGATTATTCTGTTGCCGGCTTGAGCCAGCGCCTGTTCAGAAGCAGCATAAGAAATGCGGAAATTAGGCCCCAGGCCAAAAGCAGAGCCTTGCACCACAGCTACCGCCTCTTCTTCCAGCAGAGCCTGCACAAAATCCGTATCGGTTTTTATTATTTTCCCCGCTTTGGTTTTTTTGCCGATAAGCCCGGCGCAAGAGGGATAAACATAAAATGCCCCTTCCGGCACCGGGCAGGAAAGCCCTTCCGCCTGATTTAACAAATCAGTAATCATATTGCGCCGGTGTTGGAATATTGCCTTATTGCCGGCGATAAAATCCTGCGGGCCGCCCAGAGCCTCTACCGCCGCCCATTGGGCAATGGAACAGGCGCCGGAAGTTTGCTGCCCCTGGATTTTATCCATGGCCTTTATCAGCGGCAAAGGCCCGCCGGCATAGCCGATACGCCAGCCGGTCATGGCATAGGCTTTGGAGACACCGTTCACGGTCAATGTGCGCTCATAAAGCTCCGGCTCTAACTGCGCCGGGGTAAAAAATTTAAAATCGCCATAAGTGAGGTGCTCATATATATCATCGCTCAATATATGAACATTCCGGTGCCGGCGCAAAACATCGGTCAGGGCTTTTAATTCCGCTTTTGTATAGGCCGCGCCGGAAGGATTGGCCGGAGAATTGAAAATAAACCATTTGGTTTTTGGCTGAATGGCGGCCTCCAAAGCCTCCGGCCGTAATTTGAATTTGTCCTCAAACCGTGTTGCGACAAAAACCGGTTTGCCGCCCATCAGCGCCACCATTTCCGGATAACTGACCCAATAAGGCGTGGGAATAATAACTTCATCACCGGGATTCAAGGTCGCCATAAGGGCGTTAAACAAAATCTGCTTGCCGCCGGTGCCGACAATAATTTGCTCCGCCGCGTAATCAAGCCCGTTTTCGCGCTTGAATTTGGCAGCAACCGCCTGCCGCAGCGTATATATGCCGGCAATAGGGGGATATTTGGTTTTGCCCTGGCGCAAAGCATTGACGGCCGCCTGTTTGATATTGTCCGGCGTATCAAAATCCGGCTCCCCGGCGCTTAAGGAAATAACATCGCGGCCGGCTGCCTGTAGCTCACGCGCCTTTTGCGCCACGGCAATAGTGGCAGAAACCTGAATACGCGCAAGAGCATCGGCCAGAAATGCCATAATCTGTCTCCCAGAATACAAAACCGCCGGTTGCAGCCGGAGCACTATTTTCTCAGCTCTGTTTAAGCTGTTTACTGCTGCCCAACACCAAAACAGCGTGGCAGCAGCGTAAAATGCCCGCAACACTCAGCGAACACCCGCCCTGATAGAAGCTTTTTACGGCTTTGTCATGGCAACAAAAATCTGCGCTCCGACAGAAGCTAATAATAAAAATTTACGGGCGTCAAGTGGCAAAAGCAGCCCTGCCCATAAATCAAACCCGCCAGGCCTTAGGCAGCAGCTCAAATTCCTGCCAGTTTTTCCAGATCCTTGCGCAGTTTTTGCCGCCAGTTGCGCCCGCGTGATTTAAAATAAGCAATAGCCGCCGGCGCCAGGCGTATGGTCAGCACTTCTTTGGGGTTTTCTATTTTTGGCCGCCCGCGCATTTTTTCTTCTCTGCCTTGCTGGAGTGCCTCAAAAAAATCAGGCGGCAAAACTGCCCCGGCCGGGCGCATAAGAGCGAATTCTTTATCAGTAATGGGGGGGGAATCGACAGCGTCCCAATCCTCTTTTGTGTAGCCGTGCCCGGGGGTAAATAATTTCGGTGAATTTTGCTTCATAGGTATTTTTTCCTTTCTGCCTTGCCGGCAGGGCGAAAGCCGATAATGGAAACTGCTTCCTTACCCATATTTGCATAAATAACCACCGCCCCTTTGCCGCGGAAGCTCCCTATCGCCTTGAACCGGTTATTATAGGTCGGCGCGATAAGAGCATTTTCCCAGCCGAAATCCCAAATATCAGCAAAATCCAGCCCGTGTTTAGCCTTATTGGCAAGGCGCTTTGGCTCGTCCCAGACAATTCGCATAATATTCCCCCGCTCTCTATTTTATGTATACGAAAAATAAGGAATATGTCAATAAATATTTTTTATCACAGCGCCGGATTTGCCGGTAACCGTCCTGGATTGGTCGGCCGGTTACCAGCCCCAAAACATGAAATACCAGGCGGTAATAATCGGCAGCAGGCAGAGGCTGTAAAGAGCAAAACAGCCGAGAAAGCGGGTGCGGCCGAGCGTATAGCGCCCCAGCAGGCGGCCGCCCAGATAAAAGCTCCATAAAGCGCCGCCGCTCAAAAGGAACAGGCGCGCTGCCGCTATCCACGAAAAATGCACGCCGCTATAACCGAGAATTTTGATCGTCGTGGCCGACAGCCCCAAAAACAGCCCGGCTGCGGCAATGGGCAGCAGCGCCTGTGCCAGATGCAGTTTCAAAACCCGGCCTTGGCCGCTAACAGTGCCGGCAAGGCTGAGCAGGGCCGAGCAAAACCCGCCAAAAATAAGCCCGCTGGCCAGAATATAAACAATAATACAGGCGCCATAGGCCCAGGAAAAACTGTCGCCATGATCAGGATAATTGGTCAGGATAAACCAGGGCGCATTTGCCTCAAGCGGAAAATAGAGATTATGATTGACCAGCCAGCCGGCCACGGTCTGATAAAAGCGAACAAAAGCCGGGTTGGCTGTCCAGGTAAAGGCGCCAATAGCCACGCCGATCATGCCGTAAAGCAATAGCCGCAGCTCCCACGGGCTGTTTTTTTGCGCGCCATAGAGCAATACTTCTTCATTGGGGGAGCGCGGCTGTAGCGCAACCGCATTGCGGAACCCGGCGCAACGGCCGCACATATGGCAGGCGGAAACGCCATGCAGACGGCGAATATTGATCATTGGCGGGCAATGCGGATTAGCCGGCGGCGGGCCGCTATAGGCATTCCATGCCTGTTGATCGGCCTTGAAGCTGATGGGAGCAAGGCGTGACAACAGGTTGAACACGCCGTTAACCGGGCAGAGATAACGGCACCAGACACGCGTGCCGCGGCCGAAAAACAGGCCGACCAGCATAGCGCCAAGCGTGGAGCCGCCCAAAATGAGCAAGGCCGCCTGAGCGTAATCGTAAACACTGATAAGCTGGCCGTAAACTGTGGTCATAATAAAGGCGGCTGTTGGCCAGCCGCGCCATTTCAACCAGCGGGGAATGGTTTTGTTCATACCGAAGCGGCTTGACCATTCTGCCAGTGCGCCTTCCGGGCAAAAAACGCCGCACCAGGCAAGCCTGCCCACTGCCAGCATGGATAAAATAACAAAAGGCCACCATATGCCCCAAAAGACAAATTGGGCAAACATCACCATATTATGTAGAATAGTTGCCCCTTGCGGCGGCAAATCCAGGCAGGCGGGGATAATCAGCAGGGTAAAATAAACTGCGACCGTGCCCCATTGCAAAGCCTGAATCAGGCTGCGATGCTGTTGCATGGCCAGGCCAAACCGGCGCAGCCTGTTTTTAGCTTTATAAGCAGAAGCGGCAAAAAAAGAAGACATAGCTTACCCCGGCCTGTTGTGCAGGGCATTGCCGCCCCGCTGATGCGGTTGCTCTCTTTACGCAGTTACTCCTATTATTCCCTGAAAATCCGGCGCCGATGGCGGCAATAAGCACCCGCCGCCCGGCTGCTTTGATTACAGGCGCGCTTGCGCCTCAACCGGGCCGGGCTTTGCCTCGCTATCGCTCTGGCGCATAAGAGCCTGTTGCAGTCTGGCATTTTTGCCGGCGCGCCGGCTTAAGCCTAAAGCCGCAGCCCAGTAGATAATAAGGGCCAGCACTTCCATCAGCGAAGGCTGGGCGCGATAGCCGGTGAGCGAAGCCAGCATAGAGGTAAACTGGGCGCTGTCAGGCAACAGGCCTTGAGTGCTCCATAACGGGTCGCCCATAAAGGCAAAAAGCCAGGCCGGCAGATCAAAAGCCGCAAGCTGATCGGCAATTTTGTCACAAGCGCTGACCATCATGGCGCCGCCAATCAGCAGCAGCACAATTTCACTCAAGCGGAAATACCATTTCCACGATACGGCATTGGCCAGCCCGTTGAGAATAAAGAAAGAGAGCAGAGCGAGAATAAAACCGGCAATCCCGCCGGCGATAAACAGACTTAGGGAAGTGCCCTGATATTGCGAGCCGACCCCGGCAAGGAAAATAACCGTCTCAGAGCCCTCCCGCGCCACGGCTATCATGGCAACCAGCATTAGCCCCAGCCCGCCGGAGCGTGCAACTGTCAGCGCCGCTTCCTGTTCCAGATTGCTTTTCAGCGAGCGGCCGTGACCATGTATCCAGACAATCATTTGCATAATCAGCACAGCAGCCAATAGCATCATGCCGGCAAAAAACCACTCACCTCCGGGGCCGGAAAACCAATGCCCGGCGAAAAAGAAGACAAGCGCCAGCCCGCCGGCCAGAGCCAGGCCGAGCGCCGAGCCAAGCCATAAACGGTGAATCTGCCTGTGCAGCCTGTGTTGCTTGAGCCAGGCATAAAGAATGCCGATAACCAGCAGGGCTTCAATGCTTTCACGCCAGACAATAAACAGGGTTGAAAGGGTTGCTTGCATTTGCTCTACCTCAGTTTTTCGGCTCGGTTACCACAATAGCAAAGCCAGACATATCCAGGTGAAATTCATCAATAAAGTGATAATTTCCTGGTTTTAGCGGGTGGATAACCACAAAAGATTCTACCTCCGGCGCCAGCACTTTTTCTACCCGCAGCGCCAGATTCTCAAATTCCGCCGGGCCTTTGCCGGTATTTTTAATAATAATTTTAAAGCGCTGCCCGGGCGGCACTTTAATACTGGCAGGGCTGTAAACACCGTCTGTAATTGTAATAGTGTAAACCGGCAAGGCGGCCAAAGCGTGACCGCCGTATAATAAAAGCAGCACAAAAGCGAGGCAAAAACGACCACTGCCGGGGAAAATTGTGCCAATGCGCATGGCCATGCCTCTTCAAAATATTACGCCGCTATCCACAGGCCGGGTGCCGCCCGGCTTTTATCAATAACCGCCTTTTTTGCCGGTGCCGGCATAGACAAAATCATATTCCGCCACGCATTGCTTAAACCATGGGGCAACGCCGGTTTCTTTATCAATATGGCGGCCAAACATGGATTCTACTGCCGGCGGTGAAACAGTATATTTCAAATGATATTTGCCGGCGCCGGCCATTTTGATATTTTCGCCATAATGCGGGCCGTCATTAGCAACCATTGGGTGAAACATACCCTCAATTTTATCAGCGCTGCCGGCTTTGCTCAGCTCATAATGAACCTGCAAATAAGGCAGCCATGAGCCTTCCTGAAAACCGTTTTTATTATCTTCTGTCGCGTGAATATCGGCTTCCAGATGAATATCCGAATCTTTTACCGGGCGCATCATGCCGGCCGGATCCATTTCAATCGGCTGCAGATAAACAGCGGCAATTTCCATGCCGCCGCAATATTGCGGCTTGCCCACCGGCATTTCGGCGGCAAAACTGCGGCTGCCGGCAAAGGCGGCCGCGCCAAGGGCAATAGCATAAGCAGAATATTTTAACAGCATTGACACACCTCGGTAACATCGAGAGAAAACAAATATGAGTTTTAATATCATGTTTAAAGACAGAGTCAAACCATGAAAATAAAAAAACAGGGCAGCTCAACCGTTTTATCTCTGCCGGCGCAGGGACGCGGCGGCCCAGTGGCACGGCCGCCCCGGCAGCAGGGCTACAGAGAAAGGAGCGGGCGGCGGGAAAAGGCCGAAGCCGCGACTACGGCTATAGCGCGGCGTTTATGGCGGCATTTTGCTGCTCCAAGGCCAGCCGTGTCGATTAGCGGCGCTGCGGGCACTGGAGCTGCCGCTTTGCTGCGGCAGCGCGGGGTAAAGGGGGCTATAGCGGCAGGCGTAAGCCGGCAGACGCGCCGGGATAAGAGCAGGCTTCACCTGAAATAGCGGCAAAGCGGGCGCGGCGGTGGGCGGCCTGCACCTGCGCCGCAGCCAGGGCCGCCGCCATAAAGCTGTGGCGGCGCTCCAGCTCTCCCGCCAGAAACTGGAAACGCAAAGCGTTTCCGGCGCAAGGCTTATTGCTCGGCAGGATAACGGTTTTACCCTGCCTGTCGGCATAGCGGATTGCTTCAATATGAGGGATAAAGAGGTTGTCTCTGATGCAGAAGGAAAAGCTTATCTCTGCCGCTGTCGCAAAAAAACCGCGCCGGCGCGGCCTGGTTTTTCAGCTCTATATCCGTAAATATAATAATATCAGGCGGATTATCCATTTTTACTCTCCTTACCTGAATTAAAAGAGTTGCCTCTCAGTTAAGGAGAGATAAGAGCCACCCCCCTAAAGCACAGGAATAGGAGATTCTATGAGACATGTTCCTATTCCTCTTGCTAGTGGCAATGTATCTGGCCGGGAAGCTGAAATCTATGGCGATAAACGCAATTTTGATAGCCTAACTTGCGAATTTTGCAGATATTTTTTGTTATAAATGTTATTTGACACAAGGTATTGGAAATAGTGGGATTAGGTGTGATTAGGTGGTTTTAAGTGGGATATGCCAGTAATATTGGGGGATTGAAGGGGGTTGTCAATAGGGAAATTGATGAAGGGTGGCGAGCAGATTTTGACACGCGATTTTGCTAGATGAGGGTAATTTGGTGAAAATCGGCCGTATGCTGCGTGAACCTTCAAAAAGGCTTTGGAATCACCCTCACCGCTTTTGAAAAGGCTTTAAAAGCCCAGAAATCCGCCTTTGAAACGACTTTCTGTTTGAAAAGCTAAAAGCTGCCTTGGCACCAAATACTAACGCAAAAAGCAAGTAGAGATTGTCACCAATGGCGACAATCTCTATTTTTTGCCTATGTATCTGTTTTTTAAATGATATTTTCCAGATTTTTATAAAAAAAGATTGTCACCTATCCCGCCTTTAAAATCTTAGCAATTTTAAAGGCGGGTGCGGTCTTAATTGTCATTTGTTTTGAGTTTGATCGCGGAACCGCTGCCGTTTTGCGGATATATGTAAACCGCTTTGCAGCCATGCGGAATGTTTATCTGATAAATACTGTCAATTCGATTGGCATGAATACCACTTCCTTTATTTTCCGATTTTATCCTTCCTTTGCCCGCTATAAAAGCTGCCACCTGCTCTTTATCTTTCCCATTCATTTTTATGCCTCCTCTGTGGAGGCATTAAGAATAATATAGAATCGGCTTATATTTCTCATGCTGCATGAATGAGATGGATAATTTTCTCTTTATCCTCATCTCTATGATGTGAGTCATAAATACGCTTTATAAGCTCTGCCTTATCCTTTGGAATAAGATATTTTCCTGCGGCATCTAACTCATTCTCTATTAATTCCAAAACCTTAGCAAGCCTCTCTAAATCAAGATCGGGCTTTTTTTCTTGAAACATAGAGCCATTGCCCGTGAGAAGCCATGAAGGATTAATACCGCATAGCTCAATATACGCGCTAAGCGTTGAGGCCGCAGGCTCATTTTCTCCGCGTTCATATGCAGCTAACGAATTGGCAGATATACCAATCTTTTTGGCAAAATACTCCCTTTTGGGGTCTCCGTAGTGACGCCTAACTGATCGCAGTCGTTCTGCCAGTTCTGTTTCTGGCTTTTTTTCCGCTCTCGCCATAATTTTCCATAAAAACTAAAATTCCTATTTACATTGTAGGAATTTTGGTTATATTTATGTTTGTAAGCCAATTTAATTGCTTACAAAATTTACCTATTAACGCAAATAAAAAGCGGAAGTTCCCTTCCGCTTGTTGAGGGTGATATGGACTGGCCGGCAATTAAGGCAGAAATCAATCGCCGTGGTGGCACAATCATTGAAATAGCTAAAGACTTAGGTGTCACGGCATCTACCGTTTCACAAGTCAAAAATAAGCATAACAAGCGCGCCGAGGCAGCAATTGCTGCATTTATAGGCAAAACCGCGCTGGAATTATGGCCCGACCGTTATCACAAGAAACCTCGGCAAGTATCTAATGCCTATAGGCGTTTTTTGGCAACAAAAAACTTCGACCAAGAAAAAAACAATGCCGCGATGGTTAATGAAAAGCAAAAAATGGCTGTGTGACGATGGATTGGTTTTCTTTGCCAAAACTCGCGGAATTTGGGCTTAAAGGCCTGCCAGTGCAAAGACAGTCTTTGCACCGTCTGGCGATGCGCGAAAATTGGCAGAGACAGGACAATAAGGCTCGTTTGGTAAAGGGTGCGACTAAGCCGGTTTGGGAATATCACATCAGCCTTCTGCCGGCACAGGCGCAAGCACAATTGCGGGCGATGACCATTAAAGAGGCGGCTGGGGTAAATGCTGGCCGAGAGGCAGAAAACCCGGCGAAGGTGAACACAAAGGCACTTTGGCAGCGGTTTGAAGGGCTTTCAGAGAAGCAGCAAAAGGCCTGTGAAGCGCGTTTGAAAGCGCTGCTCTTGGCAGAAACACTACAAGCGGGTGGGGTAATTGTAGGTGAAGCAATGCGTCATGCAGCGGAACAATCAGGGTGCAGCCTTTCCAGTATCTACAACTGGCGCGGTCTGGTGCAAGGCTATGAACGGCCGGATTGGTTGCCGGCATTGGCGGCCAATTATAGCAGCAATGCGGACGATGATAATGCCGCTGCGGCTGCCTGCCCAGCACCGGCATGGGAAGCGTTAATGTCTGATTATTTACGGCCCTCAAAGCCGGCTTTCAGCGCCTGCTATCGGCGGGTAAAAGCTGCAGCAAAAGAGCATGGCTGGGGTGAGTTGCCATCGGAGCGGTCATTGCGCCGGCGTATGGATAATGAGGTCGGCAAGTCAGTTCTGACTTTAGCTAGAGCAGGTCGGGACATGGCCAAAACGCTTTATCCGCCACAGCGGCGCGATAGAAGCGCACTTCATGCAATGGAAGCGGTCAACATGGACGGCCATAAGCTCGATGTGTTTGTGAAAGTGCCGTGGAAAGAGGAACCGGTGCGGCTGTTTCTGATTGCTACACAAGACCTTTTCAGCGGCAAAATCCTTTCATGGCGCCTCGCCGAGGCGGAAACATGGGAGACAGTGCGGCTGGTTATTGGGGATATGATTGAGCACTATGGCATTCCGGAACGCATTACGCTGGATAATGGCCGGGCATTTGCCAGCAAATGGATAAGCGGCGGGGCAAAAAGCCGGTTCCGGTTCAAAATTAAAGAAGAAGAGCCGCAAGGCTTACTCACCACTTTTGGCATACAGACACAGTGGACAACGCCTTACTCTGGACAGAGCAAACCAATCGAACGCACTTGGCGAGATTTGGCCGAGGCAATAAGCAAACACCCGCTTTGTGCCGGTGCGTATACGGGGGCGAACCCAAATGCAAAGCCAGAAGATTACGGCACTCGGGCTATTCCAATGGTCGAATTAGCCGCCCATGTAGATGCACAAATAGCCGCTTGCAATGCGCAAGAGGGGCGCAAAGCCGCGAATTGTGCCGGCCGGTCATTTGACCAAACCTTTGAAGCCAGTCTGGCCGCTGACAACACAATTATCCGCCATGCGACAGAGTCGCAACGGGCATTATGGCTGCTTGCGGCCGAGAATGTGCGGGCGCGCAAGGGCAGTGGCGAAATCCATTTTAACGGCAATCGCTATTGGGCAGCGGCACTGAATCAGTATGCAGGGCAGAAGGTAACGTTGCGCTTTGATCCAGATACCTTGCACTCTCCGGTGCGCGTGTATGATCTTGAAAACCGCCTGATATGCGTGGCTGATTGCATAGAAGATGCGGGTTTTTACGATATGGACGCCGCCCGCCGTCATAACAGTGCAAGAAAGGCATATCTCAAGGCGCAGACCGCGCAAAAGCAGGCTGTTGCCACGCTTGCACCTGATAAGCTGGCTGAAATTTATGCCCGGGCTGAACAGGCACAAGCGAAAGAGGAAAAAAGGCCGGTGCGCGGCAAAATCACCCGCCTTGCCACACCGGCAAGGCAGGCCGCGGCAAAGCCTGCACCAGCGCCGGCGGCACCTGCCGGCAGCGCGGAAATGAGCAATGCAGACTTTGAAGACGCCTTTATCCGGGCAACGCAAGCTTTGAAAGTCGGTTAGCCGCCCCATTATCCGGCGGCAGAAAAGGTAAAGCGTCTGCTGCTTGATAATGGGGGCAAAGAAAATGCCCCGCCGGGAGAAGAAAATACCGGCAGGGCACCACGAGAAGAGAGGATATTAACATGAAAACGGACAAAAACACAAGCCCCGATACATGGCCAAGGCCGAATACGCGCCCGGCAATGGAAGTGGACGGCCGCACAACTGCCGATGTGGTTGAGTGGGGGCATTTAACAGACAAAGTGGCAGAAGTGGCACAGGCAAAAGGCTGGTCGCGGGCCGAAACAGCGCGCCGGTTGGACATGCCGGGGAGCACATTTAGTCAGTGGTATAATGGCAATTACAGTGGTCGCCTTGATGCCATGAATGCCAAAGTCAGTAACTGGCTGGCCGGTGTAGAGGAAATGGCCGAACTGGCTACTACAATCCCGCAAAAACCGCCATTCCAGCGGCTGAAAATGACGGAAGAGATTATCGGCACGCTCACTCTGGCCCAAGCAATGGGCGATATGGTGATCGTCACCATCGCTGCCGGAAACGGCAAGACAGAGGCTGCCCGTCATTACCGGGCAACGCGCGGCAATGTTTACTTGATTACTGCCAGCCCTCAAACTCGGGGCGTTTATGGCACTCTGCTTGATCTGGCCCAGGAATTAGGGCTGCAAGAAAGCAACCCCGCCCGGCTGCCGCGTGCAGTCGGTGCCTTACTGGAGCGGATAGGCAATGGCCTGATTGTTGTCGATGAGGCGCAAAACCTGATCGATGAAGCAGTCAATCAACTGCGCCATTTCTGCGATAATTATAATTGCGGCCTCGCTCTGCTGGGGAACGAAGAAGTCTATTACCGCTTTAAGCGCGGCGTTGGCAAAAGTGGCGCCCAGATAAAAAGCCGGGTGGCAAAGCGGCTTAACCGAAAACAGCCGCATTTGGCTGATTTGCGCGCCCGCATTGCGGCTTGGGGCGTGCATGATGCCCCAGCTATCAAATTTTTGGAAGGCGTGGGGCTGAAAGCAGGGGCAATCCGACAAATTGATAAAACATTGATGCTTGCCGGAATGGCTGCGGCCGGTGCCGGGGCGGTTTTGGATTTAGCCCACATTAAAGCGGCATGGGACAATCGCGATATTGACGGGCTGGCTTTTTAAAGGTGTTTGAAAATGGAAAAAACGATGAAATTGCAAGACGAAATACCGCTTTGGCAAGTGCTTGTCTGGGTCTCAAACGCCCTTTTCTATCAAAGCAAAAATAATGGCCTAATGTCAGATAGCGAAATGCTGTATCTCGCCGGAGTGTTAGACGCAATGTCCAAAAGGGCGCGCGTCATGGACAAGGATCTTCTGCAGCTACAGCAAGGGCTTATGGAGCTGAAAAGTGAAATATCCGCCGCTGCCAATACCGCTTTTACCCGTGATCTGCTGCATACGGCCGATCAGGTAAGCAAAGCAGATAATGTGGTGCAGTTGCCGATTGTGCCCCGTCCATTCCCGCCTCATGCTTGGCAGAATAAGGGTGATAGCAAATGAAAATAGTATCGAGTGTCGATGAATATGTTTTGGTTGAAGGAATAGCTGGGGACAGGCTGGAGTGGCGGTTTTTTAACTGTCTTACAGGTCAGGAATGGGCAGGCACTATTGCCGGCCGTGATTGTTCCGAGGCCTTTTTCGCCGCCATGAAAGCCCGCGGCCTGCCTTCCAATCAGAATGTGCTGACCACTAGCCCGATCCCGCGCATCAACGTGTATCTGCCCGCCAATTATTGTTTTGATCGCCGCCTGCCGAAGTCTGGCCGCGCGCAACCGCAAGAGGTGCAAAATGCCTCTGTATAATATTGTCGACTGGCAGATAAATCACCTTGGCCGCAAAACAAGCCGAACCTGCACGAGCAGAGAGGCCGCTAATGCCAAAGAGGCGATGATGTCATTTCTGGGAAGGTTTGGAGAAAAAGCCTGCATTATCTGCGATGACGATGCCGAGACGGCAACTGTTTATAATAGCCCGGCCAGCACAAAATCTGGTTGGACAGCAAGGAAAGCGTAATGAAATGGCTAAAAAAAGCAAAGCAATGGCAATGGTAAATGTGCCGCAATCTCGTGATGAAGTAGTAGAAACCATTGCCAAAATCGGATCACTCCAGCTCTTGATTGAGGGGCATAAAGGCCGCGCCAATGAGGCAATCCGCGAAATCGGTAAAGGGTTGGAAGAAAATATCACCCCTGTTTTGACAGAACTTAACGCATTGGAAGCCGGCGTGCAGGCCTGGTGTGAAGCACATCGCGCCGAGCTGACCAATAATGGCAAGGTCAAATATCACAATTTCACGACAGGAAAAGTCAACTGGCGGCAGCGCCCGCCCGGCGTGTCACTGCGCAAGGTTGAGGCCGTGCTTGCCTCATGTAAGGCGCTTGGTCTGTCGCAATTTATCCGGGTGAAAGAGGAAATCAACAAAGACGCCATGCTGGCAGAGCAGGAAAAAGCCGCCCAGATTGCCGGCGTAACCATCAAAAGCGCTGGTGAGGATTTTGTCATTGAGCCGACAGAGTTAGAAACAGCCGCCGTTTAGTTTAAGAAAGCTATAGCAAAAGGAGAACGGAAATGCGGTCTTACAGAGTGTTCGGGTGAATTTAACCGAGCTGGCAAAACTGGTGATGGAAGGTTGATGATGGAAAAGCAGGTTCTTGATCCGGCATGCGGCTTTCGTGGCTTTTACTTCAACAAAAGCGATCCGCGCGTCCTGTTTGGCGATATTAGACGGGAAAAACAAACGCTGTGTGACGGCCGTGAGCTGCGCATTGAGCCAGATCTGCAAATAGATTTCCGCCGGTTGCCTTTTGCCGATAACAGCTTTTCGGCGATTGTTTTTGATCCGCCGCATTTGCTGCGGGCCGGTGCCAATAGCTGGCTGGCAAAAAAATATGGGCGGCTGGAGAAAGACAGTTGGCAAGAGGATTTGCGCGCTGGATTTTCCGAATGCTTCCGTGTTTTGCGGCCCAGCGGCTGCCTGGTATTCAAATGGTCGGAAAAAGACATAAAGCTGGCCGAAGTGCTGGCGCTAACGCCGGAAAGACCGGTTATCGGCCACCGCGGCAAGATTAAGTATCCGTTTCATTGGTGTTTATTTGTAAAGGGGCACGGCGATGTCAGAAGTTAAAGAAAGCAGTTATTGGGTAAATGAAAATGACGACATGCGCGGCGTGTTGCACATAGCGGAAATGGAAGGCGAAGCCATTGAAAGTGGCGGTCAGGTAATCGTTTATCACGATGGAAAAAAGGTGTTTTGTTCATCAGTACCGGATTTCGTAAAAAAACATCGCAAAGCCTTCTTGGGTGGAGATGAGGGCTGATATGGGCCGGAAAAAAGCACCCACACAGGCTAAAGCGGTTGCGCTTTTTGAAAAAGGCATATTTTGCGCCGGCATTATCCCGCCGCGCGGCCGAAAGCCGGAATGGATAACACCTTTGTGCGAAGCCGGCTGCTCTGTCTGGGCGGTGGTCAATGAATTGCGTATTTGCGCGAACAGCAAAAAGGGCTGGCAACATAAAGCTCTGGCTGCTTTGGACACTGGCGATATGGCCGAGGCCGAAAGATGCGCGCAAAAGGCGCGTATTATCAATGAACAAGAGTTATTCACCTCTTGCGAAATGATCTGGCAATCGCCGGAGCTTTTGCGGCAATTTGAAACCGATCTTAGCGATTTGTTCAAAAAGTTCGACATGCCGTTTTTTGATCTCACCAAAGAGCAAAAACAGGAGCGGCGGATTAAGCGCAAACTCCTGCTACACCGCTTGATAGCCGCCACAAGCGGGCCGCGCATGTTTCGCCGTTTGCGCAATGCTGTCTTGGCTGACGATCCCCTTTTGGCACCTCTCTTGTCTGGCAAGCCTATTATTTTGGACTTTTTTGCTGGTAGTGGCACAACTGCGCAGGCTGTCATGGAGCTTAATGCCGAAGACGGAGGAGATCGGGCGTGGATTTTATGCCAATCGCCCGATCCTCTGCCGGAAAACAGCGAGGGGCGGAAAGCCGGATATGAAACTGTTGCCGATATTGCTGTCGAACGCATTAAACGGGCGGGAGAAAAAATCATAACCGGCAAATATCGGAACGGCAAACCGGTGAAGGGGTGGAAGCCGCCCGTTGCCGGTTTTAGCCCGGGTTTCCAGAGATTTGAGGTGAAGAAATGCGCGAAAATTTGACAGCCGCCGGCCGGTGGCGGCATAAAAAACGGGATAGTGAGTATCGGATAGTCTGCCTGGCCACTATGCAGACAGCGGATAATGCCCTCGATGAGGCAGAGGTAGTCGTTTATGTAGATGCCGAAAAGCGCGTTTGGGTGCGTCCACTCGCAGAATTTTTAGACGGCCGTTTTGATTTTATTCCAGACCATTTGCCCGCCACCGGCAATATGGTTGCAGTGCCTAAAAAGACGCCGCGGGCGGCACTGGAGCAAGTGCTGTCGCCGCAAAAAGCCGCTGATTTAATCGAGCACCGGCAGCGCTTGCGCAAGCCGTTAACATTACGTGCGGCCGAGCTGCTGGCCGGCAAAATTGCCGAGGCCGCTGCTGTTTGCGGCATGACGGCCGATGATGTCGCTGATCAGATGATTGTTAATGGTTGGCAAGGCATTGAGGCACAGTGGCTGCAAAACCGGCATGTCGGCAATAGCCGCGCCGCTTTGCCGCAACGGCAAACGCCGAACGCTGCCGGTGCAAGATTGATAGAGAGAATCCGGCAAAATGGACAACAAGATAGAGACGATTATCCAGATGATCAGCTCGCTCATGAACGCATTCGGGGCAGTGAGCGGTGACTTGGAAGATCGCATCGCTTCATACACAGAAGCAGTCGGGAAATTGCCAGTGGAAGCAGTTCTTTTGGCGTGCGGCAATTTTAAAAGCGGCAAAGTAAAGGGGCAAAGTCTGCGTTATTTGCCAACCTGCCCAGAATTTACAAAAGAAGCAGAGCGTTGCGCATGGGAATTATCAAGGGCAGCTATGCCGCCCGCTCGGCGGATTGAGCTAAAGCCGGCAAAACCGCCATCACCACCACTGACGAAAGAAAAGTTGGAGGTTTTGCTCGATGGCATAGACGATGAGGAATTGCAACGCGCCATGCGCCGCTTGTTCAGGCATGTAGAAAAAAGAGGCTGATAAGGGAGAAATAAAATGACGCAAAAAACAGTTTTTAAAATCGTGATAGCAGCGGTAGCGTTCGCTTCATTCTGGCTCTCTGCCTTTTTTGTCGCCGGCACCGGATCAGATGGCTTGCGCTCATTTTTCGGCTTTCTATCGCTGTTTTTTCTTTTGGGCAGCTTTGTCCAGATTTGCAATATTTTCTGTGGCTGGGGAGACAGATAATGGCCTTTTTCGGCGGATTTTTGATTTTTTATGCCGTCATAGATTACGGCAACACGCCTCTTACCAGCGGTTTTGGGGCAAGCCTTTTTTACTCGATCATAGCGTTGATTGGTGTGTGGCTCATCTATTACGCAAAAGAGGAATAAGACGATGCAAGCTCTTGCAAAGATCCATATTGGCAAAAAAGCACTCGGTCTTGATGATGACACCTACCGAGCCATGCTGCACCGGCTGACTGGGCATGAGAGTGCAAAGGCATTAACCGCCGCACAAATGGTGCGGGTGCTGGAAGAAATGAAGCGCAACGGCGCTTTTGCGAAGCCTTTGAAGGGCACGAGAAGGCCGCTTGAAGGGCAATATGCAAAGAAGCTGCAAGCACTTTGGATAGCCGGTTGGAACCTTGGCGTTATAAAAAACAAAGATGACAAGGCGCTAATTGCGTTTGTCTCACGACAGACAGGCCTCTCACATACCCGTTTCTTGCGTTATGCCGATGATGCCCGCCGCGCCATTGAGGCACTCAAGGGCTGGATAGCCCGCGAAGCCGGCATTAGCTGGGGTGATGGTGCCAAAACGGCCGAGGATTTCGCCTTGCGTATCCTCTTCCGGCAATGGAATATATTGCGGGCGGCGGGGGTAAAAAGCGTAAAAACCGGCAATCTTATATTGCTTATCAGCGACAATTTTGCCGACCAAATCCGCTTTGCCGGCCGCGCGCCCATGCGTGAGCAATGGCATCGGCTCATGAACAACCTCGGCCAAGCTGTTCGGGGGGTTAAAAATGGCACAACATAAATATGCGCATATGCCGGAAATATTACAAGAAATAGCCAATATTGCCGGGATAGAAGCGACAGAGGCGATTATGCGCTCTTTCGGTGGGCGCAATATTTATATACCCGGCCACATTGCCCGTGCACAATGGATGGTGGAATTATGCGGCGAAGCGGCGGCGCGCAAGCTCATTGACCATTTTACTTTTGACGGGCGCGGTGCGACTTACCTTATTCCGATGGGTGAACGCGCCACTAAGCAAAAGAAACTGGCAGAATATCTAAAACAGGGCCTGTCCCCGCCGGCCGCGGCAAAGCGCGCCGGTGTCCATATGCGCACTGCCTATCGGGCGCGCAAAAATATAAAAGACGACAGGCAATTGGATGTGGAGGATTTTCTCGTTGCAAAATAGCCCCGCTCCGGCGGGGTTATTTGTTTTTGGTTGACAGTGTCAGGCTGATTAAAAACGGTGTGTGAGGGCAAAATAGAGGCACAGAAGGATTGTGCTCTATGATTACCCAGCCAGCCGAAAAAGTAAATACCGAATTCCTGCAGAAAATTGCCCCGCGCGTGAGCGGCGCGAAAGCGCTGCGGCAACGGCAAATTTTGGCCGAGTTTGCTGCCACCCCCAAGATTTTGGCTATAGCGGCGATTGATACGCC